>JAPLEZ010000145.1:39668-207960 GCA_026390935.1 Bacteroidota bacterium
ACCACACAAATTGTGTCGAGATTAAAAGGAGTTTGACTGTAAACTGTTGCTGAAACAGTTTTCGATTTAACACAAGAATTAGTATCAGTAACAACAACAGTATAAACTGTTGATGTAAGAGGAGTTGCCAAAGTAGAAGACAAATTCGGCGTTGTTAAAGTAGCGGATGGAGTCCAATTATAAGTATAAGTTGCATTGTTTGTAGCTGAAATAATTTTACTGCTTCCCTTACAAAGCGTCACATCTGCAGTTGAGAAAACCGGCAATGGATTAACTATAATGGTTTTAGTTATTGTGTCTTTGCAACTAAATAAATTGTCGGAAATTCTTAGCGACAAAGTATACTTTCCTTCAGGCGCTAATTTAATTGTACCAAAATCTTTTCCGTTGAAAGTCTGTCCGGTAGGACTCAGCAACCATTGCCATGTATCGGCACCACCCGATGAATCCGTTACAGTAAGATCATCACCCAAACATAAAACAGAATCATTGACACCGAATCGGGCATAAGCATCGTGCAATCTTACAGCGTGTATGGCTGTATAAGAACAAGTTTTTCCGGCAGTATATACCGTAAGCGAAACATTGTTTATTCCACCTGGAGGATAAAAATCAAATTTATGTGAAGGTTTTGGATTACCATTTAGCAAAGAGCCACCGAAATCCCATTCCCATGAAGAAACATCAACAGTGTCCTTTATTTGAAAATCAACTGACTCACCAATACATATTAAAGTATCAGAAATACTGAAATCACCTTCAGGACCAACAATCTTAAATGATCTGTCAGTTGTATCTTTGCAACCATATGAAGTTTGAACCACCAAGGTAACTTTATATGTTCCTTTTTTACCATAGGTAAATTTCACCGGTGATTGCGCTAAAACAGGATCACCTGTTCCCACATCCCAACTAACAATTGTGGTTGGTGTTGCCGCCTTTGATGTATCATAAAATGCAGCTTTAAATGGATAACACAAGTTGGCGCTTGAATCTGCATTGGAAGTAAATCCAGCTGTAGGATAAGATTGCACGTCGATGAAAGCAGGTTTTGTCAATGAATCCAAACAACCATTATTGTCTTTCACCACCAACTTCACAGCATAAGTTCCTGGAGAACTATACGAGTGTGGAGTGGTTTTGCTATTTGTGGTTACCACAGGTGTTCCATCACCAAAATTCCATTTGAACTGAGCAATATTGGTTCCAACAGCAGTAAAATCAGTGGCCACTTTGATACAAAGAGTTGCATCAGCAACAGAGAATCCTGTTTCTGGTAATATTGGTGTTACAGTTTTTGCAATAGTTGAATTACAACCCAACTTATCGGTCACAGACAAGTTAACTGTAAATGGAGAACCCACACCAGTGTTGTAAATATGAGAAGGACTTTTTGTTGTAGCTACAGGCGAGCCATCGCCAAAATTCCATTGCCAAGCTACTACGGTAGTATCAGAATGTGTAGTGTCATTAAAATTCACAGTGAAAGGCAAACAACGTGAAAGATTGTCCATGGTAAAACCAGCGGTAATACCAAATACTTTTTGCGCAAATGTTGCAGTGTCCTTACAGCCATTTTCTCCGCTAACAATCAAACGAATATTATATGTTCCAATAGTTCCATAGGTATGAGAATCACTGGACAAATTATTCAAAGAAGGAGGAGAACCATCACCCCAATCCCATCGGTAACCATTGCCGCACGCTGAATACACGTCACTAGATGCGTTGGCTTTAAAAGTAAATGGCACTTGTCTACAAATCACAGAATCACTTGTGATTACTGCTTTAGGATTTCTTACTTCAACAACAACACTGTCCACATAATCAGCGCAACCAGAAGTACCATTTGTCCCGATAATTTTTACTGTGAAATCTCCAGAAGCCAAATAATAATGAGTGACAGTAGTGTCTGTAGAAGCAACAATAGTTTGTCCATCTCCAAAATTCCAAGTCCATGAATCAGCACCTGAAATTTCTCCTTTAAAAACATATTTATATGGAGAGTCACACAAGGCTGTGTAATTCAATCGTGCAATTGGACCTTTAACTGTTATCGCATTCGAAATAGTTTTGCTTGAATAACATCCATTAAACCCAGTAGTCAAAGTGATATCCTGTGGTCCTGCCTTTGAATTAAATTTCCATGTCCAGTTGGAATCACTCGGACAAGAAGAAGCGTTGTCACCATCGGCTGAATAATGCCACGAATCTACGTTGGCGCCAGGCGTCAAATCGCTTAGAGTAACTGTTTCGTTCGGACAAACCGATGCTGATGAAACTGAAAAATCAGGAGCTGTTGGGGCACCTACTTTAATGATAATAGGATAGCTAGTATCGGCACAGTTCTTAATATTTTTTATATCCAGATAAACCGTGTACTCTCCCGTTGAGTTATACGTGTGCGAAGGGTTTTTAATAGCTGAACTTTGTCCATCACCAAAATCCCAATGGTAAAAGTTTATTGCTTCTTTTGATCTAGATGAATCGGAAAACTGCACTTTTAAAGGAGCGCAACCTTCAGAAACATCTGGCTGCAAGCGAGCAACAATTGGAATAATAGTATCTGTTTTAGTAACGCTTGCTTTACATCCTACTGCTGAAGTAACTGTTAATTTGTTCGCAAAAAATAAAGGATCGTAAACGGTATACTCGCTGTCGTCGGGTTTCAAAAAACTATGGGTAGGATTTTGTGTGTTTGAAGTTTTCAGATCGCCGAACTCCCATAACCAACTTGCTCCAGCAGGTACAGAGGTATTGGTGTATGTCACTTTCATTGGAAAATCACAATGATAACTTGGCAATCTTGTGAAATTTGCGACCACATTTTCTACTACTATAGCAAAAGTTGTATCATCACTACATCCGCCAGCTGATGCGGTGAGCTTTACATTATAAGTTCCAGGAGCTGCATAACTATGGATTGGACTAGTTTGGGCAGACAGTCCGGAAGCATCTCCAAAATTCCAGGAATAAGTAACTGCTCCTAAACTTGTATTAGTAAATAAGGTATTTGAATTTGGACAAACGGTATCGTTTAACAATGAAAAAGAAGCCAGTGGTTTACTTACAACGATTGCAGTATTTTTGCTGGTAACACAACCATTGAGTTCAGTCACAGTTAATTTTACATTGTAAATTCCAGTAGTATTATAAGTAACGGCAGCAGGGGTGGTTAAAGTTGATGTAGTGCCATTTCCAAAATCCCATAAATAACTTAACGCTCCACCCTTTCCGGCTGAAGAATTATTGACAAAAGTAACAGTCAACGGCGCCGTACAAGATTGAGTAGCTGACGGTGTAAAATTGGCAATTGGCGGGGTATTCGAAGTGACAATAGGTGTAGTCCAAGTTGTATCATCTTTACAACCGTTTGCATCAGTAGCAATCAATGATGCTGAAAAGCTTCCAACAAGGGTATAGGTATACAACGGATTTTTAGTGCCCGCAGAACCACCATCTCCAAAAGTCCACTGCCATCCGGTTATTGCTGCACCTCCTGCCCCCACGGATTGATCTGTAAATTGCACCGACAAAGGAATGCATCCGTTAGTGGGAACTGCGGTAAAAACAGCTGTAGGTTTTGGTTGTACGGTAATTACTACTTGAAAAGATCCACCAGTTCCTGTGTATTTTACCGTGTAAGAACCTGGACTTGTAAAAATATGAGTTGGTGTTGCTGTATTACCAAAAAAACCATCGCCAAAATCCCAAACGTGATTAATGGATCCAGCGGGAGCTCCAAACTTTGCTGTATGTGGTGAACAACCTGTGGCTTTATCAACCGTAATTTGCGCAAAGGAAACAGCAGCATAAAACAGGCACAAAACAGCGACAAGGGCTCTTTTATTTGCGTTGATTATACTGTTGATTTTGTTCACTAAAAATTAATTTTTATAGGGTGAAGATAATCAAATATCCAATATTCAAAAAAAGAAAAAATTAAAGTGGAATCGCTTAAGCGCGCTCTTAATAAGTAATCTAAGAGGTGCAACTATAAACATCACAAAAGGGCCTTGTTTTAATTTTAAATTGTAGGTCTAATATTTTTTTAGTTATTTTCGTTGCATGGTTCGCCAATTATATCTGATTGCATTTTTCTTTATTTGCGTCTCCGTTAAAGCGCAAATGGCCACTAATATTGTAGATATTAATGCTTGTCCGAACAAAACAATTTCACTTTCAATTCATGTTGTGTTAGACACCGCAGATATTGCACAAGCAACACCTACTCAAATTCAAAATACTGTAGTGGTGATGAATCAGAAGTTCAGTCCGATGTGCGTTCAATTCAAAATTTGTAATTACGACACCGTTCCTGAGTCTATTTATTTCACAAAGACTTCTGAGAATTATTTAACAGAAATGACTACCAAATACAACATTCCAAATACCATCAATATTTATTATTCTGCAAGTGTTTCTGGTTTATGGGGAAGTTTGGACGGCTCTGCTGGCTTAACAACTTCTTCCAACGATAACATAAGAATGAAAAATCCATTGTTCAGAGATTTTATGCTGATCAATTATTCCGATTTAACAATGATCTCTCATGAAATGGGACATTTCTTTGGTTTATATGACACCTTTGATAATCCAAGTGGAGTGAAAGAATTTGCCAATGGAAAAAACTGTACTTCAGCTGGCGACTCTATTTGCGACACAGAAGCTGATCCAGCTACTTTTAATGCCACTATTGTAAATTGCCATTTAACTAATCCTACTAAAGATGGAAACGGCGACTATTACACTCCTCCGGTTTGTAATCAAATGTCCTTTTACCCATTTAGTGGTTGCATTAAATATTTTACACCCGAGCAATTTAACAGAATGCTAAATGTGTTTTATACCAAAAGAAAATATTTGTGGTAAAAACCTTGCAGCCATATCTTAAGAGAACATTAATTGCTCTTTTTTGCTTTTTATCTATCTCTATTTATTCACAAGACATTCACTTCACCCAGTTTTACGAACCAAGTCTTACTTTAAATCCTTCCAACACAGGAAAATTTAACGGCGACTGGCGCTTCAACGGTATTTATCGCTCACAGTGGGGAGCGGTGGTGAAGCCCTTTGTTACAACTGCTTTAGCGTACGATCAACCTTTAAATATTTTAGATCATAATTTTGGTGTGGGTGGCTATTATGTGTTTGATAGATCTGGTGATGGCCGATTGACAATGAACAAAGTAATGCTATCGCTGGCCTACCACAAAAATTTCTCGGGACATCTACTTAGCTTCGGTTTGCAGGGAGGATATGTAAATAAAAACATCAATTACAGCGCGCTTACTTTTCCGGGACAATACGACAATAACACTGGTGGCTTTAATGGAACCATCTCAAACGGTGAAAGCTTTGCCAACGACAAAATCAATTATTTCGATTTGAACTTGGGATTGGGCTGGACCAAGCAAATCAACTCAAAACTAGCGCTGGATGCTGGATACTCGCTTTTCCATGCCAATTCTCCAAAAGAGACTTTCATGCAGCACACCACAAAACTACAAATGAGACACGTGATCAACGCATCAGCAAAATATGATTTGAACACAAAATCATTCATCACGCCAAACCTCTTATATATGTACGATAAGCAGGCATCAGATCTTGTAATGGGAGCCAACTACAATTATCGCATGATGGCTAATAAAATGAAACTCACTACGATCTTTGCGGGAATTGTATTCAGAGACGGATTTTTCAGAACCTTTGATGCTACCTCCATTATTTTTGGAGCTGAAATTCGCGACTTCCGAGTTGGTGTTGCTTATGACATCAACATGTCACCACTTTCAACTGCCACCAATTTCCGTGGAGCGTTTGAAATTTCCATCACCTATATTGCCCGAAGTTCCTTACCTGATATATATACCGTGCCTTGTGATATCTATTAGAATTCTCATAATAGCGCTGTTGTTTTCCGGAACTACTGTTTTCGGTCAAATTGATTCAGCCATTTTTAAACTCAATTCCACCCAACTCAAAAAAGCTGCACGAAAAGCTTCTACCGCTGGTGATTTCTATTCTTCCATTTCATTTTATAAATACTACATAGCGCACAAATCTGATGTCCCTGAGTTCTATTTCAAAAAGGCAAAAATGACTTTTGAAATGGCCAACAATTATCGGTTGGCAAGAGACTATAAAAATGCGGAAAGCGCGTATGTAAAAGCTTACGAACTGAATCCTAAAAAATATGTAAAGGCTTTGTATTATCAGGCCCTAATGCAAAAAATGCTGGGCGATTATACTGCTGCTAAAACAACCTTTGCAAAATTTAAAAAGGAATCGAAAGTTGACGATAGCAAAGAAACTGCAATACTTAAAAAATTAGTGAAAAATGATATTGCAGGTTGCGACAGTATCAACGTTTTTAAAAACAAAGGTCCGCAAGTGGAAGTCAATCACCTTGATACTTCTATTAATAAAGCATACATGGACGTTTCTCCTTTTCCATTAAATGACAGCACAATTATTTATGCTTCATTGAAATCAGATACCTTAATGTATTTCAATAGAGCCGATACCACCAGAATTCCACCGGTAAGTCAATTTTATATTGCTGGAAAAAATGGTGAAGAATGGAAGCACAAAGCTAATTTCGAAGGTCCGTTCAACATTGATAATGTAGGCGTTACCAACGGCGTTTTTTCACCGGAAGGCGACAGGTTTTTCTTTACCCGATGTGAAAAAAACTGGAAAGAGGAAAGCTTCTGCCACATCTATGTATCCGCAAAAAAGGATGGCGAATGGCAAACACCCACTGAGATGCCTGAACCCATCAATCTTCCTAATTGTAATTCCACACAACCTGCTGTAGGTTACGAATCAGGAAAGGAATATGAAGTACTGTATTTTGTATCTGATAGAACGGAATTGGGCGCAAAGGGAGGAAAAGACATTTGGTTTTCCGTTTACGATCCAGGCAAAAAAATGTATGGTCCGGCAAAAAATGCAGGCTCAAAAATCAATACTGTTGGAGATGAACTCACTCCATTTTACGATTTTGATTCTAAAACGCTATTCTTTAGTTCCACTGGCTGGCCGGGCATGGGTGGACTAGATGTTTTCAAAGCTTTTGGCGAATTAAACAAATGGACGCCTCCCTATAACTTACGAGCTCCTGCGAACTCCTCAGTAGATGACATTTACTACACTGTTTTACCTAACAATGAAGAAGGATTTTTTGTTTCAAACCGAGAGGGAAGTATCGCTTTAAAAAATGAATACTGCTGTTTCGACATTTACCAATACGTAAAGAAAATGCGTCTGGGCTTAAATGTAATGGCGTATAAATCGGAAAACAAACAGGTAATTAAAGTGGTAAGTGATCACAAAATGGAAGAGTTCAAAGACAAAACTCGCTTGGATTCTGTTGAAATAAAAGTGTTTTTGGTAAATGACAGCATTGAAAGTGAAGACGTGCTTTTGGCTAAATTTAATCCTGCAAAAACAGATCTTACCTTTCTTAAATTAGAGGAAAATCAAAACTATAGAATCATCGCTTCGCGTCCAGGTTACTTCACCAACGGCTTTGAATTTACTACTAATGGCTTAACGGTTTCCGACACAATTTTCCAACCAATTGGATTGCATGAATTGTCGAAAGATCCAATAGTAATTCCTAACATCTACTATGAATTTGATAAGGCCGACTTAACCAAAGACAGTAAGTACACCTTGGATACCACCATTTACAAATTGCTAATTGAAAACCCTAACATCATTGTGGAAATTGGTTCGCATACGGATAGTCGCGGTAGCGATGAATACAATATTAAACTCTCACAAAAAAGAGCTGAATCGGTTGTCGCTTATTTAATGGCCAGAAACATTGAAGCAAGAAGACTCCGTGCAAAAGGATATGGTGAAACACGTCATATCGCTAAGAACGAAAATGCTGACGGATCCGACAACCCTGACGGCAGACAGAAAAACCGTCGTACCGAATTCCGAATTGTAGGTGAAGTAAGCAAATACAGCGAGATTATTTATACCGAATAAAGCCCTTTAACAGTATGAATAAGTTTTTAAAATATCTATTGCAGGGCATTTTACTAATCGTTCCTTTAGCGATCACCCTAGCGGTAATTTTTAAAGTGTTGCGTTGGATCGACAATATAATTCCCGATGACTTTATTTCTCTTGATCTTCCTGTATTAGGAAAATTCAGCGTAGGAAATATACCTGGAATCGGGATATTAATTTTGGTGGTGAGTTTAACTTTATTGGGTTATCTCGGAAGCACCTTTATTGCTCGGCCATTCATTAAATATTTTCAAAGGATACTCACAAAAGCACCTTTGATTAAAGTAATTTACACCTCCATAAAAGATTTGCTTGGCGCTTTCGTTGGAAAAGAAAAAAAATTCAACCATCCAGTAATGGTGCGTATGGGCGATAACAATTTACACAAACTCGGTTTCATCACCCAGGAAAACCTAACTCTGTTGGGAATTGACGGTGGTTATACCGCAGTGTATTTTCCTCACTCCTATGCCTTCTCGGGAAACCTATTCATTGTAGAAAACAAAAACATCATTCAACTAAACAGTAAATCTGCCGATGTGATGAAATTCATTATTTCAGGCGGAGTTACCTCTTTAAACAAAGAAGAAGAAAAAATTCAAAAATGACCTTTAGCAACAAAAAAGACACGGTTTTTTTAATTCTCGCCGGTTTCTTTATTACGAATGCTATTGTGGCGGAGTTGATTGGAGGAAAGCTGATTGAATTTTTTGGAACCTTCACTCAAAGCATTGGAATTGTGCTATGGCCAGTGGTTTTTATCATCACTGATTTAGTAAATGAATATTACGGACAAAACGCCGTTAGAAAATTATCCTACATCACGGTGGGTTTAATTGGCTTCACTTTCCTGATTTTGTTTGTTTGCATGAGCATTCCAGCTGTTGGCTTTTCTCCTGTTTCTGATGAAAATTTCAGAACAGTTTTCGGACAATCTCAATACATTATTATCGGAAGTATTTGTGCTTTTGTTGTTTCTCAACTGGTAGATAGCTCCGTCTTCTGGATGCTAAGAAATAAAACTGGAAAAAAAATGATATGGCTACGCGCAACAGGCTCCACCATTGTGAGTCAGCTGGTTGATACATTTATTGTACAATTCATTGCCTTTGTAATTCCAGGAGTGTGGACGATGGATATGTTTTTAAAAAATGCGTCTTACGGCTACGTGTTTAAATTGCTGGTAGCTCTAGCAATTATCCCTATCATCTATCTAGTGCATTTTTTAATTGACAAGTACCTGGGAGATGAGGTTTCCAATGATATGATTAAACACAATGCAGAAATAAACTTGCATCATAAAGTTGAGGACTGACACGCCTTTTGCACTAATTGCAAATTGACAACTCACCAATTGCAATATGTAATTGAATATCTACTATTATCTAGTATACCTTCGCTCCACCAGAATACTTAATATATTTAACGCCGAAATAAAGTTTCCATAATTCATGATCGAAAGCACACAACAGTACGACGTTGCAATACTTGGCGGAGGCCTTGCAGGACTCACACTTGCACTACAACTGAGTGAATATATTTCGCCAACGAATATCATTGTGCTGGAAAAAAGATCGTTTGAAGCACCGATAGCTATTCACAAAGTTGGCGAATCCACAAGTGAATTGGGATCATCGTATTTGAGAAATGTTCTCCACCTAAAAGACTACTTAAACGAAAAACAACTGCTCAAATTTGGCTTTCGATTTTTTATGAGTCCAGAGCACAACAATGAAATTTCAAAACGAGTTGAATTAGGATCAAGAATAGACACCCCTTTTCCAACCCATCAAATTGATAGGGGATTGCTTGAAAACGAAATGATGCGCATTGCTTTAGAGAAAGGCATTCAGCATCTGCTGGATGCAAAGGTGGACAACGTTGAACTAGGCAGTGAAACTCATACGATTAGCTTTACACATGAAAACAAAGAAACTTCTATAAATGCAAAATGGATAGTAGATTCCACAGGCAGAAATGGATTTTTACGAAAGAAATTAAAACTTCAAAAAGAAGTTGATCACAATATTAATGCTGCCTGGTTTAGAATAAAAGTTGAATTGGACATCGACAACTGGTCGGAAAATACAACTTGGAGAAATAAAGTAGAGCCTGGTAAACGCCGACTCGCCACCAACCACTTAATGGGAAATGGTTATTGGGTTTGGATCATTCCCTTGGTTTCTGGAAGCACAAGTATCGGAATTGTTGCCGACCCTCGCCTTCACCCCTTTGATCAATTCAACACCTTCCCAAAAGCCAAAAACTGGTTGCTCCAGCATGAGCCTGTAGCTGCAAAAATGATTACAAAGCACGAACATGAAATATTGGATTTCAAAGTCATGAAAAACATGGCTTACCAAAGCAAACAATATTTTTCAGCAGATAGATGGGCGCTCACAGGCGAAGCGGCCTCTTTCATGGATCCATTTTATTCACCTGGCACTGATTTTATAGCTCTAGGCAATACTTGGATCACCGAATTAATTAAACGAGATTTAAGAGGAGATGACATTTTGCGTCACGCACTAATTTTCAATCATGCGCAAAATGAACTCATACAAGGCTGGATTGGATTGTACAGAGATCAATACAGCATCTTTGGTAAAACACAGATTTTAATTCTTAAAGTAATTTGGGATTGGGCAACCTATTGGGCCATCCCCAATGTAATGTTTAGCAACGGAGGATATACTAATTTAGATGTCCTAAAGGCCTACTCCTCTAACAAAAATGAAAGCATCGGAAAACGATTCAACAGCTTAAATCAAAACATGCAAAAATTGTTTCTTGATTGGGGGACATTAAAAACAGAACCGCTTTCTGACAAGCATATCAACATTTTCGACATTCGTTGTCTCCGTCAATTTCAAAAAGAATTGGTCAACAAATACAGTCCAGAAGATCTAATTGAAAAAGTCAATTCCAACTTGTCAGTATTGGAAAGTATTGCTGTTGCTATTTTTCGTTTGGCGAATAAAATAATTTATGGTACCCCCTCAAGCATCACAATTGATCCTTATCATGCACATATTTCGATAGAAAATACAGCGCCGCGAGAACATCCCGCAGAGCAGTACAACAATCAAGCAGATCAAGAGATTCAAGAGGACATCGAAAAAATATTTTTCTCATGAATAACAAAGTAGCGGAAAATATCACTCGTGTTGAAGAACTGTTTATGAAGGTTTCTGCATTTGTTGCAAATGAAGCGGATCACAATAAAATTCTTTCGTACTTAAATGCTGAATCACCCGAATACCGATCGATTGCATTTGAAAGCGCATCCATGGAAATCGCCTACCAAGATTTACTAAAACATACACAACTTAAAAGATGGAACGAAATTTTTGAAAACAAACATCACGAGCACACATTTCATGTTCACATCGGATTGGGCTGGGGCATGGCTAGGGCCGATGTTTTTCAAAATAATTGGGGAAAAAACTTCTCTGCTGAACAAACCAATTTGATATTTGATGGGATTGGATACTACCACGCATTATACAAAAGAAGAAAAACAATTATTGGCAAATCAATTCCTGAAGTCGTAAATACTGCCTCAAGAAAATCATTTGATCAAGGCGTAGGAAGAAGAATTTGGTACCTCTGCAAAGGCAACATTGCTGAGCTGCAAAATATAACTACTGCCTTTGAACTCAGTCGCCAAAGCGACCTGTGGAGAGGAATTGGAACTGCTTGCGGATATGTTGGCGGACTTGATGACCACGGACTATTAACCTTGAGTTCAAATGACAATAAATTTCAAGCGAATTTTCGCTCCGGATTCGCGGCAGCAATGTTTAGTCGATATAAGTCTGATGCTATATCCGACACAATAAAACGCGAGTGTGAAATGGTGTGCAAGTTTTCATTTGAAGATTTAATCAGTAATCTTACAAAAGAAAACGAGGAGAAATCCTCAGTAACATACCCCTTGATCGCTGAATTTGAAAATGAATTAAATAAAATAACGATTGATAAACACTAAACAATAAGCCATGAAACCAAAAATATTTTTAATAGCCTTCGTTTTCCTTTTTGTGAATTCTTGCACCATAGAAAAAAGAATTTACAATGATGGATTTCACGTTCAAATGAAAGGAAATTACAAACATGTAGCGCAGGAAAATAAGCAAGCCAAAACTAAAAAAGAAGATCTTAAAATTAGCAAAGTAGCGCTTGTTAATTCTGTCGAAGAACCCGAATCCTCTAGCGAATCACTGCAGCTTACGCCTGCTTCATATGCAAATCCGGCGAACAATCAGGGGAATTTATTGCAAGAGCATAAAGCAACTTTAATGGTTGCGGCAGCCAGTTCAAATTCAAACAAGAAATCAGAAAAAGATTCTTCAATTGAAAACACGCTGAAATCAAAAAGTGGAGACAACGTAATTTATCTATCAGCCATAGCGATGTCACTCGCGGTAATCGCTCTCTACAAATCACGAAAAAAGCAACTTGCAAAACTAACAAGATGGGCAAAAGCAAATCCGAGAAAAGCCCAGGGACTAATAGCCACATTGCAATTGGGCCTTTCAGGTTTAGCGCTGTACTCAGGATACAACTTAAGACAATTGGGTTTTCATCTTTCAAGTAATGCTAATTATTTATGGCTGTCGTTGTCGGCAGCAGGATTTTTAGCAACTCCTTTTTTAGCAAAAAAAGCCAATATTACTTTGCCAAAGACTTTGAATTTCAACAGACTTAAATTCCTGGGTATCACGATCTCTTCATTGATGTTACTTACCAATCTTGGGAATACCATCAACACCACCCATCCTACTTCTTTCTTAGCCAAAACACTTTCTTATGCAGACCAATCCATAGTAAAGCCTGAAAGCAAGCAAAGCAACACCACAACCATTGACAAAACAGAATCTCAAAACAAGCACACCCGATTAATGCTAAGCGCAGGAATGTGTGTGGCAGCTGTATTGCTAACATTGGTGCTTTTGATTCCGCTTTGCGCAGGAATTTGCTTAATCTATTTTGGGGTTGCTGGTTTAGGAGCAGCCGCCACCTCAGGATCAATATTTATGTTATTAGGAGGAGTGTTGCTCACTATCCTCTCCATTCTTGGAATAAGGAGTTCAATAAAATTATGTGCAAAACCTTCTAAAGAATAAGCAATGAATTGCGCATTAATCACCGGCGCTTCCAAGGGAATAGGAAAGGCCATTGCATTGCAACTTTCACAGGATTACCACCTGCATATTTTGTTGAATTATTCGGCAGATCAGGTGGCTGCGCTTGAGACCTTGGATATGATCACAAAATTAGGAGGCAGTGCAGAGCTCGTCCCATTCAAAGTTCAAAACAAAACTGAAGTTGACACCGCGCTAGATACCTGGCAAAAAAACAATCCGGATAAATTTATCAGTGTTCTGGTGAACAACGCTGGCATCACAAAAAATGGATTTTTTATGTGGATGCCGGAGCAAAGCTGGGACGAAGTCGTTGACATTTCTTTGAAAGGAATGTTTAATGTTACTCAAAATGTGATCAGAAAAATGCTGCACAACAAACAAGGTCGCGTCATCAACATTGTTTCTTTATCGGGAACCAAAGGAGTAGCGGGCCAAACAAACTATTCAGCTGCCAAAGCAGGAATGATTGGCGCTACAAAATCGTTGGCGCAAGAAGTAGCTAAAATGAACATTACTGTAAACGCTGTTGCTCCTGGATTTATTAATACCGACATGATAAAGAATTTGGACATGCCGAATTACTTAAAAATGATTCCAGCAGGTAGAGTAGGTGAACCAGAAGAAGTTGCACACTTAGTTAGTTTCTTGGCTTCAAGCAAAGCAGCTTACCTCACGGGCGAAACAATTAGTATAAACGGTGGACTTCAATAAACATGGTGATTGATAAAAATCAAATACAAAACTACATTCCGCACCGAGCGCCTTTTGTGATGGTTGACAACGTACTTTCTTGTTCCAGCGAAAAAATTGAAACAAATTTTTTCATTTCACAAGACAATGTTTTTGTGGATAACAATCAATTTCAAGAATTTGGAATGCTTGAAAACATTGCACAAAGCGCAGCAGCAGGAATTTCTCTATTAAACAAAAACCTAAAAGAAACACCTTCTGAAGGCTTCCTTGGAGCAATTACAAAACTTAATTTATTTGCCTACTGCTCAGCAAATGAAACAATCACTACCACCATTTATCCTCTTCAACAATTAGGCAATTTATACTTAATTAAAGGAGAGGTTTTTTACAACAATAACAAACTATTAGAGTGTGAATTAAAACTTGCTGGAATATGAACGTAGATGAACTAAAATACACATTGAAAAAACAAATCATTGAAGAGCTAAATCTTGAAGAACTTACTCCAGAAGATATTGATGACGATGCTCCTTTATTTGGGACTGGATTGGGACTGGACTCTATCGATTCACTTGAATTAGTGGTTATCATGGAGAAGTTTCATCAGGTAAGAATTCCCGATGAAATTATTGGTAAAGAAGTACTTCAATCCATTAACACGATGGCCAATTTTATTGTCAAGGAAAGAGAGAAAACACAATGAAAATTTATATCACAGGAATTGGTGATGTAAGTGCTATTGGATTAAATGCAGAAGAAAATTTCAACTCACTACAAGCTGGAATAAGTGGAATAAAAAAATCTGCTCAGCACGGTATCATGCTGGGAGAAGTAGCGCTCAGCAATCAAGAAATTTGTGAACTTTTCAAATTACCTGCTTACGATTATTCAAGAAGCACCTTACTGGGATTATTAGCTGCAAAAGAGGCCTGGAAGGAAAATACTTCCATTAAAGAAATTAAAACAGGAATGATTTCGGCAACGTCTATTGGTGGTTTGGATAAAATGGAGCAGTACCATTTTGATTCTTTAAATACTGCCTCAACAACATCCCGAAATAAAATGGTACACGACAACGGTAGAAGCACCGAGAAAATAGCAGAAACAATGGGAATCAGCGGCATGATTGGCACCATTTCCACCGCTTGTTCTTCCGGCGCAAACTCAATTATGCATGGAGCCCGTTTGATGAAAGCCAAAAAGCTTGATCGCGTTTTAGTGGGTGGTATTGATCCGCTCGCCATATTTAATATCAAAGGTTTTGGATCATTAAATATTTTGGACCCTACTCATTGCAAGCCCTTTGATGACAATAGAAAGGGATTAAATTTAGGTGAAGGGGCTGCATTTCTATTGCTTGAAAACGAGCACAGCCTCTCTATAACGAAAAACGAAGCTTTGTGTGCGCTTACTGGCTGGAATAATTCCACAGATGCCTTTCATCAAACCGCCAGTTCAACAACTGGCATAGGCGCTACCATCACCATGAAGAAAGCACTAGAGCAAGCAAATTTAAGCACAAGTGATATTGATTACATCAATGCGCATGGCACTGGAACAGGCAACAATGATCTTTCTGAATCAAGTGCATTTATTAATGTTTTTGGCGATAGGATGCCTGCGTTTAGTTCTACAAAATCCTTCACCGGTCACACCTTAGCTGCTGCTGGAGCAATTGAAGCCGCTTACTGCGTGCACTCAATTATTGCGCAAAAACGCTTGCCAAATCTTTTTTACAAAACGGCAATGAAGGAAACTGGTCTTGTTCCTGAAACCGAATATTCCTCAGCCCGAATTAGAAACGTATTAACAAACTCCTTTGGCTTTGGAGGCAATTGCTCAAGCTTAATTTTTAGCCAATTATAAAATGTACATCACTTCATCGTCTACTATATCCTACCAGCCTACCTTTAAAAACAAAGGCTTTTCAGCACGCCTAACAGCGCTGCAACAAAATGGTGCTTTAATGGAACCCGACTATAGTGAAAACATCGCGCCAATGGACAGAAGACGAATGAGCGCAGGCATGAAAATGTCCATATGTTGCATGTTAGATTGTTTAGCACAAAGCATGATCACGCAACCAGAAGCCATAATTGTTGGCACCGCCATGGGCTGCAGCTTGAACACAAAAATATTTTTAGAAAAAATTCATTCTGCTGGAGATGGCCTTATAGCACCTACATCCTTTATCTCCTCAACCCACAACACCATCGCTGGTCAAATATCATTGTTGCTTAAAAATCATGCATACAACAACACGCATACGCACAACAGCTTGTCGTTTGAACATGCCTTGATTGATGCGTCCTTGTGTTTAAATGAAGGTTGCACAAGCGCATTGGTTGGTGCGGCCGATGAATTTGAAAACGACTTATACAACATGAACGAAAGGTTGAATTTGCCCCAAATCGTTGAAGCCAGCGGAGCATCTTTCTTCACCATTCAATCCAAGATCAATACAGCAAGTGCAATAATTTTGAAGGCAGTGGATGTGTGTGTTCTTGCGACCGATTTGCAGGAAACCACATTAAATTTTTTGGAGAGCAATCAAATAAATATCCACAGCATTGACCTCGTTTTGTTTTCCCAATCAACGAACCACACTTCAGAAATACTTGAAAGAATTTTCCCTCATCAACAAAAAATTAATTACCAAAATCTATCCGGAACGTATTTTACCAATTCTGCATTTGCGCTGCACTTTGCTTGCGACATGCTTGAGCAAAACAAAGCGGTAAAATCTGTATTGATTTTGAATAATCTTATTCCCGAAAATTTAGGTTTAATGTACATTCAAAAAGAAGAAATTGTCGGATGAAGCTACATGGTGAATTTTATACCTTGCGTGAAGTAACAGAAAAAGAAAACGGATTTTCTGCTGAAATTGATCTTCAAAAAAAACACCTCATATATGAAGGGCATTTCCCCAATCAACCAGTAACACCGGGAGTAATACAACTTAAAATCGTTCATGAGTTATTGGAACACTTTCTAAAAAGAAAACTTCAGCTGGTTTCAATGTCGCACTGCAAATTTCTAAAAGCGATCAATCCTAACTTAATTTCGTCGATCAGCTTGAGCGTAAACTTATTGGAAAGCGAAAGTGAGTTAAAAGTAAATGCACAAAGTAAATATGGAAATGAAATATTATTTAAAATGAGCGCCGTCTATCACCAAAAAAAGACGCTTCCACTTGAGCTCTAAATGCTAGAACAATAAATTAAATCAATTTATCCTGCAAAGCCACCATCGTGCGCTTGGCATTTTTCCCCTGATAGATAATGTCATAAACCGATTGGAAAATTGGCATTTCCACATTCAATGTTTGCTTGATCTCATGAATACATTTGGTGGCGTAATATCCTTCCGCAACCATATTCATTTCCAGCATGGTGTGCTTCACAGAATATCCCTTTCCTATCATGTTCCCAAAGGTACGGTTACGACTGAATTGTGAATAGCAGGTAACGAGCAAATCGCCAAGATATGCCGAGCTTTTTACATCGCGGTGAACCGGACTCACCTTATCCAGAAAAAACTCCGCTTCCCGAATGGAATTTGAAATAAGCACAGCCTGAAAATTATCTCCGTAACCCAAACCGTGACAAATACCACTAGCGATAGCGTACACGTTTTTCATTACAGCGCAGTATTCTGTTCCCAATAAATCATCGTTGTAGGATGTATTGATATAACGCGCCTTTAAAAGTTGTGTGAACTCTATTGCTTTAGCTTCTTCATGAAAAGCTACAGTGAGGTACGATAATCTTTCCAAAGCTACTTCCTCTGCGTGACAAGGACCGGCAATGATACCAATGTTGTTGATGTCCGCATCCCATACCTGACTGAAATAATCGGCAGGAATTAAGTTGTATTGCGGAACAATTCCCTTGATTGCAGAAATTATTATTTTGTCTTTAAAATCTTCCTTGGTGCAACCGTCAAATGATTCATGCAAAAATGCTGATGGAATGGCTACCACCAAAATATCACACTTAGCAATGACCTCACGGATATTATCATTGAGCACCAACTTAGAAACATTAAACTCCACATCCCTTAAATATTTAGGATTGTGGTGATAGGTTTGAATATGCTCAATCGACGATGCATCTCTCATCCACCAATTCAATTGCTCCACATTGTTGAGCAAAATTTTGGCAAGCGCTGTGGCCCAGCTTCCTCCTCCTAATATACCAATGGATCTTGTTTTCATTAAACTACCATCCACGCTTTTACCTCATCCAGCGTTGGAAGGGCAGTTTCAATTTTATTTTTCTTTCTGAAACCAGCAATCTCCTGATGCAGTTTATTTGGGTTGGCTGCCTTCAATAATTCTATGGTTTTGTATCCTGATTTGATCACTGCGGCAATCCAAACCTCAGGAACACCAAGCGCAACATATTCATCATTAGAAGCCACCTTTTCCTTTTTCTCTGGTCGCATTTGCGGGAAGAACAAAACATCTTGAATAGAGTTTGAGTTGGTCATGATCATCGTCAAACGATCAATCCCGATACCCAATCCTGCCGTTGGCGGCATTCCATATTCAATGGCTCGAAGAAAATCTTCATCCAGCATCATTGCTTCCTCATCACCACGTTTTCCTAATTCAAGCTGATCTTCAAATCGCTTACGCTGATCAATTGGATCATTGAGCTCGGAGTATGCATTACAAATTTCTTTTCCGTTGCAGATGCACTCAAAACGCTCCACCAATCCTTCGTGTGTGCGATGTTTTTTGGCCAATGGCGACATTTCCACCGGGTAATCGGTAATGAAGGTCGGCTGAATCAATTTAGGCTCACATTTTTCACCAAAAATCTCATCGATTATTTTTGCTTTCCCCATCGTTTCATCTACAGGAACACCTATTTTTTTAGCAGCTTCGCGAAGTCCAGCTTCATCTAATGCAGCAATGTCAATTCCAGTGAAATGCTGTATGGCTTCAAACATGGTGTAGCGCTTCCAAGGTCGTTCAAAATTGATGAGATTTTCACCCACCTGTACTTCTGTTTTATCGTGCAAATCCGTAGCAATTTTCTCCACCATTTCTTCCACCATGTCCATCATCCAGTTGTAGTCTTTATAGGCTACGTAGAGCTCCATTTGCGTAAACTCCGGATTGTGAAAACGACTCATTCCTTCGTTGCGGAAATCTTTAGCGAATTCATAAACACCGTCAAATCCGCCCACAATCAATCTTTTCAGATATAATTCATTGGCGATTCTTAAGTATAAAGTCTGATCTAAAGTATTGTGATGTGTTTTAAACGGCCTTGCTGCTGCTCCTCCATACAACGACTGAAGAATAGGAGTTTCCACTTCAAGGTAACCTTTCTCATTTAAGAAATGACGCATGGAATTGGTGAGTTGAGTACGTTGAATAAACGCTTTTTTCACCTGAGGATTCACAATTAAATCCACATAACGCTGACGATATCTTTGCTCAGTATCGGTAAAGGCATCGTGTACCTTTCCTTCGGCATCTTCTACCGGCATTGGCAAATTGCGAAGGGTTTTAGCCAACAACTTAATTTCTGTAACGTGAATAGAAATTTCACCCACTTGCGTGGTAAAAACATACCCTTTCACGCCAATGATGTCACCGATATCTAAAATTTTCTTGAAAAAATCGTTGTATAAAAACTTGTCTTCTCCCGGACAAAGATCGTCGCGATTGATGTACAATTGTATCTTTCCTGTTGAATCCTGCAACTCAGCAAAAGAGGCTTTTCCCATGATGCGCTGACGCATCAATCTTCCGGCGATACTAATATTCTTATATCCTATTTTATCTGTTTGATAATTGCTGTGTATTTCTTTGGCAGAGCAGTTTACTTCAAAAAGCTCGGCAGGATAGGGATTGATTCCCGCATCTATCGCTTTTTTCAGATTTTCCCGTCTAACTAATTCTTGCTCGGAAAGTTCAATTGACATATAAAATCTCTTTGATGATTAACTTCGCAAACGTAAGTGATTTTTGACTATTTACATAGAGTAGATATCCACAATTTTACTATTTTCGTGAACATCTCCATAATAGGACAAAAGCTTAAATTAAAAAAAGAATGAAAAAACTAGTTGAACTCTTTCCTGCACAGTTAAAAAAAGCAATAGAAATAGGCAAAAGCACCACTTTCAAACCCGCTAAAAACGAAATTAAAAATGTACTGATCTGCGGTTTAGGCGGCTCAGGAATAGGCGGAACCATTGTAAGTCAAATCATTCAAAACGAAATAAAAGTTCCGGTTTTAACTTGCAACGATTACCACATTCCGGCTTTTGTAAATGAAAATACTTTAGTAATCGCTTCTTCCTACTCAGGAAACACAGAAGAGACTTTGCTCACCGTAGAGCAAGCCATTAAAGCGAAAGCGGAAATTGCAGCGGTCACTACTGGAGGAAAAGTTTTAGAAATATGCAAAGAACATGGTTTCAATTACATTTTGAATCCGGGAGGAATGCCTCCTCGATCTACCATGGGTTATTCGGTAACACAACAGTTGTTTATCTTAGAAAAATACGGTCTCATTTCAAGTAAATATACCGCACAATTGGCTACTGCAGCCGATTTACTGCTGAGCGAAAAAGAAAGTATTATCAAAATTGCTGACGAACTGGCCACAAAATTATTGAACAAAATTCCAGTGATATACAGTGCCGATAACTACGAAGGCGTTGCAGTTCGCTTCCGCCAGCAAATCAACGAAAACTCCAAAATGTTGTCGTGGCATCATAAACTACCGGAATTGTGTCACAACGAAATTGTAGGCTGGACAGAATCACATATAGATATGGCTCTTGTGGTTTTCCGTAATGAAGATGATTTTTACAGAACGGCTAAACGTACCGATTTCACCATCAGCAAAATCAAACCTCTAGTAAGTTCGGTAACCGAGCTATATTCCAAAGGATCTTCCATGCTGGAAAAAGCATTTTACTTTGTTCACTTAGGAGACTGGGTTTCTGTGCTCATTGCAGAAAAAAGAAATATTGATCCGGTGGAAATTGTGGTGATTGATGAATTGAAAGAGGCCCTGGCATCACTGAAATGATAAAAAAAGTACATTTTCAAAACCTCGGATTAATAGATTACAAAGAAGCTTGGGACTTCCAAGAAAAGCTTTTTAATCAATCGGCGGAGAAAAAAATGCACAACAGGAAAAACCCTGAAGACCAACTTCCCATCTCTAATTACCTTTTATTTTGCGAGCACCCACACGTATACACCCTCGGAAAAAGCGGTGATACCAACCATTTATTGATAAACGACGAAGAGCTCGGTGAAAACCAGGCTACTTTTTACAAAATCAACCGAGGGGGCGATATTACCTATCACGGTCCGGGACAGCTCGTAGGCTATCCCATTTTAGATCTCGATCAATTCTTCACCGATATCCACAAATATCTTCGTTACCTAGAGGAAGCAATTATTTTAACCCTTAAGGAATATGGTGTTGAAGGAGGCAGAATAGACGGATTAACTGGTGTTTGGATAGATCATGCAGATCCAGCAAAGGCACGCAAAATATGTGCGATGGGCGTTCGCTGCAGCCGTTGGATCACCATGCATGGCTTTGCACTCAACGTGAACACCAATCTCAATTACTTTGAAAACATCGTCCCTTGCGGGATTTCAGATAAAAAAGTGACCTCACTCGCACTGGAAACCGGTAAAAATATTTCAGTGGAAGACATTGGCGAAGTTGTTAAAAAACACCTTGCCACTCTCTTCGAAATGGAATTTAGCAACTTATCATCAACTCAACCGTAAAGACCTAAAAAGAAAAATTATGCGTCGCTTCCTAAAAGTCCTCTCCATCATTGCTTTAGTGTTCCTCGTCATTCACATTGTACTAGTAGCAACCAATAACACTCATTTGTACAAAGGATTGGCGAACACTTACTTTACAGGGAAGACCGGTCCGACCATTGATGAATACCAAATTTTTGAGAACCGTCACATCAAAGCCACAGATCCTCGTCCGTGGCCGCTTTCAAAAAATTACAATAAACTAGAATTAGCTCCCGAGTACTTAAAATATGCTGAAAACCTTCAATCCTGCGCATTTTTAGTGTTTAAAAACGACTCCTTGTTGTTTGAAAAATACTGGGAGGTTTATACAAAAGACACTGTTTCCAACTCGTTCTCGATGGGAAAAACAGTGGTGAGTATTTTACTTGGTATTGCAATAAAAGAAGGAAAAATAAAATCGGTGGAACAGCTGGTTAGCGACTTTCTTCCTCAATACAAAGAAGGCATGGCGGCTAAACTAACCATCAAAGATTTAGTGACTATGAGCAGTGGTTTCAACTTTGATGAGCCTTATAAAGATCCATTTGGTTCCCCAGCTAAAGCTTACTACGGCGATGATTTAGAGGGACTTATTACTGACTACGACGTGGTAAAAGAACCAGGTAAAATATTTGAGTACCGCAGCGGAACTACTTTGGTGCTTTCGGCAGTACTTAAAAAAGCCCTTGGCAAAAGCATTTCCGAATACGACGAAGAAAAATTATGGGGTGAAATCCACGCTGAACATGAAGCGCTGTGGAATCTTGATCATAAAGACGGTGACGAAAAATCTTTCAGTTCTTATTACGCCACAGCCCGCGACTTTGCAAGAATTGGTAAACTGTACATGGATAGCGGTCGTGTAGACGGAAAGCAAATTGTACCAGAAGATTATGTAATGGCCTCGATCCAACCGGCAAAATTAATTGATGAATTCGACAACAAGCCATTAGAGCGCTATGGCTACGGATGGTGGTTGATGAATTACAAAGGACATAAAGTTTTCAGTCCGATTGGCTTAAATGGCCAGTATGTTATATGCGTTCCTGATTACGATTTAATCATAGTGCGATTGGGGAGAGTGCGTGAACAAGAACCAACAGATAAGCTACCTAGAGATTTTTTTAAATATCTCGACGCAACTTTTGATATGCTAAAATTGAAATAAAACTTGAACTAAAAATTACCAATATGAACAAAGCACTCATCGCATTTTCTCTTGTATTGACTGCAGCCCTTTGGAGCTGTAAAACAGATGCGCCGGTAGAAGACAAATCGAAAACCCTCTCCAATAGTAAGGAAGATGTAAAATGGTCGTTTTACAACTCTGGAGATTTGTTTTTAAAAGTGATGGCCGACAAAAATGATCAAGGCGCCAATAAAATCCTACGAGGAATGAACATTGGTGATCATCCCGATTCTTTAATAGTTAAAGAAAAGGGCATGCGTCAAGTGGATGAAAAAGTAATGAAAGGTTACTTCCAGGACTTAAATGACGCTGAATTTATTTCGTCTTATTACTATTTTAATGAAGAGGATTTCTTAACCGGAGCCAACGTAAAAGTTAATCTTGCTTCCGATAGCACAGCAGAAGATTTATATTTTGAATTGAAATTATATTTTGAGCAGAAATACGGGAAGTCTTTTCATGGCTTAGACAAGTACGATACATGGAATGCACTCACTGTGGATAGCTTTCCTTTTGTTATAGGACTGAAATTTGAAAAAGGAATATTTCCTGTAGATGACAAAATGGAACCTGAATTTAGTAAGGTGATTATCAACCTCGAAGAAAGCGATTATTAATTTTTTTTTATAAAAATGAAACCTATTTTTTCACTCTCCCGTATCACCCATCAGTAGTAGTAAAATAAATAGTTTTTTTCATAGTTTAGGTTTTAGGTAATTAAATGTTCCGCCCCCCGCGGAACATTTTTTTTTGCTCGCTCTGCACTGGATTTTATTTAACTTTAAAGTCTTGGATCTTTTACTCGACATACAAAATCTTGAAATCAAATTCTCAACGGGAGAAAATGAATTCACTGCTGTAAAGAAAATCAGCTTTTCTCTTCACAAAGGCGAAACTATTGGTGTTGTAGGAGAATCGGGATCGGGGAAATCAGTCACATCTCTTTCTATAATGCAACTCATCCCCTCTCCTCCCGGTAAAATTAGTGGCGGAACAATTGATTGTTATGGAAGAGGGCAAAAAGTAAATTTACTTGCCCTCAACGAAAAAGAAATGAGAAGCTATCGAGGAAAGGATATCGCTATGATTTTCCAAGAGCCGATGACTTCACTCAACCCTGTTTTTACCTGCGGAGACCAAATCGTAGAAGCAATATTACTGCACCAGAAATGCACCAAAAAAGAAGCAAAGGACAAAACGATTGCGCTTTTCAAAGAAGTACAACTGCCACGACCAGAAAATATTTTTGATGCTTTTCCACATCAACTCTCTGGCGGACAAAAACAGCGGGTGATGATAGCCATGGCTTTGTCGTGCGAGCCCTCAGTATTAATTGCCGACGAACCCACCACCGCTTTGGATGTTACGGTGCAGAAAACCATATTGGAACTCATTTCAAGCATTCAGAAAAAGAGAAACATGGGGATTATTTTCATCACCCATGATTTAGGTGTTGTAGCGGAAATTGCCGACCGAGCCATTGTCATGCATCAGGGCAAAATTGTTGAAGAAAATACAGTTAAAAATCTGTTTCAAAATCCGCAGCACCCTTATACTAAAGGACTTTTAGCCTGTAAACCGCCATTGGACAAACGCTACCAGAAACTGCCAACAGTAAGTGATTTTTTAAATGGTTCTTCCTTTCAATCTGTAGAAATCACCCCACAAGAAAGAAAAGAAAATCACCATAAATTATACGCAGGAGAGGCTATACTTCAAGTAAAAAATTTAAAAACATATTTCCCGCTGAAAAAAAACTGGCTGGGGAAAACTACCGACTTTGTTAAAGCAGTAGACGATGTAAGCTTTAATGTTTATAAGGGAGAAACACTTGGACTCGTTGGAGAATCAGGTTGCGGTAAAACAACATTGGGAAGAACTATCCTCCGACTGGCAGAGGCCACCGAAGGCGAAATCATATACAAAGGAACTGACCTAATTTCCTTAAGTGAAAAGGAATTAATTCCCTTTCGAAAAAAAATGCAAATCATTTTTCAGGATCCATATTCATCGTTAAATCCTCGCATTCCCATTGGCAAAGCCATTATGGAACCCATGAATGTACATGGTATTTTAAAGGACAAAAAAGAACGTGAAGAATATGTCATCAACCTTTTGGAAAAAGTGAGTTTAAAAGCCGATCATTTTTACCGATATCCGCATGAATTCTCGGGCGGTCAGCGTCAGCGCATTTGCATAGCACGAGCACTCGCAATGCAACCCGAATTTATTGTTTGCGACGAATCTGTTTCATCGCTTGATGTTTCAGTACAAGCCCAAGTATTGAATTTACTCAACGATTTAAAAAGAGAATTTGCGCTGACTTACATCTTCATTTCGCACGATTTATCAGTTGTAAAATTCATGTGCGACCGCATGATAGTAATGAATAAAAGTGGCAAAATTGAAAGAATGGATGAGGCCGATGCTATATACAATGATCCACAAACGGAATATGTGCACTCTTTGATTGATGCCATTCCAAAAACCGAATTTTGATAATTATACATGACGAGCAAAAAATTATATTTCGAAAACTTAGACGGATTGCGCTTTTTATGCTTCCTTTCTGTTTTTTTCTACCACAGTTTCTACACCGAATTCACCGATATAAAAAGTACATCCGCTTACCAATTTGTGAAAATTAATTTAGTTGGAAATGGGAATTTAGGAGTTAATTTCTTTTTTGTATTAAGTGGTTTTTTAATCACTTATTTGCTCATTGAGGAAAAAACAATCAACACAAATATTAATCTAAAAAACTTCTGGTTAAGGAGAATTCTGCGAATTTGGCCTTTGTACTTTTTTTGTGTGTTTTTCGGCTTTGTCGTCTTTCCTCTATTAAAACAATCTTTCGGCCAAACACCAAACGAAAATGCAAGTCTACTCTCTTTCCTGACCTTTACAAATAATTTAGATTTCATTTATAATGGTCCGCCCGACGCTTCCGTTTTGGGAGTATTGTGGAGCGTGGCTATTGAAGAACAGTTCTATTTGGTATGGCCAATTATACTTTTTCTGCTTCCGGTTAGAAAGTATTGGATTGCATTTGCCGTAATTATTGTCGGAAGCTTTGTTTTTCGGGCCAATTTCGATGATCCTGAAATACATGAAAAACACACAATATCCTGCATTGCAGATATGGCAATGGGTTCATTAGGTGCCTGGCTAATCTGGATGTCGGCTCGATTTAGGCATCTCATTGAAAACTTAAGTAAACTGCAAATAGCCGTGATCTACATATTTTTTTTCATGGCCTTCTTCTTTCGAGAACAATTATTTTATGCCAATTATGGAATGAGGATCTTTGAAAGATTTTTTATTTCTATAGGAATTCTTTTAATTATTCTGGAACAATGTTATGCCAAAAATTCATTTTTTAAATTATCGAAATTTAAATTTATTTCTGGTTTAGGCAAGATCACTTATGGCCTGTATTGTTTGCACTTTATAGCAATACTTATCACCTTAGTTATTACCAGAAAGCTAGGCTTAAATTCGTCCGTATGGGAGGTATTGATTTTAGAAACGTCTATTGCGCTAGTGATTACCATTATCATTTCCAGCTTAAGTTTCAAATACTTTGAAAAGCCTTTCTTGAAATTGAAAGAGAAATTTGCATACAAATAGTACATGATTAGCGCAATTTCTTTTACATTTAATACTTAACTTTTTTATATGCTGTCCACCCTTCCTATTACTGTGATTATTTTGGCCGCCATAATAATTATTACTCTTTTTCTTTCTTTTGTTACCGTGCAACAAGGAACCATTGCTGTGGTAACTGTTTTTGGAAAGTATCGAAGACTACTCAGTCCTGGATTAAATTTTAAAATCCCTTTCATCGAAACCATTTATAAAAGAGTTTCCGTTCAGAACCGATCGGTAGAATTGGAATTCCAGGCCACCACCATCGACCAAGCCAATGTTTTTTTTAAAGCAATGTTGTTGTATGCCGTAGTGAGTCCGGATGAGCAAACCATTAAAAACGTAGCCTTTAAATTCGTTGATGACAGAAATTTAATGCAGGCTTTAATTCGCACCATTGAAGGTTCTATCCGCGGATTTGTAGCTACTAAAAAACAAGCTGAAGTACTTTCATTACGCAACGAAATTGTAGGCGATGTAAAAGAACAAATCGACCAAACCCTGGAAGGATGGGGATATCACCTCATCGACTTACAATTGAACGACATTACTTTTGACGATGCCATTATGAAATCAATGGCTCAGGTAGTAGCTTCCAACAATTTGAAAGCTGCAGCCGAAAATGAAGGTCAGGCTTTGTTAATCACTAAAACCAAAGCTGCGGAAGCAGAAGGAAATGCCATTAAAATTTCTGCTGAAGCAGAAAAATTAGCGGCACAATTGCGCGGACAAGGTGTGGCGCTCTTCCGTCAGGAAGTAGCTAAAGGGATGAGCGAAGCCGCGCGAGAAATGCAACAAGCCAACTTGGATACTTCAGTGATTCTCTTCTCAATGTGGACTGAGGCCATCAAACAGTTTTCTGAAAACGGAAAAGGAAATGTTATTTTCTTGGATGGATCTACCGACAATATGCAGCGCACCATGCAAGAAATGATGGCGATGAATAACTTAATGGTGACAAAAGAGAAAAAATAATTATCTGAAAAGGTGAGTCACTAAATCTTGCGCTTTAGCCAAGCGAACTATTTTAATTTTCTTCCCTTTGAGGGAATCTTCATCATTGTACTTAGAAAGATAAATGGTGTTGAATCCCATTTTTTCTGCTTCCTTGATACGTGCACCAATACTTCGCACAGCTCGAATTTCTCCCGACAATCCAATTTCTCCTGCAAAACAAGAAGTGGAAGGAATAGCAATATCAATGCCTGAAGAAAGAATGGCTGCTACAATAGATAAATCTATTCCGGTATCTTCTGGCTTAATTCCTCCGGTGATATTTAAAAATACATCTTTCAATTGAATTTTAAATCCGCATCGTTTCTCTAAAACCGCAAGCAACATATTTAGTCTTTTGGTATCAAAGCCTGTAGCAGATCTTTGTGGAGTTCCGTATGCTGCTGTGCTCACCAATGCTTGCGTTTCAATAAGTAGCGGGCGAATTCCTTCCATCGACGCAGAAATAGCAATGCCACTAAGGTTTTCTTCGTTTTGAGAAAGTAAAATTGAGGAAGGGTTTTCCACTACTTTCAATCCATTTTCCTCCATTTGATAAATACCCATTTCGTTGGATGGACCAAAACGATTTTTGGAACTACGAATGATACGATAAATATGGTTCCTGTCGCCTTCAAAAGCTAAAACCACATCTACCATGTGCTCCAACACTTTAGGACCTGCAATCTGCCCATCCTTTGTAATGTGACCGATTAAAAAAGTTGGTATCGATTTTCTTTTGGCTATCACAGTAATGTCGTTCGCACATTCTCTTATTTGAGAAATGGTGCCTGGTGCTGAATCCAATTTTGACGTTTGAAGCGTTTGAATAGAATCGATAATCAAAAGCTCAGGCTCAGTTTTCTGAATGTGTTCAACTATTGCCTCCACATTGGTTTCGGGCAAAATATAAACATTTTCATTAGCGTTCTTCAAGCGATCGGCTCGTGATTTTATTTGCTGAGGACTCTCTTCTCCTGATACATATAAGACTTTTTTGCCAGGGAACTGCAAAGCAATTTGCAACATCAAAGTTGATTTTCCTATTCCCGGTTCCCCAGTAAATAAAATCACTGACCCCGGAACTAGTCCATCTCCCAAAACACGGTTAAGCTCACTGTCTTTAAGGATAATTCTTTCTTTGTCTAAAGGGGTAATTTCGTGTAAAAGTGTAGGTGCAAGGGAAGGAAGCCCGGGAATAGATGAGGCTTGACTATTTCCTGTTACTTCTTCATGAAAGGAATTCCACTCGCCGCATTGAGGGCATTTGCCTAGCCATTTGGCTGACTGATTACCGCACGACGAGCAAACGTAAGCCGTTTTTAATTTAGCCATTACTGTTTTTTCTCAAACTCGTAGTATTGCATGCCAAGATCTTTTCTAATCAAAACCATTTGTGTTTTGTCCAATGACCTAATCTGAAAATCTCCCCTGTAATAATCAGCTCCTGCTCCAGCCAATCCCTCTCCAGTAGTGGTTATAGTGTTGTTTTTAATCGAATATGTACCTGAAGCAAAAACTACAGCAGTATCGCCAGTATTCTGACGTGTCAAAATAATTGCATTGTCTGTAAATGTCCAAGCTTCTTCATATACACCAGCGGGAACTTGGAGAACCTTCCACGTTCCTTCCAATTTCGCTTTCGTATCAGCTTCACAAGAAAAAAACATAACCGCAACCAGTAGCAAAGAAAAATATGATAGAATTGATGTTTTCATAGAGAATAATTTGAGTAAAAATAAAAATATTTTGGATATGATCCCTAAGTAGTTTGCTTGATCTTGTTAATTATATCTGTAGATGAAAATCCATCGATAAAACTTAAAGACAATACTTTACCTCCATTTTTTAGTACATGATCGGCACCCACAATATCTTTAATATTATAGTCTCCGCCCTTTACCAATACATCAGGACTAATAGTGTTTATCAACGTTTCGGGTGTTTCTTCTTCGAAAAAAACAATTAAATCAATGAAGAAAAAACAAGCTAACATAGCAGCGCGACTTTCTTCATTATTGATAGGGCGGGATGCACCTTTGAGTCTCCTCACAGAAGCATCTGAGTTTAATCCCAACACCAATTTATCGCCCAGCGCTGCAGCTTCACATAAATAATGAATGTGTCCTTTGTGCAACAAATCAAAACAGCCATTGGTAAAAACAACTTTAAGCCCTTCCTTCTGCCAAGACTGAATGCGATCTTTTGCTTCTGAAAGAGAAACTATTTTGTTTTCAATTTTTTGAAGCGATTGATTCAAATTACTTATTTTATTTTGTTGGTAGTGGGATCAGGAAAAATGATGGTAGGCTTGAAAGTCCTCGCTTCTTCATCAGTTAAAAAAGTGTAGGCAATGATAATAACGATATCACCAATTACTGCTTTTCGAGCAGCAGGACCATTAAGACAAACTTCGCCACTGTCCTTTTTGCCTTTAATTACATAGGTTTCCAATCTCTCGCCGTTGTTGAGGTTCACCACCTGAACTTTTTGACCCTCTAGTAGATTAGCAGCAATCATCAATGTTTCATCAATGGTGATACTCCCTATATAATTTACATCGGCTTGGGTAATTTTTACCTGATGTATTTTCGATTTTAGAAACTCCGTTAACATAATGCGAAATTACGAATTAATAATAATATTGTCGATTAACCTCACTTTTCCTGCAAAAGCAGCCACACAAACGACTACAGGACGCGCCTTAGGCACTTCCAAAACCGGCTGCAGTGTTTGCGCATCAACTATTTCCAAATATTCCAACTTTAAATCTCCTGCTGAAAAAAAATCTTTTATTGCTTTCTTTTTCAAACTTGCACTATCTCTATTGTTCAGGATTGCATCACGAATGGAAAAAAGTGCCTTAGAAATATTGAGAGCGCTCTGCATTTCTTCTTCTGACAAACGAGCGTTGCGGGAGCTCATAGCCAAACCACTTTGTTCACGCACAATAGGCGATGGAATAATTTCAATTGAAGTGAATTTTTGTGCCGCCAACAACTGGACTATGCACAATTGCTGAAAATCTTTTTGTCCGAAATAGGCCTTATCCGGACTAAGCACTTGAAAAAGCAAAGAAACAATATTCACCATTCCCTTAAAGTGTCCCGGACGGAATTCACCTTCCAAAACTTTATCTATGCCATTCAAATCAATGTCTACGTCAACAATTTCATTCACAAAGTCATCTTCTGGAAGAAATAACACATCACAGCCGTTCTTCATCAAAAGTGAAATATCTCCTTTTTCATCTTTAGGATACAAACGAAAATCTTCAGGATTGTTGAACTGTGTTGGATTTACAAAAATGCTGCAAACTGTAACATCGTTATTTTTAACGGATTCCCTCACCAACGAAGCATGGCCCTCATGAAGGTAACCCATCGTAGGAACAAACCCGGTGCTTTTCTTTTCTTCCTTATACAGGCGCACCAAGGCCTCCATTTCTTTTCGTTTCCTTACAACAAGCATCTTTGTTTAATAAAAGGGCCTTAAAGGTAAAATAAATATGATTCTATTTCCCTTTACACTTGAATCTTAGCAAGATTTTTACTACTTTCGCGTAGAATTTTACTCGTCAAAATATAAGAGCAGTACACATTCAGTTCATTTCCACAAGTCTCTTATTTTTCGGTATCGCGAGTGGTCATTAAAGCAGTTGTAATGAAGAAACCAAGAGTCTTATTTGTATCACAGGAGATGATACCTTACCACGAAGAATCGGAAATTGCATCTGTTGCCCGGTATCTGCCTCACGGCATTCAGGGAAAGGGAAAAGAAATTCGTGTATTCATGCCCCGTTTTGGATGCATCAATGAGCGAAGAAACCAATTGCATGAAGTGATCCGCCTTTCTGGTATGAACCTTATTATTGATGATTCAGACCACCCTTTATTAATCAAAGTGGCTTCTATACAACCTGCACGCATGCAGGTATATTTCATTGACAACGACGAATATTTCGAAAGAAAATACGGACTGAGAGACAAGGCAGGTAAACTTTATAGCGACAATGACGAGCGCGCAATTTTCTTTTGCCGTGGTGTTCTTGAAACTGTAAAAAAACTTGGATGGTCTCCAGACATTATCCACTGCCACGGATGGATGACCGCATTGGTTCCTCTCTACATCAAAAAAGTATTTAATGAAGATCCTATTTTTGAAAACTCAAAAGTGATCTATTCAGTTTACAATGAAGGTTTTGAAAAAACACTCGACAAACGTTTTGCTGAAAAAGCTGTTATTGACGGTGTTAACATTAAAAACCTGAAAGCTGCTGCCACACCCGATTTTGAAAGTTTAAACAAATTGGGCATCGAGTGGTCGGATGCGGTTGTAAAAGGAAGTGAAGAATTGGACGCTAAAATGGACAAGTTCATCAATGCCTTAAAAAAACCTACGCTGGAATACTATAGCAAGGAAGAATACGTTGATCAATACAATAAATTTTATGACGCTGTTTTGGAAGAAGCGGCAGTAGAAACGAATTAGTAATGACCAACATCAATTTCCGCCGTCTAGGCTTTATTGCATTTTTAAGCTTCTCCTTCTTATTACACTCATGTAAGAAGGAAAGCAACGTAGGATCAGGTTTAATTCCCGACGATGACATTCTTAATTCTACCTTGATTGACACATTTACAGTAGATGCGTCAACCATTAAATTTGACTCCATTCTTACAGAAAAGATTTCTAAAGTTGCCGTTGGCGAATTGAATGATATGGATTTCGGTATAACATCCGGACAATGGTTCTCGCAATTTTTACTTTCATCAACTAACGTATCTTTTGGTGTTAATCCAAAAATTGATTCGGTGATTCTTTCCTTTCATGTGGACACGATATATGGATCAAAAGGACAGGCCAGCACTTTCAAAGCCTACGCTTTAGACGAAGCTTTCTCTTCTTCCGTGACGTCTTATTGGTCCAAGTCATCACTGGCCTATACCAAAGAACTTGGGAGCAGCGCGTTTTTAGCTGACACAGGAGTTGTAAAAATTAAGCTACAAGACTCACTCGGCACATACATTTTAAATGCAACTGCGACAGATCTATCAAGCAACGATAAGTTCGCAACATACTTTAAAGGCTTGGTCATTAAAAGCGCTCAAAGCTCGCTTCTTCCGGGAGAAGGTACTTTATATATGGTCAATCCAACACATCTTCAAACTAAAATTACCTTGTATTATCACAATGATGCTTCTACCGGACTTTCATACAAACTGAATATTCCAGCGGCTGCAAGATATTTTGCCAAATATGAGCATGATTATTCTGGAACAGATTTGAACAATCACTTATACAGTTCCTCTCTGGGTCAATCTGAGCTTTATATACAACCTCTAGGTGGGACTGCTGTGATGCTCACATTTCCTCATTTGAACAAGTGGGCGAATGACAAACAAATCATTATTCATCGTGCTGAGTTGGTTTTTCCTCGTAAAGTCGGCACTGATAATATATATACTGCAGCAAATGGAGCTGTTCTTTTTAAAGATTCACTTGGTTCAACTTTCCTTTTACCAGACTTCGGTGACACCGACCACAAAGGAATGTCGAGTCCTGGTTCAGGGATTTATTATGGTGGAGGATTAAACAATGGTGAATACCGCTTTTTGATTTCTAAATACCTACAGAAAAAAATCACGCTTAAAGAAGATATTACCAAATTGATTCTTCTTGTTAATGCCAATGCAGTAACGCCAAACAGAACAATATTGGATGGCACCAACCCTGGAGGGGCAAGCAAAACAAAGCTTTTACTATATTACTCCATCAAAAAATAATTCGATTTAAGACCAAATAAAAAATCCCGTTCAGCTAGTCTGAACGGGATTTTCGTGCTTTAAGCAATTCTCTATTTCGCCTTTGCGTATAGCTCAGCTACTTTTTTCCAGTTAATCACATTGAAGAAAGCTCCAACATAATCAGGTCTTCTGTTTTGATACTTTAAATAGTATGCGTGCTCCCAAACATCCAATCCTAAGATTGGAGTTCCTTTTACATCTGCAACATCCATCAAAGGATTGTCTTGATTTGGAGTAGAAGACACTACCAATTTGCCGTCTGCTTTAACGCTTAACCACGCCCAGCCAGAACCAAAACGAGTAGCCGCAGCATTAGAAAATTCGGTTTTAAAAGCATCAAATGAACCAAAAGCGGCATTGATCGCTTCTGCTAACTCCCCAGTTGGAGTTCCGCCGCCATTTGGTGATAATAACTCCCAAAAAAGAGAGTGGTTGTAAAATCCACCACCATTATTACGCACAACAGGCGCAACGGTAGAGATTGTTTTCAAGATTTCCTCAATTGATTTTGACTCCAATGGGGTTCCAGCAATAGCATTATTCAAATTGGTAGTATATGCATTGTGGTGTTTGCTATGGTGGATTTCCATTGTTTTTGCATCAATATGCGGTTCCAAAGCCTCGTAGGCGTAGGGTAATTCAGGTAGTTTAAATGCCATAATAGTTAATTTAAGAATCTATCAAATGTAACAAAAGAAGATTAATTGAAGATTATTTGTAAAATATTTGATGAAAATTAAAATTATTTAATAATTTTGCGGCGTAAGTGAATTTAATCTTAAAACGTTGAACATGAAAAATGTAACTAAATTTTTATTGGGAGCTGCTGTTGTAGTTCTTGCTTCTTGTGGTGGTGAAGCTGCTACTGCAGAAGGAACTGCTGCTGATTCTGCTACTGCTGCTGCTGCAACAACTGAAGTTGCTCCAGTTGCTGAAGCTCCAGTTGCTGACACTACTGCTGCTGACACTGCTGCAGCTCACTAGTCAAGAGCTCTCGAAAGAGAAAAAAGTTAAATCCCGGCCATTGGTCGGGATTTTCTTTTTGTCTGAACCTTGATTCACTTGATGGAAGGATTAAAGGATATGGAATCAAGATAATCCTTCCATCAAGTGAATCAAGGTTCAGACAAATTAAAAGCCCAATAACGATTCCTCGTCATTGGGCTTTTAATTTATCGTTGACTTAACTTCTAATTCAAAATCGCCTCAACTCCTGGCAATACTTGTCCTTCCAGGTATTCCAACATTGCACCACCACCAGTGCTTATGTAACTTACTTTATCAGCCAAGTGATACTTGTTGATGGCAGCAACTGAATCTCCACCGCCAATCAAAGAGAAAGCACCTTTTGCAGTTGCTTTAACTATTGCGTCGGCAACCGATACTGTGCCTTTCTCAAATTTTTCCATTTCAAATACCCCAACCGGACCATTCCATAAAATGGTGCCAGCGTTTTCAATAGCAGCAGAAAATATCTTATTGGTTTCTGGACCAACATCTAATCCCATTAATCCTTCAGGAATATTGTTGTTTGGAGACACGCCTGTTTTTGCGTCGTTAGAAAAATCATCTGCTGTGATACAATCTACTGGAAGGAATAACTTAACTCCCTTTTCTTTCGCTTTCTTGATAACATCTAAGGCGGTTTGCAAATAATCTTCTTCTACCTTAGAAGTTCCAACATTACCACCTTGCGCCTTTGCAAAGGTATAACCCATTCCGCCGCCGATAATCAATACATCTACTTTGTCAAGCAATTGCATGATGATAGAAATTTTGGAAGAAACTTTTGATCCACCCATAATCGCCGTTAAAGGAGCTTTACCTGTCTTTAAGGCTTTATCAATACTCTCCAACTCGCCTGCCAACAACAATCCAAACATTTTATCTTTAGGAAAGAATTTCGCAACAATTGTTGTGGAAGCATGCGCACGGTGCGCCGTTCCGAAAGCATCATTCACATAGCAATCTCCAAGTTCAGCCAATTTTTTAGCAAAAGCTTCATCTCCTGCTTCCTCTTCTTTGTAAAAGCGGAGGTTTTCCAAAACCAACACTTCACCTGCTTTCAAGGATGCGGCCAATTCTGTTGCTTGCGCTCCGACACAATCATCAGCAAATTTTACTTTTTTCCCCAAGGCTTTTTCCAACGTTGGGATTATGTGTTTTAAAGAAAATGCTGCTTCAGGACCCTTTTTCGGACGACCCAAATGCGACATCAAAATTACTGAACCTCCTTTTTTCAAAATCAGTTCTATCGTTGGCATCGATAAGCGGATACGTGTATCATCGGTTACATTGAAGTGCTCATCAAAAGGAACATTAAAATCAACTCTAATCAAGGCTTTCTTGCCTGTAAAATCATAATCTCTGACTGTTTTCATGCGGGTATATCTTTTTCTGTTTTAGTATCTCCAAATGTAAATAAACCGTTTTATTTTTTAATACTTTTGAAGGGCTAGTTATGCAATTTAAAAAAGTCATAGGAAATACCGCTCTCAAACAAAGGCTCATCGCCCAGGTTTCGGAAAACCGTATTAGTCACGCCCAGCTTTTTGAAGAGCGTGAAGGCAGCGGCGCACTGGCTTTGGCGCTGGCCTATGCGCAATACATCAACTGTTTGCAACAAGGAGATGACAGTTGCGGAAACTGTTCTTCATGCATCAAGTTTGAAAAGCTGCAACATCCCGATTTACATTTTATATTTCCAACAGCTACTACCAAGGAAATTACAAAGAATGCCAGTAGTTCACAGTTCTTTCAACAGTTTAGCGATTTGGTAAAAAGCAATCCGTACATGGGATTGAATACATGGGTGGAAGCTTTAGGTATTGATAACAAACAGGTCATCATCAACACTCGCGACAGTCAGGACATCATTCAAAAATTAAGTTTGCGTTCCTACGAAGCGCTGCGCAAAATCATTTTGATATGGCTGCCAGAGAAAATGAATATTGAAAGCTCCAACAAATTACTTAAAACTTTGGAAGAGCCGGATGCAAACACGGTTTTGCTGCTCATCACACAAGATATCGACGCACTCTTACCAACAATTCTTTCCAGGGTTCAAATTATCAAAGTTGCTAAACCGAGTGAGAGTGAAATTAGTTCCGGACTTGTTGACAATTATCATTTCAACCCAGAAGCGGCCTCTGCCGCCAGTTTGCTTTGCGAAGGAAACATCAACCGTGCGCTGGAAATTGCCAATGGAAATGAAGACGAAGATTTTTACATCACCAACTTCCAAAACTGGATGCGCTATTGCTATACTGCCAACGTGCTTGATATTTCCAATTGGGTAGATGCAGTGGCAACAATAGGACGTGAGCGCCAGAAAAACATTGCGGAATATGGACTTCGTTTTTTTCGCGAATGCCTAGTGAAAAATTACGGCAACGGACTCAACATGCTTCATGAAAAAGAAATCGCGTTTTTGGATAAATTCTCTCCTTTTATTCACGGTGGAAATATTATTTTGCTCACCGAGGCCTTTGAAGACCTGCACAATCAAATTACACGCAACGCCAATCCGAAAATAACTTTTATGAATCTTTCACTGAACATCAGTAAGATGTTGCGGTTGAAAGCGGAGTTTTAAAATTAAAAAAACAGATCCTGAAACAAGTTCAGGATGACCAAAGTGAACAACACCCGACACAGAATTCATAATGCATTTCAGAGAATGGCACGGTAATGTCATCCTGAACTTGTTTCAGGATCTATCGCCCTCTACTTCTCAGTAAGTTTAAATCCCGTTCCATGAATATTGATGATCTCCACCTTCGGATCATCTTTCAGGTATTTCCTCAGCTTCGTAATAAAAACATCCATGCTTCTTCCCTTAAAATAATCGTTATCTCCCCAAATCACTTTAAGCGCCATATCTCGAGAAACCAATTGATTTTTATTGAGACAAAGCAACTTCAAAATCTCCGCTTCCTTTTTCGTTAAAGTCTGCTCTGAACCCTTTAAAATAAGCGTTTGATTAGGGAAGTCGAAAGAAAATTCACCTATCAAAAAAATGTCTTTTTGAGTATCCTTTGTCTCCGAATTTTTTGTTCTTTTTAAAACCGCTTTAATGCGATAACTCAACTCATTTACACTAAATGGCTTGGTGATATAATCATCTGCTCCCGATTGAAATCCCTTGATTTTATCTTCATCGAGAGAGCGCGCAGTTAAAAAAATAATGGGTACTTCCTGATTAGCCTGACGGATATCTTGAGCCAAGGAAAAACCGTCTTTTAAAGGCAGCATAACATCGAGTAAACAAATGTCGTAAGTTGCGCTGTGGAACAAGCGAAATCCTTCTTCGCCGTCTTTTGCCAGATTAACGAGGTAACCTTCATCCTCCAGATTATCTTTGATGACAAAACCCAAATTTTCGTCGTCTTCCACCAGTAAAATATTGCCTATCACATTCTTCATTCCATTGGTAATTTAATCAAAAATGTACTTCCTTCATTGAGTTTGCTTTCAACTGATATACTTCCTCTATGCGCTTCAATAATCAATTTCACATAATTGAGTCCGATACCGAAGCCCTTAGTAGTATGAATATTTCCGGTTGGGATTCTGTAAAACTTCGTGAAGATATTTTTAAGTTCCTCCTTACTCATGCCGATACCATTATCATGAGCAGAAATATAAATGAAATGCTCATCAGAATAAGTGCTAATAGAAATCTCAGGAGCCTTTTCGCAGTATTTGATGGCGTTGTCTATCAAATTTGAAATAACATTAACCATGTGGCTCGCATCAAATTTGCGTTCTATAACCGTAGCTTTTAAATCCAGAGAAATTTTTCCATTCAGTTGTTTGATCGGCAATTCAAAGCGATCAGCAGCCTGTTGAATAATCGTGTGAATATTCGCGCTTTCTTTTTTCAACTCAAAATCTTTTTTCTCAAAAAAGGCCATTTGTAATACCTTTTCCACGAGGTCTTTCAAGCGCTGATTTTCATCGAAAATGATTTTGGCATAACGAGCCAGTCTTTCGGGTTTCTCGCCTATACCGGGGGTCATGAGCACTTCACTCGACAACGAAATCGTGGAAATAGGCGTCTTCAATTCATGCGTCATGTTGTTGATGAAATCGGTTTTTATTTCATCCAGTTTTTTCTGGCGGATGATTACATAAATCGCAAAAGAAAAAAACAGTAAAGTCAGGATGGGCACAATGGACGCGATCAACCAGATGTTGAGCTGATTGATGGTTTCCGATCGGTTTGGAAAAATCACACCGAAATTGTGACTGTCGATGTCCCACTTAATAGAGTAATCCTTCGACGGCACAACATGTATACTGTCGGTTTCAGTAGTATACACCACCGAATCCGTAAAACAATCGTAAATGGCGATGTAGTACGCCTCCTTAATTTTATAACGATCAAACTCCCTTTTCAGCAGTGTATTCAATAGTTTGGGCTGAACTACATCGTTTATTTTCACTACAAATTTGTTGTAATCCGCTTGCTCAATAGGATGAATTCGGGAGATGGAAAACTTGTTGATGAGCTCCAAACGATTGCCCACATTGGTAAGCGCGATGTGTACTTTTTGGTTGAACTGATTGTTTTCCAAACGCTGCAACTCCTTGGCCCAAAAATATTGAGTGACGAAAAGAACAAGAACGGATAAGGCTCCTGTGACGATGAGTATTTGGATGAGGCGTTGTTTCATTTTTTACAATAAGTTACCCCATCAATAATGTTCACTGATATATCATAATCTATTCCTTCAATAAATTTAATATCCTGACTACCTGAAATACGGTAATATCCAGGCTCAGAATTATAAACCAACTTTTTATAGTACGAAAACATCTCATGCTTTTTTTGCACTACAATCTTCACATTCTTCGACACAACAATGAATTCACCTGTTGAACTCATTTGACCAAAATAAGTAATGGCTAATTCTTGAATTTTTTCACTCATGTCATTTGCTCTGTATGTTTTCGTTTTTGAATGTACCGGAATCCCTCCCAAACGATGAACCGTTTGTTCAGAACTGTCAATCAAAAATCCTGTTAACTGAACACTATCCAAGTCATTCATTAAAAAAACATTCAATTCCTTTGCCCAATCCAAGCTGTCAGTAAGTATTGTATCCGTTTTTCCATTCAACATAGCAATTTTAATCACCTTTGGTTTTTCAGTACTTAAGCGCTTAATCTCACTTTTAATGAAATCTGATATCAATGGTTTTTTCGAATGCTCAGATTCCAAACAACCCACCAAAAACAACACAACGAAAAAACTTACAAAAACTTTCATCGGCTACAAATCAAATTTAATTCCCTGCGCCAACGGCAAAACCTTGCTGTAATTGATAGTATTGGTTTGTCGACGCATATACACTTTCCATGCATCTGAGCCTGATTCTCTTCCTCCTCCAGTTTCTTTTTCTCCTCCAAAAGCGCCGCCTATTTCCGCCCCAGATGTACCGATGTTCACATTGGCAATGCCGCAATCCGATCCTTCATGCGATAAAAACTGTTCAGCTTCGCGAAGGTTAGTTGTCATGATGGAAGAAGACAATCCTTGTGGAACTGCATTTTGCAAAGCAATGGCTTCCTCCAGCGTTTTGTATTTCATGATGTATAAAATCGGTGCGAAAGTTTCGTGCTGAACAATAGCCGAATGGTTTTTAGCCTCGTAAATAGCAGGTTTCACATAGCAACCCGACTCGTAACCCTTGCCTTTCAACACGCCGCCAGCAACAATTGTTTTTCCGCCCTGACGCACAATTTGCTCCAAAGCCGCTTCATAGTTTTTCACTGCATCTTTATCAATCAATGGACCTACATGATTTTTCCTGTCTAAAGGATTTCCAATACTTAACTGACCATAAGCCTTCAGTAATTTCATTTTCACATCATCATAAACCGATTCATGAATGATGAGTCTTCTGGTAGAAGTACAACGCTGTCCGGCAGTGCCCACAGCGCCAAAAACAGCGCCAATGGTCACAATATTTAAATCGGCAGATGGTGTTATAATAATTGCATTGTTACCGCCTAGTTCCAATAAAGATCTTCCCAATCTGCCACCAACCGCTTCTCCAACTTTTTTCCCCATACGTGTTGAACCCGTTGCAGAAACAAGTGGTACACGGGTATCTTCTGATAGAAATTCACCAATGGTATAATCTCCGTTGATCAAGCAGGAAACGCCTTCTGGTACATTGTTTTTTTTGAATACTGCATTCACAATATGCTGACAAGCGATGGAGCACAAAGGAGTTTTCTCCGACGGTTTCCAAACACAAACATCACCGCAAATCCAGGCCAGAAAAGAATTCCACGACCATACTGCTACCGGAAAATTAAAGGCCGATATAATACCAACAATCCCTAAGGGGTGGTATTGCTCATACATCCTGTGTTTTGCGCGTTCAGAATGCATGGTGAGTCCATTCAACTGTCGAGATAATCCAACTGCAAAATCAGCAATATCAATCATCTCCTGTACTTCGCCCAAACCCTCTTCCAGTGATTTTCCCATTTCGTACGACACCAGCTCTCCCAATGCCTGCTTGTTTTCGCGCAATGCTTCGCCTATTTGTCGCACTACTTCACCACGCTTTGGCGCCGGTACCATGCGCCAACTCACAAAAGCCTGCTCGGCTGTGGCAATCACTTTTTCATAATCTTTTTTATTGGCCACAGACACCTTTGCGATGAGCTTGCCATCCACAGGAGAAAAGGAAGAAATACTTTTTTCGGAATTTTTGAGCCAGGTTTGACCGGTAGAAACCCCCGGATTCAAAGGCTTAATATTTAACTTCTTAAGAACAGAATCTATTTTGAATGGCGACATATGCAAGAGTTTAGTACGAATATGATAAATTTCCCACAGATTTCACAGATTAACACAGATGCATTTCTTAATCCATGTTAATCTGTGAAATATGAGGAAAAAATGTTTGCTTATTTGCCTAGTACCCCACCAGTTTTACTTTCTATTGGAGCTGTAGTATTTACTCGAGGCACTCTAGGTTGTGGAAGTTTAGCAGCCAGCTGCTTGGTAATTAAAGGGAAATAATTTTTTACGATGTTCGCAACGTTGTTTTCGGTAGAAGGAAAAGTGGTTGACACCACACCCATCGACACAATTTGTCCCTTGACATTGTAAATGGTGTAATGAAATTTTAATATGCGCAGGTAGTTGTTTTCGGCAACTTTATAAGGATCCGACAAATCATTTTCAATATCCATTTCGTTAATAAAAACAAAAAGGTCGGTGCCATATTTTTTGTAGAGGTATGGCAATAGTTTTTTGTCTTTGATGACGGCGTTCATGAAACGCGGAGTATTGTCGTAATGCGACACAATTTGTCCGTTTTGAATGTGTGTTTTTTCGTTATCCTCTTTCTTTTTATGCTCAAATTTCTTGAGGATAGGAAGGCCATTTTTCTTTTCTTCTTTCGGCTCTTCCGGAATTGGATCATAGGTTCTGCTGATGGAACCGTAAACACGATGCAAATCTTTCAATGAATCCTCCACCAAATGAATCAGTGACGTAGTGCTGTACAAATACAAAAACTCTGTTTGCATGGAAGAAGCAATATTGTACCTGAAATTGCGAATGATTTGTGAAGTATTCATCCTTGATTCATTGGCCAACATATTTTGAATTTGGCAAATGTACATTTGCTCCTCAAAAGGAATGATCATTACTTTTTTGTAGCGATAGGAAGTATCCAGCTTGGTAGTATCCTGTGCCACTGCGGATTTGAGGACGCAAATGATGACGATGAGTAAAATGATAATTCGGGACTTCAGCATACAACAAGTATACTTATTAATGCAGCCCGAGTTAAATACCGGTGCGAAATATTACTAACAGGAAAATGTTCAAGCCTTAAAACAGGAATTTAGCCGCATCGTTGAACAAGGCCAGTGCCATTAATCCAAACAGCAATATCATGCCTCCTATTTGTGCGTATTCCATGAATTTTTCACTTGGTTTTCTTCTCAAAATAATTTCGAACAAAAGGAACATCACGTGTCCACCATCCAATGCTGGAATTGGCAATAAATTCATGAAAGCTAAAATCACCGACAATAATGCTGTGATCGCCCAAAATTTCTCCCAATAATGTTCTTCTGAAAACGATTCAGGGAATAAACTTCCCAAAGTTCCGAAGCTTCCCACTTTTGACATCCCTTCTTTCGACGCCAGTAATTTAAAGCCTTTCACATATCCATTAAGAGTTCCAACTGCAGAATTATATCCGGCAGGAATCGACTCCATGAAGGTGTATTGACGTTTCTCGGTTTTAAAATATTGAGTGTAATCACCAACCGGTGATAAACCAAGTTTACCAGCTGAATCAACGCCACAAGCAACAACTACACTGTCGTTACCACGAATAACCTGCAAGTTCACAGTTTGATTTTTGAACTGATGAATTTGTGCACTAAAATCCTGATAAAACGGAGTTGAAATATTGTTGATCCCAACAATTTTATCTTTCTTTTTGAGTCCTGATTTTTGCGCCAATGAATGGTCGTCTTTCAATATTGAATCAATTACAAAAGGGATTCTAGGTTCAAACAAAGGCGTTTCTTCCTTTCTTCCCATCATGATTTTATGAAAGTCGTCGGGCAGCACAATCACCGATTGCTTACCTTCTCTTTCGATGGTGATTTTTCTCGCCTCATCCAGCATGATGATCTTGCTGATATCCCTTACATCTTTAGGATGCATGGTATCAACCATAATAATTTTATCGCCGTCCTTAAAGCCATAATCATACATGAGTGAATCACAAGCAACACCGTAAGTCACATTTTCATTGGGCAAATATTCTTGTCCCCAAGTAAACAGCGACATACTATAAATGGCCCAAGCCAACAATGCATTTACCGTAACACCACCCAACATGATGATCAATCGTTGCCACGCCGGTTTGCTACGGAATTCCCAAGGTTTTGCCGGTTCCTTCATGGCTTCTTTGTCCATGGACTCATCAATCATCCCCGCAATTTTTACATAGCCACCAAAGGGCAACCAGCCGATACCATATTCGGTATCTCCTTTTTTGAATTTGAAAAGAGAAAACCAAGGATCAAAAAACAAATAGAATTTCTCCACTTTTGTTTTGAATAATCTCGCAGGAATGAAGTGCCCCATCTCGTGTAATAAAACAAGGATGGACAAGCTCATGATCAAACTGACTGCTTTTACTAATATTTCCATGGATTAAATGCTAACTGTTTTTAAAATAATTTCTTTGGCCATCTCTCTGCTCGTGCGGTCGGTCTCTAAATAGTCTTCTAACGAAGGAGTTGCAATAAATTTTATGTCGCTCAAACATTTTTCAATGATGTCGGGCATTTCCAAAAACTTAACTTTGTTTTTCAAAAACGCCTCTACCACAATTTCATTCGCCGCATTCAGCACACAAGGCGCATTTCCGCCTCTTTTCATCGCCTCAAAGGCCAAAGCAAGATTACGAAAAGTTTTTGTATCGGGCGCTTCAAAAGTAAGTGCTGGATAATCCAAAAAGTTAAATCTTTTAAAAGACGATTTTAACCTTTGCGGATAAGCCATTGCATATTGAATGGGCAACTTCATATCTGGCAATCCCATTTGTGCTTTCATCGATCCGTCTTCAAACTGAACGATGGAATGAACAATGGATTGAGGATGAACGATAACATCAATTTGTTCGGCCTTTAATCCGAAGAGCCATTTGGCTTCAATCACTTCCAGCCCTTTGTTCATCATGGATGCAGAGTCGATGGTGATCTTCGCTCCCATCTCCCAATTGGGATGTTTCAAAGCTTGTTCTTTTGTAACTGTTGCCAATTTCTCTGCCGACCAACCTCGGAAAGGTCCGCCTGAAGCAGTGAGATATATTTTTTCAATCGGGTTGCCGTATTCTCCGGCGAGACATTGGAAAATTGCCGAATGTTCCGAATCAACAGGAAAAATATTTACGTTTTTTTCTCGCGCCATTTTGGTCACCATTTCACCAGCCACCACCAAAGTTTCCTTGTTGGCTAAGGCTATTTGTTTACCTGCGTTGATGGCAGTAAGCGTTGGTTTTAATCCAGCAAATCCAACTACGGCCGTGAGCACCATATCGATGCTTTGCATTTCCATCACTTCCGATAAAGCAGCCTCTCCAGCAAATACATGCACATCTTCCTTATCCAAAGCCTCTTTAACAAAGAGATACTTTGCTTCATCGGCGATGACCACTGTGTTGGGCTTGAATTTTTTTGCTTGTTCAATCAGCAAATCCGCATTGCTATTCACCGTCAATACTTCTACTTCAAACTGATCAGGATGCTCCTGAATCACTTCCAAAGCCTGAGTTCCAATAGAACCTGATGAACCTAATATTGCGATTTTTTTCTTTTGCATTTTTGAAGAAAGGCGAAGATAATGATTTATGCCCTCTCTGACTATTTCACTTTAAAAGCACCCAAAGCATCCGCTATTTTTCTATCGTTCCCCAAACGCGGCACTTTATTTTGTCCGCCAAGCTTGCCTTCCGACTTCATGTATCCGATAAATCCGTCTTTAGCAATTTCGGTAAGAACAAGAGAACGCAAAATATTTCCAGTGATTAAATCTTTGTAATACACGTTTTGTTTCACCATTTGTTCATCGAGGTGTTTTACAAAAGCGGACAAATCAGCCGGACTTTTTCTAAACTCTACAAACCACTCATGATAAGGCAATCCGTCTTTCGGAGCAACCTGCGGAGCAACAGTAAATTCTGTTACTTCAACGCCAAATTTTTCACAAGTGGCAATCATCGCGCGATCCACTTCTTCACCAATCACGTGTTCACCAAAAGCAGAAATAAAATGTTTGATTCTTCCTGAAACAACAATTCTGTATGGATTTAAAGAAACAAATTTTACGGTGTCGCCAATGTTGTATCCAAACAAGCCTGCGTTGGTACTGAGAATAATAGCATAGTTCACGTTCAATTTCACATCCTTCAAAGAAATCCTAGTCGGACTTTCATTGAAAAATTCATCGGCAGGAATAAATTCAAAAAATATTCCGGCATTGGTATTGAGCAGTAAACCTTCGTGTTTCTGCGAATCCTGGAAAGCAATAAATCCTTCAGATGCAGGATAAACCTCAACAGTAGGAATAGACTTACCAATAATTTTTTCCATGATAGGCTGGTAGGGACGATAGTTCACGCCGCCTTGCACAAACAAAGAAAAGTTGGGAAATACATCTTTAATTTGTTTTCCGGTTTTGGCCTGAATGCGCTCAAAATACATTTGAACCCATGGTGGAATTCCAGAAATCACACGCATGTCTTCATTCACCGTTTCTTCAATGATGGCATCCAGCTTGGTTTCCCAATCGGCAATGCAATTGGTTTCGTATGAAGGCTTCCGATTTTTTTGTAAATATTTTGGAACGTGATGCGCTGTAATCCCTGACAATCGTCCGGTTGGCGTTTTGTAAGAATTGTCTAATTCCGGACTTCCTTGTAAAAAAATCATTTTTCCATCCACAAATTCTGCCTTGCCCGTTTCGGCGATGTACAGCAAAATGGCGTTGCGCGCTGCTTTGATGTGGTGGGGCATGGAATCTTTGGAAATAGGAATGTATTTCACGCCGGAAGTTGTTCCTGACGTTTTACTAAAATACATTGGCAAACCAGGCCATAGAACGTTTTCCTCGTCGTGTTTAATTCTTTCAATGTATTTTTTAATGCCTTCGTAATCCTTAACAGGAACGGCTTTTTTGAAATCTTCGTAATTTTTTACAGAAGAAAATTTATGCTCCTTTCCAAAGGCAGTATCCTTCGCTTTATCCATCAGCATTTTCAATGTAGCTTCCTGCAGTTCCACTGCTCGGGCGGCTTCCTTGTATACTTTTTTGGAAATATATTTTGCAAACGGTTTGCTTAACGCGGCTTTGAGTCCCATGTGATTTTTATGATTCAGCTAAAGTAAAAAATTTAGACCCATTTCTTTCGTTTCGGGTTTAAAGAAATGAATCCTATTTTTACTCCATGCAATTGAAAATCCATTACCGCCTGGAAAGCTGGAAAGAGAAATGTTATTACATTTTTTCTATCCTCCTGAGCAAATGGATCAACGGAAACTCAACTCCTCCTGCAAGTTTCAATCGCATTTTAATCATTAAAATTGATGAGATCGGCGACATGATCACAGCTCTTCCTTCTTTTGAAACTCTACGAAAATCGCATCCCGAAGCAGAAATCACGCTTTTGTGCAAAGCCTTGGTAAAGAAAATTGTTCAAGACGATCCAACGATCGATAAAATCGTCACGCAAAAATCAGAGTTATCAGGCAAATATGATCTCATTTTAGATTTGCGCAGCAGCTGGCCAATGTTTTGGTTTGCGCTATTCAACCGTCCGAAATACCGACTGGATCGTGGTTCTGCGCGAATGAAGAATAGAAATTTGGGCGCCCACAAACACGAAGTGGAAGTGAATTATCAAATCATGGCGCCAGTCCTGAAGGACATACCTGATAAAGCTCAGTTGCGCTTATTCATCAATGACGACGACAAGCAATTTGCACAAAACTGGTGTGAAAAAAATAGCTTGAACAACTTCGTCATCCTTCATGCGGGAGCACGCCGACCGTTGAAACAATGGGCCCCAGAGCGCTATGAAGCGCTAGCGAATTATTTGCACCAAACGGGATTTCAAATTGTATTTGGCGGCGGACCAGAAGATGCCGAATTGAATGACGCAATCATCAAAAATTTAAAATTTACGGCCACCAATCTTGCTGGGAAATGCTCATTAACACAATTCGCGGCTATTGCAGCGCACGCTAAATTATTTGTTGGCAATGATAGCGGACCCATGCATTTGGCTTCAGCAATGAATATTCCGGTGATTGGATTATTCGGTCCGAGCATCACAGAAACTTTCCGACCATATCATCAAAAGGGGACTTTCATTCATCACAAACTGCCTTGTAATCCTTGTGATCAAATACATTGCATGCATCCTGGAGACATTTGTATCAATAGAATTTCGGTAGAGGAAGTGGAGAAAAAAATTAAAGCGCTTCTGGCTTAAAAATTCATGTAATTCGACGGATTCAAAGGCGTTCCATTGAACCACAATTCAAAATGCAAGTGCGGGCCCGAGCTTTCTTCACCCGAATCACCAATGATTCCAATTACTTCTCCTGCCTTGGCAAACTGACCTTCCTTTTTAAGCAATGCGGCGTTGTGCTTGTAAACCGAAATAAGATTATTAGTATGCTGTAAAACTATAGTGTTACCAGTTTCCGCCGACCACGACGAAAATATTACCCTTCCATTTAAAGTGGCCTTTACCGCTTCATTCTTGTTGGTCACTATATCAATTCCGTAATGTTTTTCCTGATAATTAAATTGCTTTGAAATATATCCCGACAAAGGCGAAAAAAAGTGAAAGTTCCTTATCGCCTTCATTTGCTCGTCGGCCGCTTGTAGCACAGGAATTTGAGCTGCTGCTGCATTCTGCTTATTGGGATCTTCCTCAGGAATCCACTCTTCAATCAACGAATCTAAATGCGAATAATAAATTTCTTTGCCTTTGATCTGATCTTCTATCTCGTCCACCATATGAGCATCTTGCATGATCACATCCTCTTGAGAAGAAGTTAAAAAACCAGGCACCAACTTTTGCAACGGAGTATAAGCAATAGAAAGAAAAGACAAAACGAAAATCGCCGCGAAAACCAATATCCCCATGCCGATTAGCGAAATCAAACGCGACTTATAAAACAACACTTTCCCAGAATTGTGTTCCTCATCTTCAATCACTAAAACATGCTGCCTTTTCAGCTTGTTCAGTATTTTCTTACTTTTATCGCTAAGGTCTTCTTTCAAAGTGGGTTTTTTGTGTTAAAACAAATTTAGTCATTTGCAGGGAAGCCACATAAATACGAAATTTAAAATATTTTTGTTCATTTTCCGTTAATCGCACACTTGAAAAGATTTTCTGCCTATACCGTTGTACTCCTTTTGCTGCTCCATTCGTGCAGTACGGAAAAAAATGCTTTCCCAAATAAATTCTATCATGGCCTCACCACACGCTACAACGTGTACTTCAACGCCAATGAAAAATTAAAAAGTGCTGAAGCCACTTTGCTGAAAAAACACTACGATGATTACGACCAGCTTTTAGATGCCTTCCCCTACGGCACAGCGGAAAATGCCACCGAGGTTACCCCTGAACTGGAAATTGCCATTAAAAAAGCATCTAAAGCGATCAACAAACACAGCATGCGCTTTAAAATAAAAAAGAAAGGCGAAACCAAAGCGGAAGACAGAGAAGTAAATCCTTTCATTGACGATTCTTACTTCGTGCTCGGGAAAGCTTATTTCTTCAAGCGCGAATACCAATCGGCAGCCGAAACCTTTGAATACATCGCTAAAGAATACCACGACAAAAAAATAAAATACGATGCGCTCATCTGGCTGGTGAAATCGTACATCGCAATGGAAAAATTCGACGATGCTCGTCAGAAATTGGATATGCTTGAAAACGACAAAGACCTTCCTAAAAAGAAAAAAGCAGAATACTATGCCACACGCGGACAGTACTTCATAAAAACCAACGACCACAAGGAGGCCATAAAAGCATTTAAAGAAGCCATTACCTTTTCCAAAAAGGGGAAAAACACTCCGCGTTGGACTTACATCTTAGCGCAATTGTATTTGGAAAGCGGACAAAATACCGAAGCCATTGTAATGTTTAAACAAGTGGCGGCAGCTAGTGTGAAATATGAAATGGAATTCAACGCACGTATTCACATGGCCCTCTGCCACGTGGAAGGACAAAGTGTTGATGCCTACATCAAAGACTTGTTGAAACTGGCTAAAGACGAAAAAAATCAAGAGTATCTCGATCAAATATATTACTCCATTGCCCAATTGTATTTAAAAGAAAAACAAAAAGACAAAGCTTCTGAAAATTTCTTGGTGGCGGCCAGAACCAGCGTAAACAACCCCAAACAAAAGGCCTTAGCCTACCTTGCATTGGCAGATATGAGTTTTGAAAAACCCGACTATGTAAAGGCGTCTGCTTATTACGACAGTACCATCACCGTTCTGCCAACCACACACACAGCCTACGAAAGAACCCTCGTCAAAAAAAATTCACTCGCCGAAATTGTTGTGCAAATTGAAATCATTACAACCGAAGACAGCTTGCAAACAATGGCTGCCATGACTGAAGCACAGCGCATCAAAAAAATTGATAAGATCATTTCCAACTTAAAAGAAAAAGAAGATCTTGATGCTGAACTCGCATTTCAGAAACAGGATGCAGCAGCACGACAAACCACTAACGAACCATCCAATGAAAATGTGAAATGGTATTTTTACAATCCTAAATTAATTGCTGTTGGACAAGGAAAATTCACCGGAATTTGGGGTGCAAGAAAATTAGAAGACAACTGGCGCAGAAAAAATAAAAGTGCCGCAGCCTTTGGAACCGATGGCGGCGATGACAACAACGCTGCAGCCAATGCCGATCAAAGTACCGACAAGAAAAAAACAAGAGAATATTACCTCTCTGCACTTCCTTTAACACCTGAAGCCCTAAAAATTTCTCAGGATAAAATGATTGATGCATATTACAAACTAGGCATTTTGTACAAAGACAATCTTGAAGATTTGCCTGCTGCAATCAAAGCTTTTGAAGAGATGAACAATAAATTTCCTCAAAACAAAAACGCTCTAAAATCTTACTATTTGCTATACAGAGCCAATTTAAAAATAAACAAAATGGAAAGGGCCGCCTACTACAAAGGGCTTATCAACACTGATTTCCCTACGAGCGAATACGCCTCTTTAATCAACAAAAAAGAAAACAGTCAGGAAGAAGCGCAACAAAAATTAATCGTCAATACACAATACGAAAAACTGTTGAACGAATACAAAAAAGGAAATTTTGCTTTGGTCATTTCTGAATCGAAAAACCTAAATGCAACTTACAAAAACAATGAGCTGGAACCACAGTTTGAGCTGCTGAAAGCCTTTGCCATCGGACAAACACAAGGCAAAGAAGAATTCAAGAAAGAACTATTAATTGTGAAAACATCTTTCCCTGGATCCGATGCCGCAAACTCCGCCAATGACGTGCTCAACAGCATGACTAATACAAACACAGCCAACACAAATCCGGAAAAAACCTACACCATCAACAAAAACGAAGAGCATTATTTTATCATTATTGCCGACGAAAAAAATACCGACATCAATGCATTAGAAAAAGAAATTGCCAACTTCAATTCCACTTATTACGGCTTGGAAAACCTTGAGCAACAAAGCATCATTTGGGAGGATTCTCAAAAAGCCATCGTGATCAAAACTTTCCGAAAAAATGAAACTGTAATGGATTTCTATAAAAATTTAAACGCCAAAGTTTTAAATAATTTCCCAAATGTGGGCACAAACTATTTCCCCATCTCTGTGACCAACTATGTTACTTTTTACAAAAACAAAAACGTGGCGCAGTACTATGATTTTTTTGTGAAGGAATACAAATAGCTGTTCTCTGAAACAACCCTCTGCCGCCTCCGTCATTGCGAAAATTTTTGTACTCAAAAATTAAAGCAATCCCATCATAACATCTAGCAGATACAATCAGACTTATTAAAATTATAGGATTGCTTTAATTTTTGAGTACAAAAATTTTCGCAATGACGGCACGAACCTACCTCACCCCACCTCCATTATCAATAACCTTCTCAGGCGATACAAACGCCAATTCACCTTTACTGTTTTCCGCCATCAAAATCATTCCCTGAGATTCAATTCCTTTGATATTTCTTGGCGCGAGATTTACTAGAATGCTCACTTGTTTGCCTATGATATCTTCTGGATTGTAATGCTCGGCAATGCCCGAAACTACAGTTCGTTGATCGATGCCAGTATCAATTTTCAACTTCAGCAATTTAGCTGTTTTAGGAACTTTTTCTGCTTCAATGATTGTTCCTACACGGATATCCATTTTAGAAAAATCTTCAAAAGAAACATTCTCCTTTTGCGGAGCGGCACTAACTTTTGCTTGTTGCACTGCCAATTTGGACGCTTTCAATTTTTCCAGTTGAGCAGCAATTACATCATCTTCAATCTTGCTAAACAACAATTGCGGAGTTGTCGCTATAACAAAACCATTTGTCAGTAATAAATTTCTTTCGGCATCGCTCCATTCTTTATTGGAAATCCCCAGCCATGAAGAAATTTTCTGACTCGTTTCCGGCAAAAACGGACTTCCTAAAACGCTTATTTTTGCTGCTATTTCCAAGGCAACGCGCAAAATAGTTCCAACTCTTTCCGGATTGTCTTTGATTTTCCACGGCTCTGTATCAGCCAAATATTTATTACCCAAACTGGATAATTTCATGAGCTCGGATAAAGCTTCGCGAAAGCGATATTTATTCAAACTCTCAGAGATTGTTCCATTGAATTCTTTGGCCTGCTCCAAAGTATTTTCATCAATCTCCTTCAGATTCGCCAACGCAGGAACAAAACCATTGAAGAATTTATGCGTGAGCACAAAAGCACGGTTCACAAAGTTGCCGAGATTATCCGCGAGTTCATTGTTGTTTTTTGCTTGAAAATCTTTCCAAGTAAAATCAGCATCCTTAGTTTCCGGCATGTTGGAACACAAGGTATAGCGCAACACATCGGTTTTATCAGGGAAATCGGCCAAAAACTCATGCAGCCATACTGCCCAGTTGCCGGAAGTAGAAAATTTATCACCCTCCAAATTCAAAAATTCGTTGGCCGGCACATTGTCGGGCAAAATATAATCACCAAACAATTTCAGCATCGAAGGAAAAATAATACAGTGAAAAACAATGTTGTCTTTTCCAATGAAATGAATCAGTTTAGATTTGCCATCCTTTTTCCAATAATCTTCCCATTTACGATTTTTGTCGTTGGCAAGCAATTCCTGCGTGAAAGAAATATATCCGATCGGCGCGTCAAACCACACATACAGCACTTTTCCCTCTCCACCCGCAACTGGAACAGGAATGCCCCAGTCCAAATCGCGCGTAATTGCACGCGGATGCAAACCCGCTTCCAGCCAGCTTTTACACTGTCCGTATACATTCGATTTCCAATCTTGATGACCTTCTAAAATCCAGGTTTTCAACCATTCTTCATGATGATCCAAAGGCAAAAACCAATGTTTGGTTTGCTTTAAAACCGGCTTATTTCCACTCAAGGCCGAACGCGGATTAATTAAATCGGTAGCGTTTAAAGTAGTTCCGCATTTTTCGCACTGATCGCCATAAGCCTTTTCATTGGCGCAATGCGGACAAGTACCTGTAATGTACCTGTCGGCCAAAAACTGTTTGTTCTCCTCATCATAATATTGCTCGGTCACCTCTTCGGTGAAAGCACCTTCCCCTTCAAGCTTTTTAAATAAATCAGATGCGGTTTTATAATGCGTTTTGGAAGTTGTTTTGGAAAAAATATCCAAAGTAATTCCCAATTGTTTTAAAGAATCGTCTATGATGTTATGGTACTTATCTACCACTTGCTGCGGCGTAACGCCCTCGTTTTTTGCTTTGATGGTGATAGGTACTCCGTGTTCATCGGTACCGCCAATGAAAATAACATCTTCATTTTTTGCGCGCAAATAGCGCACATAAATATCTGCTGGAATATATACGCCTGCTACGTGGCCAAGGTGTAAAGGGCCATTGGCATAGGGAAGCGCTGTGGTGATGGTATATCTTTGTTTTGTCATATGGGCAAAGATAAAAGGAATTGGGAAGGAATAAAGAAAGTTTGAAGAAGATGAAAAGTGGAAAAATATGGAATTGGATTCCATATTTTTCCACTTTTCTCAGGTAACCATCTTATTGTTGAGTTACTTAATCTGTTGAATGTAGCTGGACTCCCAAGCAAAGGACGGATATCGATGTTGTGTCATGCTGGGCGAAGAGATTAAAAATGCATAGCTTTGATTTTATTCAAATTTAGTTATGTCTGCTTGGTGTCAAATGTTTAAATCCGCTATTGTGCAATATGATCTTCATATTGCACAACTTGATCTTCCGATGCGATTTATGTGGCCAATTGCGGGAAATCTGCCTCATAGCATAAACAATTTTGATTATGACCTGGACAAATATCTGGATACTCTAATTGGAGAATACCTTGGCTCGCCAGAATCATTTAATGAAATTGAACTTTATTCCATCATAAAAATAATCGACGAATTATTTGACCAATTTGAACGCAAAGCTGACGAAATAATTTATTGCTCTTTAGACACAATTAATAATGACGTGTGGAATAAAAATTTGGATGAGTATAAATTCACTGCGTGGGATTTACATAGAAATTTGAACAAAGAAAATTATTTAAAAGGCATTGCCGCGTCAAAAGTACTTTGGCTTCAACATACCTATCAAATCAGGATTGTTTTAGGTGAATTAATTTATAAAGGGCCTATTGGAATGGATTCTTGGTTTTTACAAAAAATTATTTGTGAAGATTTCCGAGAACTGGAAGAAAGGACTTCCCTACTATTATCTAAATCGAACAACGAATACACTAATGAAGATAAAGCCTTTATTAGATTCTGCTATGAGCTATTTAAAAATGATGCTGAAAAAGAAACAGTATTATCAAAATTAAAAGAGAATACACAATATGAAAATCCCTTTCCTAAAACCCAACGATAAAGTAGCCATCACTGCTCCAGCAAAAAGAATTTCGCGCAAAGAAATTGATGCAGCAGTGAAAGTCCTTATTGATTGGGGCTTACAGGTGGTGGTGGGTGAAACTATTGATTCGGAATATTTTCAATTTTCAGCTCCTAAAGAAAAACGTTTAGACGAAGTTCAAACCTTTTTGGATGACCCTGAAATAAAAGCCGTTTTCTTTGCGCGTGGCGGATATGGCTCCATTCAAATCATTGACAACATTGATTTTAAGGCATTCAAAAAAAATCCGAAATGGCTGATTGGCTTTAGTGACATTACTGTTTTTCACTCGCATTTAAATGCTAAAATACTTGCGCCGAGCATTCATGCAACGATGCCACTCAACTTTGAAAAAAACTCCAAAGAAACGCTGTCTACCTTGAAAGAAGCCGTTTTCAAAGGGAAGATGAAATACGAGCTAAAAACAAAACACAAGCTCAACCGCAAAGGGAAAGGAAAAGGAGAAATTGTTGGTGGAAATTTATCCATTATATATTCGCTTCTAGGGTCAAAATCTTTTCCGAATCTGAAAGGGAAAATTCTCTTTTTGGAAGATTTAAACGAATACTACTATCACCTCGACAGGATGATGTATTCGTTGAAAAGAGCCGGAGCATTGAAAGATTTAAAAGGTTTGCTAATCGGACAATTTAGCGACATGCAGGAAGCGGCGTTGCCCTTCGACAAAAACACAGAAGAAATAATTTACGATGCAGTGAAAGAATACAAATTTCCAATTTACTTTAATTTTCCAGCAGGCCATGTTGCTGATAACAGAGCGCTGATTTTCGGGAAAGAAGTAAAGATGGAAGTGGATGAAAAAGGATTGAAATTAGGCTAGCCTACAAACCCATTTTTTCTATCAGTTGATGTATGTCATTTTGCTTCAAATCCAACCATACAGCTTGTAATCCCGCTCGTTTAGCGCCTTCCACATGTTGCGGTGAATCATCAATGAACAAAGTTTCCTGAGGATTTAGTTTTTGCTCATTTACAATAGTCAAAAACCCTTCGGCATTGGGTTTACGGATGCCCATTTCATGAGAGTAATATACCTTTTCAAAGTGCTGATTGAAATCGGAAATGCCATGCGTTTCCATAATCACGCGATGTATTTCAGCGGCATGCACTTCGTTAATATTGCTATATAAAAAAACGCGGTACTTTTTTCGCAGTGCATTGACCAATTCCAAACGATGTGTTGGAATATTGAAAAGCATAGTGTTTAAAGCCCACTCCACATCTTTTGTGTTGAGCGCTACTCCACTTATAATCGACAATTCCTTAGTAAAATCATCCGCCGTTATTTTTCCTTCTTCCAAACGGTTAAACAAATCCGACTGGTTTTTTTGCGTGAAAATTTTATCAAAATCTTTCACGCCAATTTTCTCCATTGCGCCTATTGTTCTAGTATAATCGATATCGTACAAAACGCCACCCAAATCGAAAATGATATTTTTTATTTGTCCTTCCATAGTGTGCAAATATCAAAAATTCAAAACTATTCTTGGTAATGTTAACCTCAAAAGATACATTTGCAATCCGATTAATTTCGAGGGCCTATAGCTCAGCTGGTTAGAGCATCTGACTCATAATCAGAGGGTCCATGGTTCAAGTCCATGTGGGCCCACATTAAATGAGAGTGAGAGTGAGAAGCGAGAGCGACGAACTCCACTCTCATTTCTCAAAACCCACTCCCACACCCGCTTTCATTTTCAATTAACAACTTTTCTCAATTCTGAATTTTTATTGCCGATATTTTTCCGCACATTTAAATAACAATGCTAGATATAGGGATAATACCAGCAATTACATTGATACTGCTTAGCGGAGTAAAAATATTATTTACTCCCATTGGCATGATAGGATCAGGATTGTATTCCTACTGGACAACCATTATCATTACGTCAACAGGCGGTGTATTGGGTGTATTGACGTTTTTCTTTTTGGGAAAACAAATCCTTAAATTCTTCAAAAGCAAGAAAGAAAAAAAAGCATTTACCAAACAAAACAGAAGAATAGTAAACATCAAAAACCGTTTTGGATTGGTAGGCATGGCAGCAACGATGGGTATCGTGTCGGTGCCTTTAGCAACAATTTTAGTGGCAAAATACTTTGGTAAAAAACCAGCAGCCGTTCCTGTTTTGGTGTTTACAGCAATTTCCTGGAGCTTTGTTGTAACAACAATCTCCTATTTATTTAAGCTGCTATTTAGTTGATTACCTTAAAAGACTGATGATCAATTCCGGCAAGATCCCTGCAGCGATAATGATCACAGCACAAAGAATCAAGATATAACTCTTCTTCTCCGCTATAGTGTTTTCACTTCCTTCTACCGGAGCAGAAAACAAAGTAGCAATGATTTTAAAGTAATAGTAAATCCCTACTAAAGATGTCAATATTGCAATGAGCGACACCGCTAAATGTCCGTTGGCAATGGCTGTAGAGATGATGAAGTATTTTGCGAAGAACCCCGCTGTTGGCGGAATACCAGCCATCGACAATAAAACGATGCAAAACAAAACAGCAACTACTGGATTCTTTTTTCCTAGGCCACGCAGACTGTCGATACTTAATGTTTGTCCTTCTTCTGATAGCAAAATCAAAACAGCAAAGGCTCCTAATGAAGCAGCGGCATAAGCGATTGAATAATAGAATAGAGCGCTTGCAGCATCACCTTTTAAAGCAACTATAGCCAAGAGCATAAATCCTGCATTGGCGATTCCTGAGTAAGCCAAAAGACGTTTAAGATTGCTTTGTGCCAAAGCCGAGAAGTTTCCAATCACCAAAGTAAGCACAACTACCGCACTCAAAATCATTTCCCATTGTTCAGATGCGCCTCCAAAGCAAGTGCTGAACAATCTGTAAAAAGCAGCGAAAGCAGCGATTTTAACCACTGTAGCCATGAAAGAAGTAACAATGTTTGGAGAACCTTCATACACATCGGGCGCCCAAAAGTGAAAAGGAGCAGCAGAAACTTTAAAGAGCAAACCAACCATCAACATCAGCAAGCCAGCATAAAACAAGTAAGGAAGATCTTTACTTCCGTTAACATAAGCAGCAATTTCTGCGAGGTTGAATGAACCGGTAGCACCGTAAATCATGGTGATTCCAAAAAGCAAAAATCCTGTGGCAAAAGCACCGAGGATAAAATATTTCAATGCAGCTTCATTGGATTCGTGACTCGTTTTTTTACTTCCAGCCAATGTGTACAATGAAACAGAAAGCGCTTCAATCCCAATAAATAACATCGCAAGGTTGGAATAAGAAACCATCATAATGGCGCCTGCTACTGTGAAAGCCATGATACCATAATAATCACCAGTTCCTTTTTCATCAAAATTGAATTGATCTTTCGACAGCATGAAAACCAAAGCAGCAACAAATAAAATCACACCAGTAAACGCAACAGCATAGTGATCAAAGTTCACCATATCGTGGTAGTAGCGGGTATTTTCCTGATTCCAGTTAAAGAAATTTAAAACAAAAAGGGCCAATACACCGGCAACAATAACTTGGAGGGAATATCTTCTCAGGGAGTCGGAAAGCCCAACAAACAAAGACAAAAGTCCGAGACAAGAGATTAAAATTAAAACGTTCATATCAGTTTCCTAAATGTTTATAAAGCTCAAAATATATTGTACAGATGGTTCTACTAAATCAATCAATGGTTTAGGATATAAACCAGTGGCTATAATCACTATGGCAATTGGAATCAACACCGCCTTTTCATTGAAAGTCAAATCTGTAAAATCTTTAGTAGCAGCAGAGGTTTCTCCTAACATAGTTTTTTGGTAGGACATCAACATGTACACTGCGCCCAAAATGATGGTTAACCCGCAGAAAGCTGCAATTACGTTGCTGTATTCATAAACACCTAACAGTAAAAGGAACTCTCCAACAAAACCATTGGTTAAAGGAAGTGCAACGCTACCCAACAAAATGATAAGGAACAAAGTCGCAAACCATGGCGCTTTGCTGCGAATACCGCCCATGTCTTTCATTTCAAAAGTTTTGGTGCGGTTGAATAAAATATCTGCAACGAAGAAAAGTCCTACCACATTCACACCGTGCGCCAACATTTGCATGGATGCACCTCGCAAACCATTGTCGGTAAATGAAAACACACCAGCTGTAATCAATCCAACGTGAGCGATAGAAGAATAAGCCAGCAATTTTTTGAAATCTTTTTGCACTATAGCAATGGCAGAAGCGTAAACAATACCAATGGTAGCGAGGATAACAACGTAATCAGCGTTGTCAATGCATCCTTGCGGAACAACAGGCAACAACCAACGCATCAAACCGAAGATCCCCATTTTCAACATGATCCCCGAAAGCAACATGGTGCCCGGAGTGCTGTTCATGTGGTAAGTGGAAGGCTGCCAAGTATGGAAAGGGAACACTGGAATTTTAATAGCGAAGGCAATAAAAAGCATCCAGAAAATCCAACTTTGTGTTTCAGGAGCCAGGATAACTTTATGGAATGCCTCAATTGCGAAAGAATGCTCAGGCGTTTGCAAATACAAATAAATGATGGCAAACAGCATCAATAAGCTACCTGCCAAAGTGTACAAGAAAAATTTGAATGTTATTGGACGTGCATTTTCACCGCCCCATAGCAAGGAAATAAAGTAAATTGGAATCAGCGCCAACTCCCAAAAAATGTAAAACAAGAAAGCATCTTGAGTAACAAACACACCAATGAGGGCCATTTCCATGGTTAAAATCAATGCATAAAAAGCCAGCGGGTTTTTATATTCTCTGTCAAAAGTGGAAAGGATAATCAAAGGAGTGAGGAAGGTAGTAAGCAAAACCATCAGCAAGCTTAAGCCATCCAAATTCACACTGAAAGAAATTCCTAGTGATGGAATCCAATCTTGTTTAAAAGCATATTGCGAAAGATTACTTGCATCAAAGTTGATCCATGCACCGATGGCCATAGCAAAGGTGACAAGAGAAATAGCGAAGGCCGTTTTTTTAATGGAATCTCCTTTCATCACAAAAAGTGAAAGAGCTCCCAGCAACGGTAAAACGATTAAAAGTAAGGTCATCATTATCTGAACCAGATTAAATTAGCAACTAAAATTAGCACAACACCAGCTACAATACCGAAGATGTAAAATCCTGTATTTCCTTGTTGAAGTTGTTTTACAAAATTTCCTTTTTTTACGGACAAGGTTCCAAAAGCATTCACCACCGGATCAATCACTCGCTCTTCAATAAAAATGTACAACGCGTTTCCTAACAACTGGAAAGGACGAATAATCACCTTTTCATAAACCTCATCAAGGAAATATTTCCCGACAAAAAGTTTTTGAATGCCTGTTACATTTTCAGCAGGAAGTGTTTGTTTTTCTTTGTAAATCCTTTTGGCCAATAACCACGAAGCAACGGCAAGTGCAACAGCACCCAACATCAGGAAAATTTCAGTTTCATGCGACAAGTCGAAACTACTGTCTTCTAATCCCAAGAAATTTTGCAAGAAATGACCGTGTTCCAAACCGAATAACTCGAGCGGTAATCCTAAAACCCCACCAAAAGCTGCCAACACCGCCAACACCACTAAAGGTGTAGTCATGCTGGAAGGCGATTCATGCAAGTGATGTTTTTGATGATCTGTTCCTCTGAAACCATTAGAGAAAGTAAGGAAGTACAAACGGAACATATAGAAAGCCGTTAATGCAGAAGTTGCAGAGGCCACCACCCATAAAGCCGGACTATCATTAAAAATATGCGCCAGCATTTCGTCTTTGGAGAAGAAACCAGAGAAAGGAGGAATCCCTGCAATAGCGATACAGCCAATCACAAAAGTGATGTGTGTAAGCGGCAATGCCTTTTTCAATCCGCCCATTTTTCTAATGTCTTGTTCGCCGCTCATTGCGTGAATCACGCTACCAGCACCAAGGAAAAGTAGGGCTTTGAAGAACGCATGCGTCAACAAGTGAAACATCGAGCTAGTATAAGCTCCTACACCTAAAGCGATAAAAATCATCCCGAGCTGACTCACCGTAGAATAAGCCAATACTTTTTTAATATCGTTTTGAACCACCGCAATGGTAGCAGCTACCAGCGCAGTAATAGCACCTACCCAAGCAATGATGCACATGGTTTCAGGAGCGAGGTTAAATAAAATGTGAGAACGAACAATGAGGTAAATACCAGCAGTTACCATAGTTGCCGCATGAATCAAGGCAGATACAGGCGTTGGTCCCGCCATTGCATCAGGCAACCAAGTGAACAAAGGCAGTTGAGCACTTTTTCCTGTAGCACCAATAAAAAGCAAAATCGTAATTCCCAAAATAGCAGGGTTTCCTTCTGAATATTGAGCCGCATCCGCAAATACTTCCGTGAATTGTAAACTTCCAAATTCAGAGAACATCACAAATAATCCAAGGATAAATCCAAGGTCACCTATCCTGTTCATGATGAAAGCCTTTTTCGCAGCATCATTGTAATCCGGTGTTTTGTACCAGAAACCGATCAGTAAATAAGAACAAAAACCAACACCTTCCCAACCGGTGAAGAGTACTAAATAATTGTCGCCCATAACGAGCAACAACATAAAGAAAACGAAGAGGTTGAGGTAAGCGAAAAAGCGGTTGTAGTTTTCGTCGTCGTGCATGTAGCCAACAGAATATACGTGAATTAAAAATCCAACGCCTGTCACTAACGACATCATGATGAGCGACAATTGATCTACAAAAAAGGAAAAGGAAAGTGTGGTATCACCAATCACCAACCAATCAAAAGCCTTAACAGTTGTTGCCGCTGAACCTCCGCTAACGAAAGACACAAACACCACTACGGTGCAAATAAAAGCACCTAAAATAGCGCCGCTTCCAATTAATCCTACAGATGATTTTGAAAGGTTTTTTCCGAATAAACCGTTGATGATAAAGCCAATCAGCGGTAAAACAGGTATGAGTAAAGCTAAGTTCATTTGCAAACTACCATTTTAATTTATTCAATGCATTGATATCAACAGAACCTCTGTTGTGGTGTATCATTGTTAGGATGGCCAGGCCAATCGCGACTTCCGCAGCGGCTACCACCATAATAAAAAATACAAATACTTGACCCTTTGCATCTCCGCGAAAAGCAGAAAACGCAACCATTAATAAGTTTACCGCATTGAGCATTAACTCAATCGACATAAAAGCGATGATGGCATTTCTGCGGATCAACATCCCCAAAACACCAATACTGAAAAGTGTAACACTAAGGAAAATGTAGTATTCCAAAGGCACAACTTGTATCGTGGAAGTAATTTCGTTCATACTTTCTTATTTCTTTTTTGCTAATAAAACTGAACCCGCCATTGCTGAAAGGAACAATACTGAACTTGCTTCAAATGGAAGCAAATATTCGGAAAACAATACTTTACCTAAATTCTTAACTGAACCAATACCATCTGTTCCTTCAGGCAGTGGAATCGCAATGCTTTCTTTGAAAGAAGCCAGCATCACCAAGAAAAGCAATCCCGCAGAAACTACTGCAGCAACTTTAACAATGTTTGGTTTTGTTGATTCACTTTCTTTGTTCAGATTGAGCAACATGATCACGTAAAGAAACAATACCATAATGGCTCCTGTGTAAACAATGATTTGCACGATGGCCAGGAAATGGGCATTTAAAATAACGAAGTGGCCTGCAATAGAGAAGAAAGTCCCTATTAAAAACAAAACACTGTGGATCGGGTTTTTAGCAAAGACCATCAATAAAGCACAAGCGATGGATATTGCTGACAGGATATAAAAAACGTATTCTAACATTCTAATATTTTTTTTGTCTTTTAGTGATGTCTATTCTATTGTTCATGTCTTCAACCAACTTATCCTTGCCGTAAACAAAATCTTGTCTGTCGTAGCTGGTTTTCACGATTTCGTCGGTCAAGAAAATCGCTTCTTTCGGACAAGCCTCTTCGCACAATCCGCAGAAGATGCAACGCAGCATATTGATTTCATAAACTGCAGCATATTTCTCTTCTCGGTATTTTCCTTCTTCGCCTTTTTTGCGTTCAGCGGCAGTCATGGTGATGGCTTCCGCCGGACAAGCAACAGCACACAATCCACAAGCAGTACAGTTTTCGGCGCCTTTTTCATCGCGCTTCAGTACGTGTTTGCCGCGGTAAACCGGTGCAAATTCTTTTTGAACCTCTGGATATTTCAGCGTAGCTTTTTTCTTGAATAAATGGCTTAGCGTAATCGCCATCCCTTTTATAATTGCAGGAAAATAAAGTCTCTCCATAAAGGAAAGCTCTTTATTTACAGCAACTTTAGATCTATTGGTTAATGCCTTCATTTCGTTTTTATTTAAAAACAATAATTCCCAAACCGGTCAATATCACGTTTATAATCGACAGTGGAATCAATATCTGCCATCCTAATCTCATCAATTGATCGTAGCGAAAACGTGGTAAAGTCCAGCGTACCCACATAAAGAAGAAAATACCAAAAGCAATTTTTAGGAAGAAACAAGCTGTTCCAACAATGGTCACAGTATTTGGCGACCAGCCAAAGTCGTTGATAAATGGCATGTTATAGCCTCCAAAATATACCGCAGCAATCAGTGCGCAAGAAACAAACATATTGATGTACTCTGCGAAGAGAAAGAATCCTAATTTCATAGAGCTGTACTCTGTGTGGTAACCACCAATTAATTCGGTTTCGCACTCAGGTAAATCGAAAGGAGCACGGTTGGTTTCAGCAAAAGCACAAATTAAAAAGATGATGAATCCTAAGGGTTGGTAAAACACATTCCAGTGCGCGCCCGGCTGACCTTTTACAATTTCGTTGATGCTCAAATCTCCTGTCATCATCACCACAGCGATAACAGAAAGTCCCATCGCCAATTCGTAAGAAATCATTTGCGACGAAGCACGAATAGCGCCTAGTAACGAATATTTATTGTCGGATGCCCAACCACCAATCATGATTCCATAAATACCTACCGAAGTAATTCCAAGGATGTACAAAATACCAATGTTGATGTCGGCAACTTGCAATGAATAAGTTTCTCCATCAATAATTAAATTTCCTCCCCAAGGCATCACTGCACTTGACATTCCGGCGGTGAGCATAGCCAAACATGGAGCAAAAATAAACAACCATTTACTGGAGGTTGTAGGAATAATTTCCTCCTTCATGAACATCTTAACACCGTCGGCCAAAGGCTGAAGCAAACCAAAAGGTCCCGCTCTGTTCGGACCGATTCTATCTTGTAAAACCGCTGAAATTTTTCTTTCGGCAAAGGTAGAATATAGAGCAACCAAAAGTGTTACCACAAAGATGGCAACTACCAATGATGCTTTAAATATGAGTTCCATTAATTCCATTATTTATCCAGCTTTTTGAAGTGAGGAGTCGCTAATTTCATGTAGTGGTTTTGAGAAATAACCGAGTGACGGTCGATGTTTCTCGGACCTTCAATGGTCCAATCGCTTGTTTTTTTATGCTCGAAACGACAGTCGTTGCAAATCCATTCTTCGTTCTCTCCCCATTGATCTTTTCTACCTGTAACGCGCAAAACCTCATCCCCTTTTTCCCAAAGCGTTACTTTACCTGAACATTTTTTACAATCTCTGTGTGCATCCATAGGTTTTGTAAACCATACTCTGCTTTTGAAACGGAAGGTTTTGTCGGTTAATGCTCCCACCGGACAAACATCAATCATGTTTCCTGAAAAATCATTGTCGATGGCTTTCTCAATATAAGTGCTGATTTCAGAAACATCTCCTCTGTTCATCACCCCGTGACAACGACCGTCGGTAATTTGATCGGCAGTTTTAACACAGCGGTAACAAAGGATGCAGCGATTCATGTGCAATTGAATTTTATCGCCTATATCTTTTCTTTCAAATGTTCTTCTTTCAAAATCGAAACGCGTTTTTTCGCCACCGTTTTGATAACCTAAATCCTGCAAATGGCACTCTCCAGCTTGATCACAAATAGGACAATCCAAAGGATGGTTCATTAATAAAAATTCCACCACGCCTTTTCTTGCATCCACCACTTCTGGTGAAGTCAAGTTTTGCACTTCCATCCCGTCCATTACAGTAGTACGGCAGGAAGCCACCAATTTTGGCATCGGACGAGGATCTTTATCAGAACCCTTGCTCACTTTTACGATGCAGGTACGACAATATCCTCCGCTGGTTTTCAGCTTGGAGTGATAACACATGGTAGGAGGTGCAACTTCACCACCTATCGCACGGGCCGCCTGAAGAATAGTGGTTCCATCAGGAACCTCTACTGTATGACCATCTATAGTAACCTTTGCCATTCTTTATATTCTTTTAATGTGCTACTGCTGTTTTTGGTATCAATGCTTCGAACTCATGACGGAAATGACGAATAGCACTTGCTACTGGCCATGCTGCGGCATCACCAAGCGGACAAATTGTATTTCCTTCAATTCTTTTTTGAATGTCCCACAACAAATCAATGTCGGTAGCTTTGCCATGTCCTTCTACAATTCGGTGCGCTACTTTCTCCATCCAGCCTGTTCCTTCGCGACACGGCGAACATTGTCCGCAGCTTTCGTGATGGTAAAAACGGTTGAAAGTATATAAGTTCATTGGAATGCTGGTGTCTTCATCATACACGATAAATCCGCCTGATCCCAACATTGATCCTGTTGCAAATCCTCCATCACTCAATGATTCATAGCTCATCAAGCGCGGTTCGCCTTTAGCGGTTTTCAATATTAATTCCGTTGGTAAAATTGGTACAGAAGATCCACCTGCAACCACAGCCTTCATCTTTTTATTTTTCCAAATTCCTCCGCAGTACTCGTTGGAGTATATAAATTCTTCAACAGGCAAGCCCAATTCAATTTCGTAAACACCAGGATTATTGATGTGTCCGGAAGCAGAAATCAATTTTGTTCCGGTGCTTTTTCCAATACCGATTTTTGCGTATTCGTCGCCACCCATCATTACAATAGGAACAACAGCAGCAATGGTTTCAACATTATTCACAACAGTTGGACAGCCGTACAATCCCGCAATAGCTGGGAATGGCGGCTTAATACGAGGGTTTCCTCTTTTACCTTCCAACGACTCCAACAAAGCAGTTTCTTCACCACAGATATAAGCACCTGCTCCTACCTGCACCGACAAATCCAAAGAATAACCTGTTCCTAAAATATTTTTTCCTAAATACCCAGCAGCGTAAGCTTCTTCAATAGCAGTTTCTAAAATACGTGCTACATAAAAGTATTCACCACGAATATATATGTACGAAGTTTTTGCCCCTAATGCGAAACTTGAAGTAATCATTCCCTCAATTAAAGCATGAGGAATTTTCTCCATTAAATATCTGTCTTTGAAAGTTCCTGGTTCCGACTCATCAGCGTTACACACCAGGTAACGAGCCACACCTTCAGGCTTTGCCAAGAAACTCCATTTCATTCCAGTTGGAAATCCTGCACCACCTCTACCGCGTAATCCTGATTTTTTAACTTCTTCCACAATAGCTTCGGGAGTCATTGTTTTCAAAGCCTTTTCAACAGAAGCATAACCACCGTGCTGTTTATATACCTCTAAAGTGTGGATTCCGCCAACCTTATCGTTCTGTATTAATAACTTTTTACCCATTATTTCTCGCGACTTTTATAATGTGTTTTTGTAATCTCTGTCGGTATAACTTCTTCTTTTTCCTGCAGCACGATAGCTTTCAATTAAAGCATCCACTTTTTCTGGCGTAAGGTTTTCGTGGTACGATGCTCCGCATTGCAGCATCGGCGCTGATCCGCAGCTACCTAAACACTCCACAGCCTTCAAAGTAAACATTCCGTCAGAAGTTGTTTCTCCTGGTTTAATGCCCAATTTTTTTCCAATGTGCGCGATGATATCATCGGCTCCGCGGGCCCAGCAAGAAGAGGTGCGACAAACGTCGAACACACAGTTACCAACAGGAGCCAAGTGGAACATGGAATAAAATGAAGCTACTTCGTAAACTTCAACTGGTTGAATTTTTAAAGTGGCAGCTACCAAATCCATTGTTTCAGCGCTTAACCATCCGTCGAATTCAGCTTGTGCGATGTGTAATATCGGAATCAAAGCCGATTTGTGCTTTCCTTCCGGATAACGGCTGATGATCTTTTGGATCTCGGCCATTGACGCATCAGAAAATTTTATGTTCGTTGAAGTACTCATATTTTTTTAAGCATCTAATTCACCTGCAATAATATTTAAGCTACTCATAGTGATAATGGCATCCGACAAAACGGATCCTTCAATCATTTTTGCATAAGCCTGATAGGCAATGAAACATGGTCGGCGGAAATGCAAACGATATGGTGTTCTTCCTCCGTCGCTCACCAAGTAAAATCCCAATTCGCCATTGGCTCCTTCTACTGAATGATACACCTCTCCAATTGGCACTTTGGTTTCACCCATGATGATTTTGAAGTGATAAATCAAAGCTTCCATTTTAGTATAAACGTCTTCTTTCGGAGGCAAGTAAAATTCAGGAACATCAGCATGGTAAGGTCCTTCCGGCATTTTATTCATTGCCTGTTGAATGATGCTGATGCTGTTCCACATCTCTGCGCTGCGCACCATGTATCTGTCGTAACTATCTCCTTGTTTTCCTACAGGAATTGTGAAATCAAAATCCTGATAAGAAGAATATGGATTCATTACACGTACGTCGTAATCTAAGCCTGTAGCGCGCAAATTCGGACCGGTAAAGCCGTAGTTCAAAGCGTTTTCAGGTGTCATCGGACCGGTACCAATGGTACGATCCATAAATATTCTGTTGCGATTTACCAATGATTCATATTCACGGAAAGCCTTAGGGAACTCAGTCAAAAAGTCTTTAATCAGTTTCCACGTTTGTTCACTAAAATCTCGTTCAAAGCCACCAATTCTACCAATGTTGGTAGTCAATCGTGCTCCGCAGATGCTTTCAAATATTTCGTAAATTTTTTCTCTTTGCTGGAAGATGTAAGTAAAGCCGGTTAATGCTCCACAGTCCACTGCCAAAATCGAATTACAAATTACGTGATCGGCAATACGCGCCAACTCCATAATGATTACACGCATGTAATCCACTTTTTTAGGAGTTTGTACACCCAACAATTTCTCTACCGTCATTTCCCATCCCATGTTGTTGATAGGTGCAGAGCAATAGTTCAATCGATCGGTGATAGGAGTAATTTGATTGTATGGTCGGCGTTCAGCCAGTTTTTCAAAAGCGCGGTGAATGTATCCAACGGTTGATTCGGCATGAATGATTTTTTCTCCATCCATGGTCAACACGTTTTGAAAAATACCGTGTGTTGCAGGATGTGTTGGTCCGAGATTTATGGTGTTATAATTCTCGCCGCTTATTTTATCGTTGATGCTTTCAATCATTGCTCTTTATTTTATCGGCCAAACATTGTGTCATTTTTATCGGTACGGGTTCCGTCTTCCAGCGCGTACTCTTTGCGCAAGGGGAAATAATCCATTTCATCCATGTTTAAAATTCTTCTTAAATCAGGATGTCCTTTGAAAATAATTCCATAGAAATCATAGGTTTCTCTCTCCTGCCAATTGGCCGATTTGAAAAGGGAAACCATTGAATCAATTTCAGGTTTTGCTTTTGGCAAACGTGTTTTTAATCGGATGCGAGTGTTGGTGTACAAATTATGAATGTGATAAACCACACCCAACTCATCGGTAGTATCGTAGTGCATTCCACAAACATCGGTCAAAAAAGAAAATCCCATTTCTTCGCTTGCTAAAAATGCAATGATGCTTTTGATGTTGTTGCTGTCAACAGAAATAGTGAGAGCGCCAAAAGGCTCAGCAATTTCTTTTATACTTGATGCAAAGCGGGAGTTAAGCGCTTCAACAATTTTGGTGTGTTCAGCGTTATTCGATTCCATAAGATGCTAAAAGAGCTTTGTATTCTGGGGAGTTTCTTCTTCTTAATGACTCATTGCCGATCAAATCCTGAATTCTCATCAATCCGTCAATGATTTGTTCTGGTCGAGGAGGACAGCCTGGTACATAAACGTCAACAGGTACTACTTTGTCGATTCCTTGCAACACGCTGTAAGTATCAAAAATACCACCGCTTGATGCGCAGGCGCCAACAGCAATCACCCAACGTGGCTCGGCCATTTGCAGGTAAACCTGTTTTACTACCGGACCCATTTTTTTGGATATTGTTCCCATCACCATCAGCAAGTCGGCCTGACGTGGAGAGAAGCTTAATCTCTCGGCACCAAATCTTGCCATGTCGTAATTAGAAGCCATCGTAGCCATAAATTCAATTCCGCAACATGAAGTGGCGAAAGGCAAAGGCCAGATAGAATTTTTTCTGGCCAAGCCAACTGCTTTGTCCAAAGAAGTGGCAAAAAATCCAGCTTCGCTGTGTCCTTCAGGAGCAGCAACGATAGTAACTTTAGTATCTACTCCCATTTTAAAATTCCTTTTTTAATCACGTAAATAAAGCCTAAAAGCACAGCCGAAAGGAAAATCAACATTTCCCAAAAGGCATCAATTCCATTGACAATATTCTCTTTAAAGTTCACTGCCCATGGGAACATGAAAATGATTTCCACATCAAACAGAACAAATAAAATAGCGACTAAAAAATATTTTACAGAAAAAGGAGTTCGGGCATTGCCATGGACTTCGATACCACACTCGAAAGTCTCGAGCTTATCAGCAGTTTTTCTTTTCGGTCCGAGGAAGTGAGTTACAACTATGGTAGCTCCTACAAAGCCCAGTATTACTACTAGCTGCATTAAAATCGGCAAATAATCAACAGGAGTACTATCCATTTCTCAAAGTTGTTTGAATTATTAACGAAGTCCCAAGTGTAAAAAAAATCTCCCTCTCTCGCGCAAATATAATGGATATTTTTACAAAATGGGTTGTTGAAAAGAGGGAATTTTAGTCTTCTTTGAAAAGAAGCAAATCGATACTTTTTGTCTTGAAACAAAAAGTATCCAAAAAATTCAAGAGCTAAGAGATGCTGCCATCACACAAAAATCTTTCGCGCGCTCGCCTCTTAGCTCAGGCTTTCGCACGAAGTTACCTGACCACGTACAACAACCTCATCGAAAAATGCAATGAGAATGGGCTTCTCCCTTTGAAAAAAGGGAGAGTGTGATGGCGGAATAGTGTGATTGCAAGAGGGATTTAAAAAGTATTCCTCCTCTTCGAATCCACCACATAAACCCTAAAAAAAGGCATGATCTCCTCCGTTCCATCCGGAAACTGGCATTTCACATTGTAAAACCACATCATGGATCCATCCTGCAAAGTGTTGGCGTACTTGCGCATGGGAGCAGTGAGCGAGCTGCTGTTAGAAAAAAGAGTGTCGGTATCGGTGCGCACTTCAAACGACTGGATTTGGATGACTTTGCCCAGTTCGTGCGAAGTGGCGCTGAGGTTTGCGGAAACCAGTTTGGCTTTGGTGATGGCGTAATCTTTTTCAACGCCGCCAACAGAAAGCGTAGGCATGGGAATCACTTGGTACTTCAATACTTTGGCGATGAACTCTTGTCCGCCAGGAGTTTTGGCGTACACATTCACTAGGATTTGCTCGCTCTGTCCGGTAGAGATTTTATACAACCCACCTGCCTGCGTTTCAACACTGGCACCACTTACCGCAACTCTCGTCACCGTGTTGGCGCCAGAAGCCGTGATGCGAAAGGTTTTACTTTTTCCCAACAATATGAAGCTGGTGCTTGGTGTCACCTTTATTTTTGAATCGTTTTTGATTTTGAATACCAAATCCTTCTCGTCCTTTTGAGCATAAACGGTAGAAAACAAAAGGGAAAATACTGCAAGAGTGATGAACTTCATAGATCTAAAAATTAAAGAATTTCTTAATTCCAACAGCCGATGGATCAGCAATGGTTAAGGGTGTCATGGCAAAATCAACCTTGTCATCCCCTGAACCAATGGAGCCGAAATTATCGAAATATCGTATTTGTCCGATGGAATCCACACTGATAATCAAGTTAGAATTTTTAGGATTGAATGGAAAGGTTTTAAAGAAAGAATCATAAATGGTGTACATTTTTTTATTGTTTCTTTCCACCAGATACACTTGGGTTAAAGACAAATTTCCTTCTTTCGATTTAAAATGCGCATTCACGATTTGCTCGGTAGGCAAGGTTTTCGGACAATCGCAGTTGTAAGTCCCAAACTTACTCACGGTGAAAGCACGCAAAACTTCGTGCTCCATTCCTCCCACTTCTTCGTCCTCGGCAATCAATGGTTTTTCTTTCACCTGAATGGCAATGATGTCTTCTACCTTTTTCTTGGCAGCCTCCAATATCTTTGTTTTTTCACTTAAAGCCAGAGTAATTGAATCCATTCTTCTGTTGTAGGCGCTGATGCCAAAATCAAATTTTCGCTTTTCATCACTGTAGTTTTTTCCACTGTATACCGGCACTCCTTCAACAGCGTAGGTTGTTCCTCCTTTGTAAAAAGTGATGATGTATTTTTCTTTTTCCTTTTTCACCGCAGCATATTCCCACACTAAATTGGCTTTGCGCGGATCGAAATTAGAATTGGGCAAAACTTCAAACTTGAGGTTTTTGAAAGTAGCCAGTTCGGGCATTTCCACTGGATCAACATCAATACTCACCCTATAATTTTCCTTGTTTTCTTCTTTGGGAAGAATGGGTTTTTCCTTATCTATATTGGCTTGTACAGATTTTAATGACGCGACTTGATCCTTGGTACTCGACATTTTTCCACTGAATTCAATATGCAATTTCTTCAGCATTTTTTCCTTGCTAAAATTGGCTGGAGTTTTATCTCTCGCCAAAAATTCCCAGTTTTTTTTCTCCTTGTTGTATTCATATAAATTGTAATCGGTACCGTTCTTTTTTGAGTTAAGGATAACACGAAGAGGCGCATGAGGATTGATTTTCACGTTGGCATCAACAGCATTGATTTCAAACATTCCCGCCGATTCAAAATGGTATTGTGTGCCAGCAGAATCATAAGTCATGGGAATACCAGAAATAATTTGCTCCAGCGGATCATGGTATTCTTTGAAAGACAATTCCACTCCCGATTTTATCACTTGTCCGTTTTGATCTACAAAAGAATTTTCATCAATTACAATCAGACTTCCATTTTTGGTTTCTATCACAGAATTGTTGCTGGCAGTGATTTTTTCAGCATCGGGAGTGATCATGGCGATGGTCACAATTTTTTCTTTTCGCGCAGCAAAAATACCGTCGGATCCTGAGAAATAAATCACCGCAGCAGTAGATGCGAGAATTACACCTGCTATTCCTCCTACCCACTTGAAATTCACTCTTGATGAGGCTTTCAAGATAGATGCCTTTTTTAAAACGCCATCGAAATCTTTGTATTTCAAAGCATCACTATCGGCGATTTCTCTTTCTTTTGTTTCAATTTTATTCTTCATAACTCACCCATTTTGTTCACCGTTTCTTTCAGTTTTTTTATCACGCGAAAAGTCTTAACCCTTGCGTTTTCTTCTGATATATTGAGGATTGCTGCTATTTCTTTATGTGACAATTGCTGGAAAAATTTCATTTCTACCAATTCTAATTCTTCAGGCGCAAGCTCTTCCAAAGCTTTTTTCATTTTTTCGAAAAGCTCTTCTTTATTCACGCTGTCGATCTCTTCTGTGAAATGACGCAGTTTGTCTTCTTCCACAAAAACGGTGTTTTGTATTTTCTGCTTGCGGAAATGCTGCAGCATTTCGTTGCGTGCAATTCCATACAACCACGACACAAAAGGAACCTCTTTGTACTTGTACTTTTTTATGTTCACCAAAGCCTTTGCAAACACATCAGATGTGATTTCAGCGGTTTCATGTTCCATCCGGATGCGGTTGAAAATGTACTTGAAAATAGGCAGGAAATATCGCCCGTATAGTTTTTCAAAATGGCGGGGATCCTCTATCGCCTGTGCGACCAAGTCTCTTTCCTCTTCCATTCTTTGCTGAGCAATGTGATAGTTGTTTCCCTGCATAGATTATCGTTTCTGAAGGTAATATTACAGAAGAATGGATTCGTTACAAGGGAAACAAAAATAATTTTCGTCTTTTTTTATAAGAAGCAAATTGATACTTTTTGTCTTGAAACAAAAAGTATCCAAAAAATTCAAGAGCCAAGAGATGCTGCCCTCGCACCTCGAAAAATTTCTTAACGGCCATCAGGCCTAAAATTTTTCTCCCGCCACCGCTGGCCCGCATCTTGGCTCAAGCCTTCGCACGAAGTTAGTGATGCTAGTGTGATGAATTAATCCCGCAGTGCTCTTGCAACACTGATTAAAAAAGGAGAGGTCATGAAAAGAATGACTAAGCTCATCCCAATAGCACTGCCTTCGTCGCCACTACTAAATCCTATTGCAGGCACACCAAGTATAATGAAGAGTGCGAATCCAATGCAAAGTGTCCAAACTGTTTTTGGAAATAGTTCTGTGATTTTAAATACACCACGATTGTAAATAAAGGTTTCAAGCGTGTCCTCGTAGCTTATTTGTGAATATTGAAGTGCTCTTTCCCTCGCTTTTTTCTTTTCAGCCTCTGTCCATTCTCTAGGTCTTCTTTTTTTATTTTTTTCGGGACTATAAAATTTTTGGCTTTTATCACTGTATATCTTCCCTGTTTTCGTTTTTACCAAAAACTCATAGGCTTCATTGATCTCAATGAATAGCTCTTGTGCGTTGGGACTTTTATTGACATCGGGATGGCTTTCTTTGGCCTTTTGGCGATAAGCTTTCCTGATTTTTTCTAAATCAGCGTTGGTTGGAATACCTAAGATTGCATAGGCCTGTGAGGAAGTCATTTTTTATTTACTTCTTTTTGAAAACCGGAACAGTACTACAAGCCTCCCCAAACATCAAACTCTTCACCACCGGTTGAAGTTTTAAAGTAATCGACATATAAGCCGATTCAGGAACGTGTAGTTTGCCACAGCCTTTAACAATCACGCGCGCATCACGGAATTCTTCAGCGTTGATGCTTTCAATGGCGATGCGTAGCAATGCGCCTTCCAAATGTGATTTGTTGCCACGGATTAAAACCTTTGCATAAGGCTGTAGTGCTGAAGACAGCAACATATAAGCCCACAGCGGAATAATCGCATCGGCTGTGTTGGTTAATGCAACGAATTTATTTTGGTAAGTTGACCAATCGGTATTGGCTATTTTATCGCGAAAATCCTTTTCGCGCAGCATGATTCCTTCGTATAAAAAGTCTTTTAAATCAACCACCACGCGCTCTCCCTTCGGGATATAATCCTGAAGATCCAGTTGAATCAAACCGCTGTTGTCGACTTTATTTTCAATCATTTTGTTGTATTTGCGGCCCCAATTAGATCCTGAAACAAGTTCAGGATGACATTAGTGGTCCATTTCCTAAAATATATTTTTCTTCTTTTCGAGTATCGTTCACATTTGTCATCCTGAACTTGTTTCAGGATCTAAATCATTCCCAATTCTATTTGCGCTTCTTCGCTCATCATGCTTTTTTCCCAAGTGGGTTCAAAAGTGATTTCCAGATCAAAGCCCTTTACTTCTTCCAATCCCTTTACTTTTTGCTCTACCTCTGCGGGAAGCGATTCTGCTGCCGGACAGTTCGGAGAAGTCAATGTCATGATGATCTTCACTTCAAATTCATCGTTGATTTGAATTTCGTAGATCAATCCCAACTCGTAAATATCCACCGGAATCTCGGGATCGTACACGGTTTTGAGCACCGCTACAATTTTATTTTCAAGCTCTTTCTTTTCCATAACTATTTCGCGCTATATGCTGCTGCGTAAGTCTTCATTTTTTGTATCATGCTCACCAAACCATTGCTGCGGTTGGGCGACAAGTGTTCTTTCAAGCCAATCTTATTGATAAAATCCAAATCCGTTTTCGCTACTTCAATTGCTGGTTGATTGGATAAAACTTTTACCAACAAGGCAATTATTCCTTTGGTAATGATGGCATCACTGTCAGCAGTGAATACAATATTTGCACCTTGTTTTTCGGCGTGAAGCCAAACTCTAGACTGACAGCCACGCACCAAATGTTCTTCCGTTTTGTATTGATCAGAAATCAACGGCAATTCCCTTCCCAAGGAAATAATGTATTCGTACTTGTCTTCCCAATCGGAGAACAAATCGAAGTCTTCAATGATTTCCTTTTCGTTATCAACTATACTCATCTCAGCATTTTTAATGAGCGTTTTAACGCATCAATAAATATTTTAACCTCGTCTTTGGTGTTGTAAAAAGCAAAGGAAGCGCGTGCGGTTCCCGAAATATCAAAACGATGCATGAGCGGTTCCGTGCAATGGTGGCCAGTGCGGATAGCGATCCCCATTTGATCCAGCAAAGTGCCAATATCATAATGGTGTGCGCCTTCTACCACAAAAGATAAAACACCAGCTTTGTGCTTTGCTTCACCAATCACTTTTACGCCTTCAATTTTTTTGATCTCTTCTGTGGCGTAAGCGAGCAATTCTTCTTCGTGCTTTGCCGCCCAATCCCAGTCGATTTTATTTAAATATTCCACAGCAGCGCCTAATGCAATTCCTTCTGAAATGGCCGGAGTTCCTGCTTCAAACTTGTGTGGTAAATCGTTGTAAGTTGTTTTTTCGAAAGTAACGTGTTTGATCATGTCGCCGCCGCCTTGATATGGAGGCATGGCATTTAACAAATCACGCTTGCCATATAGAATGCCGATTCCTGTAGGTCCGTACATTTTGTGTGCAGAAAAAGCATAAAAATCGCAGTCTAGTTTTTGAACATCAACCTTCATGTGAGGCACAGCCTGTGCGCCATCCAGCAATACTTTAACTCCTAAGGCATGTGCTAAAGCAATAATTTCCTCAACAGGATTTATTGTGCCTAGTGTGTTGGAAACATGCGTGATTGCTACTAGTTTGGTGTTTTTGGATAGTTTGGATTTGAAATCCTCCAGATCCAATTCACCATTGTCTTTCACTTTCACCACTTTCAAATTCACTTCGGCGAGTTGCCACGGAACGATATTGGAGTGGTGTTCCATTCCGGAGATGATCACCTCATCGCCTTTTTTTACAAAGGAATGCGCCACTAAATTGATGGATTCGGTAGTGCCGCGGGTGATAATTATTTCTTCGGAGTGCTGGGCATTGATGTATTTTTTTACTGCTTCACGCGCATCTTCATACGCCTGAGTTGCATTTTGACTTAAAGTATGAACGCCACGATGAATGTTGGCGTGCATGGTAGAATAATACTTAGAAATGGAATCAATTACTGCTTGCGGTTTTTGTGCCGATGCGCCATTATCAAAATACACCAAAGGCTTTCCATTAACTTGTGTGCTAAGGATAGGAAAGTCTTTTCGTATGTCCGTAACGTTGTTTTTCATCTTTTCTGGCACGCGTTGCAAACGCGCGCGAGCTAATTTGATTTTCTTTCTATTTTCTTCTCAATAAATTCACGCACTACGCCATTTTCCACTTTGTCTAAAACTTCGCCAGCGAAAGCATTCAGCAATAATTTTCTTGCTGAGGATTCTTTAATTCCTCTTGCACGAAGGTAGAATACTGCCTCTTCATCAAACTGACCGGTAGTGCTACCATGACTACATTTCACGTCGTCGGCATAAATTTCCAGCTCAGGTTTGGAGTAAGCTTTTGCGTTGTCGTCGCAAATAATATTTTTATTGGATTGGTAAGCCAAAGTTTTTTGAGCATCCACATGCACTTTGATTTTTCCGTTGAAAACACTTGTGCCGTTGTCGTTGACAACGCTTTTGTATAGCTCTGTCGACAAGCAATTAGGTTTGATGTGCTCCACGAAAGTGTGGTTATCAAAATGCTCTTTTCCATTCACGTAATTGAGTCCGAATAATTTTGCTTCAGCATTTTGTCCGTCGAGCTGAATGTGCAAATTGTTGCGAATCATTTTTCCTGATAAAGGAAAAGTATTGATATGGAAAACACTGTTTTTATGCTGGTAAACCGAATCCGTTGAAACGTGATAAGTAGAGTCGTTTTCGTACTGCAATTTGTTTACAGTAAGTTGTCCGCCATCCATCACCACAAACTCCGAAATCACGTTGGTGAGTGCGTTTTGCGTATCGATGGTATCAAAAGAAATGAGGATTTCGGCTTGAGCATTTTTTCCAATAACGATAAGGTTTCTAGGTTGAACGGCCACATTGGTTCCTTCGTTTAAAAACAAAAGGTGAATAGGCTTATCTACTTTTTTTCCTGGCTGAACATGAAGGTAAACACCATCTTGCGAGTAAGCAGCATTCAATGCATTGAACGCGCCAAACTTGGCTTTGGCGAGCACTCCAAAATATTGCTCCATGAACTGACCGCGTTTTACTTTCGCTTCATTAATGTTCATCAAAAAGAAATCACCCAATTCATCTTCTTGTACATCAGAAAATGCGGGAGCAAAAAATCCATTGATGAAAACCATTTGATAGGCATCTAATCCTGGGATTTTATGCGCATCAATGTGCGGATTGTTGATGGAAGTTTGCGGTTTGAACCCTTCCTTCAGCAAAGCATTTACAGAAGTGTATTTCCACAATTCGTCTTTGGTAGTTGGGAAGTCCGATTCCTTTAAATATTCCAGCGCCAACTCTCGTACCTTGATGAAGTTTTTTCCTTCTTTGGAAAAATCCTGACCTTCAAAGTTGATGAGGAAGCGTTCTTTATCTGTTAGTGTAAATGCCATCTATAATGTTGAATGTTGAATTATGAATGTTGAATATTCACAATTCAACATTTAAAATTCATAATTAATTTAAACCAATTCTTTAGTGATCCAGTCGTAGCCTTTTTTCTCCAATTCCAACGCAAGTTTTTTGTCGCCAGATTTTACAATTTTTCCATCGTACAAAACGTGAACAAAATCAGGAACGATATAATCCAATAGGCGCTGGTAGTGCGTAATCACTACGAAAGCGTTGTTTTTGTTTTTCAATTGATTCACGCCATTGGCAACAATTCTCAAAGCATCGATATCCAAACCAGAATCTGTTTCATCCAAAATGCCAAGAGAAGGATTAAGCATTGCCATTTGAAAAATTTCGTTGCGTTTTTTCTCTCCACCGCTGAAGCCTTCGTTTACAGAACGGTTGGCCAGTTTGCCATCCAGCTCAACCAAAGCTTGTTTTTCTTTCAACAACTTCATGAATTCCTTAGTCTCCAAAGGAGGCATTTTATTGTATTCACGCACTTCATTCACCGCAGTTTTAATGAAGTTGATGTTGGATACACCTGGAATTTCTACCGGATATTGAAACGCCAAAAACAAACCTTCACCTGCTCTTGCTTCAGGAGAAAGTTCAATCAAATCTTTTCCTTTGAAATTGATGCTTCCGCCAGTTACTTCGTAATCTTCTCTTCCTGCTAAAACCGAAGCCAGCGTGCTTTTTCCTGAACCGTTAGGTCCCATGATAGCATGTACTTCTCCCGCTTTTACTTCGAGATTTAATCCTTTTAAAATAGCTTTACCATTGATGGAAGCCTTGAGTCCTTTGATCTTTAACATATCTTCTATTTATTATCCTACTGATCCTTCTAATGAAATTTCAAGCAATTTTTTTGCTTCAACTGCGAATTCCATCGGAAGATTATCCATTACATTTTTACAAAATCCATTCACGATCAAGCTAATTGCTTTTTCGGTTTTTATACCACGCTGATTGCAGTAAAACAACTGATCTTCGCCGATTTTAGAAGTAGTAGCCTCGTGTTCAATCTTCGCCGATTTGTTGTTGCATTCAATGTACGGGTAAGTGTGAGCGCCGCATTTATCGCCCAGAAGCAATGAATCACATTGAGAGAAATTCCGTGCTTTTTCCGCGCCTTTATTGATTTTCACCAGGCCTCTGTAGGAGTTATTGCTTTTTCCTGCAGAGATTCCTTTAGAGATGATTGTACTCTTTGTGTTTTTTCCGATGTGGATCATTTTGGTTCCGGTATCGGCTTGTTGGAAATTATTGGTTACCGCTACAGAGTAGAATTCACCAACACTATTGTCGCCCTTTAAAATACAAGACGGATATTTCCAGGTAATTGCAGAACCAGTTTCCACCTGAGTCCAGGAGATTTTTGAATTCACTCCAGCGCAAATTCCTCTTTTGGTAACGAAGTTGTAAATACCTCCGCGGCCTTTGGCATCACCAGGATACCAGTTTTGAACGGTGGAATATTTTATCTCGGCATTATCTAAAGCAACGAGTTCAACCACTGCTGCGTGCAACTGATTTTCATCGCGTTGCGGAGCTGTACAGCCCTCTAAGTAACTTACGTATGAACTGTCTTCCGCAACAATTAATGTTCTTTCAAACTGACCGGTGTTGGCTTCGTTGATACGGAAATAAGTAGATAATTCCATAGGGCAACGAACACCTTTTGGAATGTAGCAAAATGAACCATCGGTAAATACCGCACTGTTCAATGCTGCATAGTAATTATCGGTCATGGGCACAACAGAGCCCAAATATTTTTTAATCAGCTCAGGATGATTTTGCACAGCATCACTAAAAGAACCAAAGATGATTCCCAGTTCCATCAGTTTTTCCTTGTAGGTTGTTTTTACGGAAACTGAATCCATCACAACATCTACAGCAACACCTGATAATAATTTTTGTTCCTCTAACGGAATTCCAAGCTTATTGAAAGTTTTCAAAACCTCAGGATCCACCTCATCCAGACTGTTCAACACCTTTCTAGGTTTTGGAGCAGAATAATAAACAATATCCTGGAAATTAATTTCGGGGTAATGAATATGGGCCCAGGTAGGTTCAGGCATTTCCTTCCACAACTTAAATGCTTTCAAACGGAATTCCAAAAGCCATTCAGGCTCATTTTTTTTGGAAGAAATGAGTCGGATAGTGTCTTCCGTCAATCCTTTGGGCGCTTTGTCCGACTCAACATCGGTTACAAATCCGTATTTGTATTCGCCAGTTGTGGCGTCTTGTATGGCTTTTTCGCTATCGCTCATAATCTATACTGCAAAACTTTCTCCGCATCCACAGGTTCGGGACGCGTTAGGGTTGTTAAAATTAAATCCTTTGCCATTGAGTCCGCCCTCAAATTCGAGAGTAGTTCCTGCTAGGTACAGCAAGCTTTTTTTGTCGACAACGATTTTCACGCCGTTGTCTTCAAACACTTTATCTTCAGGTTTCAGTTCGGTATCGAATTTCAAATCATAAGATAAGCCAGAACAACCGCCACTTTTTACACCTACACGAATAAAACTGCCGGGAGCATTGCTTCCATCAGAAAGCAATCTGTCCACCTGATTTTTTGCGCTTTCGCTTACGTTTATCATAACTTTCTTTATTTAGATTAATTCTAAACAAAGCAAAAATACCTAAAAAAGGGTATATGAACAATAGGAAAGAAAAATTATATGTAATGTCACATATTAAAAAATCCCAACAAATATTTGTTGGGATTTCATTATTAGATCTCGTGCAATTTTAAAACTCAAAAGTCTCTATAAACTTCGTTGTGATTTCACCATTGATAAACGTTTTATTGTCCATCAACTTAATATGGAACGGAATAGTTGTTTTGATTCCTTCAATTACAAATTCTTCTAACGCACGTTTCATTTTAGCGATAGCTTCTTCACGTGTTTGTGCAACAGCTATTAGCTTTCCTATCATGGAATCATAGTTTGGTGGAATGGTATATCCAGCATAAGCATGAGTATCAATACGAATACCGTGACCACCTGGAGAATGGAAATTGGTAATTGTTCCCGGTGACGGACGGAAATCAGCGTAAGGATCCTCAGCATTGATACGACATTGGATGGCGTGCAATTGTGGTTCGTAATTTTTACCTGATATTTTTATTCCAGCAGCTACTTTGATTTGCTCGCGGATTAAATCGAAATTGATTACTTCTTCAGTAATGGTGTGTTCCACTTGGATACGCGTGTTCATCTCCATAAAGTAGAAATCGCGGTGTTTGTCTACCAAAAACTCAACAGTACCAACACCTTCGTAATTCACGGCTTTAGCAGCTTTAATAGCAGCTTCCCCCATTTTTTTACGCAAATCTTTGGTCATGAAAGGAGATGGCGTTTCTTCCACTAATTTCTGATGACGGCGTTGTACCGAACAATCTCTTTCGGAAAGGTGACATACTTTCCCGAACTGGTCGCCAACTATTTGAATTTCGATGTGGCGTGGATCCTCAATATATTTTTCTAGATAAAGTGCATCATTTCCAAAGGCTGCTCCCGATTCTCTTTTTGCACTTTCAATAGCTTCTTCTAAATTTCCTTCTTCCCAAACCACGCGCATCCCTCGTCCGCCGCCACCTGCAGAAGCCTTAACGATCACAGGATATTTTATTTCTTTTGCAATTTTTTTAGCTTCTGCTACACTGGTAATAACACCATCAGATCCCGGAATTACTGGAACCTTGGCTTTCTTCATCGTTGTTTTTGCCATGGATTTATTTCCCATTGCATCAATCATTTCAGGAGAAGCGCCAATGAATTTAATTCCATTTTCCTGGCAGATTCGCGAGAACTGGGCATTCTCAGAAAGAAAGCCATAACCAGGATGTATCGCATCAGCATTGGTGATTTCTGCAGCTGCAATGATGCGAGGCATAGATAAATAAGATTCTTTACTAGGTGCTGGTCCGATACATACTGCTTCATCGGCAAAGCGCACGTGCAAACTGTCTTTATCAGCAGTAGAATATACAGCTACTGTTTGAATACCCATTTCCTTGCAGGTGCGGATAACGCGCAAAGCAATTTCTCCGCGGTTGGCGATCAATATCTTTTTAAACATAAAGTCAGTGTTGACGCTTAGTAAATACTATTAGCTTGGATCAATTACGAATAAAGGTTGGTCGTATTCCACTGGTGAAGAATCTTTCACTAGGATCTCAACGATTTTTCCTGAAACTTCACTTTCAATTTCATTGAACAATTTCATGGCCTCTATTACGCAAAGTACGCTTCCCGTTTTAACATCGTCACCTACTTTTACAAACTCCGGTTTATCAGGAGATGGTTTTGTATAGTAAGTTCCTATCATTGGGGATTTAACGGTGATGTATTTTGAATTTGCTTTTGGAGCAGCGGCTTCAACCGGCGCAGCAGGTGCGGCAGCAACAGGGGCAGCCTGAGGTGCCGGAGCAGCTGCAGGAATGGTGTGCTGAAAAACTTGTTGTACTGGCGCAGCGGTGACATATTGTGTTTCTGCGTTTTTGTTTTTGATGATTAACTTAAAGCCTTTTGACTCCAATTCTATTTCACTCACATTTGATTTAGCGACAAATTTTATGAGATCCTGTATTTCGTTTAATTCCATATTGCGCTTATTAATTGTTGACGACTAAAGTAAAATTATTTTATGAAATCCTTATAGATTCCAAATGACCATTAAAAATTAATATCAATCATTTGAATTATATGCCCATTTAACGTAAACGGCTCCCCAGGTAAATCCACCACCAAAAGCAGCAAACACAAGATTATCGCCTTTTTTCAGCTTTTTCTCATAATCCCATAAACACAAAGGAATAGTGCCTGCTGTTGTATTTCCGTATTTTTCAATGTTGATCATTACTTTTTCATCCGGCAATCCCATTCGATTTGAAGTAGCACTAATGATGCGTAAGTTTGCTTGATGAGGAACTAGCCAAGCAATGTCTTCAGATTTCAAATTGTTTCTTTCCATAATTTCAGCAGAAACATCAGCCATATTGGAAACCGCAAATTTGAAAACAGTTTTTCCTTCTTGATACACATAATGCTTTCCAGCATCAATAGTTTCATGTGAAGCAGGCATCAATGATCCGCCAGCTTGTTGAAACAGAAAGTTTCTTCCTGAACCGTCGCTTTTCAAAACTGAATCAATTATTCCAACATTATCTTCAGTTGGCTCAAGCAATACCGCACCAGCCCCATCGCCAAAGATGATGCAGGTTGCACGATCTTTATAATTCATAATGGCCGACATTTTATCGGCACCAATGACTACAACTTTTTTATGTTTTCCAGATTCTATAAAACTCGCGCCTGTTGCCAAAGCGAATAAAAATCCTGAACAAGCTGCGCTCAAATCAAAACCCCATGCGTTCTTTGCTCCTACTTTATCGCAGGTAATGTTCGCGGTAGATGGAAAAGGCATATCGGGAGTAACTGTCGCAACAATTACCAATTCTATTTCTTCAGGAGTGATTCCTCTTTTTTTGCAAAGATCTTTCACAGCTTCAACGCACATGTCGGAAGTTGCTTTATCATCTCCTTTTAATATTCTTCTTTCTTTGATTCCGGTGCGAGTAGTGATCCATTCATCGGTAGTGTCTACCATTTTCTCTAACTCCTTGTTGCTAAGAATATATTCCGGAACATATCCTCCCACAGCAGTGATAGCAGCGTGCGTTTTACCCATTTAATTAAATGCTTCTTTAATTTTATTGCTCAAATTAGCTGCTGCTACTTCTTGTGTCAGCAGTATCATATTTTTGACTGCTAGTTCATTGGAAATTCCGTGGCCAACCACGGCTGTTGAATTAATACCAAGAATTGGACTTCCGCCATAAATCTCGTAATTGAATCTTTCAAAATACGGATCCTTAATGCCTCGTTTTTTCAACATGTGGTAAAATCCTTCTCCTTCTTTAATGACGATATTACCAGTAAATCCGTCACAAACAATAACATCACAAGAGTCTTCAAAAACATCGCGCCCTTCAATATTTCCTATGAAATTGAAATCTTTACTGTCCTTCATTAAACCGTATGCGGCTTGTGTATTAAGATTGCCCTTTTCAGGCTCTTCACCGATGTTTAATAAAGCAACACGTGGATTTTCGTATTTCAAAATCAGTTTTGCGTATATAGAACCTAATATTCCGAATTGATACAATACATCAGGCTTACAGTCGGCATTCACGCCAACATCCAAAATCACATTTGTATTTCCGTTTTCTTTTGGAAGTAGAGAGATGAGTGACGGACGAATTAATCCAGGAACGGTTTTAACCGCGTACATTGCGCCCACCATCATGGCTCCTGTATTTCCGGCACTTGCAAAACCATCCAATTCTTTAGTGGCTAGCATTTTAAAGCCTAAACCGATAGATGAGCCCGGTTTTTCCTTAAAAGCTTTAACGGGATGTTCTCCCATTAAAATTTGCTCTGTAGTATGTACAATAGTAAAATCGCTTTCTTTTCCGCCGTAATGAGCCAGTTGCTCGCGGATCAGGGCAGCGTCGCCAATTAAAACAAGTTCAACGTCAGCAGGCAATTCTTTTCTTGCCTGAACTGCTCCGCCTGTAGTTGTTTTGGGGGCGAAGTCGCCTCCCATTATGTCTATACCAATACGCATTAAATGCAGGGCAAGACTAAATTAAGCCGTTACAGCTTGTTCTACAGCTTGTTTTCCTTTGTAATATCCGCATGCGCCACAAACTCTGTGGTACAATACAGGCTGGTTGCAGTTTGAACAGGTAGAAAGAGTTGGAGCAACTGCTTTATAAGTAGTTCTTCTTTTGTCTCTTCTTGTTGTCGAATGCCTTCTCTTAGGATGTGCCATGGTCTATTTAATTTAATTGCTAAAACTTTTTAATTTGTCCCATCGGGGATCTGTGTCATTGTTGTTTGAACCTGATAATTCGTCGAGTTTTTTCAAAACTTCCGCATTACAAGTGCTTTTTCCCGACTTATCATCAGGGTGTACTATTTTTAAAGGGAGGGCCAATCTGATCGACTCATAAATAAAATGAGCTAAATCCAATTGATGATCTTGTGCCCCCAGAAACATTACTTCTTCTGTACCACTTGAATCATCAGCCTTTCCGCCTATTTTCACCACCAGTTTTTCTTGCTGATCAATCGGAAAATTAAAATCATCCGCGCAGCGATCACAGGTTGCTTCAATAAAGCCCTTTAATGTAAAATTCAAAATTAACATACCCGGTTTCTTCTCCAGTAAAAGATCAACTTTGATCTCTCCCTTTTGAATCTCCGAATACTCAATACTTTCAAAGAACTTTTCAGTTATTTCGAACTGAAAATCATGTTTTCCTTCCGGTAGCCCTACAAAGTTTATTACAAAATCCTTCATCACAAACTATTAAAGAAAGGTCGCAAAGATAATAAAAAAATGAATATTGCAAGAGTTTAGCGTGAAACTAGGGTTTTTCCTAATTTTCCATGCCTCTTAAATGTCTTTCTTCTTCACTATAAGAGCCTCGTCCCATTTTGTCTTTATCTGTTATCACCAAAGGATTTCCGGAGATTTCATGCTGTAATTTTCTGTTGGCTAAGATGTCCATCGCCGAATAAATGGCATTACGGAAAGAACTTTCGTCGGCCTTGTTTTGTCCGGCAATTTCATAAGCGGTACCATGGTCGGGAGATGTTCTTACGATAGAAAGTCCCGCTGTAAAGTTCACTCCACTTCCAAAACTCAAGGTTTTGAAAGGAATAAGTCCTTGGTCGTGGTACATCCCCAAAACACCATCAAAATTTTTGTACATACCGTTGCCAAAAAAGCCATCAGCAGAGTATGGGCCATGAGCGAATATCCCTTCTGCCTTCGCTTTTGCAATGGCCGGCGAAATGATTTCAATTTCTTCTTTGCCCAATAATCCATTGTCGCCAGCGTGAGGATTGAGACCTAAAACTGCAATTTTTGGTTTTCTTATGAGGAAGTCGTTTTTTAAACTATTGTTCATCAAGGTCAGTTTCGACAAGATTTTTTCTACACTGATTTTTCCTGCTACTTCAGCCACAGGCACGTGACCGGTTACAACTCCGATTTTCAATTCCGGACTCACCAAAAACATCAAACTGTCTTTTGCACCAGAAGCTTGTTCTAAATATTCAGTATGACCTGGAAAGCGAAATTCATCGGATTGTATATTGTCCTTATTGATAGGAGCGGTGATTAACGCATGAATTTTATTTTCCAAAAGATCTTTGGTCGCACGTTCCAAAGCCTGCAATGAACCTGTTCCAGCTTCCTTGGTTACTACACCAGGTTGAATTTCTTCAGTGTCTGTGACACAATTCACCAGATTCAATTTTTTAGGTTGAGCCGTAGCAATATTATCCACCAATTGGAAGTTAACGCTATCCAAATTAAGCTCCTTGCGGTAGTGCGTAAAATATTTACGGGACCCGTAAATAACAGGCGTGAACATTTCGGCCAGACGGGGATCAGCGAAAGTTTTTAAAATAACCTCGTAGCCAATGCCGTTACAATCGCCAGCGGTGATGCCTATAATTAATTTTTTATCGTTCATTTTTTCTATAAATTGTATACTGAAACTCCTTAAACAGGGCCTAAGATACGTATCTTTGAAAACGATGCGGATATTCCTTCTCATATTATTTTTGTCGGGCAGCATTTTGCTGCACGCTACCCACAACCGCGCTGGGGAAATTACCTATACCCAAACGGGAAAGAATACCGTGATAATTTCAGTAGTAACATACACAAAGGAATCTAGCCCGGCTGATCGACCTTATATTGAACTTGCCTGGGGAGATGGAAAAAATGATACTTTAAAAAGAGCAGATGGCTATCCTAAGTTATTCGGGCCCGACTTGAACATCAATTTATATGAAGCAACGCATACCTATCCTTCTTCGGGGGAATACATTATTGCTTTTGAAGATCCCAATAGAGAAGAAGGAGTGGTGAACATTCCCAACTCAGTCAATGTTCCGTTTTACATTTACACTAAAATAATTCTCAATCCTTTTTTAGGCAACAACAATTCTCCGAAGTTGCTGTATCCACCCATTGACGATGCTTGTTTGGGAAAAGCATATTTACACAATCCTGGTGCGTACGACCCTGATGGCGATAGTTTAGTTTATTCCTTAGTATCGTGCAAAGGAACAGATGGCGCTAATGTTTCAGGATATTTTTTGCCTGCAGGTACTTCTTTGAATTCTTCAACAGGTGACTTTTTCTGGAATGCACCAAATCAGCTAGGCGATTACAACTTTGCTATTTTGATTGATGAATACCGCGATGGATTTAAAATTGGAAGCATATTAAGAGATATGCAGGTAACTGTAATTGGCTGCAAGCCCAATGATCCCCCAGTTATTCATGTGAAGCAAAACATTTGTATTGAAGTTGGAGACACATTAAACGAAAATGTTTGGGCAGTTGACCCTGATGCAGGAGATTCTGTCACTCTCACTGCGGTGAGCGCTACGTTTTCATTGACTGCTCCAACACTGCTTTTCAGTCAACCTATTGCAGGAATTGATTCCGTGGGAGGAAAGTTTTCGTGGACTCCAAAATGCATTCATGTAAGAAAACAACCATATACCATTTTATTTAAAGCACATGATAATGCAAAACCTGTGAACCTCTTCGATTTAAAAACAGTGAATATCACGGTGATAGCTCCGGCACCAAAAAATTTAACAGCATCACCTTCGGGTAATTCTGTAATGCTTTCCTGGGCTCCAGTATTATGTGGTTCTGTAACGGGCTATAAAATTTACAGAAAAGAAGATTCTTCATCGTATTTGCCCGATTCCTGTCAAACGGGCTTGCCCAGTGCTGCTGGATATTCACTCATTAAAACATCCACCACCAATGCCACAGCTTTTATCGACAATAATCTTATTTTGGGTAAAAGATATTGCTACAGAGTAGTTGCATATTTTCCTGATGGCGCCGAAAGTAAAGTATCAGAAGAAATTTGCGTTGAACTTAAAAAAATAGTTCCTGTGTTGATCAATGTAAGTGTAAGCAACACCAATTCAGTGAATGGTTCCATCTTTTTAAGATGGATGAAGGCTTCTCAGCTGGACACCATTCAATATCCAAAACCATACAGCTATAAAATTTATAGAAACACTACATTAATAAAAGTCATTTCCGATGTCAACGACACAACTTTTACAGATACTCTGATCAATACTGAAAATTCATCGTTTAAATATAACGTTGAGCTTTGGAACACCTCCTTGATTGGAACATCGGCGCCTGCATCATCAATTTATTTAGGAATACAATCGGTAGATAAGGCTTTGATTTTAAAATGGACTTCAGTCACTCCATGGGTGAATGACACTTTTTATGTGTGGAAAGAAAGTACTCCTGGAATCTTTACCAAAATTGACACCACCACCTCTTTAAGTTATATGGATTCTGCGCTGGTTAACGGGCAAAGCTATTGTTACAAAATAGAAAGTTCGGGCAAATACAGTGGTACAGGATATCCTTCTCCTCTGCTCAATTTTTCTGAAGTGCTTTGTGCTGCACCTAAAGACACTGTTCCTCCATGTGCGCCCGCAGTGAGTGTAAGCGCCAACTGTGATGCCGGAGAAAACAACATCACCTGGGGAAATCCCAATCTCACGTGCTCAGCAGATTTGCTAAAGTTTAAACTCTATTATAAAGACGAACTAAATAAACCATATACTTTGCTAAAAGACATTGCTCCATTTGTGGACACCACTTATATTCATTCTAATTTGGAATATGTTGCTGGGTGTTATTTAATCACCGCTGCCGATAGCACAGGAAATGAAAGTGAATTAACTGGCGAGGTATGCGTAGACAATTGCCCCGAATATTCCCTTCCAAACATCTTCACGCCTAATGGCGACGGGAAAAATGATTATTTCACTCCTTTCCCTTACAAACACATTCAAAAAATAAACCTTAGAATATATGATAGATGGGGCCGCTTAGTATTTCAAACCGACAAACCAGACATTTTTTGGGATGGCCATTTTATAGAAAACCAGGAAATGTGCTCATCCGGAACCTATTTTTATATTTGTGACGTTTATCAGAAAATGCTGGCCGGACCAAACATTATACAACTCAAAGGATTTATTGAGTTGATGGGACAAGGCTCAAACAACAAGTAAAACAAGAAAAATGTTCACAGGAATAATAGAGGCCACGGCAAAAATTTTACGAATAGAAAATGAAAAAACCAACAAACATTTTTTCATAGCTGCTCCTTTTTTGAGTGAAGTAAAAGTTGACCAAAGCATTGCCCACAATGGTGTTTGCTTAACGGTTGTGGAAATATTGAAGGATTCTTATCGGGTGACGGCCATAGATGAAACATTAAAAAAAACATCAATGTCCGATTGGAAAGAAGGAGACCTTGTGAATTTGGAAAGATGCCTCACTCTAGCGAAACCTCTTGACGGACATATTGTTCAGGGACATGTGGACACCACTGCCACCTGCACAGAAAAACTGTTTTTAGATGGAAGCTGGAAATTCACATTCCAATATCATCAAAAACATGCACACGATATCACCGTAGAAAAAGGCTCAATATGCGTTAATGGTGTAAGTCTTACCGTGGTAGATTCTAAAGACAATTCCTTTTCTGTTTGTATCATTCCCTACACATACGAGCACACCAATTTTAAATATATTGAACAACTTTCAATTGTAAATCTGGAGTTTGATGTAATTGGAAAATATGTAGCGAAGATGCTTGGGAAAATCTAAAAGGTACTACCTAATACTCTGACAAATTTCAATCAGTACACCATTGGTATCCTTTGGGTGGAAAAAACAAATTAACTTATTGTCTGCTCCCTTTTTTGGTGTTTCCGATAAAGGAGTAAAACCCTCCCCCTTTAATCTTTCTATCTCCGCGTAAATGTCGTCCACCTCAAAAGCAATATGATGAATACCTTCAGATTTTTTGCTCAAAAATTTAGCTATAGCACTCTCCCCAGAAATTGCACCCAATAATTCTATCTTGCTTTCTCCTACTGAAAAAAAGGCTGTTTTTACTTGCTCAGACGCCACTTCCTCCACTTTGGAACAGTTACTATTTAAAAGTCTTTGGTAACGCAAAATTGCCTCATCAATATCGTTTACTGCAATACCGATGTGATCAATTTTCTTCATGAAGAAGATTTTTGTGAAATAAGGATATGATTAAAAGAAAAGAGTGCGGTGAAAAATTTACTCGCTATTTCTTAACAAAACTTTGTGTTTCCTTGTCGAAATTGATGTAGTAAGTCTTTTTGCCACCTTGTAAAGACGAGATGTCTACACTGCTTCCAAAGCCTTTCTTAACAACATTACCAAAACCATCAAAGATTTCATACATGGTTTCTGCTGGTTGGCCAGATGCACTTTTAAAAATAATTGTTTTCTCTGTATTGTCCTTCATGGCGAAAGTAACTGGAAGAACTTTTGAATTGAAAGGCACATCCGTTGATGGGTGAGATCCTAAATAATCCACTTGCTTAATACGCACTTTATTTTTTCCGCTATGAGGAGTTACTTTAAAGCTGTATTTGTTTTCTGAAGGTGTACCCTTCCCTTGAACAGTACCTACAGTCACCCATTTGTTCCATCTGTATTGCTCAACAACATATGGGATTGGACCCGCTTCATTAGTCGTTTTCCAAGTTAAATTTCCTTCAGCATCACAAGCAATACCTACCACTACAAAACTCGCTTTTGGTTTTATTACTTCAGGATTAAGAACACGTGGTCTGCACCCGTCTTTATGTTTGATCGTTACTACAACTGGTGCTCCGATAGCCAATTGGAAACTTAAAAAATCAACTTCAAACGCGCTTGAGTTGACCTCATCAGTTGTTACCTGATTATTAATTCGCACTTCATAAACACAAAAACCAACACCTGAATTGGTGAAAGGGTTTTGAACATAAAGGTTTTTACCTTGATAAGTTCCTTCCAAAACAATTTCCCCTGCTTCAGCATGAGCCAAAACAAAGGAGGAAAGGAAACAAATTAAACCGAAAAATACTTTTTTCATAAATGCCCGTTGTGTAATTCAGGATTTTTGGCCCTTAAATTTAGGTTACAATAATAATATCTTATCTCGCAAAATCAAAATATTCTTGTTCTTTTTTCGAGTTTATCAACAAACAATTAACATGCCTGAAACTTCTGCCTAGCGATTACTTTGCGCTAATGTGAGTAAAAACGTATACTCCAAAGCTATTTCCTTGAATCTTTGATAGCGACCAGAAGCTCCGCCATGACCGGTTTCCATATTGCATTTAAAGATCAAGGCGCTGTCATTTGTTTTCATTTCTCGGAGTTTTGCCACCCATTTAGCGGGTTCCCAATATTGAACTTGTGAATCATGGTAACCTGTCTCCACAAAAATTGCCGGGTAATTTTTAGCTTCTACATTATCATAGGGAGAATAGGATAGCATATAATGGTAATATTCTTCTTCATTAGGATTGCCCCACTCCTCGTATTCTCCCACAGTTAAAGGAATTGAATCATCAAGCATGGTTGTCACCACGTCTACAAAAGGGACTTGAGCAACAATGCCTTTGAATAAATCATGTCGCATATTTACAATTCCTCCCATTAGCATTCCTCCAGCGCTGCCCCCCATAGCAAACAGTGTATTTGCAGATGCATAATTATTTTTGATAAGGTGCTCGGCACAATCAATAAAATCGTAAAAAGTATTTTTCTTTTTCAGGAATTTCCCGTCTTCGTACCATTGACGACCAAGATCCTGCCCGCCTCGGATATGCGCAATTACATAAATAAATCCTCTGTCGAGCAAACTCAGTCGGGCTACAGAAAATTGAGGATCTACTATAATTCCGTAAGAGCCATATCCATATAAAAGTGTGGGCTGACTTCCATCAATTTTTGTGTCTTTAGCATACACTACCGACATCGGTACTTGCTTGCCGTCTCTTGCCACAGCCCAAATTCTTTCTGTTATATAATTGTCGGGATTGTGCCCACCGATAACTTTTTGAACTTTTTTGATTTCCTTTTTTTGTGAGTTCAAATGAATATCAATAGTTGTGGTGGGAGTTTTAAGACTTGAAAAATGATATCTTAATATCTCCGATTGAAACTCATAATTGGCGTACATTCCCGCAGCATAAGCTGGTTCACCGAAATCAACGTAATATGATTGGGCTGATTTCAAATCAATCACCCTGAATTGCGATAAACCGTTGATCCTTTCATCCACCACTAAATAGTTGGCAAACACCTCCACGTCCTGAATCAACACATCGTCTTTATGCGAAATCAATTCCCTCCATGCGCTTTTATCTGTAGCGTTTTCATCACACTCCATCAATTTGAAATTCACTGCGTTCCAATTGGTGAGAATGTAAAACTTGCCCTGACCAGGGAAAACGGTATACTCAATTTTTTTCTCTCTGGAATGAAAAACCTTAAGGGGGTTTTGTGGATGATCAGCTGAAAGAAAATGATATTCTGAAGTGAGTGTGCTGTTTGAAGAAATGAAAATATATTTATCGGTTTTGCTTTTGCTCACGCCTAAAACAAAGAGTTCGTCGTCTTCCTGAAAAATGAGTTCCTGTGAATCTTCTTCCTGTCCGATCACATAACGATAGGCCTGGTAAGGGCGCAAAGCATCGTCTTTTTTAGTGAAGAAAATAGTGCGACTATCATTGGCCATCACAAATTCACCAGAGGTATTGGTGATGATGGTCTTCTCGATTTCACCTGTCAATCGGTTTTCAAAATAAATATCGTATTGTCTCCTGGAGACAAAATCAACTGAATACACAACATACTTCTGATCATCGCTCACTTCTACATTGCCCACGCTACAATAACTTTTTCCTTCAGCCAATGAGTTAACATTAAGTAAAATCTCTTCTGTGGCTTCTAATGATCCTTCCTTTCTGCAATATATGGGGTACTCTTTCCCTTCTTCAAAACGGGAATAATAATAGTAGTTATTGTACAAATAAGGAACTGATTCTTCCTTCGGGTCTATTCTGCCTAGTATTTCATCGTAAATTTTTTGCTGCAATCCTTCTGAACCACTGAAATATTGGTTTGCGTAAGCATTTTCCTCTTCCAAATACTCCACCACATCCTTGCAATCTCTTTCATTCATCCAATAATACTCATCATTGCGAGAATGATTGTGTGTGGTTAAAATATGCTCTTTTTTCTTTGCTGATGGTGTTTTTGCATTCATGCTCTTTCTTTTAGAAGTGGCCAAATTATCAAAGTATTTTGGCCTTTTTAGCGAATCGTCCTTTTCTAACCATAAAGTTTTCCACAGAAAGCTTTGATGGTATTGGCCGAATGCATCGTGTTTTAAGACTTTTTAAATAAGTTTTCCACAGCAAGCCTCTTGCCTAATGAGAAAGGGCTAAGTATATTGGCAGGATATTCATCAATTAGTTTTAGAATATGAACACTATATATACTTCTGAACAGCTGAAGAAAGAGCTTTCTGAATTGCAAAAGAAAAGAGACTCTTTTAGAAACGACAGAGTAAGTGCTTTGAAGAAATTTCAAAAGAAATCTGAAGCGTCTGAAAATAATACAGGAATAGACTTGCACAACATTGAAAGAAAGATAGAGGCATTGGAGCGCAAGCTGGATTCACTCCTTTAATTTTTTATAAACCTTCCTACAAAAACTTCTTCATCTATTGGAGCATTGTGCAATAGGTGGTTGGCTAGCTGCGCTGCAAAAAATGGCGCAAGCATCACTCCTTTTGTGCCTAAGCCATTGAAGACTTGCAGCTGCGGAAACTCGGGATGAGGACCCAATATTGGCCGGCGATCTTCGCTGGATGGCCTCACTCCCGCTTCATGTTTTAGGACTTCAATTTTTCCTAGAATATAATCGGCCACGCGATTTAATAAATCTTCCTTTGCTGATTCTGAAGGTTTAAAATCCAAATTTTTCCAATCATAAGTTGCTCCCAAACGAAAAGTTCCATCTATGAGTGGCAAAAGAAAAAAATTCTTGTTCAACACCTTGGTGTTTTTGTAGCCGTCAATACTCACAGTGAGCACATCGCCTTTAACGGGTTTAAAAGGTAAAAAAGAAAAATATGGATTTCGATGAACAAAAAAGCCTTCACAAAACACAAGAAAATCGTAATTCTTTCCTTGATAAATAAGGCCTGCAGAAGTCAACTCAATATCGTTATAAGAAAAACTGGTTTCAATAAAACAGCTTGCTTTTTTAAAAAATTCCGCTGCTGCAGTTAAAAAAAGAGTGGTGTCAACATAACCCGACTGAACTACTTCTCCATAACCAAGCACATCTGTCGACTTCAATCCTGTTGGGCTTTCTATCGCAATTTCTTCGAGAATATAATCGCGAATGTCTTCTGCATTGGCCCTTTTTTTCCAAGTTTCCAACTCATGCTGGTTTTCAATTACTTTCGTGATGTTAACGGAATGATGGAATTTCTGCTCAAGCAATATTTCTAGTGCTTGATATTTAGTTAGTAAAAAGGGGAGTAATTCTGCTGCTTTCCAGCTTGGCAACAATCTCTTAAAAACAACTGGGTTGATTAATCCAGCCGCTACTTTAGATGAACTTGGAAGAGAAGAATCATTGACAATAGTAACATCCTGTCCTCTTTGCTTCAATTCCAAAGCCAACAGCGTTCCAGCTAAGCCTTGTCCAATTATTAAAAAGTTTTTTTTCAGAAATAAGATTTGCGACTAAATTACGCCGTCACAAGTGATTTCCCTAAAATGTACGCACTGCTTCTAGAAATTTCACTTTGAAAGTCTTTCCAAGTGGAATACTCTTATCTTCTATAAGTACCGTAGAATCGTCGATTGAAGTGATCCTATCTACATTCACAACAAATGAACGGTGGCTCCTTAAAAATTGTTTTGGGGGTAATTTTTCTTCTATCGATTTCAACGATGATAGAACAATGTATCTGGAAGAAAGAGTATATATCATTACGTAATCCGACATGGCTTCTATCCATTTAATATCATTGTATCTTATTTTAACGAGTTGGTGGTCAGTTTTCACAAAAATATGGTCGCGACTTTTTATCTCATTAACAGCATTCTCGTCCTTTTTCCTTTTTGCTCTTTGCACTGAATCTAAAAAGCGATTATATGATATGGGCTTGTGTAAATAGTCTGTAACGTCAATTTCAAAAGCCTTAACAGCATAGGTTGCTTGAGCGCTCATAAATATGACTTGTGTGTTTTTGTCTATTGTTTCTGCCAAATCCAATCCGCTCATTTCAGGCATCTCAATATCCAAAAAAATCAAATCAATTGCATTGTCAGCAAGAAATTCTCTGGCTTCTATCGCGCTAGTGCATGTCGCAGATAAATTAAGAAAATTAGTCTTAGAGATATAGTTTTCTATTAATTTAGCGGAACCACGATCGTCGTCAACAATTAAGCAATTCATCTATCAACAGGGTTTTGTTAAAGCTGTACGAAAATTGCGGTGCTTTAGTTTCAGCATGATCCTTGTTAAAACTCAATTATGAAAAGCTATTTGTTAGTTGCCATTTTACTTATATTTTCTGAAGCCAAAACGCAAAACACCTTCTTCAACAACTGGCTGAATAGCAAAGCTTTTAAAAACGCCAGCATTGGGGTAATGATTTATGATTTAGATAAGGATTCAGTGTTGCTTTCAAATGACGCAGAAAAAAATCTGATCAGCGCCTCCACTATGAAATTAGTCACTACTGCTGCTGCATTAAAAGTGTTAGGGCCAGAGTTTCAATTTAAAACTGAACTTGCTTACACCGACAGCGCATTGCAAGGAGTTCTTCATGGTAATTTAATAATAAATGGTTTCGGTGATCCAACACTTGGTTCAAAATATTTTTACGACGATCCAAAAATCTTCCTTAAACAATGGATAGATGCAATTAAAAAACTCGGGATTACTTCTGTTGATGGAGACATTGTTGCCAACGACAGCTACCTTGGATCTTCCCCCGCGCCTTACGATTGGCTTTGGAGCGACATATCAAATTACTATGGTTCGCCAGCCAGGGGATTGAATGTTTTTGACAATCAATATTCCATTTCCTTTGCAACAAAATCTGCAGGCACGAAAGCTGAAATCATAAGTGTAAATCCCACAATTCCTTATTTAAAACTGAACTCGAAAGTAATGGCATCAGAGGAACAACAAGACAATGCCTACATTCTTGGTGGGCCTTTAGAATTTCAAAAAGAAGTGGAAGGAACTATACCAGCCAATAAAGCCTCATTTAAAATTAAAGGTGCAATTCCAGATCCCGCGCTATTTCTCGCATTTCTAATTTACGAAGAGCTGAAAAAAAACGGAATAGCCGTGAAAGGAACATACAAAAGCACCCGCGAAAAACCTGCAGAAAACAGTCGCGTTTTTTACACCCACCTCTCGCCAACTCTAAAAGAAATCATAGCGGTCACGAATAAACAAAGCAATAATCTCTTTGCTGAAGCTTGTGGTGCTGCTATAAAAATGAAAACCAGTAAAGCAGATTTTCAAAAAGCGATTGACTACTCTTTGAAAAACTGTGGTTTTGACCAAGCTTTACTTAAGGATGCTTGTGGACTATCTCCTATGAATGCTTTGAGTGCGAAAAACTTTACACTCTTAATGAAATCAATGTATAGTGACAAGAAAATATTCCTTCCCTATAAGGAAAGCCTCTCCGTATCGGGCGTAGATGGAACACTCAAAAACTTTGGCAATCTGCAAAATTTTACTGGCAAATTTTATGGAAAGAGTGGTTCAATGTCTGGCGTAAAATCTTATGCTGGTTATTTAAAAAGCACAAGTGGAAAAAATATTATTGTTGTGATCATTGCCAACCACTATAGCTCTGAAAGCTCTGCTATCAAAGAAAAATCGGAAGAACTAATCAATCACGTTTTTCTAAATTACTGAGTTAACGGCCACTTCAACTCAAAAAAAACGAAATTTATTTGGGGAACGTTTGCTCCGCAACGAGTTTTATTTATCTTTACGCATCATGAAAATTTAGTTCATAACTTACCAAAAAAAGGCCTTAATGGAAGATTTTGCAGAGGTAACCTACAACGGGAAAACATTTAAACTCCCGGTAACTACAGGAACAGAAAACGAAAAAGCTATGGATATCGCCACACTGAGATCGGCGTCTGGCTTGATTACTTTAGATTCCGGATTTAAAAATACAGGAGCAACAAAAAGCTCTATTACTTTTTTAGATGGTGAAAAAGGTATTTTAAAATACCGTGGTTACGCTATTGAAGACTTAGCTGAAAAGTCAAGTTTCATGGAGGTTTCTCACCTTTTAATTCATGGGCATCTTCCTAATAAAACCGAACTAGAATCTTTCAACAACAACATAAAAAAGCACACTCTTGTTCATGAGGACATGAGAAAGTTTTTTGATGCATATCCTTCAAAAGCTCATCCAATGGGTGTTGTTGCTTCATTAGTTTGTTCTTTGTCCACTTTCTATCCTGAATCACAAAATCCTAATAGAAGCAAAGAAGAAACCATGCTAACCATCTACAGATTGATGGGGAAAATGCCAACAATCTCTGCTTGGGCTTATAAAAACTTAGTTGGTCATCCACGAGTTTATCCTAGCAACAAATTGGATTATGCTGCGAACTTCTTGAACATGATGTTCGACTTGCCTTCTCAAAAATATGAGTTAAATGCAGCTGTTGTTAAAGCATTGGACATGCTATTAATCCTGCACGCAGATCATGAGCAAAACTGTTCTACTTCAACTGTTAGAATAGTTGGTTCTTCTCAAGCGAATTTATATTCATCAATCTCCGCAGGAGTTGTTGCTTTATGGGGTCCACTGCACGGTGGCGCTAATCAGGCAGTAATTGAAATGCTAGAGAAAATCCAAAAAGATGGCGGTAACGTTGAAAAATGGATTCAAAAAGCAAAAGATAAAAACGATCCTTTCCGCTTGATGGGCTTCGGACATAGAGTTTACAAAAATTTCGACCCTAGAGCAAAAATCATCAAAAAGGCTTGTGATGATGTGTTGAAAGAATTGGGTGTTCAGGATCCATTGATTGATATTGCTAAGAGCTTAGAGGAAGTTGCGTTGAGCGACGACTACTTCAAAGAGAGAAATTTATATCCAAATGTAGACTTCTACTCAGGTATTATTTACAAGGCTTTAGGCATTCCAACCGAAATGTTCACCGTAATGTTTGCATTGGGTCGTTTACCAGGCTGGATTTCTCAATGGCAGGAAATGATTGGTAACAACGAACCAATTGGAAGACCTCGTCAGATTTATATTGGAGATACAGATAAGAAATATGTTCCTATTGAAAAAAGATAAGAACATCTTCAATAGATCTATATTCTCAAGGCGGCTTTTTCAGGCCGTCCTTTTGCTTTTATTCCCACTGGTAATAAACGGTCAACGTTACAATTTTTCACAATACACAATTGAAGACGGATTACCTTCCAGTGAGGTAGTGGACATTCTTCAAGATCATTTTAGGTACCTATGGATAGCCACACCAAATGAAGGAATCATAAAATTTGATGGGGTTGAATTCCGCCAATTCAAAGAAAGTGATGGCCTCATTAGTAACTATACTCAATGCATCCACAGAGATTCAAAAGGTAAAATATGGATAGGCACTAAAAAAGGAATCAGCCTATACGACGGATTTAAATTTTTCAGTTTTACTAAAAACGAAGGATTGCCTGATGACGAAGTTTTAGCAATTGAAGAGTACCAGGGTGAACTGTATGTTGGAACAAAAAGAGGAGGGCTAGCTGTATTTAAAGGAGATGGCTTTTCTCAACGCTTTGGACTCAATGCGAAGCTTAGTCGAAACATTCGTTGCCTATTTGCTGACTCAAAAGGTCAACTTTGGATCGGTGGTGATAACGGTCTTTCCATTTTAAAAAATGACAAAATCACAACTTACACTGCTGCTGAAGGCTTACCTGACAATACTGTTAATGATATCACAGAAATTGCTGGAGAAATCTGGGTGGCAACTAATTCAGGATTGGTTTTAGTGCAGGAAGATGGCTTCAAAACCTATTCGGTTAAAGAGGGCTTACCGAGCAACATTATTCTTTCCCTAACCAAAGACCAGGATGATAATTTGTGGATTGGTACCGCTAAAGGCGCCGCAAAACTAGTGGACGGAAAATTTGTTTTATACAATGCCAAAAGAGGATTTACGAATAACCCTGTTAATGTAATCATTCTCGATTCGGGAGAAAATGCTTGGTTCGGAACAAAAGGTTCGGGTTTATTTAAATACTCAGGCCACGCCTTTACATACTACACTCGTGAAGACGGCTTGGAATTTGACAACATCACCGCGGTTCTAGTTGACAAACATGGATACCGTTGGTATGGCTCATTAGGAGGAGGACTTTACAGAATGAGAAATGACACTATTGTTAGGTTCACAGTATCTGATGGATTGCCAAGTGATCAAATTACATCTTTGTGTGAGTCCAAAAATGGAACAATATGGATAGGCACTCCTGCTGGATTAGCAAAAATTGAAAGAGGAAAAATCACTAGTGCAACTGGTGTAGAATTAATAGACGATAATATTACCTGCCTGTATAAAGATTCAACTGATTATTTGTGGATTGGAACAAAATCTGGAATCACAGCCTTTGACGGAGTAAATTCTCAAAACTTCAGCAGACTAAATGGATTAATTTCTAACAACGTACGATGCATCTCTCAAAGCAAAGACGGAAGCATTTGGATAGGGACTTTTGAAGGTTTAAGCAGATTCAATTTAAAAGAATTCCTTTCATACACTGTAGAAGACAAGGATGGCCTCCCATCCAATGTCATCAATTCCATTACACCAGGGCCTAATGGATCCATGTGGATTGGTACTGATAAAGGGCTTGTGAAATTCAAAGATGACAATTTTAAGGTTTTTAACGTTAAGCAAAGAAGCGGAAACGAACCTAGCATTAGCTTTAACAACGTGTCGCTACTGCAATTCGACATAAATAATTGCTTGTGGGTTGGATCAATGAAAGGTGTGGACAAAATATTTTTTAATCCTCCTCAAGTAGAAAAAAAGACAGGTATTGAAATCGATTTCATTAAACACTATGATGTATCAAATGGTTTTCATGGAATGGGAACTAACCGCAATGCCTCTTCTGTTTCACCCGATGGACTAGTTTATTTCGGAACTTTCAAAGGTGTTGTAGAATACAACACAGAAATTGATGATTACAGTAGTTACACCCCAAAAGTGATCATCACAAATATTATGCTTGGGAACAAGATTGTGAATTGGAAAAACTACACTGATTCCATTGAACGATGGACCCTTATCCCAAAGGGTATGCTTGTGCTTAATCACGATGACAATAATCCTGTATTCAAATTCATAGGAATTGACCACTCAGCGCCCGAAAAAGTAAAATACAGTTGGAGACTAAATGGTCCTGATAAAGAGGGTAGTTGGACACCTTTTGAAGCGCGACATGAAGCGATCTACTCCAACTTACCGCCAGGTGAATACGAATTTATGGTTTATGCTGAAAACGCTGACGGCGAACCAGAAAAAAAACCAACAATATTTAGGTTCACCATCCTGCCGCCATTTTGGAACACATTGTGGTTCAAAGCATTAGTTGCAATATCCATTGCTCTTTTAATTTATGGATATATCAAATTACGCGAGCGTAAACTTCGTCAGGAAAGAGAAATGCTCGAACAGAAAGTAGAGGAAAGAACAGAAGAAGTGATGGAGCAAAAAAGGCAACTTGAATTTGTTAATCTAGAAATGATTGCCAAAAACAAAGAAATTGAAGAAAAAAATACCGACCTCAATTCAAGCATCCGATATGCCTTAACCATACAACAATCTTACTTTCCACCATTAAGCGAATTACATCACTTAAAAGATGCCTTCCTTTATCACGCTCCAAGAGACATTGTTAGCGGTGACTTTTATTGGTTCAAATTTCTTGGGGACAAAATGGTGATATCTATTAGTGATTGCACAGGTCACGGTGTCCCAGGCGCATTTATGTCCTTAATAGGAATGACCTTGTTGGATCAAATTGTTGGTAAAGACGGGGTTTTAAATCCTGCTGAAGCACTAAAACGCATAGATAGAGGTATTATTAAAGCTTTTGAAAATAGTGACACCGAATCCAATGATGGTATGGATATGGCTCTTATCACAATTGATTTCAAAAAGAAAAATGTAATGTATGCGGGTGCATTTCGTCCATTAATTTACGTCAGCAATGGTGAAATGACAGAAATAAAAGCAACTAAAACATCTTTAGGTGGAAGCTTCGAGGTGAAAGAAAAAGACTTTGAATTACATGAAATAAATTACTCTGATGGTGATTGCATTTACCTTTACACAGATGGTTATGCAGATCAATTTGGCGGCGAAGACAAGAAAAAATTCAAGTCCAAAGTATTAAAAGATATGCTCCTAGCAGGCTCAGCCAAGACAATGGATGAACAAAAACAAATTGTTGACCAACGTTTATGTGAGTGGAAAGGTATTCATGACCAGGTAGATGATATCCTGGTTTTTGGAGTTCGCCTATAAATCAATCACTATTTCTCTAATCGTATCTTCTTTTCTTCTATTCTTTGAAGAAGATAGTTAAAAAATATAGATCTATGTTTTTCAGCAACACCACTAATCATGGTTGACTTACTTATCACACCATTAAAAACATTGTGTATGTGGTCACAATATTTCTGATCCGTTGTAGACATGTAATATAAAAGCGCGTGAGGAATATAACACTTCGATTCGCTTCCATATTGAGCGTAAATAGTGTTGTCGCTCAGGATAATTTCATTGTTGAATAAATAATAGTTGCGTGGTTTTGCAGGTGACGAACCCTTCAAGGGAAATTTATATTCAACACCGGCTTGTTTTTTTATATGAACCACTAATTCTCTGACTTTATCCAATATCTTAAGCGCCATCTCCCTGCTCATAAATCCTGATTCAAAATAGAACTCAATTTGAGCTAGAATACTGTGTATTGATTCGTGATTCCATATTTCATAAGTATTGGCATTTGAATACTCTTCACTCAATTGTTTTGACAATTCAAGATACTTCGGTGACACAAAATCAGGTGAAAAAGATACATTTTCGTACTCTGGTAATTGGAACAAAGTCTTCATCCAGTAAAACATCTTGAATGCTGCCAACTCGGGAATTTGAAAAAAATGAAAGATTGGGATCTCCTTTGCTGAATAAATTAACTTATGATCGGGGTAAGAATTAATTTGTTTCAAATCAGCCAAAATCCCTGTCAAAAATGCGTCAAAAGACAGGGTTTCTTTTTTAAGTGCAACTTTAAAAACAACATTGTTTTCATCTAAATGAGCTAAGTGCTTATCGTAAGAAATTTTATAATGTCGACATATTTTTTCCAGTTCATCAATAGTGATAAATTTATCACAACGAATTCTTCTGTACGCACTATCGGTAGAAACATTTAACAATGCAGCCAGATCATCTACTAATGAAGTGTCTGTTCTTTTGATCTTTTCTTTGATCTCTTCAAAAATTTCTCTTTGAACCTGAATTTGATGATTATCTGTTGAAGTTGGATTTTGTTTCACGTGGAACAATTAAAAAAGTTAAGCAATAAAAAGCATAATGCAAGAAATATCTGCTGGCGTCACCCCATGAATTCTGGAAGCTTGGCCCAATGTTTCTGGTTTAATTTTCATTAATTTTTCTTTAGCCTCAGCGGAAATTGACTTCAATGAAGAATAATCGAAATCAGGTTTCATTCTTACATTATCTAATTTTTGAAGCTTAATGGCCAAATCTTCTTCCTTTTCGATATAGCCTTGGTACTTCGTCTGGATCTCTGCTTGCTCTAAAATATCCATTCCCATCTCATGACTTAAAAGTTCCTTTACAACATCCAAGTACGAAAAATCGAAAATATTCAATTCTGGTCTTTGCAATAAGGTAAACCATTTTTGCTTTTGAGAAGCAGGAGACCCACCCTTTGATGCAATAGCTGGATTTATATCTTCAGGTACTATACTTAAATCTTTAATGGTCTGAATTAAAATCTTCACCTTTTCTTCCTTTTCCTCAACCCTTTTAAGTCTATCGTCATCGGCCAAACCAATGGCATGTCCTAAACGAGTAAGTCGCAAATCAGCATTATCTTGTCGCAACAAAATGCGATACTCCGCCCTAGAAGTAAACATGCGATAAGGCTCATTTGTACCCTTAGTAATCAAATCATCAATCAAAACACCTATGTAGGCTTGATTTATTTGCAGAACAAAAGGCGGCATATTTTGAATTTTCAAGGCAGCGTTTATTCCTGCCATCAATCCCTGACAAGCAGCTTCTTCATAGCCAGTAGTACCATTGATCTGACCAGCGAAATAAAGGTTCTCGACCAATTTGGTTTCTAGCGTGTTTTTAAGCTGTTGTGGATAGAAAAAATCGTATTCGATGGCATAGCCTGGTCGAAACATTTTAACCTTCTCAAATCCTTTAATTTTGCGTAAAGCTTTCAACTGAACATCTTCAGGCAATGACGTGCTAAATCCATTCACATAAACTTCAACAGTATCCCATCCCTCAGGTTCAACAAAAATCTGGTGTCTCTCTCTTTCAGCAAAACGACTGATCTTATCTTCAATAGAAGGACAATACCTTGGACCCAAACCTTGAATCCTTCCACTATACATTGGAGAACGATCAAAGCCTGTTTTCAAAATATCATGTACCTCTTCATTTGTATAAGTGAGATAGCAGCTTCTCTGCTTTGTTAAATTCTTCGTGTTTTTGTAGGAAAACTTCATTGGATTTTCATCACCCATTTGTTCTTCCATCAGCGAATAATCCAAAGATCTTCCATCAACGCGTGGAGGCGTTCCTGTTTTCATTCGTCCTCCTTCAAAACCGTATGAAAATAAACTTTCTGTTAGCCCTTTTGAAGAACTCTCTGCAGTACGTCCACCACCAAAATTTTTCTCTCCAATATGAATCAACCCGTTCAAGAAAGTTCCATTAGTCAGCACCACGCTTTTGCAACTAAAGTACATTCCCAATTGCGTCTCAACACCAACTACTTTACCTTCCTTAACATCAATTTTACTAACAGTGTCTTGCCAGAAATCGACATTGTAATTTTGCTCAAGTTTAAGTCTCCAGCTTTCAGCAAATCGCATCCTATCGCTTTGTGCTCTTGGACTCCACATTGCAGGACCTTTTGATCGATTGAGCATTTTAAACTGGATCATGGTCTCATCACTGACGATTCCTGACATACCGCCAAGAGCATCTATTTCCCTGACTATCTGCCCTTTAGCTATTCCACCCATAGCTGGATTGCAGCTCATTTGGGCAATAGTATTCATATTCATTGTGATCAACAAAACCTTTGAACCCATGGTAGCCGCAGAATGCGCAGCTTCACATCCGGCGTGACCACCACCAACAACAATAACATCAAATAATTTGTCCATAACTTGTTAAAAAGCTCTCAAAGATAAATAAAAATCTTCTTTGGATTTCATAACCTTCTGTTGATCAGGATTTTTGTCGGAATAGCCTATTAAGTGCAGTAGGCCATGAATCATCACTCGATGTAATTCATTAACTCTATTTTGTCCGAAGATTTTTGCGTTGTCTTTTACTCTGTCGTAACTGATAAAAATATCACCTGAAACAGCCTCAGGCGTTGTATTATCAAAAGTAATAACATCTGTTAAATCATCGTGATTTAAATACTTTTTATTGACTTTAAGGAGGTATTTATCTGAGCAGAAAATGTAGTTTAAATCGCCCAATTCTTTCTTTTCTTTCTTACAACAATCATTGAACCATTGAGTGATCTTTCTTTTATCACGTAATGTAAAATGAAGGTCTTCAAAATGAAAATAAACGGAAGATTTCAACTTATGCTTGCGCTGATGTAGCTACTTTAAATTTCATGATTACAGTACTTCCTCCATCAGAAAATTCTATTTCATCAGACAAATTGCGCATCAAAAAAACTCCGCGTCCGTGAGGTTTTTCTATATTCTGCGGATCGGTCGGATCAGGTAAATTTTCAAAATCAAAACCCGGACCTTCATCCTGAATAGTAAACAACAATTTCTCTGGTGTTGAAGTATAGGATACGTTTACCTTTTTATCTGGATTAGATTTATTGCCATGATGAATGGCGTTATTCACCGCCTCAGTGATAGCGATTAGAATGTTTCCATAGTAATCTTCGCTAACGCTGTTTTTTTCACAAACATCATCAATCAACTTCTCCACCAAGTTCAAATTTTCCGCCTTCGACGGAAAGGAAAGTTTTTGTTCCATTGTTTCTATCTATTCATTTAGAGTATTAAAATACTCGTTTACTTTCTTTTTATAAAAATTATTTAATGACGGCGGAACCGTTTTCAATAACTCACTTTCTTTCTTTTTGATCCATTTATACTCCTTAAAATATTTAAGGTTTCCTTTTTCGCTTTCTTTTCCCTCTTTTGATTCACGTTCTTTGTCAAATTCGCGCTCTTTTATAGCTTTTTCCGCCTCTAGCATTCTAGTCAAAATCTCCTTTTGACGCATTATTGTCTCTTGCGTTACTTTGTCGTTAACAATTTCAGCTTCCGTTTTGCGCATCATTTCGCCAATCTTGTCAAGATCGCCATTGCCACCAGCGCCCCCTTTCCCATCCTTGTTTAGTTGCTGATTAAGTTGCTGTAAATGTTGTCGAATTGCAGCTTGTTGGGCCGCTAATTTAGCTAAATTTTTCTTTTCTCCGGATTCTCCTTTTTCACCATCTTTTCCAGATTTACCTCCCTTATCTTTTCCGTCCTTCATGTCCTGCATTTGCTTGCTCATCTGCTGTTGCATTTTCTTTAAAGTTGAAATAGAGGGGGGGCCATTGCCAGGTTTATCGCATTTTTTGGATCCAAACATTTTTTGGGCCATTTGCTGCTGCATTTGCTGAAGAGACTCATCTAGCATCAAAGCCAAATTGTTAGAAGAGGTCATCACGTAATGTTGCTTTTCATTGGCCTCACTTGTTCTTCTTTCTGCCAAAAGTGCTACGGCCTCCTGCAAATTCTGATTGATCATGCCTATTTCCTTATTAACAATAGACTGCAACAGCACTTGCCTTTTGCTCAAAGCCAAAAGGGAATCTTCAATTATTTTTGCGTCGTTTTTCAATTTGTGCTGCTCCTTCGTCAACTGCACATATTTTGGATCTTGAGGATAAGTTTTTTTGAAGCTATTCATCAACTTTTCTTGCTCAAACGAGAGGTACAAAAGATTTTCTAATATCTGACGCATTGCGTTCATATCCTCCGCCTGCTGTTGTTTTTCTTCCTTTTCCTTCATTGCAGAAAGTTCCTTCGACATTTCCTGCATTTTTTCAGATGCGTTCTTTTGATTTTCGGAAGCAGGTTTATTCTTGTTTTGTTGAAGATTATCACCCGCCTTCTTCATTTCATCCTGCACCTCATTTTTCTTCTCCTGCGGATCATTGAACAACTTAGGGTATTCCAGTTTTGAATTTTTATCTTTTAAATCTTCAATGTCCTTTTTCACGTTTTCAAACTCTTTGTTGAGCTCTTCCTGCTTCTTCATCAACTCCTCTTGCTTCTTCTTATCCGCATCTTTGGTTTCTTCAGACAACTTTTTTTGTTCCTGCGACAATTTATCCAATTGATTGATGGTGCTTTCCAATTTTTCCTCAAACTCTATTTGCTTAAATATTTCCAAGGTTCTGTCAAGTTCTTTTTCTGCTTCCTTGTTGTTCATGTTGATCTTTTCTAACAGCTCCTCAGTTTTCTCTTTCGACATTTCATCCATCAGCTTTTTCAACTCTTCAAACTGCTCTTTCATCTCTTCAGGAAGGAGCTGATCCATCAATTTTTGCAACTGCTCCTGCTTTTTCATCAATTCTTCAGATTGCTCAAAAAACGCATCTTTTTGCTCATTGATATTTTTATTTTCCTCTTTCAACTGATCCACCTTTTCAGAGAAAGCGTCTTGCTTCTTTAAAAATTCCTTGAGTTTCTTTTTATCCGACCATTCCAGATCCTTTTTGTTCAACAACTCATTTTTGATTTCCTCATATTCTTTTTGAAGTTGATCAGCCTCCTTTGCAGCGCTTTGCAGCTTGTCGATCATGTCGTTTTGCTTCGACTGTACACTTTCTTCAACATCACTCACACTAGGCATCTGAAAGGATGATAATGCTGATTTAGCCGACTTCCTTCCATTAACGCCATCATTGTCCCAAACCTCAAAATAATATTCAATAGATTCCCCTGGCTTCAAATCAAGCGCCTTTAAATTCGTAAAATGGTTAAATTCCTGTTCTTGCAAAACGGAATTGATTTTAATTTCCTTCACCTGAAAAGATTTTGGCGCAGAACCATCCACCTCAATTTTATGGTAGTTAAAAGTCAATCGGGAAAGTCCATAATCATCAGCTATAAAGCCCACGCTGAATATTTTATTCAACTCAAGCGTATCTTCAACATTCTCAACTTTTATCTCTGGATAAGCATCTTTTTGCACGTTGATGAAATAACTTGTGGATTCAGAATTGTCCAGCATTTTATTAGACGCTTTCATCACATATTGCTGAGTCTCCACAATTTTTTTGCTAAAAGAAAAAACGTCATCCTCCTGTTTGAGGCGGTAAACGGAATCTGCAAAAGTGAGGGCAACGGCATCAGTATTTTTTGTGTTAAAATTCCAGCTCACCTTTGTTCCTTCAGGAATGGCTAAATCACCTGTGTTTTTAATGGTTTCCGCTGGTTTATGAAGATAAGGCGGATAATTCAATAGAATTTCCATCTCTGTTACCAAAGCTTTCGGAAGGGCTAAAAGAGTATGTTTTTCTGAAGTCACCTCGTCAGTTTTCAAAATAAACTCCGTGTTTTGATTCACGTTTTTAAACAAATAGCTAAAATGTATTTTATCCGCCTTTTGGAGTTTTATTGTACTGCCGGCCATTTCCACATAAACTTCTTCGGGAATGACAGAGCCTTCAACAATAATATTCAATTGAAAGTCTTCATTTTGGGCCACTTTCAATTCCTTATTTACAATATTAAAGTGATAAGGTAAAGGTGCCGCAAAGTACGTTTGATGATGGAGAATCCTATTTGCGCTATCCCTCACCACCTGTGGGAAAACCATCCACCCCAAAATGAAAAACAGAAAAATAAATGCCAGATAACGTGCATACTTAATGTTTTCACGAAAATCTACTGCCGAAGAAAAAGGAAGCGGACTTAATTCCTCTACCTTTTGATTGATTGAAGCCAACAACAACTCGTTTTGCTGTTGCGAAATATTTTGCAATTGTAAGGCATTAATTAATTTATCTTGAATCTGCTTAAAATGTCCCGATAACATTTTGGCCGCCTGTTCATAAGAAATCGTTTTGCTCCACTTGTACAATTTCGACAACGGAAGAACAAAAAATTTAGCAAACACAAACAGTGAAACACCTAACAAACTATAAAACAAAAAGGTTCTCACGCCTGTTTCAAACCGTCCGAAATGTTCAGCCACAACAGTAAAAAGAAAGAAGGAAAGCACGATTATCGCAGCATACAAAGCTCCTTTAAGAAGTTGATTTTTATAATACTTCTTAATAAACTCATCCAATTTAAGGCGCAATATGTCGAACTGGTTATTCAAATAAAAGCTTAGCTTTCCACTAAAATAACGAGTTATTCGCTTTGTTACACAAAAATATTATTTGTCTTGACGGAACGCTCTAGCAAAAACACCCAAAGGCAACATTTGATTTTGAGAAGACGGAAGAACAATTTCCCCAATCTGGCATTGGTCATCCAGCTGTTTATACGACTGTAAAAGATTGCGCAAAATCAGCGAAGAAAAGCCCAAAGAGTAGGTGTTAATAATAAAGAAATGTTCTTTTGGATCAAGCATTTCGAATACACAAGCGAGTAATTCATCAATATCACGCTCTAGTTTCCAACTTTCTCCATTCGGACCGTGACCAAAAGCCGGGGGATCCAAAATGATTCCATTGTATTTAATTCCTTTTTTTGCAGCCTTTTTTGAATAATACAAAGCATCTTCCACCATCCAGCGAATATCTTTTAAGCCGCTGATTTCCATGTTTTCTTTTCCCCATGAAACCACTTGTTTGATCGCATCAAGATGAATTACATCTGCGCCCGCAGCTTTTGCAGCCAAGGAAGCTCCGCCGGTATAAGCAAACATATTCAGCACTTTTGGCTGTGGTGTATTCATTTTTTTAATGCTCTCATAAATGTAATCCCAATTGGCAGCTTGTTCAGGAAAAACCCCAACATGCTTGAATTTGGTGAGTCCCAATCGCAATTTAAAACCCAAATGATCGTAAGAAATCTTCCACTGATCAGGCATTGTTTTAAGCTTCTTCCAGGTTCCCTGAGAACTGGAATCAGGTACAAATTTTACGTGAGCCATTTGCTCCCACTTTGAATAAGGAAGGGCTCTTTTCCAAACAGCTTGAGGTTCAGGACGAATGGTAATGTACTGTCCGAAGCGCTCGAGTTTTTCATCGTTACCACAATCAATTAACTCGTAATCTTTCCAATGTTGGGGAGATAAAATTTCCATAAAACAAAGATAAGTTTAATGTTTAAAGTTCAATGTTCAATGTTAGAAAAGCTATATTTGCATCATGAGAAAAGTTAGAGTGCGATATGCACCAAGCCCAACAGGACCACAACATATAGGGGGAATCCGAACTGCATTATACAATTATCTATTCGCTAAAAAGCACGGAGGCGATTTTATCCTGCGTATTGAAGATACCGATCAGGGACGATATGTTGCTGGTGCTGAGCAGTATTTAATTGATTCCGTAAAATGGTGCGGATTTGATTTTGACGAAGGCGTTCACGTAGGCGGACCTCACGCTCCATACCGTCAAAGCGAAAGAAAAACGATTTATAAACAATATGCCGATCAGCTGATTGATTCCGGCAATGCCTATTATTCTTTCGATAGCAACGAAGCAGTAGAAGCAAAAAGAAAAGATGCCGAACAACAAAAGAAAACCTGGCAATACGACGCTTCTACAAGAGGTGAAATGATCAATTCGTTGACCTTATCTCCGGAAGAAGTAGAACAAAAACTAAAAAAGTATTGTTCAAATCCGACGGCATGCCAACTTATCACCTGGCCAACGTTGTGGACGATTATCTAATGCAGATTTCACACGTCATCAGAGGCGAAGAATGGTTGCCATCAGCACCACTTCACGTTCAACTATACCGAGCTTTAGGCTGGGAAAATGCAATGCCCGAATTTGCGCATTTGCCTCTATTGCTTAAACCCGACGGCAATGGAAAACTGAGCAAGCGCGATGGCGACAGATTGGGATTCCCTGTATTTCCGCTCAACTGGACTGATCCTAAAACAGGAGAATTTTCTTCAGGATATAAAGAAGCCGGATATTTCCCGGATGCTTTTTTAAATCTCCTCGCTTTATTGGGTTGGAACCCTGGAACAGAGCAAGAATTGTTTTCTATGGAAGAAATGATTCAAGCTTTTTCACTGGAAAAAGTAAGTAAGTCAGGCGCTAAATTTTCTTTGGATAAAGCGCGATGGTTCAATCAGCAATACCTGCAAAAGAAAAGCGCGCAAGAGATCTTATCAATGTTAGAATTTCCGGCAAATAACTTGAATGCCCCGCAATTAGAAAAAATAGTAGAGTTACTTAAACCGCGCTGTGTATTTGCAAAAGATATTCTAACTGTTGGCTCATTTTTCTTTGCTGCCCCAACAATATACGACGCTAAAACAGTAGAGAAAAAATGGAAAGAAAATTCTCCTCAAATCGTTAAAGATTTACAAGAAATATTCGCTCTGGAAACAGAATTTACTGCAGCAAATTTAGAGGCGAAATTTAAAGCTTACTTAGAAAGCAAACAACTGGGTTTTGGCGCAGCAATGCCTCCGTTAAGACTGATGATCACAGGATTTGGTGAAGGCCCGTCGTTATTTGATGTGATGGAGATTTTGGGGAAAAAGGAGTGTTTGACGAGAATGAATAAATCCATTTAAAAATGAAAATTTTTATTCTATTTCTTTTAATATTTGTGTCAATTAAGATTCCGGCCCAAATTGATACAAACACTAATGAAGAGATAAAATGCACCAGCCCTCTTTACTTCAAAAACCAAAAAGATTCATCTCATTATAAGATTGCCTGCTACTATAAAAACGACACAGCCGGAACCTTCTTTCAAGGCATTTATTCCTGGACAGACTATAAAAACTTCAAGAAACATGGACTTGAAGAAATCTATTATCATGAAAAAGAAGTTCCCGTTATTACCAAAACAAAAGGAAATCACTACTACGAATATCAATATACAGGACAAAAACTCACAGGCTGGTGGAAAAACGGATTGAAACACGGTACTTGGTATTATTTTGATGTTTATGGCAAAATTATTCTCAGAGAAAAATGGAAGAATGGCATCAAAATAAAGCCTAGTAATCCTAGAAAAATTAAGCATCTTTGTTATCCACTAACACCATATGGAAGAAGAAATAAAATCCCTCAATTTCATTGAGCAAATCATTGAAAAAGACCTGTCCGAAGGTAAAAACGAAAAACGCGTTCACACCCGTTTCCCGCCTGAACCGAATGGTTATTTGCACATTGGACATGCAAAATCCATTTGCTTAAACGGCGGATTGGCAAAGAAATACAACGGTAAATTCAACTTGCGTTTCGACGATACCAATCCCGAAACAGAAGAAGAAGAGTACGTAAAATCCATTCGTAACGACGTACAATGGCTAGGCTTTCAATGGGACAATGAATTTTGCGCTTCTGACTATTTTGATCAGCTATATGAATATGCCGTTCAATTAATCAAAGCTGATAAAGCTTTTGTTTGCTCTTTAACTTCTGAACAAACTTCTGAATACCGAGGTAACACAATGATTCCGGGAAAAAACAGTCCGGATAGAGATCGCTCTATTGAAGAAAATTTAGATTTATTCAACCGCATGAAAAACGGTGAATTCCCGGATGGAAAATACACGTTGAGAGCGAAAATCGACATGGCTTCTCAAAACATGCATTTCCGGGATCCTGCAATGTACCGCATCAGAAAAAAACACCATTGGAGAACTGGCAATAAATGGAACATATATCCCATGTACGACTACGCGCACGGCGTTTCCGATGCAATCGAAGGCATTACACATTCCGTTTGTACATTGGAATTTGAAGTACATCGTCCGCTTTACGAGTGGTTTAACAATACCATCGCAACAAAATACCGCCCGCAACAAATTGAAATGTCGCGATTGAACATCACTTACACGGTGATGAGCAAAAGAAAACTCATGCAACTCGTGAATGAAAAACACGTGTCGGGATGGGATGATCCGCGCATGCCCACGATTTCCGGATTGCGCAGAAGAGGTTACACACCTGAAGCCATTCGTGATTTTTGCGAAAGAGTAGGGATCTCCAAAAGAGAAAACCTGATTGATGTTTCTTTATTGGAATTCAGCATTCGTGAGGATTTAAATAAAAAAGCGCCGCGAGTAATGGGTGTTTTAAATCCACTAAAGGTTGTTATCACCAATTACCCGGATGATCAAATAGAAGAACTGGAAGCGATCAACAATCCTGAAAAACCCGAAGACGGCAGCCGCATGGTTCCTTTCAGCAAGGAGATTTATATTGAACAGGAAGATTTTCAGGAAGTACCAGCCAAAAAATGGTTCCGTTTAGCGCCAGGCACAGAAGTGCGTTTGCGTTATGCATACTTCATTACTTGCCAAGAAATCATAAAAGACGCAAGTGGAAAAATCACGGAATTACATTGTACTTACGATCCTGCATCCCGCGGCGGAAATAGTCCGGATGGAAGAAAAGTAAAGGGCACTATACATTGGGTTTCTGCAACAAAAGGAATTCCTGCAGAAGTGCGATTATACGACAGGTTATTCACCGCAGAAACACCCGATAAAGGAGACGTAGACTTCAAAGAGTTAATCAATCCAAACTCTCTACAAGTCATTAAATCCATTCTAGAGCCTTCGTTAGCCGAGGCAAAAGCAGGGGAGACGTTCCAATTTGAGCGAATGGGGTATTTCTGCGTAGATAAAGAATCTTCAGCGCAAAATCTGGTTTTCAACCGGACAGTGACATTAAAAGATGGTTGGGCAAAACAAGCCGAAAAAAACTAAATATGCATACAGTAACAATAGAAGGAATTAAGCTTTTCGCCTACCATGGTTGTTTGGAAGAAGAGGGGAAAGTAGGCCGACACTACATCGTTGATGTGCATGTAGAAACCGATTTCACAGAAGCAGCAGAGAACGATGATCTTTCAAAAACGATTGATTACGTAACCATCAATACGATAGTGAAGGAAGAAATGGCTATCCCTTCTAAACTTATTGAAAGCGTTGCAGCGCGTATCATCAAACGGATTCGACAAGAATTCAACACCGTTTACGGCACCAAAGTTTGTATTAAAAAACTAAGTCCGCCCGTTCCAGGAGATGTTGAATGGGTGTCCGTAATCATCAGCGAATAAAATCAACTATACGTAGTAAAAGGATTATTCCTATATTTGTGTCATGGTCCGGTGGCCGAGCGGCTAGGCAGAGGTCTGCAAAACCTTCCACAGCGGTTCAAATCCGCTCCGGACCTCCAACAAAAAACCCCTTATCGAAAAATAAGGGGTTTTTTAATTTTAGAAAATTTACATTAATCATCTCTTCTCCCGCCCAATATTCTAAGGAGCAATAAAAAGAGATTAATAAAATCAAGATAAAGCGTTAAAGCGCCCATAATGGATAATTTTTTGAAATCTTCGGTTCCAGCTTCTCCTGCATAAATCTCTTTTATCTTTTGAGTGTCGTAAGCGGTAAGACCCACAAACACCAACACCCCAACATAGTTGATGATTTTAGCCGTCATAGTGCTTTCAACAAACATATTCACTACAGAAGCAATAATAATTCCTATCAAAGCCATGGTCAATATCCTTCCCATCGACGTAAGATCTTTCTTAGTATAAAAACCATAAGCACTCATTGCTGTGAAAGTACCCGCAGTAATAAGGAAAGTGGTGGCAATCGAGCTTTGAGTATAAACATGAAAAATCAAAGAAAGAGTTATGCCATTCAATACGGAATACGCGACAAATAAATAAGTAGCGGTTTGTGAGCTTAAAGTGTGAATTCTTGCTGCCAAATACCAAACCATAGCCACTTCACCTATTAGTAAACCAAAATAAAGAAATTGATTTCCAAGCAACACTGCCATCATTTCTTCATTGGCTGCTGTTGCCATTGCAACAAAACCTGTAATCAATAAAGCTGCGGCCATCCAGGCATACACCTTCGAAATGAAAGTTGCTTGTTCATGTGCCTTATCCACTGTTAAATCTTGATTGTACATATAGATTAATTTTACCGGAAAGATAATTGATTTTTAGAATTCCTTATCGGTCTTAGCTTAATCATAACATTTTTTAAATAGTTTTGCAGCTCACTGTTATCGCCTAACAGTTTACTAAACAAAAAAAGGATGAAACCAGATTTAAATTATCAGGTTGCACTTACCCTTATTCCGGGTGTGGGACCGCTCATTGCCAAAGCATTGACCGAACATTTAGGTTCAGCAGAAAAAGTCATTAACGCTAAACCGAAAGAAATAGAAGAAGTCCCTGGAGCCAGGAGAACACTATGGAAATCTATTGCAGAAAATAAAGACGAAGCTTTAAAACGCGCAGAAAAGGAAATTACCTTTATTGACAAACATAAGATTCATGCATTGTTTTATCAGGACGACGATTATCCATCGCGATTAAAAGAATGCGACGATAGTCCATATTTACTGTATTACAAGGGAAAAGCATCGCTCAACGCAGGAAAAATAATAGCTGTGGTTGGTTCACGAAAATCAACGGAATACGGTCGTTCAGTCACCAATAAACTAATAAACGAACTAAAAGATTACAACATTTTAGTGGTGAGTGGTTTAGCCTTGGGAATTGACATTGAGGCGCATCGGTCCTCTTTGGAACACAACCTTGATACCATTGGTGTTCTTGCGCATGGATTAGATAGAATATACCCGTCACTACATCGAGATACTGCAGAAAAAATGTTGGAAAGGGGAGGGCTGCTAAGTGAATTTCTGTCGGAAACCAATCCCGACAGGGAGAATTTTCCCAAGAGAAACAGAATAGTCGCTGGAATGGCTGATGCAACAATAGTGATAGAATCAGGAGAAAAAGGAGGTTCATTAATCAGCGCTGATATTGCGCACTCCTACGGAAGAGAAGTATTTGCTTTTCCCGGAAGAACAATTGATAAATATTCCATTGGTTGCAACCGACTCATAAAATCGCAAAAAGCCATTATGATAGAAAACGCCGAAGACCTCATTCAGCAAATGGGTTGGGGCGAAGGAAAGAAGGAAAAACAGTTGAAATTACAAATGAATTTATTCACGACTCCGGAGCAAATGATATTGAATTTCATTGCGGAAATGAGTCCAATACACATTGATTCTCTTTCGTCTTTGTCGGAGCTTTCCTTGCCGGTATTAAAAAATCATTTGTTTCAATTGGAGATGAAAGGCGTTATTAAAATGGTGCCGGGAAATAGAATACAGTTGGCTGAAATGGTGTTTTAACGTATACCGAACCCACCTTATCTGGTATTTTTAAAGTCGCTCTCGGTATCAACAATAATTTTCTCGTTCCTATTGGCCAATTCCCATGCGGTAAAGAAAACCAAACGGGCAATTTTTTCCACTTTATCAAAGTTGATTTTATCAACAGTATCGCTTGGTTGATGGTAATCGGCGTGAGTTCCATTAAAATAAAAAATAACCGGAATACCATTTTTCGCAAAATTGTAATGATCGGAACGGTAGTAAAAACGATTAGGGTCTTCTGGCGCATTAAAGGTATAATCCAATTCTAGCTTAGTGTACATGGTATTTGCGCTATCGCTGATTTTATGCAATTGAGAGCTTAATTTATCACTTCCAATCAAGTACACATAATCGGGATTGGTTCCATGCTTTTCATCAATACGACCTATCATATCAATGTTTAAATCGGCAACGGTACTTGCTAAAGGAAAAATAGGGTTAGAAGTATAAAAAGAAGAACCCAACAAACCCTTTTCTTCGCCTGAAACAGTCATGAATAAAATACTTCGTCTTGGACCATGACCCTCTTTTTTTGCTTGCTGAAAAGCTTTAGACAGTGCTATCACAGCCGCAGTTCCCGAACCATCATCATCGGCACCATAATAAATTTTACCATCATGTATGCCCAAATGATCGTAATGAGCTGTTATCACTACAACTTCATTTTTCAAATCACTGCCTTCTACATAACCCAACACGTTTTCAGAAGAAACTTTATCGGACTCGATACTGATTTTTATTCCAACAGTGCACTCCAATTCTTTGTTAGAAAAGTTTTTCATTTTGATTTTAAAACGAAGTGCTTTCTTAGCCGACTTAATAGATAAAAAGAAAAGCGGGGTTGAATGTTTCGCGTCTGTTTCTAATACTTTAAGCTTCTCGGCCCGCAAACGATAGCCAGACAAATTCATTTTAGTAGCAGCCTTTTCATCTATCAAAAAAACAGCGCTTGCTCCCGAATTCATTAATTCCTTTATTTCCTTTTCCGTATAGCCTTTCAACATTGTAAAAACAACCTTGTCTTTTAAGTTGCTAGTGGGTTTGGTAATAAAAATGGCCTTATCAGCAGAAATCTCCGCATTTGAAAAATTAGAAAGATGATAATAGTCGACCAAAAAATCTAACTCTTTTCCATTGATATTAATGCTTACTTGCTCTGGCTTTATAGTAGACAAATAAAACGGCTGAAAGTATGTGTTGTTATAGGGCGCTATTCCAAATGAGTTGAATTGCTTGGCAATATATCTTGCTGCCTTTTTTTGTCCGGGTTGTGCAGTTTCCCTTCCTTCTAAAGAATCAGAAGCGAGCACTGTAATAAATTCCTTTATATCGCTTGAACGAACAAACGTAGAATACTTTATTGCTACAGAATCCTGCGCAAATAAAGACATTCCCAGACTTAAAAAGCAAAAAACACAAATGTATTTCATGCTAACAAGCTATTTTATTAACTCGGTTAGCATGTCTTCCTCCTTCAAAATCAGTTGAAACAAAAGCTTCTACAATTTCTATTGCGAGTTCTTTTGAAATAAAGCGAGAGGGAAGTGCCACTACATTAGCATTGTTATGTTGACGAGCTAGTTGAGCAACTTCAACATTCCAGCACAAAGCTGAACGCACATTTTGGTGCTTATTTGCTGTCATATTAACTCCATTTGCACTTCCGCAAATCAATATTCCTAATTTATAAGCACCATCATTAACAGCCTTAGCTAACGGATGAGCATAATCAGGATAATCACAACTTTGATCGGAGTTGGTTCCGAAATCCTTTATTTGATGGCCTTTCGACTGCAAATATTCTTTTATTGTATCTTTCAGCAGGTATCCTGCATGGTCGGCGGCAATTGCAATTTCCATGGTTACGATATTAACATTTTACAAACAGTTCTTTTTTTTAAAAAATTAAACAACTGTTTTTTAGTGGTTTAACTTAGTGAGTTGTTAACAGGATTAATGTTCAGTAATAATAATGAGTCTGATAACTTTGAGGTAAAAATAGTCAGTTAATCTTAATAATAATTCTAATGCGTAATGTTATTTGAAAAGAAAAACGATTAAGTGAAAACTTAAGGTAAAAGAGTTAACAAAATATAAACACTAAATATTGGAGGGTTTATTAACTTTATAAAAATTATCAATATTGTTAAAAACAAACTATTCACCTAATTATCAATTGATTCAAAAATTTATGTAGTTGATAACCGGTTAATAAAGATGGATTAATCAACATTCCAAATAAAAGAGAAAAAGATAAACACAATACTAACAGGATATATTACAATAACATAAAAGATAAAATGAATTTTAATATTAATGATATTGAGGAGAAAGGGTACTTAGACGTTTCTGTGAATCCTTCCTTAGATTTGTTCCATGAAATTGAAAAACTCAAAAAGGAAAAAAATGCAGTCATCTTAGCGCACTATTATCAGGATTCCGATATTCAGGATATTGCTGATTATATCGGAGATAGTTTAGGTTTATCGCAACAGGCTGCTAAAACCAATGCCGACATTATTGTTTTCGCTGGTGTTCAGTTTATGGCAGAGACAGCAAAGATTTTATCTCCACAAAAAAAGGTTTTACTGCCCGATTTAAAGGCTGGTTGTTCACTAGCAGATTCTTGTCCGGGAGATGAATTTAAAAAGTTTAAAGATGCACATCCAGATCATTTAGTGATTTCATATGTAAATTGTTCAGCGGAAATTAAAGCATTAACAGATATCGTTTGTACATCAAGTAATGCTTTACAAATCATTGAAAGTCTGCCAAAAGAGCAAAAAATAATATTTGCTCCCGACAAAAACTTAGGAGCTTACCTAATTAAAAAAACAGGACGAACTATGGTTTTGTGGGATGGATCCTGCATGGTTCATGAAATTTTTTCCTTAGAAAAGATAGCTCAATTGAAAAACAGGCATCCTAATGCACAATTACTAGCTCATCCAGAGTGTGAGGCGTCGTTATTACAAATGGCTGATTACATCGGTTCTACAACAGGAATATTAAACTATTCTGTTAAGAGTGATTGTAAAGAATTCATTGTTGCTACAGAAGCTGGAATTATCCATCAGATGCAAAAGAGTTCGCCTGAAAAAACATTTATTCCTGCACCTCCTAACAATACATGTGCTTGTAATGATTGTCCGCATATGAAACTAAATACTTTAGAAAAATTATACAATTGTTTGAAGTATGAATTACCTGCTATTGAAATGAATGCAGCGTTAATTGAACAAGCTAAAAAACCAATTATTAGAATGTTGGAAATTTCGGAGAAATTAGGATTATAAAAAATGGTTCAAAATTTAAAGTTTAAGGTTCAGCGTTTATTTTTTGGCTTATGCCTTATAACTTATAGCTTTTCATATTGTCAGGATTCCACACAATTTAAAATTTACTATTATCCTTCAGGAATAAAATCCAGTGAAGGATATTTAAGCATGGGAAAACCTGATAAATATTGGAAAACATATTTTGAAAATGGAAAAATTAGAACAGAAGGAAATCGTAAAAACTTTGAATTAGATAGTATCTGGAAATTTTATTCTGACAACGGACAATTAAGTTCAACGATTGAATACAAAAACGGAAAGAAACACGGTTGGAAAACAAATTATGACTCACTTCTTATTTCAAAAGAACATTTTGTTAATGATGAAAAAGAAGGCTGGTCGTACAGTTATTATTCTTCAGGAAAAGTAAAAACAGAAGGCTGGTTTGAAAAGGGAAAGCAAGTTGGTAAAGCTTATAAGTACAGTGAAAATTCTGATACTTTAATTATTGAAATAAGCATTTATAAAAATGGAATTCTTCAAAAAAAAGAAGACATTAATAGCATTGATAAATTAGGTAAAAAACAAGGAGCCTGGAAGTGGTTTTATCCCAATAAAACAATAAAAGCAGAAGGGTATTTTAAAAATGATTTATTGCACGGATATTATAAAAGCTATGATATTTCGGGCAATTTGAAAGAAGTATTTAAATATGAAAACGGAGTAAAAATTGAAAATGCTCCAGAGCTCGCAAAAGTAGAAGTGAAAAAAGAATATTATCCCAACATGAAAGTCAAATCATCGGGAGCTTACATAGATGGAAAAAAAGAAGGTGCACATAAATTTTTTGATGAGCAAGGCAATGTAACAGCAACTAAAATTTACAAGGATGATGTGGAGATAGGTAGCGGAATTATTGGTAATTCAGGAAAACGAGATGGCGAATGGAAAGAATTTTATGAAGATGGACAAGTAAAAGTAAGCGGTCTTTTTAAAAACGATGTAAGGGTAGGAAAATGGATTTATTACTATCCCAATAAACAAATAGAACAGATAGGCGAGTACAACGCTAAAGGACTTCCTGTTGGTGAATGGAAGTGGTATTATGCCTCAGGAAAATTATTGAGAGAAGAGAGATTTGATGGTGGTTTGGAAGAAGGTCTTTTGATTGAATATTCGGAAGCAGGAAAAGTAATTACAAAAGGTTCATTTGTTCTGGGTTTTAAAGAAGGTGAATGGATTTATGAAATGGGTGTTTACAAAGAAATTGGATCGTACAAAAACGATTTAAGAGAAGGTGTATGGAAGCACATTTACACCGATAATAATAAACTTCGATTTGAAGGATCTTTTCAAATGGGAAATGCAGTTGGACATCATAAATTTTATTATCCTTCGGGAATGCTGAAATCAGAAGGACCTTATGTTGGAGGAGCAAAAAATGGCGATTGGAAATATTATGATGAGGCAGGAGAAATAGAAAAAATAATTACTTTCAGGAACGACGAAGAATATAAAATTAACGGACTTAAAGTAAATCCAGAAGAGCAAAAAGATGAAGGAAAAAAGCAATAAAACAAAAGCTTCATCCGGCGAAAAAGGCAAAAAACTGGAAATAGAAAGCCAGTTGCGCATAAGCGAAGAAAAACACAGAATGCTTTTCTCTAAAGCCAACGACTCCATTTTTATTATTAAAGACAATAAAGTGATTGATTGTAATGAGAAATCACTGGAGATGTTTGCCTGCACACAAAATGAAATTATTGGAAAGGCGATGTATCATTTTTTGCCCGAGAAACAACCAGACGGCGCCGACTCCATTTTAAATTTTTATGATCTTACACTGCTTGCTTCAAATGGACAATCGCAGTTTTTTTATTGGAAATTTTTGCGTTTTAAAGGCGAGCAATTTGATGCAGAAGTGAGTTTAAATTCTTTTGTAGTGAACGGGGAAAATATGTTGCAGGCGATAGTACGCGACATTACACGCAGAAAGGAAGCAGAGGAATTTAAAAACAAAAGCATCAAGAGTTATTTCGAGATTTTTAATACTAGTTCCGACTATATTTTCATTATCAATGAGCAGGAATACATCATTGATGTTAACAAGTCAACCATAGATCGATTCGGTATTTCCAAAGAGGAGATCATTGGAAATACTTTTAAAATACTAAGTGATCAGATTAGAAATGATTTTGCGATTTTTCAAAAGAATATTAATGAAAGCTGGAAAAAGCAAAAAAAATTCGATTGGTGGGGGAAAACGCGCAAGGGAGAAATTTTCCCAATGGAGATCATTTTACGCAATGGATCTTATTTTGGAAAAAATGTGTTGATTGTCAATGCCCGTGATATTTCTGAGCGTGTAATGGCGGAAGAAGAAAGGCTAAGAGCTGAAATTGCTGAAGCGAATTCTACTTTTTTAAAGAAAGAAATTGATGAAAGAAAAATCAGTGAGGAAAAGCTGAAAGAAACTTTGTCGGAAAGAGAAATGCTGTTGAAAGAAGTTCACCACCGTGTAAAAAACAACCTTCAGGTGATCTCTAGTATCCTTAATTTGCAGTCTTCTTATGTTAAGGATCAATACACGCTTTCCATGCTTAAAGAGTGTCGCGACAGAATTAAATCCATGTCGTTTATTCACGAAAGTTTGTACCAAACGAAAAACTTTTCTCATGTGGATTTCGGCGACTATTTGAAAAGCTTGTGTTCCAATTTATTGTACTCTTATTCTGTAAGTGGTAGGGTAACACTGAATTACGATATTGACAATATTTTTTTAACGCTCGATACGGCAATTCCTGCAGGACTCATTGTAAACGAGCTCGTGTCAAATTCGTTGAAATATGGCTTTCCAGATAATCAAAAGGGAAACATTTTTGTATCTTTGAAGAGCACGAAGAAAGGACTTAATGTTTTAATTGTTGAGGACGACGGAGTGGGTATGCCACCAAGCGTAAATTTTAAGGAAACAGATTCTCTGGGATTACAGCTGGTAGTAACCTTGTCGGATCAAATTGACGGAGAAATAACATTGAAGGAAGGAAAAGGGGCTTGTTTTGTAATAGAATTTAAAGCAAATTAAGAGATATGAGCAACATTAGGGTATTGGTCGTTGAAGACGAAAATATTGTGGCCAAAGACATTCAGATGAGTTTGGAAAAAATGGGATACAACGTCATCGGAACAGCTTCCTCCGGCGAAAAAGCTTTGGAAATTCTGAAGGAAAATCAGCCAAGCATTATTTTGATGGACATCATGCTCAAAGGAAAAATGAGTGGAATTGACACCGCCGAAATAGTGAAAAACGAATACGATTTACCCATTATATTTTTAACAGCATACGCCGACGAGAGTACGCTCTCCAAAGCAAAAATCACCGAACCTTACGGTTATATTCTTAAACCATTCAAAGAAATTGATTTACACACATCCATCGAAATGGCGCTTTACAAGCACAAAAAAACAATGGAATTAAAGAAAGAAGTAAAGGTTTTTTCGGCAATTTTAGACGAAAGAACTTCTCCTGATTTTATTTTCATTCGTGCAAAATCAAAGTTGGTGAAGATTAAAATGGCCGATCTTTTTTATGTAGAAGCATTGAAGGATTATGTTATTTTTCACACCGCCAGTGAAGATTTCACGCTGCACTCTACGATGAAGGATATTGAGACAAAACTGCCCGCCAGTCAATTCATTCGTGTTCATCGTTCGTTCATCGTTCGCGTAGATCGCATTATTTCTTTGGAGCAATCACAAGGAATTTTGTATCTCGAAGGTGATGAAACACCAATTTCTATTGGCGGATCTTATAAGGATGATTTGTTGAACAGATTGAATTTCGTTTAATGAACAAAGCTAATCTATTGAAGGGCGCATCTTGGTTTATTGCAGTTGTAGCCGTGCTTTCCTTGATTTTATTTCTGGTGAGCGGACTTTTGAAAGATCACCTTTTTGATCTCATTCTGTTTGTGGGAATGCTTTTTATCATCTCCGATTTACTAAAGAAATACAAAGCCGAAAAAAAGAAATGGCATATACCTGCAATTATCTTCTTCGCAGCTGTATCGGTGCTTTATATAGTTTACTTTTTTGTGGTTTCGAAGTAAGGCCAGGTTAAACTATTGCAAAACGAATGGGAACGCATGGAAAATGGTCCGGTAATGTCCTCCTGACGAAGGAAGGATCTATCGCCCTCTAATTCACAAATCATTATATTTGCTTCGCCAACTAAATATTAATGGACCACAATTATTTCGTTTATATTCTTACTAATCCTAAGAAAACAGTTTTATATACTGGTGTTACCAATGACTTAGCAAATCGTGTGAATGAGCATTTTGAAAAGCGAGGAAATCCATCTTCGTTTGCAGGAAAATATTATTGTTTTAATTTGATTTACTATGAGCGCTTTGATCAAATAGAACACGCTATAGAAAGGGAAAAGGAAATTAAAGGATGGAGAAGGGAAAAGAAGGAAAAGTTGATTGTGGCCTTTAATCCGGAATGGAAATTTTTAAACAATGAGATGATGGATTTGTGAAGTATAGGGCGATAGATCCTTCCTTCGTCCAGGAGGACATTACCGGACCATATTCACTGCACTTCCGCCATTAGTGCCTCGAGGTGACCAATAAATTAAATTTTGCAGTTTGCACTTCTTAGAAAGAATAATTCCTAAAAATCCCCGTCTTCCTCCGTTGCGATATTGAAATCCAATTGCTTTTTCACCAGATTGGCACCTATCACTTTAATTTTGATTTTATCGCCGAATTGGTACACTTTACCTGTGCTGCGACCAACCATGCGGTAATTGTCGGGATCGTGCGACCACGTGTCTCCAAACATGCTTTTAACGGATACCATCCCTTCACATTTGTTCTCAATGATTTCGCAATAGAGCCCCCATTCGGTAACGCCTGAAATCACCGCTTCAAAAGTTTCACCAAGGTGAGTTTTCAAATATTCTACTTGTTTGTATTTGGTAGATTCACGCTCTGCTTCGGCTGCCAATCGCTCTCTTTCAGAGCAATGCACGCATTGTTCTTCATAGGTTTCCTTGTTGGCAGATTTGTCGCCGCTGGCATATTGCTGCAATAAACGATGTGCCATTACATCGGGATAACGACGGATAGGAGAGGTAAAGTGAGAATAAAAATCAAAAGCCAATCCGTAGTGACCAATATTGTCGGTAGAATATTCCGCTTTCGCCATTGTACGAATGGCAAGGGTTTCCAGCATTGACCCGTAATTTTTTGTTTTGGCGTCGGCCAGCATTTTGTTGATGGCGTGACCTACTTGTCGCGGTGTTTGCGCATTTAACTCGTATCCGAATTGTCGCACGAAACCAGCGAAAACATTGAACTTTTCCATCGCTGGCAAGTCATGCACACGGTACACAAAAGTTTTGGCTGGTTTTAAATCTTTGCCCACCGACATTGCCACATATTTGTTTGCCAGCAACATGAATTCTTCAATGAGTTTGTTGGCGTCTTTTGATTCTTTAAAGTAGATCCCAGTAGGGACACCGTGCTCATCGAGATGGAATTTAACTTCCATTTTATCGAAGCTCACTGCACCATCTTTCATTCTTTGTTTGCGAAGAATTTTTGCCAAACGATCGAAGGTTAAAATTTCATCTTTCAAATCTCCTTCTCCTGTTTCAATGACTTGTTGCGCTTCTTCGTAGCTAAAGCGACGATCAGAATAAATTACGGTTCTTCCTATCCAGCGATTGACTACTTCTGCATTGTCTGTAATTTCAAAAATGCAGGAGTAGCATAGTTTTTCTTCGTGCGGACGAAGAGAACAAACGCCATTAGATAATTTTTCGGGAAGCATTGGAACTACGCGATCCACAAGGTAAACAGAAGTCGCTCTATCGTATGCTTCTTTATCGAGAATGGATCCTGGTTGTACATAATGCGATACATCGGCGATGTGAACGCCAATTTCCCAGTTTCCGTTTTCCAGTTTTTGAATGGAAAGCGCATCGTCAAAATCTTTTGCGTCGTGCGGATCTATGGTGAACGTGGTGATTTTACGCATGTCGCGACGCTTGGCAATTTCAGCTTCGGAAATGGTATCGGGAATTCTTTCTGCGTATTCTTCCACTTCTTTAGGGAACTTGGACGGAAGTCCATATTGAAAAAGAATGGCGTGCATTTCAACATCATTATCACCAGCATTTCCTAATACTTCAACAATTGCTCCGTTGGGATTTTTGGCGCCTTTGGGCCAGTCGAGCATTTTTACAATTACCTTCTGACCGTTTTTTGCGTTGTTTAATTTGCTGGAAGGAATGTAAAAATCAACATGGATTTTCTGGTTGTCGGGAATCACAAAACCGAAGTCTTTTACCAATTCCACAGTACCAATAAAATCAACGCGTTTGCGCTCTACCACTTCAACAATTTTACCTTCCGGTTTTTTTCCGCGACCAGGAATAATTTCCACTTTCACTATATCTTGATGCATTGCATCTCCAGTGAATTTTTGAGGAATATAAATGTCTTCTTCGCTGTCCTCAATAATGATATAGGCTGATCCCGACGCTGTAAAATCGGCTCTACCAACTAAACCCCCTTTGGATTCTTTTCCCGCACCGAGAACAAATTTTCCGCGGTGAATTTCTTTAATACTTCCTTTCTCAACCAATTGAAACAAAACGTCCAATACTTTTCTTTGCGCGTCTTTGTTGGTGATGCGCAAATCTTTGGTGATTTGTTTATGGCTTAATTCTCTTTCACCGGCTTTGTAAAATAGCTGCAACACCGAGTTGGTGAGGGCTCCGGTACTAATGTCTCTGTTGTTTTTACTCATGCTAATAAAAATAGAAAAATGTATAACATGGTGCCATTGATGGTCCAGAAGTTATGAACAGAAGAGTATTATCTAAAACAATATTTTGTACGATCCTACAGGGAATAAGCCCAATTGGTATTCGGTTTTAACGGCCTTTGCGCTGTTGTCGTAAATTTGCTGAAATACGTTTTGTGTATTAAAAATATTTTGAACGTTGATGGTCCATTCTTGCGTGATTTTTTTCGAATTCAATCGATAGCTTGCTTTTAAATCTGCACGGAAGTAATCGTGGAATTTGTGCACGTAAATATCAGTTGTATCATATTGAACTCTTGTAGCTGCAATAGATCTATTGAGGTCAATTCCGAGATATCTTTTGCCGCCAGCAAAGGTTACTTTAGCATCAACTTGTAACACGCCTCTTTTCCCCACTTTCCATTCAAACCCTGATAATGCATTAACGGCATAATTACCATTGAAAGCGGTGTTGCGCTCAACACCGTCGCCACCGCTGTATTTTGAATCGTAAAGAGAAGCGCTAACTAAATAGTAGTAACACTTATTGAAGTTTCTTTCCAAAGTAAATTCTAAACCATAATTTCTCCCTTTCCCTTCGTTTACTAGGCTATCCACACGAGGAAATGCAAAATCGGCCCCAAAATTTGCCATACTGAAATACGAGTTTTGAGCCACTGGAGTGTTGTAAACCTGCTGATAGTAACTCTCAATTTTCATGCGTGTATTTGCTTTTATGGCGATGTTGTAACCGAGCACGAGGTGATTGCTTTTTGTGAAACCCAACTTTTCGTTTGTTCGGATGGTTGAGTTGTCGCTAAGTGTGGTTTCAAGCAGGTAAGTGCTGAAAGGTTGAATTTGCGAGTGCACTCCGGCAGCTAGCGACAAAGACTGTTTTTTGGTTAAGTCCCAATTGAGTCCTGCACGAGGTTCCACTGCATAGGCTGCATTCATTGTCAAAGTTTGATAATGTAAACCAACATTCAGCTTTAATTGATCAGTAAATTTGTGCTGAAATTGTGAATATCCCTGCACCAAAAATGTTTCGCCAGTGAAGTCGTAACCCGTGAACCATTTTGAATTTGAAAGAAATTTTTCGTTGTAGCTTACATGATAGAGATCCACAATAAATCCCGATTTCCATGAATTTCGGGAAGAAAATTTGGTGTTGATATACCAGTTCAATGAATACTTTATTTCGCTGGAGTTGTCTTCATAAATCTTTCCGGGATTAAGTTTATCCTTATCGAGGGAGTCGGTGCGCACCACTTGTCCAGTACCTGAGGTTGCATATACAAGGCGCATGTGTGTTTTTTGATTGAGGTATAAAAGGTAGCTTATTCCCACAACACCCATGTTGGAATTGAGGTAAGCATTGCTTCCAGCCTGGGTATATGAAACATCATTCTCTTTTTTCTTCTTGCTTTCCAGTATAGAAATATTGCTCATTCCACCCACCCCGAAAATTTCTAGTCGACCCGATTTTTGTCCGAGAGGAATGTCCACATTGAAAGTCAAATCTTGATACTGAGGAACAGCAGCAACACCAAAGGAAATGCCCAGCGCATCAAAAATTCCTAAAGTAGAATAACGGTAGTTTGCCATGTAGGAAGCTTTGCTTTTTTTACTGAAGGGGCCTTCTGCTCCCAGCTCCATACCATTGAAACCAAACATTCCAGTTCCCTCAAATTTTTCATTGTTCCCGTGACGTAGTTTTAAGTCGAAGGCGCCAGCGACAGCATTCCCATAGTCGGCAGGAAAAGCGCCAGTCATAAAATCCGATTTCGCTAAATTATTGTTGTTGAGGATAGTGATGGGACCACCTGTACTTCCCAGAGATCCAAAGTGATTGGGATTTGGAATATTAATGCCGTTCAAGCGCCACAAAATTCCCGACGGAGAATTTCCGCGGATGATGATGTCGTTGCGATTGTCAGACGAAGAAATCACACCAGCGTAATTCATTGCCATCCTTGAAACGTCGTTTAAACTACCGGCAAAACGTTCGGTTTGTTTTGGAGTAAGATTCACGTTGCTATTGACTACCGCTTCGTTTTCGGCCTTAGTAGAGCTTTTTCTAACTATTTTAATTTCATCGGCAGTAATTATTTTTTCTTCCATTTCTATTTCCAAATACAGCTCTTTTCCTGATTTCACTTCTTGGTTGGCAAGCGTCATTGAGCCGTGTGATGAGGAAGAAATAATAATAGTTTGACGACCAACAGGAACATTTTTCAATTTAAAATAACCTTTGGCGTCGGTGCTTGAAGAAAGATTTGTGCTTTCAACGCTAACAACGGCGCCTTCCACAGGCAATTTGGAATTTTTATCGATCACCTGTCCGCGCACCGATTGTGTGAGGCCGTTGGAAAAAGCTGCGGTAGAATCCTGCGCAGATAATGCTGTGTAAGAAAACAGTAAAATGTATAGTAGGCTGTAAAGTTTCATGGTTGCAAAAGTATAAATACAATGTTAATAATGCAGAGGTAAGGTGCACTTTCATTCGAAGTTTGGATTAAACAATATGATTTTTCCATCCTTTGGTAAAGAAAAAATAATTCCCTATGTTTGGATAGAACCAAACCGGGCTTACAATGCTTTCCAAAAAAGTACAAGACACTTTAAACAAGCAAATTTTATTAGAAGCAGAATCTTCAAACCTTTATCTGGCAATGGCTTCATGGTCGGAGAACAAGGGATTAAGTGGCACTTCTGAGTTTTTATACCGTCATTCTGATGAAGAAAGAACGCACATGTTGAAATTGGTGAGATATGTGAATGAAAGAGGCGGACAAGCAAAAATACCAGCCATTAAACAACCTCCAGTAGATTTTACATCATTAACAGCTTTATTTGAAGGCTTGTTGAAACACGAGATATTTGTATCCGACGAAATCAATAATGTAGTGGACATCTGTTTGAAAGAAAAAGATTTTACTACTCACAATTTCATGCAGTGGTACGTGGCTGAACAAATTGAAGAAGAAGCAACAGCCAGAAAAGTAATGGATAAATTACACCTTATCGGAAATGACAAAGGTGGATTGTATTTATTCGACAGAGATTTAGAAAATCTCGCCGGTGCTTCAATAGCTACCGGAAAACAAGATCAGAATTAACTAAACAGCTGTAATAATTATTTTGACACGTTTAATTGCTACCATATCACTTGTGCTCACTGCCGTAATTTTTACAGGTTGTCACAGAACTTATTACGATGATACCGTTAGAACTCCGCGAGGGAAGCAAGGGTATCACGACAGTTACAGTTCCCGTCCTTATCAAAAAAAGAGGGTGAAAATGGGCGACTCTTATGCTAGTGAGGGCAGAACCAAAGTGCAACAAGAGTACAGAGACAGCTACTCCACCAAATCCAAAAAATCATCGGGCAGCAAATACAAAGATTCGTATTCTTCCGGTCACGGTAAGAAAAGAAGACTTAGGTTTTACGATAGCTTCTCTTCCAAAAAGAGAAAGAATATATTCCTGTCGAAGTAAGCACTTGATTAATGAATTAGAAGGGATAGCTCAAAAATCCCTTAATCTTTTCATCAAGTGAATCAAGGTTCATACATTTTCCCTACTTTAGAAGCGCAGAAATTCGAAATATTTTGAGGGCACTTTTTTTCCTTTCTTCCTTGTTTTTTTTCCAGCTTTTAGCAGGACAGAGTGACGACATTAAATTTAGTCGCTTTACCACAAAGGCCGGACTTTCCCACAACATTGTAAATGAAGTAATTCAGGATGGTAGAGGTTTCATGTGGTTTGGAACCCAGGATGGATTGAACCGCTACGACGGCTATAATTTTGTGGTTTACAAACCCGATTTGTATGATAGCACGTCTTTATCCAACAATCGCATTACCGCTTTGTGCTATGATCCACGCGGATTTATATGGATTGGAACAGCGGCAGGATTAAATATTTATAAGATAGACAGCGATGAATTTATTTCCCTTTCCAATCTGGCAGGTGGATCTTTGGCAGCCAGCAAGCTCGCTATTCAAGGCTTGTACCGTGATCAGCTGGGCACCATTTGGGTGGCAACACGTGAAGGTGGGTTAAGTAAAATCACCATTACCGGAAGTAATTTGGAAACTTTGCAAGTGAAGCATTTTGTATGGCTGCACAAAAACCCCAAATCATTAAGCTCTAACAATGTTACCGCTATAACTCAAGATGCATCAGGGTTTATATGGGTGGGAACTGATAATGGCTTAAACATTTACAATCCCAAAACAGAGGACTTTCAAAGGATTTTATCTGGAAGCAAAAGAAACGACAAGCTTTCTCATCCTTATGTGACCAGTATTTTTGAAGATTTGAGAGGAGATGTTTGGGTAGGTACCAAGCGAGGATTGAACAGAGTGATTATCGATGAAACAGATTTAAAAAATGTTCAATTTGCAACTATTCCTTATTATCACAACGCCAGGAGTGCTTATTCGCTATCTGATGATCGGGTAGAAAGTATCTTTCAGGACGCTGAAGGAATTTTGTGGGTAGGGACCGATTATGGATTGAATGCCATGGATTTGGCAGAAAAATCCAGTAAGGACACCTCGGTGCAATTTGTAAAATATTTTTCAGAAGCCATCAAAGACTTGTCGCTCGCACACAACAAAGTCAATAAAATTTATCAAGACGAATCGGGAATCATATGGCTGGCCACAGAAAGAGGCATTAGCAAGTTTGATAAACTAAAGCAAAAACTTCAAAATTATTCTTTGGAGCAATATTGGGACATCACTACACACACCATTAATGTGTGGTCATTTTGCGAGGATGAGTCGGGTGGTTCATGGATCGGCAATGAAAAGGGCTTGTGCTATATCAATCGCAAAAAAGGCACAACTTACAAAGTACAGCTCAAGGATCCTATGAACGTGTATGCCTTATGCTACGATAAGAAAAAAAGAGTATTGGCAGGAACCGATCAGGGCTTGTTCATAGTGCAAAAAAACAGCGACACCACTTATGTCTTAAAGCGTTTTGCCTTGCCAGGCATCAAAGAATTTGTTGATCCTGTGTATTCTATAGTATGTGATGCTAAAGGTACCTATTGGATTGGTGGGCTGCGCGGTTTGGTGGTAATGAATGCGCAGGAAACAAGGGCTTACAAGCATTATTACGATGTAAATAATTTCAAAGGAATAGGGAAGGGAGCTGTAAATTTCATTTTTGAAGATGCTGCTCATGATATTTGGTTGGCCACTAATGGCGGTGGATTGAATAAGGTGGTGAATCCTTCGGATTTGAATTTGCTGGAGTTTTCAAAAATCACACACGACAAGAAACTACCCTATTCTCTTAACAATGATGCTATTCTTTGCATAGAAGAGTTTCCTAAAGGAATACTTTGGCTTGGAACGTACGGAGGTGGGTTAAACAAATATGATATTGAAAGAGGGAGAACAAAACACTTCACAGAGCAAAATGGCTTGAGTAATAATATTGTGTACGGTATATTAAAGGACAATGCCGGCAAACTGTGGCTGAGCACAAATAAAGGCTTGTCGAAGTTTGATCCCATCGCCGAAAAATTCCGCGTATTCAAAGAAGAGGACGGTTTGCAAAGTGATGAATTCAACAAAGGCGCATCATATAAATCACCACAAGGCGAAATGTATTTTGGAGGAATCAATGGCTTCAACGTGTTTTTTCCGGCCGATGTAAAGCCTAATAAAATTCCGCCTAAAATCGCGCTCACTGCGCTTTTACTGTCGAATAGGCTAATTGAACCTGGTCCGAATTCTTTATTGAAAAAAGACATTAATTCTTTGGAGTACATTGAAATTCCATACGTTGACAATGCCATTACTATTAAGTATTCTGGTTTACATTTTACTTCTCCCGAAAACAATCAGTATTCCTATATCCTTGAAGGGTTCATGGAAAGCTGGCAAGATGTAGGCAATAAAAGAGAGGTGAGCTTTACCAATCTCGATCCGGGAATTTATACTTTCCGAGTGCGCGCGGCCAATAGCGATGGCATTAAATCCAATGACGTTCCATCCCTTAAAATTATCATTACACCACCTTTTTGGATGACTTGGTGGTTCCGAACTTTCATCATTGCTGTTGCACTCGCCATTGTTTTGGGTGTGTATTATTCAAGGGTGGCCATCATTAAAACACAAAAGAGGGTGTTGGAATACAAGGTGCAGCAACGTACCGAAGAGGTAATGCAGAAAAAGGGAGAGATTGAGGAGCAAAAGGAGAAACTGGAGATTGAGAAAAATAAAACAGAACAGTTGCTGTTGAATATTCTTCCGGCTGAAACAGCAAAAGAATTATTGTCGACTGGTCGCGCTGCGCCACGTCACTACAGAATGGTGACTGTGCTTTTTGCCGACTTTAAAGGCTTTACCCAAATTGCTGAGCGTTTGCGTCCGGCAGAACTGGTAGAGGAGTTGGATACTGCTTTTAATGCCTTTGATGATATTGCCGACAAGCACAATATTGAAAAAATTAAAACCAGCGGTGATGCGTACATGGCCGCAGGTGGTGTGCCTATCCGTAATAAAACCAATCCGGTGGATTGTATCTTGGCTGCCATGCAGATTCAAGCCTATATTAAGGACCAATCTATAATTAATGCCAATAATCCCGACAAGCCGAAATGGGAATTAAGAATAGGAATTCACACAGGTGAAATCATTGCTGGTGTGGTTGGAAAGAAAAAGTTCGCTTATGACATTTGGGGCGATACTGTAAATACTGCAAGTAGGATGGAGTCTAGTTCTCAGGCCGGACAAATTAACATTTCAGGAACCACTTACAACATGGTTCAGGAGTATTTTGATTGCGAGTATCGCGGAAAGATTCCGGTGAAGAATAAGGGCGACATTGATATGTACTTTGTTAAAGGAATCAAGCCTGAATTGTCGAAAGACAAAAAAGGATTTGTTCCTAATATCGCCTTCCAGGAATTACATCATTTCAACGTTTACAGTAAGCTTAATTACAATAAGGTAAAACAGTTTGTGATCAACAAGCTGGAGAAAGAGTTGCCGGAAAACCTGTATTATCACGGTCCGCACCATACCCGAGATGTTGTTCAGGCAGCAGAACGAATTGGTAAAGCCGAAGGATTAGATCCTGAAGAATTGATGTTGGTTAAAATGGCGTCGCTACTGCATGATGCGGGCTTCCTGAATAAATACTGGAGCAATGAGCCTGAAGGCGTTAAAATAGCCAAGGAAATGCTTCCTGCTTACGGATTTACCGATTCACAAATTGATATTATTGAAGGATTGATCATGGCCACCAGCATTCCGCAAAAACCTACGAATCACCTTGAGGAAATCATTTGTGATGCCGATTTGGATTATTTAGGAAGAGATGATTTTGAAAAAATCAGTCTGACTTTACAGCAGGAATTGCTCGATTACGGCGGCATCAAGAATCCGGAAGATTGGGATCCTATTCAGGTCAAATTCCTAACTGCACATAAGTACTTTACTAAAACAAATGTAGAGACGCGTCAGGCTAAAAAAGAAGAGCATCTAGCCACTATTAAGAAGAGGATAGAGGCGAATAGTAAGTAACGCATTTCGTATAGAGTTTTCTTGTAGAGACGCAAAATTTTGCGTCTCTACAAGAAAACCCGAGATTGATAAAACAAAAAAACGCCCTGTATACACAAGGCGTTTTCCATTTAATTCAATCTTATTTTTACAATGTTCTGTAGTTGTACATAGGGTTAAGCTCAGTGAAGTCTTTTGTTGGATTAACCGTCAAAACTGGTATTTGAGCTTCATTGGTAATCAACTCTTCTTCGTTTTGTTTGAACATAGGATTTAAAGTTCTGTAGTTCAAATTGATGATGGCGATCAAATCGGCATCAACGCTAACAGCGTAATGGATACAGTGTTTTGAAAAGTCACCATCTTCGCCGCTAATGGCTACTTCAAAAGGAACTTTTTGCTGAGCGAAGAATTTTTTCGCGTAAGCAATATTGGCTTCTAATTGTTTTTTGGTGAAAGGATCGTCTTCTTTATTTCCAAAAATGTGAACTGTTGAGCCCAAACGTTTGGCCATTGCCGCAGTCATATCCAGTTTTAATTTGGTTTCTGCAGAAAGGTCGATAGGGAATACAATGTTTTTATAGCTTTCAGGCACACGCTTGTCTTGAACTACGATAAACGGAATAACAGAAGCAGTGATCACTTTCATGGCGTAGCTTCCAACCAAGTGCTGAATACCTTTTCTTCCGTGAGTTCCCATGATGATCAATTGAACATCCATAGCTTCCGCTACAATAGGAATTTGTTTGATAAAATCACCAACAGCCACTTTCGCTTCGGCAGTGATGCCTGATTCGCGAATACCTTCTACAATTGGTTTTAATTTAGCCAAAACGGCTTGAACCTGAGATTCTTTTTCCACTACGTGAAGAACAATGATGTGTCCGTTCATTATTGTAGCCATCTTTTTCCCGTGATTGATAGCCGTTGTAGCAACTGAACTAAAGTCGGTTGGGATTAAAATCTTATAAGTTGTTTCCATGAAGAAGAATTAATTAATGCTTGTGCCCGGTTAATTAAGTTATGCAAAAATATATAATTAATGCATAGTGTCAATTAAGATAATAAAAAACATGAAATAAATTTGCCTTCTTATAAAATCTGCCGAGTGAAATGGTGTGGAAAGGGAGTCAAAGTAAAAATGAATGTCTAATCAATAGATGTTTTGAGGATTATATATATTTGAAAAGTGATACATAGAATTGTTTCCATATTAATACTTGTAGCAGTTTTGTCGCAAAGCCTTGTTAAATCAATGCTTGTGGTGAATTATGAGGTCAATAAGACTTCTATTGCCAAAAAATATTGCGAGAACAAGGCGAAGCCAAAAATGCATTGCGATGGTAAATGTCATCTCAAAAAGCAATTGAAAAAAGAAGAAAAAAGAGAAAAGTCGCCTTTTTCGGAAAATCAAAAGGAACAATACGAGGTACAGTTTTTTGTTGAAGACTCTGCACTCAATAACAATCTTGATTTCCCTAACGTTGGAAACAATCCCGTGGATTATTCGTGTTCTATAAGCACGGTTGATCCCAACAAAATCTTCCAGCCGCCTAAATGTTGATTTCAATTCAGCAAATCACATTTATTCATTAATACATTTTTCAATGCGTTTATCTTTCCTCGGATGGGCTATAGCGTTATTGCTTTGGCCATCTAAAGAGATATTTGCTCAGGTAGTTCGCGATAGTGTTTTTACCTGCAGCGATAATTGTTGTTGCGATATTGCCGTAGCTCCACCTGCCGGAGTGATGATCAGTCATGTTCATCGCAAAGGGGAGTGGATGCTTTCTTACCGACTGATGAATTCTGCAACAGACGGATTGCTATCGGGAAGTTCGGCGATTGCAGCCAACAGCGTTTTTACCAATTATTTGATGTTGCCTTCCAGCGCTCAAATGAATATGCATATGTTTATGGCGATGTATGGCGTAAGCAATAAATTAACCCTGATGACCATGTTCAATTACAATAGCATGAGCATGGAAATGGCGATTTTTTCCAATGATGCAGAGCACAATCATTCTTCAGTAGCCGGTAAAAACAATGTGATGCAAACAGCGGGTTTTGGGGATGTGAAAGTGCAGGCTTTGTATGATGTTTTAAACTCTAACAAACAGCAGTTGGTGTTTAGTCTAGGCGCTAGTCTCCCTTCAGGTAATATTTCATTGCAGGGCAATTCCAATGATCTAGTCTATACCAATAGTCGTTTGCCTTATTCCATGCAAATGGGCTCCGGAACGGTAGATGCTTTAACGGGCATTAGTTATATGTATCACAACCGTAAAATTGCCACAGGGGCGCAGTCAACCGCTGTTTTTCGCACTTACAACAACAGTGTGGGGTATCATTTGGGCAATGAATATTCGTTGCAGGCATGGATGGCTTACAAGTACTTGAATTTTTTGAGTACTTCAGTTCGTGCTGAGTATAGCGTTGTCAATAAAATTTCAGGAAAGGATGCTTCTTTGTATGTTTATAATGAGCCCTCTGCAAATCCTGATAATTATGGCGGACAAAAACTAACTCTTTATCTTGGCTCTACCTGGCAAATAGGAAGTGGAATTTTTAAAAACAATCAATTGGGTGTCGAATATGGATTACCAGTGTATCAATATGTGCAAGGAATACAGCCACGCGTAAGCTCTTTTTTATATGCCTCATGGGCATTTACATTTTAAATAATAATTTATGTCGAAAAAAATAATTTATATGTTTTTGATCTTCGGACTAGGATTTTCTTCTTGTGAGAAACCTAATCCCGATGATGAGGACAAAGACGAGCAAAAACCAGTTCCCACAGGGACTCTGCGTTTTCATTTGCATACCTACGTTGAGAACAACGAAGTAGATGGCTATAATATCTCTTATACCACTGATGCCGGCCGACAAATATCGCTGTCCATCGCTCAGGTATATATTTCAAATGTACAGGTGGTAAAATTAGATGGATCGGTAATTAATTTGCCAGATACAATTCTACTTAAGACCTTAGCGGACGAAACGTATACCGTTGGCAAAGTTCCTGTGGGAAATTACAAAGGTATACGCTTTAAGGTGGGACTGAGCGCGGCCTATGATGCACAAAACCCTGTGCTATCGAAAGATTCGGCTGCGCTCAACCACTCTGAAATGTGGTTTGGAAATACCGCTCAATCCGATGGTTATATTTTTATGAATGTGCAGGGCTCTGTAGATACTACTTCAGATCTTTCGGGCGTAATGATGCCTTTCATATATAAAGTTGGTACGGCCAGCAATTATGTTTCTGTAAACATGCCGGAGCAAAATTTTTCTATCCTTGAAAATCAGGTGGAATATGCGCACATGGTTTTGGATTGCAGCAAATTGTTTAACGGAATAAAACTGAATGAAGCAGCCAATCTTTCCCTTGCAGGCAAAGCAGATAACAACAGCGCCCTTGCTCAGAAAATAGCAGCCAACATCCCATTAATGTTTAAGCTCGAATGATAAGAGGAGCGACATGTTTTTTATTCTTTTTTCTGGCGGCCTGTACCTACGAAAAGATAGAGCCGGTGAAAGATTGTGGATTGCCGGAAACGGTGTCTTTTAGCAAAGATGTTTTGCCTTTGTTGAATGCCAATTGCAGTTATGCAGGGTGTCATTCGGGCGTTTCTCCGGCAGGCGGATTGGATTTAGCGGATTCCGTTGCATACAAAGAATTATTAAAGCCCGGAAGTGGATATGTGGATACTTTAAATCCATCGTTCAGCATCTTGTATGCGCAAATGAAATCCACTTCCAATCCAATGCCACCCAGCGGAAAACTGGATGATTGCAAATTGCAGTTGATCTTAAAATGGCTTGAACAAAAAGCCAAAAATAATTAATTAGAAAACTTAAAATCATGAACTCAAAAAATATACATTTTTTAAGCGCATTAATGCTGCTTATATCTCACATTTCATTTGCCCATTTTGGCCAGAGAGGTCCACTCGGAGGAACCGCAACTATAGGGTACACTTATGATACTCTTGTATGTATTGGTACTGCTGAAGGTGGTATTTTCTTCAGCACCAATTCCAATACTACAGCCTGGTCGGTGAAACCTGTTGGCTTACACAGTGGAAAAATCACAGCCATAACCCATTCGGGAAAATATCTTTTCACCGGAACGGCTGAAACAGGGGTATACCGTTATACTGGTTTTGTGGGCAGCGACCGCTACTGGGAAAAAGTAAGCAGTGGCTTGACCAATACTAAGATTAAGTCGTTGGCTGCGATTGACTCCATTACTGTAGTAGTTGGTACCGATGGCGGCGGATTGTTTAAAACCAAAAATAAAGGCGCAAGCTGGACAGCAATAAACAACGTATCATTGAACAGCAAAGTGATTACTGCAATTGTAAATGCAGGCGCACGACTCCTCCTTTCAACACAGGATGGCGGCGTGTTTTTCTCTGATGACAAAGGAGATACCTGGCAAAGCTTTAATGATGTAAACACTGCAGGCATCGCAGGAACCAACATGCTTTCGTACAATGCCACCAGCGACGAGCTTCTGGTGTTGAACAACAGCGGTTTGTTTATTGCGGGCAGCGCAAGTACTGTCAACACAGCCAACTACAGTGCTGTAACAGCTCTTGCCAATACAATTATCAAAGACATCGATAACAATGGAACTACATGGATCATCGCTACCGATAAAGGGGTATATACATCTGCTTCAGGAAGCATCAGTTTCTCTGCTCAAAACAATGGTTTGCCAAGTACCAACGTAAATGTGGTGGTGGCTTTTAAACTTAAATCACGTTTTATTGCCGGAGTTGATCACGAAACAATGTACAAATCAAATGACACTGGCATCAGCTGGAGCGCAGTAAATACAGGATTTAACAATCTTGCTACTTACGCGATGTTTACCAACGGAGTGAATTTTGTGGTGGCTGCTACCGAAAGAGGTGTGCACATAAGCACCGATTTTGGCGCCAATTACAAGATTCTGAACAAAGGCCTTAGCGACAGTTTGAATGTAAGCGATATTACTTTATTTGGAACCAAATTGCTGGCTACCACTAAAACGGGAGTTTTCCTAAGCGCCGATACAGCCAAAAACTGGAGCGATATCAGCGGAGCTATTGGCAGCGTTCCTATAAAGAAAGTTTTTTCTTCTGCTTCCTATGCATATGTAATTACTGCCGATGGGAAAGTTTACCAGTCGGATTTGGTAAACGGATGGACCTTGATTCAAACCGGCTTACCACTAAATGTAAAAACTAGCTCTCTGGCTTTTTATGAGGGCAAAATCATCTTGGGAGCTTATGGTGACGGAGTATATACAGCTGATGAAGCTTTCAGCAGCTGGACAGCCCTAAATACAGGACTTACCAACAAGAATGTAACATCAGTTACAACCTTGGTAAGAGCAGCTGGAACCAAATTGTTTGCTGGAACCGATGGAGCAGGGGTGTTTGTGGCTGATGTGGTTTCAAGCAACTGGACAGCTACTTCTCCTACATCCATTTCCCATACTACCATGATTAATCTTGACGGAAGCAAAATTGAAGCTATGGCTACTTACGGCGGATATGTGTTTGCCAGCTATCAGGGCGGATTGTTAACTACCAAGGATTTCGGTCAAACCTGGGTTGCTGGTGGTAACCAGTTTAATTTGCCGAGTTATACGCATGTTAGCAAAATTTCTTGTGTTACCACCCGTGTTTATGTAGTAACCGATAACAATGGTTTGTATTCTAATGCGCTTTCAGAACTTGATCCTGTCGCAAGTATTTCAGAAGCGCAAAATTTACTATGTAACAATACCTGCAATGGAACAGCAGCAGCAACTGTTGTGGCAGGAAGTGGAGCCGTTTCTTATTTGTGGAGCAATGGACAAACATCAGCTACTGCCACCGGTTTGTGTGCAGGTAAATATGTTGTAACGGTAACCGTTGGAGTAGAAACAGCCACCGACAGTATTGTAATTAGCGAACCAGCTGCTTTGAGCGTTGTGCTTTCTTCTGTGGCAAGCTCAGGCAGCAATGGTGAGGCTTCTGCTTTAGTTTCAGGCGGAAAAGCACCTTACAGCTACGCATGGAGCAATGGCAAAGACAGCTCAGCTATTGTAAATCTTGCGCCTGGTAAATACGATCTTACTATTAGTGATGCTAATGGCTGTACTCTGGATACCAGCGTAAACATTGTTTCTTCTAACGGTGTTATGGCATTGGAAAACAATGTTGTTAATGTTTTCCCTAATCCAAGCAACGGTAAAGTAATTTTGGATCTTTCATCACTAAAAGGATCAGTTCAAAGCATTGCAGTATATGATGTTACCGGAAGAATGATTCAAAATCACGCGTCGGTACATGTCTCTTCATTTGCATTGGATATCAACGGTATCGCAGGCGTTTACTTTATCAGAGTAAGCACTGGGGATGCTGTAATTGTTTCAAGAGTAATTGTAGAATAAGTTTTTAATTAGAAAGGGGGCAGATTTTTCTGTCCCCTTTCTTTTTTCAATCATAAAATTATCTTTGTGGGGCTTAATTAAACGAGTCGCCTGACTCCCTAAACAAAATTTTATGGTATTAAAAAACGAACTCATTGTTCAAATTAAGAGCATTATTGCTCAGTCTCAAGAGAACGCTATTCGCTCGGTTGATTTCCAAAGAGTGTTGATGTACTGGAACGTTGGCAAAACTATTTTAGAAGAAGAGCAAGAAGGAAAACAAAGGGCAAATTACGGCCAATTTTTAATAAAGAATCTTGCGGCAGCTTTACAGCCGGAATTTGGCAGCGGCTTTTCAGTGCGGCAATTGGAGCGTTATCGGCAGTTTTACAGGGCCTTTCCAAATGCGTCCGCACTGCGGACGCATTTGAGTTGGATGAGGTCATCCACCTGTTCCACACAACCCTTCAGGCCCTCGGCATCCAGGCAAGTAACAAAGAAGATATAATTGCAATGGCTCGTGGTGAAAAAATTCCGGACAAAGCCAGCGATATTATTAAGGATCCAATGGTTCTTGAGTTTTTGGGACTAAAGCAGAATGCGTCTTATTATGAAAAAGATTTTGAACAAGCGATCATCACGCATTTACAAGATTTTTTATTGGAGATGGGAAATGGATTTTCTTTTGTGGCCCGTCAGCAGCGCATCCATTTAGAAGGAGATGAATTTTTTGTTGATTTGGTTTTTTACAATCGTTTATTGCGTTGTTTTGTGATCATTGAAATTAAAACGCATAAATTGACCCATCAGGATTTAGGTCAGTTGCAAATGTATGTCAACTACTTTGACCGTACTCAGTGTTTGCCCGATGAAAACCCCAGTATTGGAATTTTACTTTGTGCCGATAAAAATAATGCGGTGGTGAAATATACCTTGCCGTCAGATAATAAAACAATTGTCGCTACTCAGTATCATTTATATCTTCCTACAGAGGAGCAGCTTACCAAAGAACTTAAACAGGAGTGGAATCGATTCAATCAGAAAAAGTAAAACTATTTTTGAAAAGAGTATTTTTACAGAACAATTATGATCTCATTTGAATTTTCGCAACAGGAACAAAGCATCCAGCCTCATTTAGAAAAAGAGGAAAAGCTTTTATGGATAGGCATTCCCAAACAAGGAATCTTATTTTCCTGGTTCGATATTTTTTTAATTCCATTTAGTTTGGCCTGGGGCGGTTTCGCTATTTTTTGGGAATACATGGCCTTGCAAATTGTATCAGAGGGCGAACCATTTTTTGAATATATTTTTCCCATTGTTGGTATTCCCTTCGTCATCATTGGTTTTCAGTTGATGATAGGGCGCTTTTTTTCTGATAAGAGAAGAAGAGCAAATACCATTTATGCCCTTACCAATCAAAGGGTTTTGTTTCAACAGAAAGAAGAAATCTGGTATTACAAATTGGAAGACATAAAGAACATTAATGTGTCGGAAAGGAAAGACGGTTCGGGAACTATTTTCTTTTCTGACGTTTATTCCCCTGTCCTGAATATTGAAACCATCAACTGGCCTTCACGGAAAAAACAAAAACCACAACCAACATCTTTTGATAAAATCCAGGAAGTACGGGTGGTTTACGAGAAGATTCTAAAAGCGCAAAGTAATAAAATTCCTTAAACACTTTTTTGTTTTCAATTAATATCGTAATATTGCAATATAGATATATAGCAATGGGAATTTCAAAAACCGAACATTTTACCGAAAAGCAAAACGAACTGGCTTCTTTAATGAAGGCATTGGCACATCCAGCGCGTATTGCAATAATTGAGCATATCATAAAAGTAAACGCCTGCATATGCAACGATATAGTGAACGAACTGCCGCTGGCCCAACCCACTATTTCGCAGCATTTAAAAGAGTTGAAAAACGCAGGGATCATCAAGGGAAATATTGAAGGAAATGCCATTTGTTACTGCATCGACGAAAAAGTGATTGCCAAATTGCAAAAAATATTTTCGGGTTATGAAATGAAAATTGAAAAGAAAAGATCTTGTTGTTAGACTTAAAAATCAAAAAGATGAAATATTCATTATTCCAAAACGAAATAATTACAGATAATGAACATTCCATCTGACCCTAAAAATTAAATTATATACAGATGAAACTATCCCAAATCAAAAACATTTTAACTTCTTTAGAAGCGGTTAATTTTGAATTACCAGACGGAACAATGGTTCCTGTGCATTATCATGTAACGGAAGTCGGACAAATAACCAAAAACTTTATTGATTGCGGCGGCACCATCCGACAAGAAAAGAAAGTGAATTTTCAATTGTGGGAAGCCAATGATACCGATCATCGCTTGGCGGCGCAAAAGCTTTTGAAAATTATTGCCCTTTCCGAAAAGGCTTTAAACATTGAAGATGCAGAGGTTGAGGTGGAATATCAAACCACAACAATTGGCAAATACGGCGTGGAATTTAATGGAAAAAACTTTGAGCTGGTTTCATTAAGCACTGCTTGTTTGGCGAGCGACAGTTGTGGAATTCCTGCTGAAAAAATGAAACTGAATTTAGTGGATTTGGGAGCAAAGGAATCTTCTTGTTGTGCGCCTGGAGGCGGCTGTTGTTAACTTACATAGAGGCCGGGATAGATCCTGAAACAAGTGCAGGATGACATTAGCGGGCATTATCTGAAGAATATGGTTCACATTGGTCATCCTGAACTTGTTTCAGGATCTATTTTCATTCTAAATAATAATCAAAAAATAAAACCATGAATACCCTTTTACCTTCTCTCGAAAGCTTCAGAAAAAAGCTTGATTTTTCAGTCATCTCTGATGAAAGAAAAATAATTTTAAATGAATTGATCACCTACATTCAGCAGCAGCGTAATTCCGGCAAAGAAATTCACCTGAATTTTATTTGCACGCACAACAGTCGTAGAAGTCAGTTCTCCCAAATCTGGGCACAAACTGCCGCCTATTATTATGGGATAAAAGCCCATTGTTATTCGGGCGGAGTGGAAGTAACGGCATTTAATGAACGTGCCGTTGAATCTATAAAGCGGACAGGATTCAAAGTGGAAAAAAACGGAGAAGGCAATCCGAAATATTCGCTTTTTTTCTCTGATGATGCAGCGCCTATTATTGCTTTTTCAAAATTGTATGATGATGAAACAAGCGCGAAATCAAATTTTGCAGCAGTAATGACCTGTTCTCATGCCGATGAGAATTGTCCCTTCATTCCCGGTGCCGACAAACGCATTCCGGTGAGATATAACGATCCAAAAGCATTTGACGACACTCCTCTTGAAGTGCAAAAGTACGATGAGCGCTCAAAAGAAATTGCTACTGAAATGTTTTATATTTTTAGTCAAATATTATAGACGCAAATGAAAAAACATTTCCCTGAATTTCTAGCCACGTTTATTGTTGTGTTTTGCGGAACAGGTTCAATAATTATCAATCAAATTAGTGGCGGTATAATTGGTCATAGTGGTATTGCCGTGACGTTCGGATTGGTGATTATGGCGATGGTATATGCTTTTCCGAAAGCACAATTTAATCCTGCAGTATCATTGAGTTTAGCTCTTTTTGGCTTGTTGAATAAAGTCGACGCAGCGAAAAATATCGCGTTTCAGTTTGCAGGGGCTTTTGCAGCAAGTGTAGTATTAAAATTAATATTTCCAGAAGCACTAACATTAGGCGCCACTATTCCTTCCGGACCGCATATGCAATCGTTTATTTTAGAAATATTTTTGATGTTTTTCTTGGTGTTGGCTGCGTTAAAAGTGGGTGAATATACCAAAGAAATTCAAGCTTTTACAGGAGTTGTAGTTGGCGGAGTAGTATTGCTGGAAGCCATGTTTGCCGGACCAATTAGCGGAGCATCAATGAATCCTGCGCGTAGTTTTGCTCCAGCTATTTTAAGCGGGAATTTGGATGGATTGTGGATTTATTTAACGGCGCCTTTTATTGGAGCCATAGGAGCATTTATAGTTTGGAAATGGTTAAAAGAGATATAGAAAATCGTGCAGATATTGAAGCATTGGTAAATGCATTTTATCTGAAGGTGGAAAAGGACGACGTGATTCGTCATTTTTTTACGGATGTGGTGAAACTGGATTGGAGTAAACATATTCCAGTGATGTACGATTTTTGGGAATCCATTCTTTTAAATACGCACAACTACAAAGGAAATCCAATGCCTGCGCATGTTTCTCTCAACGAAAAGTCACCAATGAAAAAGGAGCATTTCGACAGATGGATACAACTTTTTTCTGCTACTATAGATGAATTGTTTCAAGGTGAAAAGGCAGAGCAGGCAAAGACAAGAGCATTGTCAATTGCAACTGTAATGCAAATAAAAATGATTCAAAAAAGTAAATAGATCCTGAAACAAGTTCAGGAAGACGTTAGCATGTATTATCTGAAGAGTATGGTTCACATTTGTCATCCTGAACATGTTTCAGGATCTATTACAGGAGGACAAGAATAGGGTTACCTTTTTCATTTTTTGGAATGAATAAATATGAAAACCTTTTTTAAATATTTGTTGCGTTGCACTTTAGTGGTGCTTTCGTTGATTGCTTTATATTTCGTTGTAGCCTTTATTTTATCCTATATTCCGGCAGATGTAGAAGAAGTGCTCGATGAAAAAAATCAAACATTTTACATTCAATCCAATGGGACACATTTGGATATTGTGTTGCCGGCAGAGGCGATTGACACTTCTTTTCTAAATAAATTACAAGTACCGAAAAGCACAAAATACCTTGCCTTCGGATGGGGAAATAAGGAGTTTTATTTTAATGTGCCTGAGTGGAAAGATCTTTCCGTGGGCTTAGCGTTTCGTGCAGCATTTATGCAATTGGAGGCGGCGCAAAGAGTCGCATACATAACACGATCTCGTGAGAATTGGACAGAGGTGAAAGTGAGTTCGTCGCAAATGAAAAAACTAAATGATTTCATTTTTTCATCTTTTGTTTTGAAAGAAAAGCAACTCGTGAAATGCGATTGTCCGCTTGAATATCAAAACGTAAATTTTTACGATGCTAAGGGAAATTATTCCTGTATCAACACTTGCAATGTGTGGGTGAATGATGCCATGAAAGCCTCGGGGGTAGAGACTTCTGTGTGGTCGCCTTTTCATTTTGGTGTGCTGCATCATTTGGAATAAAAACGAAAATACTATCTTCATCACATGAAGAACTTTGTTGAAAAGCTGGATCATTTTTTCATTCATCCTAAACTTCACTCCAATATTGAAGAGTACGGAAGAGCCCGCATTTTACTGTATGCGATGATGATGACCACATTGTTTTCTGCTTCATATAGTACCTACTACGAATTAACACATGAGAATATTCATATTGTAAAGCACGTCGCAAATATTGTTGGTGCTTTTACCGGATTGATAGGGATGATCCTTCTAAAGTTCATCTCAAAATTTAAAGTCACTTTTTTTTCAATGTTGGTGCTTGCGGATATTTTGGTGTTTACTAGCACTTTTTTTTCTGGTGGAATTTATTCGGTGGATTTACTGTGGATGGTGATTATTACCATGATAGGATTTTTGTTTGTAGGCAATAAGAGTGGAATTATTTTGTTGTTTACCGCATTGGCGTATTTTGCGGCTTTCTTCGCAATGGAGAATTTGGGCATTCATAATTTTGCAAAGGACAGTCTGGATTTAGGCGCTGGCTATAAGTTATACAATCTTATTTTTTTAGGAGGATTGGCTTCTTTCATCACTTATTTTTTTGTGAGTGGAGCTGGTAAAATCAGAAAGGAGTTGGATGAGTTAAAGGAACGTCACGTAAAAAGTTTGGATTACAAATACCAACACATTACTGAAAATGCAAACGAAATTATTGCATTGCACAGTGCAAATGGAGACACAACTTTTATCTCTTCTGCTATAAAATCAATTTTGGGTTATGAAGCAGAAGAATTGCTGGGAAATAAATATGCTTTACTTTTAGGTGAACAGCTGGGGAACAAAGAATTGATGTGTGTTTCAAAGGATGGTAGAGAAGTGTGGTTGGAACTTTCATACAATCCCATTAAAGATGAAATGGGCAGCGGTGAAGTGTTTATTTCTATGGCGCGCGACATCAGTGCGAAAGTTTTAGAGAATCAGAAAATCACACAGCTGCGCAAGCAAATCGCCAATGATTTCCATGATGAAATGGGCAATAAACTGGCTGCCATTACTTTGAATTCAAATATTTTGTCCATCAAAACAAAAGATAATCCGGAGGTGACAGATATTATTTCTAAAATTGAAAGCACTTCTAAATCTTTATACCAGCAATCTCGAGATTTCATTTGGTCTATTGACGCTAAGAGTGATGAACTGCGGGAAATATTTTCTTACCTGAGAGATTTCGGGGACGATTTTTTTCATTCTCTTCCTGTTAATTTTTTGGTGGAAAGCAAAGGCTTTAGTGAGCAGGAAAAAATTATATTGCCCATGTATTGCGGTCGGCACATCATTTTAATTTTTAAAGAAGCGTTGACAAATTCTGCAAAGCACTCGAAATGTAAAAATGTAATTTTGTCGCTGGCAATTGAAAAAGACGCCTTTACCATTAGCGCTAAAGATGATGGAAAGGGAATTTCAGCAGAAGCAAAGGCGGGAAAAGGATTGAATTCCATTCGTGAACGCGCTAAGAATATTCATTGCGAATTGAATGTCGTTACAGATGCTTCAGGCACAAAAATTTCTCTGCGAGGAGAACTACCCAAAATGGGTGAGATAGTATCATCAATTCAACAGTAGTTTTGTAGTATGGGAAACAGAATAGTGATTATTGAAGACAACAAAGACATTAGGGAAGCCTTTACTCTTTTATTGAATTTGCGAGATGATTTTTTAGTGGTGAATGCCTATTCCAATTGTGAAGATGCACTAAAAAATATAGAAGAAGATGCTCCACATATCGTATTGATGGATATTGATTTGCCGGGTATGAGCGGTATTGAGGGCACTAAAATCATCAAGAAAAATTTGCCTTCCGCCAACATCATCATCATCACTGTTTTTGAAAATGGCAAAACCGTTTTTGATGCGCTGTGTGCAGGTGCTACAGGCTATTTGACAAAGAATAGCGATAAGGACCGGCTCATGAGTGCCATCGACGAAGTGATTAAAGGCGGTGCGCCAATGAGCAGTAAAATTGCGCGATTGGTGGTACAGTCGTTTCAAAAAAACAGGAACTCACCCCTCACTTCCCGTGAAACGGAAATACTTTCGCAAATCGCAGAAGGGAAGAGCTACACGAATATTGCCGATACCATTTTCATTTCAAAAGAAACAGTGAAATACCATATCAAAAACATCTACATCAAATTGCAGGTGAACAATAAAGCCGACGCAATTAAAAGAGCGAACGAGGATAGGTTGATTTAACCCACCCCTAGCCCCTCCAAGGAGGGGAATTAGTTACTGAACCATATTCAAATCATTTTCAGGAAATGCCAGCTAATTAATTCCCCTCCTTGGAGGGTGATGACCCAGCATTTGGCAAATCGGCTTTTTTATTGAGAATGCTCCGCGCTCACGGCTTCGCCGGCGCGGAATCTTTTTGTTTAGAGCTTAATACGAGGCGAAGCATCTACACAAATAAATACCGCGCCGGCGAAGCCGTGAGCGCGGAGCGTGAAATCTTAGTTATTTGCCGATTTGCCAAATGCTGGGACATCACCCCTTGGAGGGGTTAGGGGTGGGTTGATTCAATAAAAACTACCCAATTCAGGGAGTACAACTTTTTCATGTGGGCAGTAGTTTCGTTGCATGCAAAACAAACTCTTCCATTTCTTTCTTTTACTCCTTTCCATTTTTCTTTTGATCATTTCGAAGCCCTAAAAAACTACCCAATATGGGGGGTACTGCTAAGGGTGTTCAGGACGTAGCTTTGGCCCATCACTAAAAAACCAGAAACTATGAACAAAAAAATTACTTCTTTATTTTTCACATTATTCGCTGCAACGTTTGTGATGGCGCAAACTGCGCCAGTATTGCACTTTAAAATTAAAGGCAATATAGCCGATTCATCTACAAACAGTTTTGCCACTACAGCCATTGGTTCGGTGACGTATACCAATGGTCGTCACGGAGATGCAAGCAGCGGATTAGAAACAACAGCTGGAGCAATACAGCTCTCTAATGCTATGGGCGCATATAAAGTTTCTTTCCCTTTTACTTTTGCCACATGGATGAAGATCAATGGTTTCAAAACAGTAAATCCACTTTTTACTTCTGAAGACGATCAAACATCTTATAGTGGAATATGGGTGCAGGTGCTTGCTGACGGAACGGTAGCTGCAAACGTGGGCAATGGCGGTTTGCCAAATTCTACAGGAAGAAAATCGGCTGTCACAAATTCGCCTGTAATTACCAATACTAATGCTTGGTATCAAATTGTGGTGGTAGCCAATTCCATTTCCAATTTTGCAATTTATGTGAATGGCGTGTTGGCTCCATCTACTTTGTCGGGTTCGGCAACAAGTATGGTGTATCTCAATGGCATGAACAGTTTTGGAAAAGTGGGTTCGTACAACAAAGGCAGCTCAAGCAATTATTATTTTGATGGTGTAATTGATGAAATGGCTTTGTGGTCAACGGGGATCAATGAAAGTGAATTGGATGCTATTTTATTAGAAGGCACAACCAATTACAACACTGCTGTTGAAAACAAGGAGGAAGTGAATTTTTCCTTTTACCCGAATCCATCCAATGATAATATTTCTATCACACTGCCTTCCTCTTTCAATGGTGAAAGCACCAGCATTAAAATTTACGATGCTTTGGGTGCTTTAGTTAAGCAAGAGCAGATTACTGTTTCAGGTGTTCATGATTTATTGATTCAGGATTTGGCGAAAGGAGCTTACGTGCTACAAATTCAAAACGATAGAGGAAGTGCTAATAAAGCGCTTATCGCTTATTAGTGATTGTCTAAATTTTTTAAAAGCTCCTGTTAAAAACAGGGGCTTTTTTTATTTAAAAACTACCCACATTGGGGGATACAGCATCCCTGCTTCTGCATGTAGATTTGCTCAACTAAAATAAATACTATGAAAAAACAATTACTCACATTAATGCTCATTGCTTTTTTATGCAATGGTTCTTTCGCTTTTAACAAAGCTATCAACACCTATTCTTCTGGTTATGGTGCTACTTCCACGTATCCTTTAACAGGAGTATGTGCTTTTACACTTGAAACCTGGTTCAATGGTTCATCAGGAACAACGTACGCTCGATTAATTAGTTTTTCTAATTATGCATTTGAAATTGCTGGTGGAGGAGGAACAATTAGTATTTATGATGGATCCTGGAGAGCTACTGGTGTTACTGGAATGGGTAGTGGCTGGCATCATGTAGCGGTTACCAATGACCTAACGAATTTTGTTGTGTATGTGGACGGAGTGCAGGTATATACCAAAGCTTCTGTTGCAAGAGATTTTACAGGACAAGTGATGAATATCGGACACGATGCTAAAGTTCATACTGCCAATCAGAGATTTCCCGGGAAATTCGATGAAGTTAGAGTTTGGAACAGAGCTTTATCTGCGATAGAAATTGCTATTGTAAAAACCAAGCAAGCGTTAGGTACTGAAAGTGGTTTGGTGGTGTATTATGATTTTAACGACGGAACAGGAACAAATAAAGTGAGCAACACACATCATTTAACCCTTGCAAGCTCTCCAGCTATTATCACCACCAATTTCATCGACTATATCAAAGATTGGGGCATGTCGTACGATGGTACAGATGATAGAACTTATTTGGCAACACCTATTACAGGCAACAACAATTTCACTTTCGAAACGCAATTTAAAACTACATCAACAAATCCTTCAACTCATAGCCGATTTATTAGCTTTCCATCCTACCTATGTGAAGTAGCTATTGTAAATGGAGTGATACAATCATACATGGGCTCAGGAACCTGGGTAGCTTGTTCTGGAAGCGGATTTAACGACGGACAATGGCATCACTTGGGAGTTACAAAAAATGGAACAGCAGTAACCATTTACGTTGATGGTGTTGTTGTAGGAACAAGATCCGCAACACTCAATCTATCTAGCAACATGTATTTTGGCGGGACTTCAGTTTCAACAGATTATTTTGTAGGAACTTTGGATGAGATCAGAATTTGGAATATTGTAAGAACTAAGGATGAAATCGGACTAAATTTTAATACCGAGTTGGCTGGCAATGAAACGGGTTTAGTAGCTTATTGGGATTTCAATACAGCAACTGGAGCAACAAATATTAGTAATATGGTTAATTCTGGGACAGCCTTGACACGAGCTGGTGCTGGAGGCTCAAACAATTATCCGCAATTTGTCGATGCCACAAAAAATGAAATTGCAACTTCAACCAATGAAATTTTATCAGCAAATGAATCTGTGCTTACAGTGTATCCAAATCCGTTTACTTCAGTAATTACTTTGAACATACCTTCAGTAAATAAGGTAGTGGTGATGGATGCAGCTGGTAAAGCGGTTTTTTCGGTAAATAATTCGGGTTCACAAATTGATTTGTCGTCGTTGAATGCCGGAACATATTTCATGAATGTTTATAGCGATCAAGCAGTGCAAACCGCTATTGTAGTGAAACAGCAATAAATTTTCTCAGTTGTTTTTTAAAGCCAAAAAGCTCTTGTCATATGACGGGAGCTTTTTTGTTTTATCTTTACCCTGCTGGTTTCGTAGCTCAACTGGATAGAGCATCAGGCTTCGAACCTGAGGGTTGGGGGTTCGAATCCCTTCGGGACCACACTTAGCGCATCTAAAAAGGCTTGAAAGCATTGATTTTCAAGTCTTTTTTGTTTTTGTTCTAATATATTTTAAACTCAAAATCGTGGTAGTATAAACTGTCGTGTTGAACGTTGTTGATACTAATGAAAAACTCATAGGGCGCTTTCGTGATTTTTGGAAGATATACTGGTAGATCTATTTTTTCCCATTGACCGTTTTTTTTCAGTAAGTTTTTTAGTCGGAAGGTTTTATTAAAAACACCTTCATCATCTACTACCACCGATACCGCTATTTCGCAATTTACTTGCTTAGGGGAGAAGAAGTAAGAGGAGATGAGCACGATATTATCGCGTTGTGTGATCAACGGAATATTTTTGGATTTGTAAGCGATGCCGTAGTCCATTGTGGGCGTCATAAATCCTACCGGTTGATTTTCAAACAGAAGTTTTTTTGTACTTTTTCTATTGTGCCAATGCGCCTGTTGTTTGAGTCCTGGAATAAATTTTTCGTGCAGTAACAGTTCTTTGTTTTCTATGCCGATAAAGTCGTGTAAACTTTGATTTACATTAGATAGCGCACAAACTGAGATTTTACCATTGTCGGCAATTTTTTTAATTCTTGTCAAAATTTCAGGACAGTTCAAATAAACATCTGTGACAAAAAACTCATTTTGAACCACAATATAATCGTACTTCCATTGCAGTGCTTTTAGCAAATTTTCTTTAGTGGTGGTCATTACAGCAAATCCTTTTCGTTGCATGAGCACAAAGGGAATGTTGGGGGCGTATGCGTCAATCACAAGGATGGTGGCGTTGCGTTTTATTTTAAGCTGATCGAGAAATTCAGCTGAACCTTCAAAATTGTTTGTGGTTGCAGCAACTCTGTCCCAGGATCCACTTTCTCTTTTTAGTTTTTGTGTGTGCAAAGCTGCTGCTGCAAGCGGAATTCCTACAAGTAGCAAAGCTAGAGTTGCCAAGCGAGGAGCGCGATTAAAGTGCGGTAAGCGGGCTAACAGAAGAATGAGAAATAAAAGCGCTGGAAGAAAAAAGCTGTCTAAAAAGTAATAGTCGTGAGCAGGAAATTGTCGCAGCATAGCGATGGCGAAAAGCACGCAACCAACAAAATATGCGGTCAGAAAAATACCCATGGAGCGCAGAGGTAATGCACGCTCTGCTTTGCTTTTAAACATTTGGAGTAGTGCGCCCAGCAGCACAAGCGATAGCAACATGTAGTGGATTGCAGTGAAGTATTGAGTGCTCCAATTGTTGTACACATCTTTAACTATTTCTTTGGTTCCATGTAAAGTTTTGGCTGGCAGTAGTTGATTTAAAAAAAGCGAGCCATAAGTGAATTGCATGTGATTTTGATAGGCAATCGCGGTAAACAGAATAAGGGCTGCCGCAGGGAAAGCCAGAAGCAGCGATTTAAACGCAATTTCTTTTTTGATACTGCGCAAAATTTCTAGTCCGAAAACAGCAATCAACGGCAAAACAAATGTTGTTCTGGCCAGCGCACCAAGCAAGAGAAAGCCAATCGCGACGTACAAGTTTTTTTGCCTACCGTCTTGCAAATATTTTACATAGAAATGGAGGCCGATGATGGCGTTGGCCAAGGAAGGAATAGTAGGCAGAAAGCCTGACTGATAGTAAACAAATACGGGCGAGCAGGCGGCGAAGAGCAGCACTAGTAGCGATTTAAAAAAGTCTTTAGTCAGCAACTGCGTCAATTGAAACAGAAAAAACAAAGCAGCGAAACTATAAAGTAAAATATATCCTCTAAAAATACAGGGAGCGTTTGTATTAAAAAGCTTCATGAAGATGGCTGGAATATAATCGTGGATAGGGAAATTCACAGCAGTAATTCTTTCGGCAGACGGCACTTCAAAATTGCCAGGAAACTGGCGATTGAGCACATAGGTTTGAGGATGAAAGAAATCGAGATTGTTTTCCACAAAACCGATGGAAAGCGCATATCTATCGCTTTGTGCCCAGGCGTGCGTATGTGAAGGAAAATCGTTGATGTAGGAATGCTGAAAGAGAATTCCCAGTATCAAGATGACGCAGAATGCAAATGCTGATTCAAATTTTTTCATATCGGTTAAAAGGCCTTCTGTGTTTTCCTTTAGTGAAAGTACTTATCTCTTTGGAAAATAAATTCTTTGTTGGTGAAAAATATTTTAGATCATACTAGGGGTATTTTCATGTTCGGTTGTCTTAATGATATTGCTGTACATTCTTAAAATGTATCTTAGCGGAAATTTTCTGAATGAGATGCATTTGAATGAGCAGCAATACTGGCAGTTTATTCGTGAAGGCGATAAAAAAGTGTTTGAACAAGCGTTCAAGACTTACTATTCTCCTTTGTGCAATTATGCTTGCTCAATTTTGAAAGATATGGATGAAGCAGAAGAGGTAGTGCAAAATTTATTTTATTCCATTTGGAATAAGCGAGAATCTTTGCAGATTACTGATTCCTTGAAATCCTATTTATACAGGGCAACGCACAATGATTGTTTGAACAAGTTGAAACACGGCAAGGTGCGGGCGATGCATGCTGAAGAAATTAAAATGACCACAGGATTTCATTCTGATGATGCATCAAAAGATTTGCAGGGAAAGGAATTGGCCGCGCAAATCAACACTGCAATTGAAGCGCTTCCTGAGCAATGTGGAATAGTATTTAAACTGAGTCGTTTTGAAGAATTGAAATATTCGGAAATAGCAGCACAACTGAATATTTCCATCAAAACGGTAGAAAATCATATGGGTAAAGCTTTGAAGCTATTGCGCGATAGTTTAAAGGAATATTTGCCTTTTTGGCTGCTGATGTTATTTTTAAATTGTTGATATGGAACTAGAAAATATAGACGATTTAATTGCAAAAGTGCTCGCTGGAGAAGCCAGTGAGAAGGAAATTTCTACTCTCAATGCATGGAGAAATGTTTCGGATGAAAACAGAGTTTATGTAACGCAAAGTGAAGAAATTTTTCATCAGATACACAGTGTGCGTTTGGAGCGTAAAGTGGATGTGAATAGAGCCTGGAAGGACTTAAATGAAAAAATTTCAACTCCCGAAATCAAGAAAATTTCGTGGTTCAACAGCAAAACGATCATTAGAATTGCAGCATTATTTATTATTCTTTTAGGTGCAGCCCTAACATTAAAATTGTTGAATCACGACAATGCGCAAAGTACTATGCAAGTGGTGGCAAGCAACACTAGCGTGTTGGATACTTTGCCAGATGGAAGCACTGTCTTTTTGAACAAAAAAAGTACGATTACTTATTCATTAAATGCGGATAATATTCGTGAAGTGCACTTGAGCGGTGAAGCATTTTTTAACGTGGTGCACAACAAGGAGCAAGCATTTGAAATTGTAATTGATGGCGTGAGGGTAAAAGATATCGGCACAGCGTTCAATGTAAAAGCACTACCTGGAAGCAATGAGGTGGAGGTAGTTGTAGAAGAAGGAGAAGTGCAATTTTTCACCAATGACAACCAAGGGCTTAATTTGATTAAGGGACAGAAAGCGCAGTACAATTTAAACACGAAATTATTTTCGCAAAGCGTGATCAATGTGAATGAAAATGCATTGAGCTATCGTACCAAGGAATTTCATTTTAGCGAAAGCACTTTGAAAGAAGTAGTACAAAAACTGAATGATGTGTATGCTTGCGACATTCGTTTGTACGACGATAAAATTGCCAATTGTAAAGTGTCGGTGGTTTTTAAAAATGAAGATTTAGAAATGATACTTTCTGTTTTATCCGAAACACTTGATTTAAAAATTGAACGAAAAGAAAATCATTTTCTTTTGAAGGGAGAATCCTGTTCGGAAATTTAATTTATGAAGCAGCGCATCGTCCTTCTTTTGCTTGGTTTTTTCTTGTGTACTCAATCTGCATATGCTGTGGTTCCTGCGTTGGAGCGGGAAGTAAATTTTACTGTAAGCAATGAACCCATTGCAAAAGTTCTTGCAAAAATACAGGAGCAAACCGATGTAATTTTCTCTTACAATTCTTTATTGCTGAGTAATATTTCTCCGCTTACTTTACAACTCAAACACAAAACCATTCGTGAAGCACTCACTTTAATGTTGCCAAAATCGATAGAGTATAAGGCCAAAAACAACTACATCATATTGAAGGAGCAAGTCGTTAAACCGAATGAAAAGAAAAAAGAAATCAGCGGTTACGTTTATGAAAAGAACACGAACAAAAAAGTAGCCAACGTTACCATTTACGATAAAACCACCTTACAATCGGCAACCACCAACGATTACGGATTTTATAGCATAAGTGCTGCTAAAGAAGAACAGTGCTTAACGGTGAACAAAGAAAAGTACCGCGATACTTGTGTGGCGCTCACCACGCTGGAAGATTCACAACTTGCCAACATTACTATTGATCCTGTTGCCGATACTTTGCAAGAAGATAGCTTGCGATGGAAGTTAGCGCGTGCGGAATTTAACACGCATATCAACAATTTATTTGTGCGTTCTAAGGCGTATTTCAATATGCTCAATGTGAAAGATAGTTTGTCTCGCGACTTCCAATTGTCACTTCTTCCTTTCGTTGGAACGAATGGCTTGCTGTCGGGAAATGTGTACAATAAATTTTCTGTCAATGTATTTGGTGGTTATGCTCGTGGAACTAAAGGAGTGGAAGCAGGAGGTTTTTTTAACATCGACAGGGAGAACATGAAAGGTGCACAATTTGCGGGATTTTTTAACGTGGTGGGTGATACAATGAAGGGAGTGCAGGCGGCAGGGTTTTTTAATGTAACGGGAAAAGGCGCGCGGGGAATTCAAGGGGCAGGTTTTTTTAATTTAAATTTTGGGGAAGTGAAAGGTGTACAGGGCGCTGGATTTTTAAATGTAAATCGGGAATTGTTTAAGGGCCTGCAAATGGCCGGATTCATGAATGTGGGATTAAACAATTTATATGGAGGAACACTTTCTGGGTTGGTAAATTTCACATGGAAAAGTAATCGTTCTATTGAAGCTGCAGGATTGGTGAACGTTGCCCAATTTGGGGATAACAACATACAACTTGCCGGATTGGCAAACAAAACAACAAAGGGCACAACAGCTTTTCAGGCGGCAGGATTACTCAACAGCGCTCACTTTTTAAAAGGAGCGCAAATAGGTGTGATCAACTATGCTGATTCAGCAAGCGGAGTTCCAATTGGCTTATTAAGCATTGTAAAAACTGGGGTTCATCAAATTGAAATTTCGGCCGATGAGTGGATGTACGGCAATGTATCTTTGCGAAGTGGAGTGAATGCTTTCCACAATATTTTTAGCGCTGGTATTAGTCCCAATCAAAATGTATGGCAAGTTGGGTACGGTGTAGGAACTTCGATTAAAATAAAAAATAAATTAAGAGCTGATGTAAACGTATCGGTGCATCATATCAGCAAAGGAAATTTTTATATAGGCACCAGTGAATGGGGTAAAATTTATCTTGGTTTGGAATACCGTTTTTCAAAAGGATTGTCGCTTGCTGCGGGTCCTACATTTAATTTTTATTGGTCGGATAAATTGTTGCCCGACTATAACAGCACGTACAGCAGCATAACTCCGTATCATTCGTACAATGTTGATTTGGCAAACGATTTCAACTTAAAGGGATGGTATGGTGCACGAGTGGCGCTGAGGGTTTTTTAAATAACATTCTAAAAGTAGTTAGGAGTGCGATGTAAAGGGCGATAGATCCTTCCTTCGTCAGGAGGACAAATGTGAACCACACTCGGCAGGAAATGCCCGCTAATGTCCTCCTGACGAAGGAAGGATCTATCGCCCTTTAAATAATACTGCTCCTGCTTAATCGCGCTTCTTTTTAAAATATTTTTTTCGGGAGTAGGGGTAAGTTCTTTTTATGTTGTCTTAAAGCAAAACATAAAAATTATGAAACATTTAAAACTACTTTTCACCATTGTCTTTTTCAATCTCTCTTTATTTTGTTTTGCTCAAGAGCTTTTTTCTGGAGTAGGGGTATGTCCTTTTTATGTTGTCTTAAAGCAAAACATAAAAATTATGAAACATTTAAAACTACTTTTCACCATTGTCTTTTTCAATCTCTCTTTATTTTGTTTTGCTCAAGAGCAAGACAGCGCAGCGGAAAAGCAAAGAGATTTTCAACTCACGTTCGTTACTCCTATGGGAACCAATGGAGTGGAGTCGCACAAAACAATTAATAAATTATCCGTCAATATTTTGGCTGGTGTAGCCAAGGGAGTGAATGGTATTGAGCTGGGCGGATTCAGCAATGTAATTTTGCAAGATGTACATGGAATTCAGGCTTCGGGCTTCAGCAATGTTGTGCTAGGAAAGGTGCAGGGAGCGCAGTTTTCTGGATATGTCAATTTTAATAAAGACAGTTTAACAGGCGCACAATTTTCGGGATTTACCAACGTGAATTTAGGAAATACCAAAGGTGCGCAACTCACTGGTTTTGCTAATTACAATCGTAAAAATTTAGTCGGACTGCAAGGTAGTGGATTTACCAATGTGAATTTGGGTACCTTGAAAGGCGCTCAACTAGCGGGTTTTGCCAACATTAATTCGGGTGATGTTGATGGCTTGCAGGCGAGTGGATTTATCAATTATGCGCGCAAAGTAAAAGGTGCACAATTGGGCTTTATCAATATAGCGGATTCAGTGGATGGCGCGTCAATAGGATTTCTTAGCATAGTAAAAAAGGGAATGCATCAAGTGGAATTGTCGGCCGATGAATTGTTTTACGGTAACGTTGCAGTAAGAACAGGAACCCATTTATTTCATAATATTTTTAGCGTTGGAGCGGCATCTAATTCGTCGGGTTTATTGTGGCACGTTGGATATGGAATAGGTACTTCTTTTCGTATCAACGATAAAATTCGCAGCGATTTAACTCTTTCTACACAGCACGTGAGCAAAGGGTTATTTCATTTCGGCACCAGTGAATTGTACAAAGTTTACCTTGGTGTGGAATATCGTTTAGCGCCTAAAATCAGTATTGCTGCGGGACCAACCTTTAACTTGTTTGTGAGTGATGCTTTGCTTCCTGAATATACTGGAATTTATGATGGCATTGCTCCCTATTCCATTTTGAATGAAACCAACAGCAATGGCTTCAATGTGAAGGCATGGGTTGGCGGAAAAGTCGCCTTTCGCTTTTTGTAAAATCAATATTCATAACTAAAATCATATACAATGAAAAACTTAAAAACACTGTTAATAGCTACGGCTTCTGCACTAATTTTTTTTCAATCCTGTTCTCCTGATGGTGCCTGGGCAATCAAAGGAGAAGGTGCGCAAATCACCGAAACAAAAGATCTTTCCAACTTTGATGCTATTGAGTTAGAAATAGATGCGGATGTCATTTATGTGCAGGACAGCGTGTATAAAGTAGAGATAAAAGCGCAGCAAAATATACTCGCTATAATGGAAGTGGAAGTGGAAGGAAATGAATTGCAACTGGATTTCCGCAGAAATGTATGGAAGCACGATGGGATTGAAATCATTGTGCATTCGCCGCATTTGAAAGCCATGACAATTAATGGAAGTGGAAATGTGAATGTGACTGATACAATAGAAGAAACAAGCCTGGAGCTTTTAATTACTGGATCTGGAAACATAAAAATAGCGGCGCTTTCTTTGCAAAGTTTAGATGCAAAAATAACTGGTTCAGGAAATGTGACTGTTGATGGCGGAGTTTGTAGCAGTGAATATTTGACTGTTACTGGTTCAGGAAATATGGACATGGTTATGCTTAGTGCGCAGTCGGCCGATGTTAAAATTACTGGGTCTGGCGAAGTGTCGGTGGCTGCATCAAACGTTCTTAAAGTGGACGTGTCGGGAAGCGGAAATGTGAAGTACAAAGGAAATCCTTCCATTAGCAAAGATATTAGTGGATCGGGAGATCTTATTCACTTGAATTAATTGAAGAAGCGCCCGAAATTTTTCGGGCGCTTTTTTAACTCGATCAGTAATCATGACCCTCAATTCTTTCAAAATCAATTTAGTTGACCTGTATTGCAATATCTCTTATTTTCGCAGCGCAACACACAACTAACTTGTATGAAAAAATTATTATTCCTTGCCTGTTTGGCAGCGACTCTTCAATTGAGCGCATCTTCTTTTATTATTAGTAAGCAAGCTTCCGACACCACAGTGTGTTTGGGTTCTTCAGCTTCTTTTTCAGTAGAAGTCAGCAGCACCGATTCCGTTATCTATAACTGGGAAATCGACAGAGGAAGTGGTTTTATAGTTCTTTCTGGAACGGTATATTCAGGCCTAACTACAAAAACACTTTCTATCAATGCGGTGTTGGATTCTATTAAGACGTATAAATTTCGTTGTGTAGTGAACGATACCATAGGCGATACTTTGCAAAGCACGCAGTGCCAATTCAAAATCCCAGCCGGAATTTCAAAAATCAGTCAAACAGAATATACTATTTATTGCCAGGAAACCATCGACACGATGAGCATTACTGCTACTGGTGTAGTGAGCTATCAATGGAAGTGGGATAATGGTTCGGGTTTTGTAAACATGATGGATGACGCCGATTACAGTGGAACAAATACACGAAAGCTTACTTTAAAAAATCCGAATTCGGCAATGAATAACTACAAATACAAATGTATGCTTACCTCTGCCTGTGGATTGCAGGACAGCTCCAATACTATAAATTTCACGGGAGTTACTACCTGTTATTTTTCTTCGGATCCAACAGACGTGACCATGTGTTCATCCAGCGGCGTTTCCAAGCAATTTAGTTGTGGAATGTATGGTCCGCACTTTTCTGCCCGATGGCAAGTGGATTCAGCAGGCACAGGTTTCAGAGATATTTCCAACAGTGATCCTCTATATTTTTCACCTCACAATGGAAATGGCTTGGCAATGAAAGGCAATCCGCCAAGTTATATGGACGGCAATAAATACCGCTGTGTGATGGTGAGTATTTGTAGTGAAGATATATTTTCTGGTGAAGCTACTTTGCATGTTGGGTCTTCAACCATTCCGGTGACATCACAACCAAAAAGTGTAACTGCACTTACCAATTCTGATGCAACATTTTCTATTGCGCACACAGGTACAAATGTGAGTTATCAATGGCAAGTGAACACTGGTGGCGGCTTTGCTGATATTACCAATAATGCTACGTATCAAGGCGCAACGAGTGCGACTTTAAAGGTGACAAACGTTAGCAATTCACTCAACGGATATTCGTACAGATGCAAATTGTCGAACACCTGTGCATCCACAGTTACCAGCTCAACGGCAACATTGAGTGTTTTCGATTTTAAAATTTGTATGGTGACAATTGAGGATGAAAAAAATCAAATTGTTTTTCAAAAACCAACGAACATGACAACGGTGGATTCTTTCTTTATTTACCGAGAAGGAACAGTTACCGATCAGTTTGATTTGATAGGAAAATTATTGAGCACAGATTACAGTGCTTTTATCGATGCAACTTCAAAGCCACGCCAGCAGGCCGAAATTTACAGAATGGCCATTAAGTTTAAAGACGGATCATTGTCCACTATGACCACTCCTCATCAAACGATGTTGCTCACCACTAACCGTGGAGTGAACAACTCTACCTGGAATTTAATTTGGAACAAGTACACCGGAATTTCAGTGGCAAGTTATGATATTTACAGAGGGGTTGATTCTACAGCATTGTCTTATTTGGCAACGGTTTCAGGAAGCAACAGTATTTTCACCGATAATGCAGCTCCAGCGGGAGATATCTATTACCAAATTGTAATTTTAGGCAACACATGTACGCCTGCGCAAGGCGGACCAGTACCTGCCGGAGTTCCTCATGCCTTAGGAGGAGCAAGCTATACGGCCATTAAATCCAACATCAATCGCACTAAAGATACTGCAAGTGTTGTAACAGGAATGCTATCTCTTCCTACAGCAGATTTTCAGATTTACCCTAATCCAAGCAGTGGAAATTTCACTATTGATGTCAATGCCAGCACTTCTGTTTTAGCTACTATTTCGATAACTAATGTTTTGGGTGAAACAGTATTCAGTCAGCAGCAAATGTTGAATGGGGAACAAAAAATTCCTGTAGCATTAGGCGTTATATCACATGGAATGTATTTGGTTAAAATACAAAGTGGTGATGCATTGATCAGCAAAAGAATATTGATCAATCAAAAGTAAATAGCTGAGCGAATTTTAATAGTTAAACTCCCAAGCGGTTTTGTACGCAGAAATACTATCTGCATAGTCCAAAAAGTCTTTGTAAAACTGGTGGTTGGCCAAAGTTCCACTATCGCCAATCACCACTAATTTTTTCTTTGCGCGGGTCAGCGCTACGTTCATCCTGCGGATATCGCTAAGGAAGCCAATGTCGCGCATATCGTTGCTGCGCACGAGAGAAATGTAAATGATGTCGCGTTCTTGTCCCTGAAATCCATCAATGGTTTTAATGGCGATGTTAGCAGGAAATGCTTTTAATTCTTCATCTTCCGAGATCAATTGCGTGAGGTAGTTCACTTGCTCTTTGTAAGGAGAAATAATGCCTATGCTTAATTTTTTTTCGGGTGTGTGATTTTGAAAAAATTCTTGCAAAAGCATTTTCAAATGTTTGATCAGCAACACCGCTTCTTCGGGATTGGATGTACTTAAACTTTCTGGATTTAGCACTTCCGTATATCCGCAACCGGCAGTGTCGATAAAGTCTACAGGGGTATTGAGGAAAGTTTCGTCTTCGTTAAAACTCAGCGTGTTTTGTTTTACAGAATCATCGGCAATCAAATTTGAAGCATAAAATTTTTTGTTGGAAAAATTCATGATGTGTTCGTGCATGCGGTATTGTGTGTTGAGCATCACCGCTACATTTTCAATGTTCATGCAATGTTCAAACAAGGTTTCTTTGAGTCCTTGTGCCTCTGCAATTTTCGATTTTACTGTTGGTGGTAACTGACAATGATCACCAGCGAAAATTACGCGCGAAGATCGTGTAATAGGAATCCAGCACATGGGCTCTAAAGCTTGTGCCGCCTCATCAATAAACAAAGTTGTGAAATGACGGTTGCGCATCATTTTGCCCGATGACACCACGGGAGTACACGCAATCACCTGTGCTTTTTCAAATTGCGATTCAATAATGTAATCTTCTAAATTGTTGGCATCACGCAGGATTTGCTTGGCCTGCTGGTAAAACAATTGTTTTTGTTCTCTTTCATCGCGATTAAAAACGCGCTTGTATTTTCCTGCCATGCGAAAATATTCTTCGGCAGTTTTTCTAAAGTTTTTTAATTCTTTGTAGGATTCGTGTGCTGCAATTTTTGCATCTAAAGTGTTCATTAAAACTTCTTCGGAAATACGCGCCGGATTGCCTAAACGCAAAACGGAAATTCCTTCTCGATGCAATTTTTCCGTTAGCAAATCCACAGCGGTATTGCTGGAACTGCACACCAAAACCTGAGATTCATTTTTTAAAGTTTCGCGGATGGCCTGCACAAGTGTAGTTGTTTTACCCGTTCCAGGCGGTCCGTGAATAATGGCAATGTCTTTAGCCGACAAAATTTTATTGACTGCTTCATTTTGCGATGCGTTCAAGCGAGGAAGATGCACCGGCTGAATTTTTTCAAATGCAGGATTCTTTTTCCCCAACATTACATCACGCAATTGTGCTAGTCGGTTGCCCGATGCAGAAATCACTTTTTCCATCGCAATATTCATTTCGCGATAACTGCTTTCGTCAAATAAAATATTCATTCCCAGTTTGCCTTCTTCGCACCAATCGGGCAATTCATCAACTGTTGTAGACAAGCGGATTTTATTTGGACCAAGAATTTTTACTGTTCCAACCAGAGGGTCAACATCATTGTGTTTATTGGAAAAAAGTGCTGCTTGTTTTCCTCCTGAGAATTGATGTGGTTCATTGAAATTGCTTGTTCTTTCAATGTCGAGGTACAAGTATTCTCCCAAACCTACCTCTACATTGCTGATCACTATTGGATACCACGTAACGCCGTTTTCCTTTCGGTAGTTGATGTTGTTGCGTGAAAAATGTTGTTGGTATTGCGCGAAGTCTTCGTCGCGTTCAATCTTCAATAATTTTACCAGATGTAATAAGCGGTCAAGTCCTTCCATTGCAGTAAAAATAGAAATTAAAGTAGATATCTATTTTGCGTATTAAATATCAATGCGATATGAAATCAGGAATTTTCATGGTCTCACACAACTTCTTGATTGTTTATGCGTCTTCTGAAAAACCCTCTGTTATGAAGAATACAATTAAATTATCACTAGCGCTATTAGTAGTAAGCTCTGTTTTTATGGTGTCATGTAGTAAGACTTCCACAGCCACTACGACTGACTGTACTGGCGTTGCGCCAACGTACAATGCAGATATTAAAGCTATCATGACGGCAAACTGCACCTTATCAGGATGTCATAATTCATCTGCTGCTGGTGGTTATAATCTTACTACTTATGAGGCTTGTAAGAATGCAAAAGATAAAATTGTAGGTTCAGTTCAACATGTTTCAGGCTATCAGGCAATGCCTCAAGGTAGTGGAAAACTGGATGATTCTACTATCACGAAAATCTTTTGCTGGGCCCAAAATGGCTGCATGCAATAATTTAATCGAGAGAATTGATATATAGCTCTTCTACTTTTTTGCGAGCCCATGGGGTTTTGCGTAAAAAGGTGAGACTGGATTTAATGCTCGGATTGCTTTTAAAGCAGTTGATGTTGATGTGATCGCTCAACTCTTCCCAACTGTATTTTGTAGTCAAGTCCTCCAAAATCATTTGAAGTGTTTTACCGTGAAGAGGGTCTTTGCTTTGGGGCATTTCAGTAGTTTGAAATCAAAAGTAGGGATTTGCTTCCTTTTTGTTAAATCCACTTTTAAATAATAAATCTCCAAGAAAACAGTTAAATTGGTGCTAATGATGTACCGAATGAAAAAATTTCTGCTTTTTTATACCCTTAGTTTTTCGCTGTTGAGCGCCAATGCGCAAGGCGTTGCAATTGGTCAATGGCGCGATCATTTGCCTTATAACAAAGGGATTGCTGTTGGTGTTGGAGGAAGTAATATATACTGCGCCACCAGTCCCGGAATGTTTAATTACGATACTCAGGATAAAACTATCAGTCGCATGTCCAAAGCCGAGGGCTACTCGGATGTAGCCGTGAACAGCATGGCGTATTCCGCAACGTATAAAATGGAAATTTTGGGTTATAGCAATGGCAATATCGACTTGGTGATTGGTCAGGAGATAGTGAACATTCCTGATATTAAACGCAGTAGCATCCTTGGAAATAAAACCATCAATCATATTTGTGTTTCTGGTGACCTCGCCTATATCTCTTGCGGGTTTGGAATTGTGGTGCTCGATCTAGCCAAAAGAGAAATAAAGGACACTTATAAAATAGGGATGAATGGATCCTTTGTTTTTGTCAATGAAATAGCGGTGTACCACGATAAAATTTATGCCGCTACCAAAGAAGGTGTATATGTAGCTAGTTTAAATAACAGCAATCTGGCGGCTTTTCAAAGTTGGAGCAAAGCCGCTCTACCCGATGGAAATTTTAATACGATTGATGTAGTGAACGACTTGTTGTACACTAATTTTGATAAAGCCAACAGCGGAAATCAGGACACCATATTTGCATTTAACAACAGCGTTTGGAGTAAACCTGCTTTGGGTGTGTATTATAACAACAATGACATTAAAGACATCAATGCCAGCGCCACTGAATTGCTTATTTGCCTTTTTGGTAGGGCATGGGTGGTGGCTTCTGATTATTCTTTGAAATATGAATTTACTGGCTACCACCACGTAAAAAATTGGCCGGATTGGGCAACGGTGGCTCGACCTATGGAATTGGTGGAAAAAGGTGGAGAGTATTGGGTGGCTGATTCTCTTTTTGGACTTATTCATTTCAAGGAAATGATGGATGAACAGATTATTCCTAACGGTCCGGATTATGCTGATGTGTGGGATATGAAAGCTAAAAATGGAACACTTTGGGTGGCTACAGGTGGCTACAGTGGCTCCATCGGACAAACATGGACCAACAAAGGTTTTTATTCTTATAATGGCGCGGAGTGGACGAATTACAACGATGTCATCACTCCTGGATGGGCCACCGTCCGCGATTTAATTACAGTTGCTCCTCATCCTACCGACAATAGCGCTTATTTTGGTTCTTTTGGTTACGGCTTGATTGGCGCTTCCAATGGTTCTGTGGTGGCGGCTTACAACAAAAGCAATTCTACTTTAAAGGACTATAATACTTTTGGGACGGTGTTGGTAACCGGATTGGATTTTGACACCAATAATAATTTGTGGGCGCTCAATAGTGGAATGCTTGGATTCCCGGTGGATGAGCCTTTACATCTTTTTAAAAACGGACAATGGACGGGATATAAAATTCCAGCGCTTACTTCCAACGCTTCAGTTTTAATTAAATTGATGATTGATTCCGATGGCAATAAATGGATGATTAAAACCAAAACAAATTTTGGTGCAGTGGTAGTGAAAGAATCCACCGGAGGAAATTTCAATGTGCGTCACTTCTCCATCAATGAAGGAAGTGGTAAACTTCCATCGGAAAAAGTAAATGATATTGCGCAGGACAAAAAAGGAAAAATATGGTTTGCTACGGATCAAGGTGTGGCAGTACTCGACTTTAGTTCCGACATGTATAAAAGCAATGTTTCCTATGATGTGCAGCAAGTTCTTATTCAGGAAGATGGTGTGTGGCATCACCTGCTGGAGTCGCAACGAGTAACAGCCATTGCCATTGATGGCGGCAATAAAAAATGGTTTGGAACAGAAGGCTCAGGTGTTTTCCAATTGTCGGAAGACGGCAGTAAACAATTACAACATTTCACGAAGGAAAATAGTGCGCTTATTTCCGATAATATTTTGGATATCGCCATTGATGATGTGACAGGCGAAGTGTTTTTTGGTACCGACAGAGGCATTGTGTCTTACCGAGGAACCGCTACTGAGGGCGAAGATTACAACGGAATTGTGTACGCTTATCCTAATCCGGTGACCCACGATTTCACAGGAACAATTGGCATTAAAGGCTTGGTGAAAAATGCTTTTGTAAAAATTACCGACATTACCGGAACGCTGGTGTATGAAACCCGTGCCGAAGGCGGACAGGCTACCTGGGATGGTAAGCGCAACGGGGAACGTGTACAAACTGGAGTTTACTTAGTGTTTATTTCCAATGACGACGGGACAGAAACTGCGGTGACTAAAATTTTGTTTATCAATTAATAGCACTTATTGTGTCGGGAGATTTTGTATCGCAAGCCATCGTAATCAACACAATTAATTATTCGGAAAGCGGAGTAATCATTAAATTCTTTACCCGTGAAAATGGTTTGGTAAGTGTGTTTGCGCCGAAAAAAAAAGGCAATAAAAAAAATTCTTTTCAAGCCTTGTCGATAGTTGAGATTGAATACATGAGCAGAAAAAAAGCTTCCTTGTATCGACTCAAAAGCAGCAAAATCATCGCCCCCTTCAATTCTATTTACAATGATCCATTAAAAACAATGATGCTGCTGTTTTTGTCGGAAGTGCTCGTTAAAACAGTAAAAGATGAAGCGGCCAATCCCGAGTTGTATAATTTCCTGCGTCGTGAATTGTTGTTTTTCGATCAGCTGGAAGAAGGTGTTCACAATTTCCATTTGTATTTTTTGTCGCACTTGATTACACATTTGGGTTTCCGTCCTCTGCAAGGCGAAGGGAAGTTTTTCAACATTGAAGAAGGAGAATTTGTAGAGTTTGAGCCGCGAGAAAAATATTTCAATGAACCCGAAAGTAAAATGTTCTTAAGCTTGTTGCAGAGTTCAGGCGACGATTTAAAATCCATTTGTGTGGATCGCACTTCGCGCATAAATTTATTGAAAGGCATTGTTGGTTTTTATCGTTATCACTGTCCGGGTTTTGGCGAATTGAAATCATTAGAAGTACTGGAAGAAGTGTATGTTTAAAGGCCAGGGCGATAGATCCTTCGTTCGTCAGGAGGACATTACTTACCCATATTGGTATTTCCACTCTGGCTGTCCTCCTGACGAAGGAAGGATCTATCGCCCTGTAAGTATTAATTAATTATTCAATGACTGATCATATCACCGATATTTTAAAAACGCTTCCCGACAATCCCGGCGTGTATCAGTTTTTTGATGCGCAGGGAAAGCTCATCTACGTAGGAAAAGCGAAGGTTTTAAAAAACCGTGTGCGCTCGTACTTCAATAATTTAGCAAGTCATCATGGCAAAACAAAAGCACTTGTTAGAAACATCCGCGACATAAAATATATTTTGGTGGAAAGCGAGCAGGACGCGCTCCTACTGGAAAATTCGCTCATCAAACAATACTTGCCGCGTTACAATATCCTGCTCAAGGATGATAAAACCTATCCTTGGATCTGTATTAAAAACGAAAGGTTTCCGCGTGTATTTTCTACCCGGAAAATGATCAGGGACGGCAGTCAGTATTTTGGTCCTTATGCTTCGGGAAGAATGATTTTTACTTTGCTGGATTTCATTCATGAGTTGTTTCCTTTGCGCAATTGCAACCTCAATCTTTCCAGTGAAAACATTGGGAATAAAAAATTTAAAGTGTGTTTGGAATACCACATTGGGAATTGTGCCGGACCATGTGAATCAAAGGAAATAGAGGAAGAATACAACGCGAAGATTGCTCAGATTAAGAATATTCTGAAAGGAAATATTTCCACGGTGATTCAGCATTTGAAACAAATGATGCAATTGCATGTGGAGAAAATGGAATTTGAAAAAGCACAAATCATTAAAGAAAAACTGGAGGTACTGGCGAATTATCAAAGCAAGTCGACAGTGGTAAGTCCTACCATAAAAAATATTGATGTTTTCAGCATTGTAAGCAAAGAAGAAGAGGCCTATGTTAATTATTTAAAAGTTGTGGATGGTGCGATTGTACAGGGACATACGGTGGAAGTGAAAAAGAAGCTGGATGAAACGGATGAAGAAATTTTATTGCTGGCCATAGTGGAATTGCGCGAAAGATACCAAAGTGATGCGCCGGAAATCATAGTTCCTTTTGTTCCTGAATTGCAATTAAGTGGCGTAGAATGGACGCTTCCGCAGCGTGGTGATAAAAAGAAATTACTGGAATTATCAGAGCGCAACGCAAAATTTTTCGGACTCGAAAAAAAGAAATCGGCTACAATCAATAAGCCTCTGGAAAAATCTTTAAGAATTTTAGAGCAGATGAAAAAAGATTTGCGACTCTCGCAATTGCCTGTGCACATTGAGTGTTTTGATAATTCCAACATTCAGGGAGCTTTTCCGGTTTCGGCTTGCGTGGTGTTTAAAAATGCAGTGCCGAGCAAAAAAGATTACCGCATTTTTAACATCAAAACAGTAGAAGGTCCAGATGACTTTGCTTCCATGGAAGAAGTGATTTTAAGGCGCTATAAACGCATGTTGGATGAAGCGCAGGACTTACCTCAGCTCATTGTGATTGATGGCGGAAAAGGGCAGCTGAGTGCTGCGCTGGAGAGTTTGGAAAAACTGGATTTGCGTGGAAAAATTGCCATCATAGGCATTGCCAAACGTTTGGAAGAAATTTATTTCCCTGGAGATTCCGTCCCGCTTTATTTGGATAAACGATCGGAGAGTTTAAAAGTGATTCAGCAGCTGCGCAACGAAGCACATCGTTTCGGGATCACTGCACACCGCAATCGCCGTTCAAAAGCACTCACGCAAACGCGTTTGAAAGACATTCCGGGTGTGGGTGAACAAACCATACAAATTTTATTGCGCCACTTTAAATCGGTGAAAAAAGTGAGTGAAGCTTCCTTTGAAGAGCTGGATGCCTTGCTTGGAAAAACCAGAGCAGAAGCAGTTTTTAAGGGTTTGAGTGAAGAGGAGAAGAAATAATAATTTGTTTAATACCCGACTTAAATTTAGTTTTGAAAACATTAACTAACACAAAATGAAATCCTTCAAAAAACTATTTTTTCTTGCCTCCTTAATGGCATTTGCATTGACTTCCTGTACCATTGAAAAGCGATTGTATTCCAAGGGGTATCACTTCCATTTTAAAAATGAAAAACACAACGCCAACCAAGAGGAAATTACATCCAGCGTTAAGAAAAAACCTGTAGAAAAAATAGCTAACACCTCTGTTTTCCCCGACAACCAAACCGCATGCATAAATGAAGACGAAGTGCCTGTGATCGCAAAACGGGAAAATGATGCTTCGTCCTTCCACAAAGAACAACCAAAGCAAATCCCTGAAATAAGCGCAAAACCATCTTTTGAAAAAGAGGCTTTAGTACTTGAAACGCCAAATGAATACAGCTATCTGGCCATTGCTTCTTTGGCACTTAGCTTTTTCGGATTGGGAATTCCGGGAATTATTTTTGGTGTTATGGCTCTGCATGAAATTGAAGAAAAACCTGCCTTAAAAGGAAAAGGTCTGGCCGTGGCAGGCATCGTTTTGGGCATTGTTCAAATTATAGCAATGGTAGGTGCAATAATATTTTTTGTTTTGCTGCTTTCGGCAATGCCGAACGCAACAATTTAAAAACTTAATTTTCTTTTGAAATCAACAACTTCTGATGCGCCACAGCCCCTTTGCATACAGCCGTTAAAGTGTAAATCCCAAAAGCGATGGTTGAGCTTTCTATAGTGCTTATATGATTACCCGCTGAAACAAAGATTACATTGGTATAAACAGTTTTTCCCGACAAATCCACTACACTAATACTTACTTGTCCTGGTGAGTTCATGCCAGAAAATGAAAGAGTAATATTTTGATCATTTGCTCCGGTGTAGGCATTAAAGGAAAAGGAATTTGCGCTACTTGTGCTTATGCTTATTGTTTTGGAATAAGATGTTGTTCCGTCATTGTCGCTTTGCTTTAAGCGGTAGTAGGACGATCCCTGAAACGGACTCTCGTCTTTTGCCGAATAATTGAGTACAGCAGAACTGTTGCCAGCTCCTACCACATGATCGAAAGCAAGAAATGAAATACCGTCGCTGCTTTTTTCTACTTCGAAAAAATCATTATTAATTTCAGTGGCAGTGCTCTAGTTTAAGTCAATTGCCGATCC
>JAPLEZ010000145.1:208002-242500 GCA_026390935.1 Bacteroidota bacterium
GCGCACTGGTAGTGGGCTGCCATTACTTGCATTGCATGGTCCTGTATTGCACGATGTAGTTGAGCCAAAGATACTGCCTGTTCCTGACAATTGCGCTTGATTCCCGCTATGAAAAACACCAGTGCCTGAAGTAGTAATTGCTGATCCGTTTCCTCCTTGGAATGATTGTGTCATGGTGAGAGTGCCATTCACAACAATTTGATTGCTGTTGTTTTTATTCTCTACACTGCCAGAAATGGAAAAAGTACTTCCAACAGCAATATTAACAATGGAGCCATTTCTAAAAGTAACATCCTCACTGGTAGAAAAAGTTGCATTATTTGAGATATAAAGTTCGGCTCCATTTTTAACATCAATGTTGATTGATGAAGTGGTATTTGTTTCAATATGAATGATATCTTTTGAAAAATCGGGAGTGCAGCCGCAGGAGGCTCCGCCGGAAGTAAGCGACCAATGGGTCCCTGTAGTTACACTAGCTGGATTTCCTATGGAATACACTGTTTTTGAGGGTGCAGCAAAACACAAAGTATTTGCTAAAATTGCGATGGTTATAAATACCAATCTGCCCGGATTGGGATTTTTTGTTGCGGATGAAAGATTCATTTAGAAAAGTAAAGTCACGCAAAGATACTTTTAAAATAATAATTTACAAATGTGGAAAAACAGGAGGGTAAAAGTGATTTGGCAGTTTAATGCTCCTTGGTCACCAGTAATTTCTGGTGCATTACAACGCCGTTACATACAGCATTTACGATGTAAATTCCTGAAGGAAAGGCAGAAGCATCAATTGGAGCAACATCTCCATCTGTATTAATTGTGCTGAGTGCCGAGTAAACTTCTTTTCCTGACAAGTCATATACACGGATGCTTACTTGTCCGCCCTCCACTACATTTGAAAAAGAGAGATAAGCGGTACTCGCTGTAGGATTAGGATAAAGGCTGAAAGACAATGCCGGAGCAACGTTTTTGGAGTTGCGTGAATTGATGCCAACGATTGACGAATAAGACGTTGTTCCGTCGAAATCAACTTGTTTTAAACGATAGTAGGAAATACCGTCAAAAGGAATTTTGTCTTCGGCAAAGTACATAATCACATGATTGCTGTTACCGGCGCCGGGAACCTGTTCAATCACTTCAAAATATTTTCCGTCTTTGCTTCTTTCTATGGCGAATAAATCGTTGTTGATTTCGGATGCTGTTGCCCAGCGGATGTCTACTTTCCCTTCTTCATCCAGCTTGGCGGTGAAAGAAAGAAGTTCCACCGGAAGTGGCGCTGCAGAAGATATTACACTGTAAGGACTAAAAGAAGTTAATCCTGTTACATTTAAAGTATAAGGTCCCGAACCACTTGCTGCTGTTGCACTTTGAGTGGCATTCCATTGTCCGCCTGTATAATGTGCAATCATTGCGGCAGTTCTTGTAAATGATCCGCCTTCATTGCTGGAGCTCCATTGCAGGGTGAGAGAAACGTTTGAACCACCTGCAACACCTTCGGAGATTTGCCACATTTTATTTACTACACCACTGCTGATGGCTGTTCCGCCGCAGGTTCCATCGCTGGAAGCGTTGTCACAAATTCTAACCGAATAAGTATCCGAAGTTCCTGAGTTGTTGATGGTGAGTGGAGTGTAAGAGGTGGTGCTTCCTGAGCTTCCCACGGGGAAGGTAATGTTGCTGCAAACTGCACTCATCGATCCTGTTCCATTGGTTACAATAAAGCTTGCAGAGCTTGCTGACGTTGGAGAAGTGGCAGTTCCGTTGAGGGAAAGATTGTAACTTCCTAAATAAAGATACCCATCACTTAAATCAATTTTTCCGCTGGTGGCAATACAGGCAGCATCTTGCAATACTACTCCGGTGGATGAAGTATTAGCAATGTACAATCTGAAGAAGCAAGATCCTCCGGAAGTAATTTGTTGTTCCGCACTTCCACTGAAAGTCACTTCTCTTCCAGTGTTAGTACTGGCAGTGAAAGTTCCGCTGTTCACGAAATTTCCTTTGATGATCAATTCTTTGTCATCAGCGTCAAGATTCAGTGTTGCGGAGTTGTTGATAGTTAGATTTCCATTAATGGTTAAATCAGAGCCCATTACTTTTGTGCTGTTGCCGCTTACGGTTAAATTGTAGTAAGTTGTTTTTTCGTTGATGTCGAAAGAGGCGGTAGTGTTGTTGAATTGCACTGTATTTCCCACAGTAGTTGCGTCTAAGGTTCCTCCTGCGAAATTTGCGTTGGTCCCTTTAAACACTAGTGTTCCAACATTTGTTAAAGTATTGCTTCCCTGAAAAATGGAGTTGATTGTGATGTTTCCGTTGTTGGTAGTGGAGGCGTCAATATCCAGATTGTCGCAGGTGCCTGTTCCGTCAATGGTTCCGCTACCTGTGGTTAATCTTCTTAAAACAAAAGAAGAGCTTCCGCCACCGCTTTCCGCTGAAATATCCGAGTTGAGTGTAATGCTTCCTATTGTACGCAACTCTGCTGTGGCGCTGGTTCCTTCTGCATCACCATTGGAGTTGATGATGATGCCGTCGCTGCCTACATCCAAATCATTTCCTGTAGCATTGAAATCCAAAGTCCCCGTTCCGGTGTTGCCTATGGTTAATTTCTGACAAGCAGATGCTGCGTCTACATCTACGCGGAAACCACCTTCAATAATTACTTTTTTGGTAGAAGTTGGAGCGCTTGCGCCGGGCGATCCGCCGCTGCGTGTTGCCCATACAGCCGTGCTGCTCCAGTTTCCATTGGCTACTGAATATCTTGAATTGCCCAATTCGTTGTTTGCATTTGGAGAGGCCAATGTAAAAGCATTTCCAAAGGTGCTGATGCTGCCCGCAGAAATAGATCCCGCAGAGGTAGTACTTCCACCAGTTACCGAGCAGCCGCCGCCGCAGCGGTTCACCCAGGAAGAGGTTACATCCCATTGAACTACTAATAAATCTGTGGTGTTTGTTGTTACTGCACTATTGGTGTTCCATGATAATTTAACTGCAGCGTTGGCTGATCCTGAACGGCTCAGGTTCCAGTATTCTACATCGCTTACGTGATTTACACCTGTTCCATAGCTGGTATTAGAGGCCGGGGAAGCATAAAAATATTCGGAAGTAAAAGTGGTAGAGCTGGTAGTGGTTGGTGTAATTTCCAGCCAACGGTAACTTCCGCTTTTGCCTACAGGGAAAACAAAAGCCGATGTAGAAGTGCATATTTTTTGCATTGGTCCTGATACGTGACTATTGTCTGTAGGTGTTGCGCCTAATGAAGAACTTGCGCCCATGATCAGATACTTGCTAGTGGCTGCCGTGATAATGTGTCCGGTGGCGAGTGTTAATGAATTCGTTACTGTTGCATGGTTGTTCAAAGTAAGGTCATCGGTAGAAGCAGTTTTGTTGATGGTAAGATTGTAAAAAGTTTCTCCGCCGGAAACAGGACTTGCTGTTAAAGTCACATCATTGGCTGCGTCAAAAGTTACGGTTCCTGTACGTTCGTAAAAAGGATCGGAAACAGAGCTGGTGTTGTTCCAGTTTCCGGCCAATGCAATGTTTTTAATGTTGGAACTGTTGTTGGTATTGCTCACGTCGAGTATCGCTGCCCCGCCAATGGTTAAATCGCCATTAACATCTAAATCACCTTCCATTGTTTTTACGCCTGATCCGCCTAAAACCAGATTATAGTAATTGGCCACAATTGGCGAGCTTACAGTTTCTCCTCTTATGCTTTGTACTCCTGCTCCGTTCAGTGTAATCGTTCCGCCGCTAATGGTGTATGTTCCGGAAAGCTGCGGAAGAACGGTAGATAATTTTGCCAATTGTAAATCGCCACCTGTTTGTGTGTAATCAGCTGTTCCTGATGCATCATCCAAAATGTAAGTGCCCATGTTGAAGGTTCCGGCGGTCATGGTGAGTGTTGATCCGCTGGCAATATAGATGTTTCCTGCCGCAGTAACGGTTCCGTAAGTGTTGTTGATTGTCAGTTTTCCAAAAGTTTCACCTCCTGTTGGGGTATAAATAGTTTGATTGTTGGCTGTACCGGCAAAAGTAGTTGTTTTGGTGCTTGAGCCGGAGAATGAACCACCATTGTCATTGTCCCAGTTTCCATAAATGGTAATGTTATCATTCCCTGTGCTGGAGCTGAAAATGTTGCCATTGCCGATGGTAAGGTCTCCATATATTTTGATGTTATTGTTGTCGGTTTCTTTGGTTCCGCCACCACTCAAAACAATATTATAATAAGAGGCGGTATTTTCAATCTGGTAAGAACCTGTGCTCCATCCAAATTCAACAGTGTTTCCGGTAGCTGTAGCAGTGAGGGTAATATTTGGAAAGTCGGCTTGTTTGGTGTATTTCAGATAAGATGTAGCACCATTATTAATGAAGGTTCCGCTGGCTACAAAGCTGGACGGATCCAAAATATTTATTCTGCCGTCATTCGTCAATGTTTTACCATTCATATCTAATTTTCCGCTTCCGCTGAAGGAAAGAGTTGTTGTTGCCGGAACCGTTACATCACCTTGCAAAGCCAAATTGCCTGATGCGGAATAGGTGCCAGTTCCGCTTAATAAGATTCCGCTGCTATTGCTGCCGTTCACCTGAACTTCTTTGGAGGAAGCGCCTCCTAAAGTTCCGTCTAAGGTTAATCCACGAGCTATTATTATTTTTTTGTTGGCGGAGTGTGTTAGCGTATTGCTTCCGCTGATGCTTAAGGAATTGATGTCAAAGTCACTGGAAAAGTCTGTTGTTACTGTAAATCCACCTGTGATGCTAATGTCTTCACCAGAGCCATCAGTTGGCGCTTTTTCTTTACCATAGCTTCCGCTTGCAGTAGCAGTGGCAGCTGAAGAAAGAATAAGAGTAGTATTGTTGGTAATAGAAAGCACAGTTCCTCTAACTGTTCCTGAACTGGATTGCAAAAGAAGTACACTTCCAATACTTACTTCGGTGCTGAAAAAAGTTCCGCTACCTGTTACTGTGGTGGATCCGTTGGTGAAAGATGCTGTACCGGTGCAATAGTATATCCATGTAGCATCGGTAGTCCAGTTGCCTGTAGCGCGGGACACTATGGTAGTTGCTTTAGAGGAAAAGGAAAGGCACAAAAATACCATCAGGAAAATACTTCTGATGGCGAAGGGGTGAATTCTGGTTAATAGTTCTTTCTTCATTGAAATCTGTGCAAATATACTTTGTGACATTATACCTGTCAATTAAAATAAGGTTTTTCACGTATTGTATAAAACTGAATTATGCAGAATGACATGATTTATCGATAAATGGTTGATTATACTTGGTGTCTGTAAAGCTGAAAAGAAGGTTGTTAACAATGGAGAGTTACTATTATCCTATTTTTACGGAGGTCATTGTTAGAGACCCCGCCATGGCTTTATCATTGAAAAATGAAGTTGCTTCTTTTTCATCCTGAAGACCCAAAGTGTACAATAGAGGATAATAATGATCAGGGGTTGGAATGGCGAGTGTAGCGGCTTTGCTCAGATTTTGATAATCAATAAGAGCAGCGTGGTTGCGGCGGCTGATGTTTTTCTTGAAAATTTCGTTCATCTCCAAAGCCCAGTCGAAACCAAAGCCAGCCGGTTCATTCAGTCTTTTAAAATCCACCATTCCTAAGTTGTGGACCATGTTACCACTGCCCACAATCAGCACTCCTTTATTGCGCAGTGCAGCCAGTTCTTTGGCTAAATTATAGTGGTACTGCGGTGTTTTATAATAATCGATGCTCAGCTGTAAAACCGGAATATTGGCTTCGGGATACATTTGTTTGATGATGCTCCAGGTGCCATGATCGAGGCCCCACTCATGGTCCAATCCTACTTCTGTGCTTTTGATCAGTTCTTTGGTTTCCTTTGCCAGCTGAGGATTTCCCGGCGCAGGATATTGCACATCAAAAAGTTGTTGCGGAAATCCACCGAAATCATGAATGGTTTCGGGATGATCCATGGCAGTAATGAAAGTTCCTTTGGTGAGCCAGTGTGCCGAAATACACAAGACTGCAGCGGGTTGCGGAATTTCCTTCGCTAGTTGTTTCCAGCGCAAAGTAAACTCATTGTCTTCAATGGCGTTCATGGGGGAGCCGTGGCCGATGAACAACACCGGCATTTTCTCCGTTTTAGGTAGACCATCACTTATTTTCGACAGATCTCTTAAATTCATAAAGCTTGCTGCAAGCGGAAGAAAAGCCATTGATTTGATAAAGGCTTTTCTATCCATTATTTCTGTCCCTCTTTGCTCATGGTGAGCATGTATTTTAAAATTATGGCTTCGGTATCTTTATCGATTTTCGCTTTTTTTGCCATTGGGGGCACTACTTGCAATAATTTCGATTCGCTGTATTTTACAGGATCTTTTAGTCCGTGGCATCCCGCGCAATTGGTTTCGTATGCTAACTTGCCTTTGTTGAGTTCTGCAAGGGTTAAGTTCGGGTAAATGGATTTGCCTTTGTCTACATCGGTTTCAGTAGGAGTGGCTAATTTAACAGCAGCGCCGCAAGCTGCAAGAATAAGCACGGCTGAAAGGATAAATAGTTTTTTCATTTCGTTGAATATATATTTTCAACAAAATAAACCATAATAAATGTATAGACAAATAATTTTGAAAGAATTAACAAGAAGTTAATTCAATTGAGGCTTAGGCAGAGGTTTTGCTTACGTTTCTGAAAATGAATTTCGGATAAACATGTCGTTTCGCAAATCGGCCTGGCGAATCAGAATTGACCATTTTGATGTAAGTGTTTTTAGGCACATCAAAATATTCATAAACACTGCCATCTAAAAAAGTAACTTTTAAAGTTTGTGCTTGGTATTCAAAGTCGGCTATGTTAGAGGTAGCAAGGGTATTGTTATAGATTTCCGCATTTTGTTCATGCGTCTCTTTATTGATACTTACTAAAAAATGATAGGCTTCAATGATGGCTTTGCTTTTGTGTTCAGCTTCGGCTTTGCCTTGTTCATCCTGAAATTTATCGGGATGAAATTCCTTCATAAAGTTTCTGTAAATGCTTTTTAGTTCGGCTAAATCGGCACTTGGCGTAACGCCCATTAGTTTTCTGCTGTCGTTGATCTTTTTCATAGTTGGCGCAAAGATACATTTTAAATTAAAAGAGATTAGTAGATTTGAGCTATGAAAATTCATTATTTGCAACATGTAGCCTTTGAAGGCCTTGGTTCCATTGAAGATTGGGCCTTAGAGAACAAGCATAAATTAAGCGCAACTAAATTTTTTGAGCAACAACAATTGCCCAAATTGGACTCTTTTGACATGTTAGTGATATTGGGCGGACCGATGGGTGTTGCTGATGAGGAGGAATTTCCGTGGTTGGCAGAAGAAAAAGCTTTTATTAAGAAAGCTATCGCAGCAGATAGGTTTGTGGTGGGTATTTGCCTGGGTGCTCAGCTGATTGCCGAAGCCTTGGAAGCAAAAGTTTATCCTAACAAAGTAAAAGAAATTGGATGGTTCCCCATTCAAAAAACCGGACACTTCTTTTTCAAATCACTGCCCGATGACTTTACTGTTTTTCACTGGCATGGCGACACCTTTGATTTGCCTCGCAAGGCCATTCATCTCGCTTCATCTGCGGCATGCCGCAACCAAGCCTTTTTATACAACAAAAGAGTTTTGGCTTTGCAATTTCATTTGGAAGTCACAGAAAAAAGCTTGCAGGAAATGTTGGAAAACGGAAGAAATGAATTGACGGAAGAAGAATATATTCAGTCGGAAAAACAAATTTTGGAAGGAAGTAAAAATTTTGAAATTAATAATAGTACGCTAAGCAATCTATTGAATTGGCTGAGGTAAAGGGAAACAATAAAGCATTGAACAAAATTTATATATTTGTCTCCAGTTCATTTTATAAGGGGGATTAGCTCAGCTGGCTAGAGCGCTTGCATGGCATGCAAGAGGTCAACGGTTCGACTCCGTTATCCTCCACAATAAGCTATCGTTAGAACACTCTTTCTTGGTTTTTACTTACACCCAGAATGTCCTTGCGAAAATTTTGTACTCAGAAAATCTCAAAACCTAAAGATAAAGGGAAAAAAGCTCTAAGACCCCCAATTTTAGTGGCTTTTTCCGGAAAACCTGATTTATAGTCATTTATGTAAATTCAGGTGTATTTCCGAAATTTCTGTTACCCTGTTGTTACCCAAAAACATTCAAAGGCTTACATGTAAGTTCATGAACCCTACAAATGTGATTTCCTATATGGATATTGCATTTCAAGGTAATTATTAACCTTTAAAAACCGTAAGTTATGGGCGTAAAGTTAAGAGAAAAACAGTTAAGTAGCGGACAAATATCCTTTTATTTGGATATATATCACAATAAGGCGCGCTGGTATGAGTTTTTGGAAATTCATATCAACAAGAGCCGATTAAGCAGCGACGACAAGGAAAAAAAGCGCTTGGCTCAGGAGATCAGGAGCAGAAGAGAACACGAATTAATTGTGCAGGACAACGGACTACAAGACAGAAAGAAAAAACTAGGCTGCTTTGTTCGTTTTTTTGAAGATTACACCAAAGAAAAAAAGAACAAAGGCATTTACAATAGTGTTTTGGGGAATCTAAAAAAATATATGGGCAAACAACCCTTACCTTTTGCGAAGATCAGTGCCGAATGGATGAAAGAATTTGAGAATCACCTTTTAGAAAGAGTGAGTAATAACAGCACCCTTCGTTATATGGAAGCAATTACCTGTGTTCTCAACGAGGCAGTACGCAGAAAAATCATTACAAGAAATCCTTGGTATGATGTGTCCCCCAACAAAAAAATAAAGATGAAAGAAATATACAGAAATTCTTTTACCATAGAGCAATTGCAAACGCTTTCCAATACGGTAGTAGATATTGATCCGCAAATCAAACAAGGCTATTTCTTTTCTTGTTTTACAGGACTTAGATGGAGCGATGTAAATCCACTTCGATGGGATAATGTTATTACCAAAGAAATAGAGGGTAAAATTGAATACTTTCTTTATTTCCAGCAAGAAAAGACAGAAGGAATAGAATACCTTCCACTATCTGAAAATGCCATTGATATTATTAAAGAAAGACAAAAGCAAGCATTGGATGAAGAACCAAGCCTTTACGTTTTTCCAAGTTTAAAGGAAAGTGAAAAAGGAGCGAAAAAAGAATCCTACCAGCGACTGGTAAGGGCATTAAAGAAGTGGGCAAAGGCTGCTAAAATTGATCCTAAGAAATTACATTTTCATAGCGGTCGGCATACCTTCGCCACCAACGTTTTAGAAAGTAGCGCCGATGGGGATTTGTACACCGTTTCAAAATTGCTCGGTCATAAAAACATCAACGCCACACAGATTTACGCTAAGGTGCGCGACAAGCGCAAACACGCAGCGGTGAAAGCGCTCCCTAAAATTGATTTTACAAATTCTAATTTGAGAGTGGCTTAATCCTTTGTGTTGGCATTTTTTTTCCAATAAAAAGCTCAGACCTCCGTTTGAGCTTTTTATTTTGATTGTAGTAAGGCATCAATATTATTATTTCCTAAATTAAACAGTGAGATATAAAGAACATACTTAAATTAGACTAGCGATACCCGCTTTTAAAACTATTATATTTTATGGCAAAGAAAACCAATACTAAAATCCCTAACAAGCACTTAGCAGTTCCAATGTTGGCAAGAAAATACATGAAGGATTGTGAAGTAGTAATGGCGGGATTCCCTGAAGGTAAGAAGATTGAATTTTTAGAGCATTTACTGGATTGTATAGCTGTTGTAGAAATATACCTTTCAGATCCAAGCAAGGAGAATTGGGATATTTACGCTAAAAAAGAAAATGCCTTTTTAAAAAATCACGGCAAGCAATTGACGCTTTATCGTCAAAAAAATATTTACCAGTATTATTGTAGTCCTATGGTGCTGGCAGAAAAAGGTATTTACACTCCAGAGCAGTGGAATTCTTTAAACCCGGAGCAGCAGCAACTTAGTAATGAGCAGTGGAAATCATTTTTTCATTTGTGCCGAAATTCACTTTACAATGAACGGGATTATTTACTTCTGGAACAAAGTTCAGCGGATGAAAAAGAAGAAAATAAAAAAAATGAATCTTTGGAAGGAACACCTGAAAATCCCTCTAAAAAAGGAAGATTAACACGCCAAGCCAGTGATAAGTTGACGATTTTAAGTCAGGAACAAACAGTGTTATTGATGTTTTACCTGCAACAGGAAAAGGTGTTTTTAAAAGATGAGTATTTGACCGATATGGATGCAGGAAAAGCATTTGAGATTTTGACAGGATACAGCCAGCATACTTTAAGACAAAAATTGAGTAAATATTATCTCTATCAGAATAGGGAAAATCTAAAAGAAATCGACCATTTGTTAACCCGATTAAAAATAGCGGTAGACAAGACTTTGAAAGAAAAGTGAAACACCGAAAGTACTGCCCTGTTTCATCTTAATTCTTTCTCTACATAAGGGTTACATGTGGGTTCATGAATCGAGAAAAATTCAAAACCGCATATTATCTTGCTTTCTTAACCAATAAAGAAAGCTATATGTCAGTATCATTTTTAACCAATCTAAACGAAGAAGAGTTCAAGACTTTTCTTAAATCGGCAATCTCTGAAATCATGGGCGGAACGCTCCATTTTTCCAAACCTTCTTTGCCGGATATTTTCGATATTAAACAAGCGGCGGATTTTCTCAAACTGAAAATCAACACGCTTTACGAAAAGACATCGAAGAAAATAATTCCGCATTTCAAGAAGGGAAATAAGTTGTATTTCAACCGGGCAGAACTGCAATCGTGGTTGCAGGAAGGAAGAGTGAAAACTACGGATGAAATACAGGGAGAAGCAGTGAGTTACTCTATCGGAAAAGGATTGAAAAAGTAAAAACAAAAACTCAATTTATGGAAACTACCTATTTAAAAACATCCGCTCTTTTTCTGCATGAAATTCTTTATTATACGATTTCAAAAGGATTGAACAACAAAATTCTATCCAAGAAAGATGAAATCTATGTGATAGAAATATCTTATACAGAAGAGCAAAAACCAATTATTGTTGAACTTTATGTAATGATTGAAAAATTGAGGGTTTTCTTTTTGACTTTTACCCTGAGCTCTGCGCTTTACTTAAGTGAATTAGAAAGGCTGAAAGAAAAAGAGTGCTATTTAAAAAGAAACGCCGCTATGCAAAGAGACAATCCTTATAGACGAGGGTCTTTTTTGCGGAGTATTAAAAACGAAAATTCAAATCAAGACTTCAATCAACCGTCAGATCAAGCTCTAGGAATATAGAACAGTCAACCATTAAATTCAACAGTTATGACAGAAGAAAATCAAACGGGAAATAATCAAACCCTAAATAATCAAACAGATAATAATTCCCCTGCGGTAAAAACCAGCACGGAGAACAAGGATAATAATGAAATGCCTAAATGGGTGAAAGACTTCCTTCCTCCTATTCTTAGTGCTTTGGGAAGTATGGGCGGAAGTTATATGATATGGATAAAACCACTTCAGGAAAAATTAGAATCATTAGAAAAAAAGGTGAAAGAAGTACTCGATCAAATAGAGGAATTGCAGGAAGAAAACAACCAATTAAAAAAGCTGATGGGGTCGAATTCTCAAAAGCAGAATGATTTTGGCGCGACTAATTATTTACCTGTGAAAACATTCGCTCCGCAAAGATCAACTTATCGGGGGAACTTTTAAAACGTCAATTGAAACGTCAACTCAAACCGTCAATAAAAAATAAAAGCTATGATTGATTTTAATGAAAAAGGCTTTGAAAAGGAAAGCTACGCTATTCCTGCTGATATTATACCGGAAATTGCACAGATTATTTTGCAAACTGGTTTACCTCATGAGATTATTGGTGTGAAAGAAAATTGCCGACAGGTTATAATTGAGATCGCGTATAAAAGCAACTTCAAATTCCATTCTCAGGCCATTGATAATATTAGCGATTTACTCAAGGACTATCACGAGTTGAGAAGCGAAGAGGGTAATAATATCAATTGGCGCGGTGAATAAAAGTTGACCGTCATTAATTGATCGTAAAACCATAATGAAGAAACACAAATCAAAAAAAATACTATGATACATCAATGTATATATTGTCATAGTGAATTTACTGCTTATAGAAAGGATAAGCGCTATTGCTGTAATAGTTGCAAGCAGATGGCATTTATAAAACGTAAGGAAGGTTTTTCTGATTTTGTTGTTTCAAAACATCAAAACGTCAATAGTCAGAAAGGTCAAAACGTCAATCCGTCAATAGAAAAGAAAGAAACCGTCAATCAAAACGTAAAAAAACTTGACGTTTCGACTTCCCATTTTACGCCTTTACCAAAAAAAAATGTTCCAGTGGTATGTCATTGGGTAGAACATCTTCATTGGCAAGTATACATCAATGGGAATCATGATAATTTTAGAAAACTGTTGACGTATTTCGGAGAAAAGGCAAGTCAGGTGCAATGGATCAGTGTTCGTTACCGCTGTTTACTGGAGTGTGTTTTAAATATTTCTGAGATGAAAACTATTCAATGGAATGATGTAGCGGAACTTACTAACGGATTTACCTTTTTGATTGAATCTACGTGGTACAAAGAACTTCCTGATAATTATCCATACACCAAAAAGATCGTTGAATTAAGAGATAATCTAAAATCCTTTTGTTTGAATAGTTATGGGGAGGGAGAAAATTCCGTTCAATTGAGATTGCAATTTGAAACAAAACAACTATTAATGCTTCAGCGCTGTGAGTTGTCGGTATTTCAAAAAATGACTTTTAATCAATTCCAGCAAGAGATAGATGCTGAGAAGGAGATACAAATAAAGAAAGTACAAGAAGAAAAAGCAAGGCAAAAAAAAACAGAAAAAGATAAAATAAGGGATGCAAGATGGCAAGAAATAAAACGTAAAATGAAGGAAATTTAAAACATACTCCGAAAGTTATTTCTGATCGGACGATGCGATAGTGATGTACTTTAATATTGTGGTCTTTTCACCCCAAAACTGTACATTTAAGTACTTTTGTTAAACATCAAATAATATGGGAAAACTCAAAAAAATAAATTCTGAAGAACTGCTTTTTAATGATATTACTAAGCTCATTGAAGAAAGTAAAAAATATGTAGCGCACACGGTAAACGCTACGCTTACCATATTATACTGGAAAATCGGAAAAAGAATTAATAGAGATTTGTTAAAGAATAAACGAGCTAATTATGGCGCTCAAATTGTCGCGACGCCGTCGCGACAATTGACAGAAAAATATGGGAGTGGATTTGGAGAGAAAAGTATTCGGCGAATGATTCAATTTTCCGAGGTTTTTCCGGATGAAAAGATTGTCGCGTCGGCAACGCGACAATTGAGCTGGTCTCATTTTATAGAATTAATACCTTTGAAACAACCTTTGAAACAACCTTTGAAACGCGCGTTTTATGCAGAAATGTGTCGTATAGAAAGATGGAGTATAAAAACGCTGCGTAAAAAAATAGATGGTATGCTTTATGAGCGTACCGCCATAAGTAAAAAGCCAAAGCAACTGATAAAACAAGAAATAAAACAATTACGAGATGAAGATAAACTCACTCCCGACTTGGTTTTCAGAGATCCTTATTTCCTTGATTTTTTAGGCTTAAAAAATACGTTTAGCGAAAAGAACCTTGAAGATGCTATTCTGCGGGAGTTAGAGAGTTTTATACTGGAACTTGGACAAGGTTTTTCTTTTATCGAACGACAAAAAAGAATGGTGATTGATGGGGAGGATTTTAGATTGGATTTATTGTTTTATCACCGAAAGTTGAAACGTCTTGTGGCCATAGAATTGAAATTAGGAAAGTTTAAAGTTGGTTATAAATCACAAATGGAACTGTATCTCCGATGGCTGGAAAAGAACGAAATGCAAGCAGGAGAAGAAACGCCTATTGGATTAATTCTATGCGCAGAGGGGAGCAAAGAGCAAATAGAGTTATTACAATTAAATAAATCAGGAATTAAAGTAGCAGAATACTTGACTGATCTGCCAAGTAAACAATTATTACAAGAAAAATTACATCACGCAGTAGAAATATCAAAAAAGCATATTGAAAACAACGAGTAAAATAAAACGATTCCATCGCATCTTTTGAGCGTGGGATATTTTTCTCTTTAATTAAGTCTGTTTCCATAATCCATTCTCAATATGGATTATACCATTGCAATAATTCCAAGTAAAACAAGATACGCACTTACAATAATGCTATCTACCACCTTGTTTTTGTATGTTTCAAAGTCCATCTTTTCTATCGAATATTTGCAGTGAAAAAACAGCCGCAATAAACCACACCATTGTTCCTGTTGCCCTCACCCAAAAAGGAGGTTTCTTGTTTTCCAATTTCGCCATATAATACCAAGTACGGCGCATTTTACCTAAAGCAACAATTATCATGGCGAAAGTGAAGAAATATAATAATAGTATCATAAGATTAATTTTAATAAGGGAACGGAAATTTCCGCTCCCTTGATGATTGATTAACTACTCAATAATTACCTTAGAAGTAAAACTTGCCTCTTTTGTATTTACGCGCACAAAGTAAATCCCAGATCCTTGTTTTATTTCCAAAGAAAGACAAGCCGTGCCTTTATTTACAAAAACATTTTGAAGTTGCTTACCTGTGTAGTCGCTAACTACAATGTTTTCCACATCTCCTTTTACTGAACTTAAATCCAAAAATACTTTGCCATCAGCCGATGGATTAGGGTATATTTTGAAAGAAGCCTTGCTTATTTCACTTACCCCTACAGATTCTTTTGAATACACTGTCAGTTTTTTAGTGTACGCATAATCTCCTGTGCTTTGTCCGTTGGCATTTGCTGCAACAAAGGCGGCATATAAAGTAACCGTATCGTTCAAATTATTTGCGTCAGGAGCAGTCCAGTCAAAAGTCCATGAATTGGAGTTGTTGGTAGCGGAAATACTCGCCGGTTTATGGGTAGCGTACATATTCGGTCCTTCCCATGAGCCAACCACCTGAGCGCGATTTTGAGTTCCTGCCGCAAGAGTTCCAACGGAAGACGAATCATGTTGCCCCCAAGCCATCACCTGAAAACCAAAAGCGGTAATGTTTGCTTGTGAAATAGTAGCCGTAATTTGATAAGTCTGACCACCTTCAAATCCACCTTGAGGAATATTTGAAGTTAACTCAATCGTAGCTGGCCCCTGATCAATGCCGTGAGATGCATGACAGCCGGACATTCCGCAGGTCATTTGCTTAGGGGCGCCTGTATGGTCGGGATAACCGTAATCTGTAAAAGATAAAAAAGGAAGACTCAAGCCGATAATCAAGAGTGAGCCAACAACTATATTTTTTGTTTTCATTTTATGTTTGTTAAATGTGATTAATCTATGATTTCAACTTTCTGAAGCTCTAAAGCCTGAAGGGCGTTACTTCTTATCATGTCGGCATAATAACCGCCATGCACATTAGCCTGAGGGAAATTATACCCGCCAAAAGAATAGTTTGAACCATCTTGATTTTTCAACACTTTGTTAAAATCAAGAGTAAAGTAAACGCGTGTTGTTTTACCTTCTTTAATTTCAAACTTAGGCGTAGTGACAAGCATATTTCCAAAAAAACATGACATCATTCTTAAATCAGTACCTATTCCGAAATGGAAATAATCTCCGGCAACACCTGCGCCTTTTCCTTCTGCAAGCAAGAATACATAGCCTGAATTCCAGTTCCAGTACATTCCTGGTACTGAAAGGTCAAGCGGATAGGGATTTGTAGTGGCGTCTTTGTGGTTGACCTCGCTTGGCACTCCAATATCGTAACGAATATCTGAGTATTGACCAACAGCAGCATTCATAGTTAATTTATAACTCTGCATTCCATAACCTGCATCAAAATTCGCACTGTCATAATTCACCAATTTGGTTCTGTACCCATCTACACCTACTTCTGATCCATCAGCTTTAGAAAGTCCAATATCACTGATGTAATATTTTAAAGTGGTTAATTCATATACTTCTCCTGCCGGATTTGTATAAGCAGAATCATAATAGAGTCCTTTATCTCCTACCATCGGAGTAAATATTAATTCTACTTTTCCCTTTGGAGTTGGTGTTTCCACGATGGGTTTATTTTCTTCCGGCTTTTCTTTTTTACAGGAAGAAACAAAAGCAGCAGCAAGCACTGCACATAGTATTGCAATTTTTTTCATGTGTTTAATTTTATTTGAAATTTCAAAAATAGTGATGCCCCGAAAGAAGATACTTTCAGTATAGCATTGATGTTATTTAAACCGAAATGGGCGGCTTTAATAAGGTAGTGATATATAATCCGCTTCTTTGAGATAAATAAGGAGAGAAGCTTTGCTGTTCTTTGATTGTAAACAACAATGTCATCATTTGAACACTATTCATCACTGCAACCTCTTCTGTTTTTTCTTTCGATCCCGAACGAGAAGAACCATCACTATTTTCTTCCTTTTCAATTTGCTTTTTCAAATGACACTGCCCTTTACAACAATTATTTTTTTGCGTTCTTTTTTCACACAAATTTTCGGCAATGTAATTTCTATTCATCTGAAAGTTTTGATAAATGATTGTTGTTTTGAAGCATTGTAATAACATCAACAATAAAAGAAATATGGAAAGTATTTTTTTCATTTATATAATGGATCGCTAAAGCGAGTGTCGTGAATAAAAGTGTTGTCGGTTAAGGTGTTTAGAAAACTTATGATACTTTGAATTTCATCGGCAGAAAGAGCTTGTCCATTCAAAATAACAGGATCAATATTACTCATGTAATATGGTTTGTTTATATGGTAATCAATGGCTTTATCAAGAGTTTTAAATCGTCCATCGTGCATATAAGGAGATGAAACTTCTACGTTTCTTAACGAAGGCATCTTATACCTGTGCATATCCTGTACAGATTCTGAAATACGCATTCTACCGCTATCTTGCAAAGCTACATTGGGTTCTAAGCCAATATTTCGGTAAGAGAAATTGCTAAATAAGGGTGGTGTATGACAAGAAGCGCATCGCTGATTAAATAAAGATTTGCCAATTTCTTCGTCTGCCGTAAAAGCATAACCTGCTTCTCCACGCTGAATTCTGTCATACTTTGAATTTGAAGAAACAAGCATCCCTAAAAATTGAGCAAAGGCTTTAAGAACTCTTTGTGTTGTTACCGTTTCGTCACCAAAAGTCTCTTTAAACATTTTTCTATACGATGCATCTGCCGAAAGGAAGGCAATAACATCATTCATATTTCCATCCATTTCCAAAGAATCATTAATTGGCGCTAAAGGCTGAACTGTAATATGATTGATTCCTCCGTCCCACATAAAAGAAGATTGCCAATTCAAATTAAAAAGAGCTGGTGCATTTCTTTTTCCAAACTGTCCGTCAATACCATGACTTCGGGCATGAGCAGCATTGGCAAATGCGGCAAATTGCTGATGGCAACTGCCGCATGAAATAGTACCATCCCTCGATAATTTCTTCTCATAAAATAATCTTCTTCCTAAATTAAATCCTGCATCTGTTAAAGTGTTTTCTTCAAAATTGTACACTGGCTGAGGCCATCCATGAGGCACAGTGAAGGTTACTCCTGTTACTTGAGGAGATGGAATTTGAGGATCTTTTGAGCATTGAAAAAAGAATAATGTCAAAGACAAAACCATCATCAAAGCAGCTATTTTATTTTTTGCTTTCATTGTTAATTCGTTATTATAGAAAACATATCAGCAAAATTATCAGCCATTTTTTTCGCATCGGCTCCCGGTGCATGAATTACATATAGTGAAGAAAAACTAATGTTTTGTGGACTGGTGAACCATTCCAACACATCTGCTTTAACTTTCAATTTTGGTGATTCAGTTTCTGATACAGTCATTGCAGTTGGAAAATCAAGACCAACTGTTTTTAATACTGAGTTACTACCTGAAAATCCACCCACGTGATATAAAACAGTTTTGTCAACTTCAGGAGATTTACTTGAATAGCCCTCAAACTTCGCCATGATATAACCTGTGTTCCAGTTCCAAAACATCCCTTTAGCAGGATCTAAGTCTCCTACCTGAATTCCTGTGACATTTTTTACGCTGTCCACACCAATCATAAAAGAAATGGAGATATACTTTTTAAAAGGCACATTTTTCAACGGAATTTTTAGTGTGTTGTCATTGAATGCCGAAAGCAGATGATAGCTTTCACTTTCCGTATATACTGAATTGTCATCCGCAATCAGTTTAACATTACTGATGTAATAATTGAAAGTGGAAATAGTAAAAGTATCTCCATTTGCGTTTTTATACTCGGAAGTTTCCAATACCAAAGCACTATCGCCCACCGTGTTTTTAAACAATAAATTGAAAGCGCCTGTTGCAACAGGAGGTATATTAGTATCCTCTTTCGGCTTATCCTTTTTACAAGAATTGAAGGCAGTCGCCACTAAAAAAATACCAAACCACTTTAAAAGTGATTTATGAATCAATTGTTTTTTGCTCCTTGCTGAATCCATTTTAAAACTAATTTGGTGGTACAAGTGTCTAACTTTCCTGATGTTGGCATCGGAGCTGTATTGGAAGTCATAGAGGCATAAACAATACTTGACTTCGGATCTCCTAAATTGATATAGCCTCCACCTTTAAGACTGTTCAGCGATTTGGTGTTTTCTAAATTGAGTCCGCCGGGTGGATTGTTTCCTGAGTGGCAACCCAAATTAGAACAGCTTTTGTTAAAAATGGGTTGTATGTTTTTACTGAACGATATAGTATCCGGAGTAGAACAAACATCTGTTTTACTGTTATTATTATCGTCAATAACCGTTTTCGTACAAGAGAAAAAAATTATTGATGACACACTAAAAATCAATATGTATTTTATCATAAATTATTTTTATTCAAAATGAAACATTCCCGGCAGGTTCCCCGCAATTTTTGTCGCCAAAACATTTCCGTTATCAGAAACGCTGTTTAACTGTAAATTCAGTGCATTCGTAATATCTACGCCGTCAAATATTTTTGAATAATCAATTATCATGTGCGCATATCCTGTGCTTCCTTCCATGATGCTAAAATTTTCATCGTCATTTGCACTTCAACATAATGAGCGTTTGTTCCAACCTTATAAGAGAAGTCAGCCATTTTCATACTATGATTGTAAGAGGTGTCAATTTTTCCCTGAATATTGGCGAAAATATATCCATCGGGTTGAGAGGTATTCCCAAACCACATTTCACTATGGTTTAAAATTGTAGAATCGCTTGGCGTTGTCGATGCTAAAGCGTTAGTAGTCGCATCCAATCCTACTTTAAAACGAACGGCTTTGTAATTCCCTACTGGTACGTTATTAAAAATGAAAGCCTCCGTCGCCAAATCTTTCAACATTTTTCCTTTCGGCACATCCAATAAAGAACCATCTAATTTTACCAATTGAATTCCTGAAATATACAATTGCGCAAAATCCAAAGACATTGAATCGCCGTTGGAAGCCAAATAATTTTCGCCGTAGTCTTCCACTTCGCTATCTCCAACATTGGTGTGTAAATGAAAGGCGAACTTTCCGTATTTAATGGTTTCGGTGGTGTCGTTTTTTTTGTTGCAGGCACCTAATAATACTATTGCTGCCAAACTTAACATTAATCCTTGTTTTCTGATTTTCATATTTTTTGTTTTAAAAAGTTAATGCCCAATAAGCGTTAATACTATATTTTATAGGAGATTGTATTCCGTTTAGGTTTTGATATAGTGGCAAACCAAATTCTGCTGATATTTTTTGATTTTTTAAGCCCCCTCTTAAAGGTTGCCAAGTAGTGCCAATAAAAACAGAAGCTGTTTGCCCCCCATAATTAGCGGTATTTGCAGAAGGTTCGTTGTGTCGGTATAAAGAAGTATCAACTCCTTGAATCTTGCCGCTAATTGCATATTCAACACGTAAAGAGGAACTCAGAAAATTTAACCACCGATAGGCATACCAAGCATTTCCTGTAAATTCATTGCCGCGACTGTATCCATATTTATTGTAGCCAAGATGAATATTGGCATTGCCTTGCACTCCAAAAGTGTATGTTTTTTTGTGGTACAAATAAGTTGCTCCCGGTAGAAAATCAAAAGTACCTGATCCTAATTGCATCATGTATGACAGGTGTTTCCCTATATACTCGGTCATTCCGTTACTTTCTCCCAATACGTCAATACTCCCCGTAGGAATAGAAAATCCAATATTCATCAACAATTTATGTCGAGTCTCATTAACCAAAGAGTAAATACCATAAAGCTTTACATCTCCAAGCCCCTGTGAATTCATTTGGTGAATATTAGAGCCTCCCATTCCATGATCATGGTGATCACTCATGCCAAACATGGTCATATTCATTGTATTTTGATTGTAATTAACCATTGCCATTAAAGTGAGTCGTTTATTAATGCCATACATCAGCATTAACATATGCATATTCATTTGCATACTTTCAGGAGTCATCAAGTAAGTCTTGAAAACCTCGTCACTGGTAACGGAAGAGTTGCCTTGATAAATACCTTTCATCGCCATATTCATATAGCGATAAGAAAGCATCCATTCTCCTTTAGAGTGAACGTGTCCAAGCATCACTCCTGCCGGAAGAGCTACTTCGTTATTACAGCAAGACGATTCGCAAATCTGCGAGCTATCTTGTTGCGCCATAATTTCTGCTGAATGTATAAATACAAACAGAAAAAGGCATACAATTGAAAATCGCATTAAATACCTTTGAAATTAAACATTGATTTATGTGGCAAACGCCAGTAATCAACATTTGGGCGGCTGAAAAACGCCTTGAGGTAAAGAGGCGGAAACTGAAAATGAATAAGCGGTTGAAATGCCAGTACCTATGGTGATTTGAGAATGGAAAGAATAAGCAGTTTCTGCAAAATATTGTAATTCAATCTTCTCCTTTGAATCCTTAGAAAAAGGTGTTTGTTCCCTTTTTTCTTCTTTCTTCAATTGCTTTTTTAAGTGGCATTTCCCGTCACAATGCATTTTTGGTTTTACTTTGTTCTCGCAATATTTACGGGCTATCTCGGTTTTGTTGAGTTGGTAATTCACCACAATAAAAAGCTTGCTGAACATTTGCATTGAAATGGCAAACAATAATATTATGGAGAATACTCTTTGAATCACCAGACAAATATATAAAACTCCAAGTGTTATGAAAAAATAATATTTTAGGAAGATGAAAAACATCCTCTTACTGCTGATTTCATTTTGTTTCTTGGGAAATATCTATGCTCAGTTCCAGTGGGCAGAATTAGGTGTTAGCGGACTTAACTGATAGAGATAATTCATTTTCTATAATTAGTTATATGATTATCCGCAATTATACCAGACCGTAAATCCATTACGGTGTTAAGTGCTTGATTTGTAATAAAATCAAACATTATGAGAATAATAGAGTTCATTAAGAAATTTCCAAACGAAAAAAGTTGTCGATTAGACTTTAAGATGATGCGCGAAGAGGAAGGCGTAATCTGTAAAAAATGCAAAGGAAAGCATCATTATTGGCTTGCAAAAAAGTGGCAGTGGCAATGTTCAAAATGTGAGTTTAGGACGACTTTGCGAAGCGGCACTTTTATGGAAAACTCAAATCTTTCCTTTCACAAATGGTATATCGCAATGTGCATGATGAGCTTCACAAAAAAAGGAATATCGGCAGTGGAACTACAAAGACAACTTGGTCAAAAACGTTACGAAAGTACTTGGCGCATGATGCATAAAATCAGAGAAGCCATGGGGAAAAGAGATGAGAGATACACCTTAAAAGGAATGGTTGAATTTGACGAAGGATATTTTGAAACAGCAACACCGAAACTACAATCATCTCCTTTGAAAAGAGGTCGTGGCAGTAGGAAGCAACAAAACGTAGCTGTAATGGCGGAATCAACTCCACTAGAAGATATCGATAAAGGAACAGTGAGTAATCAGTGTAGATATTTTAAAATGAAAGTGCTTCCAACACATGATGCCCAAGATGTAAATGAACTCGTGCAAGAAAACTTCGACAAACAATGTATTGTTTTTTCTGACAAAAGCACAAGCTATGTCGACATCGCCAAGTATGTAGAAACTCATATTACCGAAAAGTCGAGCAACGAAACAACAAACACTACTTTGAAATGGGTGCATATTACAATCAGCAATGCTAAAAGAACATTGCTAGGAATTTATCATAAAATTCAAGGCAAATATTTACAGAGTTATTTGAATGAATTCTGTTACAAACTCAACAGAAGGTACTTCGGAAATCAACTTTTTGAAAGACTGAAAATTGCTTTAATTAATAATTACTGGTACAATTACGGATAATCATTATTAGTTACGTCAATAATGGGAAATAATCAACTTTGAATTTTCTCTGCATTTTTTGAGTACCATATAATAATGTATTCGAGTATCCCTTTTGCGATAAAATATTTTTAATCTCCTTCTGATGGATATTTTCACAGTTTAAACCGAAATATATTCCAGACAAAGATTGCTTTTTGAATTTTATTAAATTTCCATTTTCCACATTAACATTGATTCTTACTTCTTCTTCGTAGTCCCACTTGATGTATTTTATACCAAGCATAAAATCCCTGATATTTTCGTAATGATTAAAATAATTGAATTCAGGAATATCTTTTTCATATTTCACCAATAAAGGATTTTTAAATAACTCCTCATCCCGATCGGTATCGAATTCTAAACAAACACCTCTATGATTGTCTGCATAATGAGACCACATTAATATATTTTCATTGTTTTTACAAAAACAACATAGCCCATTATATTTAAACGTGTCGTCAATATTTTCTTTGATAGATTTTTCAAAAAGAGGGGGATTTTTTAAATACCTCTCTACAATTCCATCAATACCTTCAGCTCCGAAATCAATGAATATTTTTCCAAATACTTTTTTTATGTTTTGAATTTCTGCTCCTGTATGAATTTCGTAAGTCAAATTACAATCAAAAGGATCGTTGAGTTTCTCCCTTGTGGAAAACAACAAACTATTATCTAAAATTATTTTTTTTGCTGTATCGGCCGATGTGAAATGGTATAACTTCATTGTGTAATTGAATATTCTTTTAACAATTGATTGGCAAAGCTATTGATTTAAACCATAAATATAGTTCTCTTGTATTTATCCCTTCCTTATGCAAAAGTGTGTTTTTCTCCATCTTCATTTTTCGATTATATGTATTAAAATGAAAAGTGCCGGCGGAGAGCCGACACTTTTTCGCCTAACTAAACAAAATTCTCTGGATGTTGGATAAGAATTGTCCCCAAAACTAAAATAAAAAAACAGAAAAATGAACAAGTGTAATTTATTTCTTTTATCGTGCGGCCTTCCCATATAAACCTTTTTGGTTCTCTGGCAGACGGCAACCGCTCTGCGTTAATTAATCTTGTCTCTTTTATTTGTCTTTTGTAGGTTAATTAACTTCATCGCAACTGCCAGAAGTCCCAAAAAGGTTTATATGGTTCCAGCCGTGCATCGTGTCAAAACTGTTCACGTTGAGATACCTATTTTGCGGTATTGCATTGCAAGCTATATGACTCCATATTTGCAGCATCTTAAAAATATTTTCAAAAACCAATGTCCCAAAAGATCACTATTATTATTGCAGACGCTCAGCATCTCGCTCGCATTGGTTTGTCGAAAATTCTTTCGGAACATTATAAAGTCTATGAAGTTAATACCGGAACGAAAGCAATACAAATGGTTAGAGATTTAAAACCTCAACTCATTATTATTGACTATAATCTACCAGAATCATTTTCAACGGAAAACATTTTTTTAATAAAATCACTTTTTAAAGAAGTTAAAATACTTGTTATTTCATCAGATGAAAATGAAAAAAGAATTTTGGGAGTTTCTGAAATGGGAATACATGGTTTCCTCACCAAAGAGTGTGAAATAGAAGAAATTATGCAAGCTGTAAAAGCGGTATTAAAAGGAGAGAAATTTTTCTGTAACAAAGTAATGAATATCATTATCAATCAGATTAATCAAAAATCAGATCATCTAAACTGCGAAGCTGTTAAGCTTACCAAAAGAGAAATTGAAATAGTTATATTCATTACTCAGGGACTGACCAATAAATCTATTGCAGAAAAATTAACTCTTAGTCAGCATACCGTACATACCCACCGCAAAAACATCATGAAAAAAATTGCTGCTAAATCTACTTCTGATGTTGTTTTGTATGCCATCAATACAGGCGTAATTAAAACCAACTCTTAAAAAAATACCATAATCGTGGTATGCTTGATATACCATTGTTTCGTGAATGTTTTTCACTTCTTTATGTGATTGTGAAGAACAGTTTTCAAATATAGTTTTGTCTCGTTGTTTAGAATTGTTCTAAATAAAAACTTAAAACTATAAAATCATGAAAATACGATTACTTCTAAGTCTATTCTCTACCGCCTTTTTTATAAATATGGCTGCGCAGGTAGTTACCACAGACACTGTCGCCATTGGGGCAGGTTATGCCAATCAGGTTTGGTACAGTTTAGCAAATGATGAGCAGGGTTCTGCTGCGAAAAACAATTGGGATATTGCTTTCAGTACTGGAGCGATGGGTTCTACTATTATGATCAATTCTATCACCGGCACTACATTATTTCAATACAAAGGTGGTGATACTACCAAATGGACGACATTAGATACCGTCGGAATTGCTACATGGCAAAAACTTTACAATAGTGATACCTCTTGGGCTAAAGGTGCTTTCAGCGAAAACACTGTTGGCAATGATCCTTACGATTTAGGTTGGGGTGTTTACAGTTCAATCACTCATTATGTAACAGGAGATTCTTTGTATGTAATTAAACTTGCAAATAACAGCTATAAAAAATTATGGATTGTTCAATTGGCAAGCGGAACGTATTATTTTAAATATGCAAACATAGATGGATCAAACGAAGTAAGTGCTTCTGTAGCTAAAGCAAGCTATAGCGGAAAAAACTGGGGATATTATTCTATTCAAAACGGTACCGCCTTAGATCGTGAGCCAGCTTCTGCTTCTTGGGATTTATTGTTCACGCAATACACTGCATTTATTCCTACTCCATATACTGTTTCGGGAGTATTGCAAAATACAGGTGTTAAGGCTGCTAAGGTTTACCCTGTGAATGATGTAAATGCCCTTAATGATGATAGCGGCGCTACTTTTGAAACAGCTATGAATACTTTAGGCTATAATTGGAAATCATTCAACGGCTCTACATACGTTATTGAAGACAGCACGGTTTATTTTGTTAAAACAAAAACAGGTGATGTTTGGAAAGTAGTTTTTACTGGATTCGGTGGAAGTTCAGCGGGGAAATTTATGTTCTCAAAAGAGAAAATAAGTACAGTTGGAATCTCTGAAATAAACAACAACAGTTTTTCTGTCTATCCAAATCCTGCTACAGAACAGGTAACTATGATTATTGATGCTCAGTCTTCTGTAAGTATTAATATATATGATATTTCTGGAAAAATTGTTTACCGTGAAAATTCACAAGGTAACGGATTTAGAACTCAGCAAATCAATATTTCTGATTTGAACTCAGGGCTTTATATCATCCACTTCAACGACGGAGAAAATGCTTACTTACAAAAATTGATTAAGAATTAGTGGATCATAATTAGTCACGGTTCACGAAATAATTTATTTGTGAACTGTGGCTAAATTTTTAAAACAACAATGAAGATAATCCTCTCTATATCCCTTCTCAGTTTGTGTACTCTCTGTTTTGCCCAAAACATACGAGTATTAAATACGGAGAATTTACCTCTTGCTAATGCTCATGTGCAATATCATTGCATCGGACAAAAGTCGGAGGACATTCTTCTGACCGATTCCTCAGGAAAATGTACTATCCCTTGCCAAAAGGCGATAGTACATATTTCCTATGTCGGTTATGTGAGTATTGATGATACAATTAGCACATCGGCAGTTTTTCGTATGAGATTAGATACCGTTTCATTAACTGCTATTGTAATCACTGGGCAATACAGCGCTAATAATCCTGAAAAAGCAGTTCACAAGGTTACGATTATCACCAAAGAAAAAATTGCATTACAAGGAGCAAATAACTTGCAAGAACTTTTATCCAATCAAAATAATGTTCGTTTGGAGCAAGACAATATACTTGGAAGTTCCTTGAATTTACAAGGTGTTTCAGGGCAAAACGTAAAAATATTAATTGATGGAGTTTCAATGGTAGGAAGATTAGGAGGTAATATTGATTTATCGCAAATCAACTTACAAGATGTAGAACGCATTGAAATTATTGAAGGTCCGATGTCGGTAAATTATGGAACGGATGCCCTTGCGGGAACCATCAATATCATTACTAAAAAAGGAAGTAAAAAACCTTTCCATTCTTCTCTAAATACATATTACGAAAGTGTGGGTAGATATAATATCAATGCCTCTATGGGCTTTAAAAAGAAGAGTAATTATTTTTCTGTAGAAGGGGGAAGAAATTATTTTGATGGCTGGTCGAAAGTAGATACTTCTCGTTTTAAAGATTGGAAACCCAAAGAACAATACTTCGCTTCTGCGCAGTATGTAAAACAGATTAACCGCTTTGAACTTCGTTTAAAATCAGAATGGTTTGATGAAAAAATAACCAATCGCGGACAGCGCAGACAACCTTCGTACACTACAGCTTTTGATGATTACTATTATACCACGAGGTATAACAATATTTTATCATTTGAAGGCAAAACAAAAAAAGACTACCAGATTAGCATTTTAGTTGGCTACAATTACTATCAAAGAATAAAAAACTCTTATTTCAAAAATCTTGTTACGTTGGAACAGCAGCTTACTACTGACCCCGGAGATCAGGATACCTCCATGTTCAATTTGTATATGTCGAGAGGGAGTATTGCTCAAGTGAAAAAAAATAAAAAAATAAATTATCAAATTGGTTATGATATTAATATTGAGAATACTTACGGAGCAAGAATACAAGGGCTAAATGAATCCATTGGTGATTACGCAATGTTTGGAAGCATGGAATACAGTCCTAAAGAAAATATCACTATTCGTCCAGCAATGAGGGCTTGCTACAATACATCATACCAAGCACCATTATTACCTTCCATCAACATAAAATACAAAATCAAAAATGTAACTTTCAGGGCTTCCTATGCACGTGGGTTTCGTTCGCCTGGGCTAAAAGAATTGTATTTCAACTTTGTAGATATCAATCATAATATACAGGGTAATCCATATCTTAAGGCTGAAAATTCTAACAACTACAGTTTTTCTACGGTATGGACAAAGGTTCATAAAAGCAGAATTTACAAAACAGAGTTTTCTGCATTTTTCAACGATATCAGTAATTTGATAACATTGGCACAAACTAACCCACAATTAGCTTCTTATACTTATGTAAATATTGGAAAATATAAATCGGTAGGTGGTAATTTGAATTTTAGTTGTAAAATACAGCACCTCACTATTGATATTGGAACTTCCTACATCGGTCGATATAATGAGCTTTCAGAAAGCAACAACACTATTTCGACATTTAGTTTTAGTCCCGAATTAAGAAGTGCCATCATTTACAAAATTCAAAAAACAAAAACAACTTTCTCGTTGTTTTACAAATACAATGGAAAACTAAACACCTATTATTTAGATGATAAAAGTGTATTACAGCAAGGCACAAGAGGAGATTATCATACTCTTGATATCACAGTAAATCAATCTCTTTTCAAAAATAAATTGGTAATTGGCGGCGGATGTAAAAATCTGTTAAACGTTACCAATATTCAATACAACGGTGCGCCTGATGCACATTCTACCAACACTGGAACTTCACCTGCTGCATGGGGAAGAAGTTTCTTCGTAACTCTAAAATTCAACATCAATGAATAAGATGAAATCAAATATTGCTGCTCTTGTGGGGATTTGTTTTTTTATTATTTTTTCTGCTTGTGAAAAACCTGAAAAGCCTTTAGAAGACCCAAATAAAAATAATATAACAGATACCACTGGCTTTGGATTAGTTGGCAGAGAAATATTCATCGAACCGGATTATAAATACCAAGTGTTCTATAACATTGAAGAGAATACTATTGCTTGTCAAAACTTAAAAACCGATTGGGACTTAGCTTTTGAAGCATCAAATGATGGTTATCATATTTTCCTGAATTCATCTAAAGCAATGACGGGAGTGAAATCGCCTAATGATTTTTCTTCTACCACATCTTATTCAGGACTTACTTTCGATTGGGATCGTTATGTCTATGACACATCTAAAACAGTAATTGGCAATTGGCAGGGAACAAACAATACTTATATTGTTGACCGCGGTTATAACTTAACCGGTGGAAAAATAGGCTACAAAAAAATTACATTTATCAGCTTAATTAATGGTGTTTATACTTTTAAGTATGCCGACCTGAATGGAAGTAACGAACACATGTTCACCCTTACCAAAGATAATAAATACAACTATGTTTTCTTTTCTTTTGACAATGATGGAAAACAAGTCAGCATTGAACCCGAAAAAGAGAAATACGATTTAGCTTTCACTCAATATCTGCACACCTTCAATGATGGCGGCATTGAAACAATGTATTTGGTAACAGGGGTGTTGCTAAATCCCTATAATACTTCTGCCGGAATGGATCCCGATTCAAATTTCGCAGCATTTACTGTCGATAAAATTCCTAACGTAACTCTAAACACTAAAAAAAATGCAATAGGCTACGATTGGAAGAAATATGATTTTGGCACCAGTAGCTATACTATTTACAGCAAATATACTTACCTGATAAAAAATAGGAACAACAAGCATTTTAAAATACATTTTACCGATTTCTACAACGGTTCCGGTCAGAAAGGAAACTTTGTATTTCAAAAACAACGTCTCAATTAATCTCTAATTATTTATACATGAAAACTATCTATTTCTATTTTTTTGCAAGTGTTTTTTTAATCTTCAGTTCTTGCGATTCCAATGTCAAACAGGAAGCTTCTAACGTTAAACAAAAAATAGGCGTTTTGCTTGTTAATCACGGCTCACGTTCAGCTACATGGAGAAATGCTTTAATACAGTTAGAAAAAAATGTTACTGATTCAATATTGAAAAGCGGTGAAGTAACAGGCATTAAAACAGCACACATGGAATATACCGAACCTTCCATTGCTACACGTTTAAAAGAGTTTGATAAAGAAGGTTATACAGATATTATTATCATTCCTATCTTTTTAACGGTGAGTCCGCATTCATTTGAAGACATTCCAACTATCATAGGTCAAAAAGAAGATCCTCAATCGGCTGAAATGCTCAAAATAGAAAAGATTGAACGCTACACACCTAAAGCTAAGACATACCTTGCTCCAACATTGGATTTTACTGATGTGCTTCAAAAAAATGTATTGAGAAGAACTCAGTCGCTCTCTAAAAATCCGTCTAAAGAAGGATTGGTTTTAATAGGTTATGGCGACGAAACGTACGACAAAGAATGGGGACAATTATTTGCTAAAGTAGCCGAATATGTAAATCAGCAAATTGGCATTAGTGAATATTCTTACGGATGGTGCGGACATATTGCGCATTACGATCCTATTCATACTACCACCGCAATCAATAAGGTTTTAGAGAAAAAAGAAATGGCTGTTGTAATTCCTGTACTCGTTGCTCACGACGAAATGTTTCAAATAAAAATTATTGGCGATGGCATCGCAAAAGCTAAAGGAGGGAAGGATAAAGTGCTTTATAAACCTGATGCAATTTTACCTGATATCAATATAGAAAACTGGGTAATTAAAATCACAAAAGAGTATTTGCAAAAAGTACAAGCAGCGAAATAGAAATAATTATGGAATGGTCGGCAAAAAAAGTAAGGCGATTGAATGTCGCCTTACATCGTGACTTAGGGTATTTTTTTTCTTCGTTGATTGTGATTTATTGTCTTTCGGGAATAGCACTCAATCACGTAGATGATTGGAATCCTGATTTTATTATCACCAAAGAAAAAATAACGTTTACTAAAACATACTCCAAGGAGCAGATTACAAAAAACGAAATCAATGAGTTTGGAAAATTGGTAGGAGAAGAAAAATACAAAGTGTTTGATTTTCCTACCAACGATCAAGTAAAAATATATTATGACAATGCTTCTTTGCATTTGCATTTAAACAATAAAATAGGTGTTTACGAAAAAGTATCTAAGCGTCCGATTTTTTATCAAAGCAATGTCTTACATCGTAATAGTTTAAAAGGCTGGAAATGGGCTGCCGATGTTTTTGCTTTTATGTTAATCTGTATTACCATCACTGGACTCTTTGTTTTAAAAGGAAAATATGGAATTACGAGAAGGGGCAAATGGTTTATTGCTGCGGGTTTCCTGCCGCCATTAATTGCTATAATAATTCAAGCTTTAATTTAATATGAATCATCAGTATAAGTTACTTCATCAAAACAATTGCGGATATATTTCAAGTTGTGAAAGCTGTGCGCACATACAACTCGGTATTGGCAATCTTATTCATTGTATGAAACCTGTCGATCTTGAAAAAATGAGCAACGCTATTGATAGAATTGATGTTCACTTGGAGTTGGAAGATTTTTGTGATGTTGAATGCATTCTTCCAAACGGACAAAAAGTATTAATGCAATCACCAGATAAAAGTATTTTTTTCGCTTTCAGCAGAGAAGAATTTTCTCAGCTCAAAGAATTGGTGGAAAATGCTGTTATCATGATGGAGGTTAGAAAATCATTATCAAACTAATTCTTTAGCCATGAAAAAAGACAAAAAAGATTCAGAAAAAGACCAATCAGAAAGACTTCAGGATTATCGAGCCCGGGTTCTTGCTCAATATCTTGGAAACTCACAAAGCAATAATATGACACGTGTTTATATGGCAATAAAAATACAGAATGAAAACGAAGAAGGCCATTCGCAATAATGAAATTATCTAAACCCTTTCCCGGCATCATTGCTTTTTTAGTAGTACTGCTCACAATGCCTTTAGGACATGCCGTGATGATTATCATGGAAGTTTTTTTTGGAGAAAGCTATGTTTATGCCGCAGCACTTGTTGTGGGGTTAGCAGGTGTTGTTTTATTTATGATTGGCAGCCATTTCAAGAATGAAAACAAAGCAACTTTTGCAGGTTTGTTTGCAGGAATTCTAATATGGACAGGCTGGATAGAATTTGCTCATGTTTATATTGCACATCGATACGGAGTCGCTCCTTTGATGGAAAATGGAGTAACTGTTACCAAGCCTGAATATCTTATTATGCCAGCCTCTGTGGGGTTTTTGGCGACATTTATGATTTTCTACACATATAATTCGCGAACGGGATGCAATTTTTTTATTTGGATTCAAAAAACATTCAGAATCCCAGTAAAACAAGGCCAAATACCTAATCACAAAAAGAATTACTCATTGATAACAACAATTGAAACCATTAGCATTTTATGGACTTTTTATCTTGTTCTTTTATTCGCTTACGATAATTCTTTTTTTGGCGATAGGCACCCTGTTACTTATTTCATTGCCTTCGGTTCACTATTGTGGTCGGCTTATCTTTTTGTGTATTTATTGAAAATAGAAAATCTTGGTTACGCCATTCGTTATTCCATACCTACAGTAATCATCTTTTGGAATTTTGTAGAAATACTTGGGCGGTGGAATGTACTCAATGAAATATGGGTAAAACCTTACGAATACAAAATGGAAGTGCTTTCCATTTTTATTGTTTTTGTTGTTCTCTTGATTGTTTTGTTTTTTGAAAAAAGCCGTCGTAGATTAAAGCAAGAAATTTAATCTCCGTCGTTGTCATTGAAAGTAATGGTTACACCTAAGTCATCAGCCATATTGGATTTATATAAAATTAATAAATCACGTATTTTAATATACAAGTCTTCTACATCCGTTTTTTGTGAATTGACAGCGCCCGATAAAGGAGAAGAAATTTTATCTAATGCTGCAAAACATTCTGCAAATTTGTTATCTATTACTGTTGATAATAAATCATCTCCTTTTTTAGCTTCATTGTAATTCAAAAAATCTCTTAATCCTTTGCCGCTATTACCTCCGAAAGAACAAAGATATGCTTCTTGAATCCCTGCAAGGTTAATTCGTATATCATTAACAGATTCTTTACTAAGGTAATCCTCTACTGATTCAGGTATAGCAACATCTCCGTTTGTTTTTCCCAATGGATACCCCAATTTAGTGTTTACAATTTGTTCCAATAACGACGATTGCGCATTAATCAATTTACTTAACGAGCCGTAAATATCTGTGCGGACAGTAGTTTCAAAATCGGGTAGGTAGTCATTCCAAGTCTGTAAAAGATAAGTTGCCTTAGTTTGAAGGTTTAAGGTGAGTGCAATCAAGTAATCCATTCTTCTTGTTGCATTAATATCGGTAGTGAAGTTTTTCAAAACCAAAGAATCACCGTTAGTATTAAATACTAAATATTCAATGGCAGGAAACCCTTTAGCCGTAGAGCCTTGAGATTCAACAAAGGCCTCGTTCAAAGTAGAAATGCCATTAATATTATTATCGATAAAAGTTTGATTGGTTGGCCATTTATCAATTTTGAAATTGATATAAATTTCTGCTGGTACACCAAGTATGTAAGCTTCACATTGCTTCCACCAATGACGGGTTTCTTTCCATTGAAATTGATAAGCGGAGAGATTAGCGCTATCATTTTGAGTAGAGAAATTTTGAGCGGCTGTTACTAATTCTCCACATTCTTGTACAAAACGTTGATGAAGTGGTTTAATCACTATTTCACCAATATTACCGAGCATTGCTTTTTCATCAAAAGGTGTTTTGACTTCGCTTTCTTTCTTTTTACAAGAACCAATAAGTATTGCAATCAGTACCGAAAAGAGGAAGATATTTCTAAATAGTTTTGTCATTACAAAGAGTTTAAAAATCTTATCAATGCATCTCTGTCAGTTTTTGACATTGCAACAAATTTATATTTTGCAGATACAGCTTCGCCGCCATGCCAAAGAATAGCTTCCTCAAGGCTTCTTGCTCTGCCGTCATGTAAATAAAAAGTGTGTCCGTTTACTGTTTGAAACAATCCTATTCCCCACAAAGGAGGTGTTCGCCATTCTCTTCCGGTAGCATAAAAATCGGTGTGACTATCTGCTAACCCTACGCCCATATCATGTAAAAGGAGGTCAGAATACGGATGAATAGTTTGATTTGATAAAGCTGATATTGTAGGATGTGTACCTGTGGTCATTGTTGGCGCATGGCAAGAAACACAACCTGAATTAATAAACAATTGTTTTCCCTTTAATACGGTTTGATCTGTCCAGTTTCTTCTTGCTGGCACAGCTAAAGTTTGGCAATACAGTGCTACTTTCAATAAATCATCTTCATCAATTTCAGGGCTTCCCCCGTTAGCCAATGAAGAGCAATCGCCTGTGGTACAATTTTGAGAATTATATAGCGAGGTAGAAATACCAATATCTTCATATAACGCCGCTGCGCTTTGTTGGTATAGGGAAGGATGTTCTGCTTTCCATCCGAAGCGACCTAAAGCATTTTGCTGATTTTTATAATCCCACACATAATTTGCTCTCCCAGAAATTCCATCGCTATTCACATCATTTTCATCGGCACGGGAAAGTATTGTTGCTTCGCTTAAAGCTTCCAATAAACCGAGTCCTATCATTTGTCTTGCTACACGTGCAGAAATCTGAACAGACGCATCCATCGCTCCGTAATTCAAATTGTTAATTTGGTATTCGGGTTTTCTCAAATTATAGGTAGTTCCATCACTAAAAGTTCCTGAAGTTTCGGTATATACAATGGAGTAGCTTCCTTCTTTCAATATCGAGGAAATAGCTTGGTCTTGTAGTTGCTTCCCATAAATAGGTTCATTTAAAGGCTCTCCATGAGAACCTGCTCCAGGAATACTTAATCGTAAAACCAAACCACTTGAAACTTCTCCATCAAACTGAGGAGCTCTTCCTCGTCCATCTTTAAAATGACATCCTGAACATGAATTGGAATTAAAAAACGGACCGAGCCCATCTCTTGCTGTTGTGGAGGAAGGAGCGGTTACCCAATTTTCTGTGAAGAAGGCATGGCCAACAAAAAACAAAAGTTCGTCATTTCCTGTTAAACCGGGAGCTTGTGAACCAAAAGCACTCGGCGACTGGTCAAAAACAGTTACCTGTCCGCCTGAGTACTGTTCATTTTCTTCGGCTTGCAATGGTTGTTCTTCAGTTTTAGTTTCTTTCTTACACTGCTGTAAAAAGAAAACTAAAAAAGTCAAACAACCTATAACAAAAAATTTTCGCATTACATTTAAATCGTTTTATTCAGGTGTAGCAGTGCTGATTGTAATGCCAAAAGCTTGGGCAGCGAGTACAAAATCATCGCCTAAATCTTTTAGGTTATTTACTGCTTCTAATACCGCCGGACGAGAGTTAGCATCTGTTATCGCAAAATCAAAAGGGATAGCTGTTTCATTTACTTTTTGCAAAGCAGTATTCAATTGATTCATTACTTGAG
>JAPLEZ010000073.1 GCA_026390935.1 Bacteroidota bacterium
TAATAGGAATATACTGACGTGCTCCAGCTTGATTCACTGTATTGATTCCACCTCCTGCTGCCATTTGGCGAGCATATTGAAGAGGGATTTTTCTAACTCCTTGAATCAATAGAATAGTCACTGCTATGATCAAGAACCAAACAATCAATTCAAGAATAAATACAAACATACGACCGGTAGCAGCATCACTGATCACTTTATTTGAAAACTCACCAGCAATAGCTTCAGGGAAACGAGCCACGATACCAATCATAATTAATAATGATACTCCATTTCCAATACCTTTATCAGTAATTCTGTCTCCTAACCACATTAAGAACATGGTAGCGGCAACCATTACTGCAACTGCAGGTAAAGTAAAATTAAAGAAATCAGATCCTTCCGGTCTTGCATCTAAAGGCACGTAAGTGGCCAAGTAGCTAGGAGCCTGAAGAAGTGTAATTACGATAGTTAAAATTTTGGTGTAGGTCTGGATTTTCTTTCTTCCACTTTCACCATCTCTCTGAATTTTTTGAATTTGAGGAACCGCAACGCCCAATAACTGCATCACGATAGAAGCAGAAATATAAGGCATTACCCCCAAAGCCATAATGGACGCTCTTGTAAACGCTCCACCTGTAAAACCATTAATCAATCCGACCAATCCTGTACCATCGCTCGGATGGGCAGCTTTTAAAGCCTCAGAATCTACTCCGGGAATAATAATATAAGAACCAATTCTATAAATGAGAATTAAACCAAGAGTAGTGATGATCTTAGCTCTAAGATCATCAATGCTCCAAATATTCTTTATGGTTTGTATAAATCTTTTCATTATTTCAATGTAGTGATAGAACCACCTTTAGCTTCAATAGCTGCTTGAGCAGTTTTAGAAAAACCATGAGCAGAAACTTTCAATTTTGCTTTCAATTCTCCTCTTCCCAATACTTTAACTAATTTTTTAACTGAAGAGATAACACCGTTCTCCAACAATACATCCAAAGTAATTTCAGAAGCACCTGTTTTAGTGGCGATATCCTGCAACACATCTAAATTGATGGCTTTGTATTCCACACGGTTAGGATTTGTAAATCCGAACTTAGGGATACGACGTTGCAAAGGTTGCTGACCACCTTCAAAACCAGGTTTTGAATCGTAACCAGTTCTTGCTTTAGCACCTTTGTGTCCTTTTGTGGAAGTTCCACCTAAACCGGATCCTTCTCCTCTACCGATTCTTTTTTTTGATTTAACCGAACCTTTGGCTGGTCTTAATTCTGACAATTTCATATGATAATTTCTTAATCTACTTTAACTAAATGCTTTACTTTTTCAACCATTCCTAGTATTTGAGGAGTAGCTTCATGCTCAACTGTTTGGTTGAGTTTTGTAAAACCCAATGCTCTAAGGGTTAACTTTTGATTTTTCGGGCGGTCGATACCACTCTTAATCTGTTTGATCTTAATCTTTGCCATCACTTATCAATTTATGGTGATTAACCGTTAAATACTTGTTCTAATGTTATACCTCTCAAGTTAGCAATTGATCTTGGATCTCTTAATTGCTCAAGAGCTTTGATAGTTGCCTTAACCACGTTGTGAGGATTTGAAGAACCTTTTGATTTAGCCAAAACGTCTTTTACACCAACACTTTCCAATACCGCACGCATTGCACCACCTGCGATAACTCCAGTACCATGGGCAGCAGGTTTCATGAACACTTGTGATCCACCGAATCTAGCTGTCATTTCGTGAGGAATAGTTCCTTTGCGAATTGGCACTTTAATAAGGTTTTTCTTAGCGTCATCAATACCTTTAGAGATAGCGTCAGCTACTTCATTGGCTTTTCCTAAACCGTAACCAACAACACCATTTTCATTTCCTACCACAACGATAGCTGAAAAGCTGAAAGTTCTACCACCTTTAGTAACCTTAGTTACCCTTTGAATGCTAACAAGACGATCTTTCAATTCAATTTCAGATGATCTTACTTGTTTTGCGTTTGATTTTTGCATAACTCTATTTAATTAAAAATTTAAACCACCTTCTCTTGCCGCTTCAGCCAAAGATTTTACTCTTCCATGATAGAGGTAACCGTTTCTATCAAATTTAACTGCTGTAATTCCAGCTGCTTTAGCTTTTTCAGCAATTTTAGAACCTACTTTTTTAGCTTGTTCTACTCCACTAACTTCACCAACACCATCTTCCAAGGAAGAAGCGAAAGCTACAGTTACACCTTTAAGGTCATCAATTAGCTGAGCATAAATCTCTTTATTGCTTCTGTAAACCGTTAATCTTGGTCGGTCAGCAGTACCAGAAACAATCTTTCTGATTTTGTACTTAATGCTCTTTCTTCTTAATTCTTTCGTATTCGACATAACTCTATGTTTTTATTTACCTGCAGATTTACCTGCTTTTCTTCTTAATTCTTCACCTACGAACTTGATACCTTTTCCTTTATATGGCTCAGGTTTTCTCAATGATCTTATTTTTGAAGCTACCTGTCCCAACAATTGTTTGTCGCAAGAAGTCAAAGTAATTTTCGGGTTTTGACCTTTCAAAGTTTCAGTTTTCAATTCCACTTCTTTAGGCAATTGGAAAACAACGTTGTGAGAGTAACCCAAGCTTAACTCAAGGATTTGTCCTTTGTTAGCAGCTCTGTAACCTACCCCAACCAACTCTTGCTCTGTAGTATATCCTTTAGATACGCCTTCCACCATGTTGTTGATCAAAGCTCTATATAATCCGTGCATTGAGCGGGATTGTTTCTGATCGTCTTTTCTTGTAACAGTCAGTTGTTTACCTTCTAGCACAGGAGTAATGCGCTCATCAATTGTTTCTGATAGCTCTCCTAGTTTACCTTTAACGGTAACAACATTTTTATTTACTGTAACGGTTACCCCATCAGGGATGATCACCGGTGCGTTTCCTATTCTTGACATTTCCTTAAATATTAATATACGTAACACAAAACTTCACCACCTACTTTTTCTTTTTTTGCTTCTTTATCGGTCATAACACCTTTAGAAGTAGAAAGAATAGCTATTCCTAGTCCGTTCAATACGCGAGGTACTTTTACAGATGCGGTATATTTTCTTAATCCCGGACGGCTGATTCTGTCCATTGACTGGATAGCAGACATCTTAGTAGAAGGATCATACTTCAAAGCTATTTTGATTGTTCCCTGAGCATTATCATCTACAAATTTGTAGTTAAGGATATATCCTTTTTCAAACAAAATCTTAGTGATTTCTTTCTTCAGGTTAGAAGCAGGAACATCCACCACTCTATGTTTAGCTTGGATAGCGTTTCTTACTCTTGTTAAATAATCTGCAATTGGATCAGTATTCATATCAATCTATTTCTTAATTCTACTTTATTATTACCAGCTCGCTTTTTTAACTCCTGGGATCAAACCATTGTTGGCCATTTCTCTGAAGCAAATCCTTGAAATTCCAAATTGTCTCATGTACCCTCTTGGTCTTCCTGTTAATTTGCAACGGTTACGAACTCTGATCGGATTTGAGTTTCTTGGCAATTTTTGCAAACCTTCATGATCTCCTGCCGCTTTCAAAGCCGCTCTTTTCTTAGCGTATTTTTCAGATAACGCTATTCTTTTAACGTCTCTGGCCTTCATTGACTCCTTAGCCATATCTTACTTTTTTAAATTTTTAAATGGTAAACCAAACTCTTTCAACAAAGCATATCCTTCTTCATTTGTTTCCGCAGTGGTAACAAAAGTGATGTCCATACCTAATATTTTATCAATCTTATCGATGTTGATCTCAGGGAAGATGATTTGTTCTTTAATCCCCAAAGTATAGTTACCTCTACCATCAAGATTTGAATTAATTCCTCTGAAGTCGCGTACCCTTGGCAATGCCACAGCTACTAATCTTTCCAAAAACTCATACATTTTATCACCTCTCAAAGTCACTTTAGACCCGATTGGTAATCCTTTTCTAAGTTTGAAGTTAGAGATATCCTTTTTAGAATATGCAGGAACTGCCTTCTGACCGGTAATCATGGTCATTTGATTTACTGCATTTTCAATCAAGCGTTTATCAGCAACTGCATCACCAATACCTTGGTTCAAACAAATTTTTTCCAATTTAGGAACTTGCATAACTGACTTATACTTGAACTCCTTCTGAAGAGCAGGAACAATTTGTTCCTTGTATCTCTTTTTTAATCCTGGTACGTATTCCATTAGTCTAAAATCTTATCGGTTTTTTTTGCAAATCGTTGTACTTTACCATCCACCACTTTTCTTCCAACGCGGGTAGCAGTTTTACCATCTACCAACATCACATTAGAAATGTTGATTGGAGCTTCCATAGAAAGAATTCCTCCTTGTGGGTTTTTAGCAGATGGTTTAGTGTGTTTTTTAACCAAGTTGATACCTTCAACGATCACTTTGTTTTCTTTCACCAAAACTTCCTTAACCACAGCACTTTTTCCTCTTTCATCTCCGGCGATAACTTTTACAGTATCACCCTTTTTAATCTTCAATTTTGCCATAACTCTATTATTAAAGCACCTCTGGCGCTAATGATACAATTTTCATAAAATCTTTCTCACGCAATTCTCTTGCAACAGGACCAAAAATCCTTGTCCCTCTCATCTCACCTGCCTCATTTAAAAGAACTACAGCGTTATCATCGAAACGTATATATGAACCGTCAGCTCTTCTAACTTCTTTGGTTGTTCTAACAACAACTGCTTTAGAAACAGATCCTTTTTTTGCATTCCCTGAAGGCATTGCGTGTTTCACAGAAACAACGATCTGATCTCCGATAGATGCGTATCTTTTACCTGTTCCGCCTAATACACGGATGCAAAGAACTTCTTTCGCACCGCTGTTATCAGCAACTTTTAATCTTGACTCCTGTTGTACCATTGTTCAAATATTTTTATCGATTACTTAGCTTTCTCTACTATTTCAACCAATCTCCATCTTTTGCTTTTGCTTAATGGACGGGTTTCCATAATTTTTACAGTATCACCCTCGTTGCATTCGTTTTTCTCATCATGAGCAACAAATTTCTTTGATTGCTTAACGAACTTACCGTATTTAGGATGTTTGAGTTTGCTCTCAATAGTAACTACAATGGATTTATCCATTTTAGTACTTGTTACAACTCCTACTCTTTCTTTTCTTAAGTTTCTAGTTTCTTCCATTTTTCAATTCTTTGACTACTATTTTTGTCTTGCTCTCAATTCGGTATTCAATCTAGCTATTGTTCTTCTTGTAGATTTGATTACAAGAGGAGCTTCCAAAGGAGAAATAGCATGATTGATTTTGTATTTTTCGAGATTTGATTTTTCTCCCGCAATACGCTCTTTCACTTCCTCAGTGGTCATTTGTTTTATTACAGACGCCTTCATAATTATTCAGTATAATCTCTTTTTACAATAAACTTAGTTGTGATCGGTAATTTTTGAGCAGCCAATCTTAAAGCTTCTTTAGCAGTTGCCAAAGGTACACCTTCCGCCTCAAAAATAATTTTACCTGGTTTAACCACGGCAACCCATAGTTCAGGAGCTCCCTTACCTTTACCCATCCTTACCTCTGCAGGTTTTTTGGTTACTGGTTTGTCAGGAAAGATTCTGATCCACAACTGACCTTCTCTTTTCATATGACGAGTCACAGCAACACGCGCAGCTTCTAACTGACGGCTAGTGATCCAGGTCTCTTCTAATGCTTTAATTCCGAATGATCCGAAAGCCAATTGATTGCCTCTTTGAGCGAGACCTTTCATTTTGCCTTTGTGCATCTTTCTGTATTTTGTTCTTTTTGGCTGTAACATTGCTATCTCTTTTTAAGATATTGACTCTTCTTATTTCTCGTTTCTTTTACTTCTGCTTTTGAACTTTCCTTTGCTCTTAACACCGCCTACTGTTGGTGAAAGATCAGGTTTTCCGTAGATTTCTCCTTTGCAAATCCAAACTTTGATACCAATCAAACCGTAAGTTGTATGCGCTTCACTGATTGCGTAATCAATATCAGCACGAAAAGTATGTAATGGAATTCTTCCTTCCTTTTTATGTTCATTTCTTGCCATTTCAGCTCCGTTCAAACGACCAGAAGCCAAAATTTTGATTCCTTCAGCTCCCATTCTCATAGTAGAAGCGATAGCCATCTTCATTGCTCTTCTGAAAGAAATTCTTCCTTCAATCTGACGGCAAATACTGTCACCTACCAACTTAGCATCCAATTCAGGTCTTTTAATTTCAAAGATATTGATTTGAACTTCCTTACTAGTGATTTTTTTCAACTCTTCCTTCAGTTTATCAACCTCTTGTCCACCTTTACCGATGATGATTCCCGGACGTGCAGTATGTATAGTAATGCTGATCAACTTTAAAGTTCTTTCAATAACTATTTTAGAAACAGACGCTTTCACTAAGCGAGCTCTAACATAATTTCTGATTTTGTGATCTTCAGCCAATTTGTCTGAATAATCATTTCCACCATACCAATTAGAATCCCATCCTCTGATAATTCCTAATCTGTTCCCTATAGGGTTTGCCTTATTTCCCATGTTCAATAATTATTTTGCAATTTCAATTTTATCAATAAACAATGTCACGTGATTTGATCTTTTTCTCACACGGTGAGCTCTTCCTTGAGGAGCTGGTTGAACTCTTTTAAGCATTCTTCCAGAATCCACATGTATAGAAGATATTTTCAATTCACCTTCATTAATAGTAGCTCCAGTTTTTGCTTCATAATTACTCATTGCTGATTTAAGCAATAAAGCCAATTTAGTAGCCGCTTCTTTAGGAGTATATTGTAATACACCTTGAGCCTTACTTACTTCCATTCCTCTAACAAGATCAGCAACCAATCTCATTTTTCTAGGTGAAGTCGGGCAGTTGTTCAACTTTGCAAAATAAGTTGCCTTTTTTGCTTCCTTCGCTGCGTCTGCCGTTATTTTTTTTCTTTGTCCCATGACTTAACTTATAATCAGTTTCTTACTTCTTTTTGTTTCCACCGTGTCCTCTGAAGTTTCTGGTTGGAGAAAACTCACCGAGTTTATGACCTACCATGTTTTCAGTAACATATACCGGAATGAACTTATTTCCATTGTGAACCGCAATAGTTACTCCAACGAAATCAGGAGTAATCATAGATGCTCTTGACCAGGTTTTGATAACATTTTTGTTGTTCCCTTTTTCTGCCGCCGCTACTCTTCTGTTCAATTTGTATGCAACAAAAGGAGGTTTTTTTAATGATCTCGCCATACTAGCTTATTTTTTTCTTCTTTCGAGTATATATTTATTTGATGCTTTCTTTTTTGATCTTGTTTTGTATCCTTTAGCTGGAAGACCTTTTCTTGATCTTGGATGTCCACCTGAAGATCTACCTTCACCACCACCCATAGGGTGATCCACTGGATTCATAACAACACCTCTTACTCTTGGACGGATACCCAACCATCTTGATCTACCCGCTTTACCAGATACTACCAACTGATGATCAGAGTTAGATACAGAACCAATCGTTGCAAGGCAAGTCACTAAAATCTGACGAGTTTCTCCTGAAGGCATTTTCAATACTGCGAATCTTCCTTCTCTAGCTAAAAGCTGAGCAGAAGCTCCAGCACCTCTTGCAAATTTACCTCCTTGACCAGGATTCAATTCCACATTGTGGATAATTGTACCTAAAGGCACTTCAGAAAGCAACAAAGCGTTACCAACCTCAACCGGAGACCCTTTTCCTGATTGTAATGTTTGTCCAACAGCTAAACCGTCTGGAGCAATAATATATCTTTTCTCGCCGTCAACGTAGTTCAACAAAGCGATACGTGCAGTTCTATTTGGATCGTACTCAATAGACATTACTTTAGCAGGGATGCCAAACTTCTCTCTTTTGAAGTCAACGATTCTGTATTTTTGTTTGTGACCACCACCTGTGTATCTCATGGTCATTCTACCGGAATTGTTTCTTCCTCCGCTTCTGGTGTTCTTAGCGATCAAGCTCTTCTCAGGCGTAGATTTAGTGATTTCCGAGTAAGTCGGAAGCACTTGATGACGCTGAATCGGAGTAACCGGTTTAAGTTTTATTAAGCCCATAACCTATTAAATGTTGTTGTATAAATCAATAACTTGTCCTTCTGCCAAAGTCACTATCGCTTTTTTGTTGATAGGTGTTGAACCTGTCATCATTCCTTTTTTAGTGTACTTTTGTTTTATTTTTCTTGGAGTTCTAAGCGTGTTAATTGCTTCAACTTTCACATTGTACATTTTCTCAATGTCCTTTCTGATCTCCACTTTATTAGCTTTATCGTCAACGATAAAACCGTACTTATTCAATTTCTCCTGTATAGAAGACATCTTCTCAGTAACAATTGGTTTCTTAATTACACTCATGACTCTTAGCTTAAAGTATTTTCTAATTCTTTAACTGAACTCTCTACAAACACCACTTTATTAGTGTTCAAAATATCGTAGGTATTTAACTCGCCTACAGAAAGAACTTTCACACCCTCTAAATTTCGGGAGGACAAATATATGTTTTTATTCGGCTCGGCTAACACCAACAGCACTTTTTTGTTGGTTAGGTCTAAGTTCTTCAATAAAGAAGTAAATGATTTTGTTTTAGCTGTAGCGAAGTTAAAATCCTCAAGAACAGACACATTGGCGTTTTTCGCTTGATCAGTTAGAACTGATTTTCTAGCCAATTCTTTTACTTTTTTATTCAGTTTAAAAGCATAAGCGTGAGGTCTTGGACCGAAAACTGTACCTCCACCTTTCAATAAAGGACTTCTTACAGATCCGAAACGAGCGCCACCGCTACCTTTTTGCTTTCTGATTTTACGAGTACTACCTCTCACTTCGCCTCTTTCCTTAGCTTTGTGCGTACCTTGTCTTTTGTTAGCTAAATGTTGCTTAACATCAAGATAAACTGCATGCTCATTAGGTTCAATCGCGAAAACCGACTCAGGCAATGTTATTTTTTTGCCGGTAGCTTTACCTTCGATATTTAAAACTGATAATTCCATTATTTCTCAATTATTACGTAAGATCCTTTTGCACCAGGAACTGATCCTGACAGAACCAAAATATTTCTTTCTTTCAATACTTTAAGCACGATAAGGTTGTTCACTTTTACTTTATCACCACCCATTCTTCCGGCCATTCTCATGCCTTTGAATACTCTTGAAGGAGTAGAACAAGCACCTAATGAACCTGGCGCTCTACCTCTATTGTGTTGACCGTGAGTTTGACCACCCACACCAGCAAAGTTGTGACGTTTAACAACCCCTTGGAAACCTTTTCCTTTTGAAGTACCAGAGATAGAGATTGCATCTCCTTCCGCGAACACATCAATAGTAACAGCCTCACCCAATTGAGCGTTGATGTCTTTAAACTCAACCAATTTTTTCTTAGGAGTAGTGTTTGCATTTTTGAAATGACCCAACAAAGCTTTGTTTGTTAATCTTTCTTTTTTCTCTGCATAACCCAATTGAACAGCAGCATAGCCGTCTTTTTCAACTGTTTTCACCTGAGTGACAACACAAGGACCTACTTCTACGATGGTACATGGAACATTTTTTCCATTTGCATCGAAAATGCTGGTCATTCCTATTTTTTTTCCTATCAATCCTGACATGGCCTATTTATTTAAAATTCTTTTATTCTTTACTTTAAAAAGTGCTATCCACTAAACTTTGATCTCTACTTCCACACCACTTGGAAGTTCAAGTTTCATCAAAGCGTCAACTGTTTTAGAAGTAGAGCTGTAGATATCTAATAATCTTTTATAAGAAGACAATTCGAACTGCTCTCTCGCTTTTTTGTTAACGTGTGGAGATCTCAACACTGTAAAAATTCTTTTGTGTGTAGGGAGTGGAATTGGACCACTAACAACAGCTCCAGTAGCTTTTACCGTTTTTACGATTTTCTCAGCAGACTTGTCTACCAAGTTGTGATCGTAAGACTTTAATTTTATTCTGATTCTTTGGCTCATTTGTTTAACTATATCTAATTACTATACAGATGCTTCTTTTTTACCTTTTGCTTTCGCTACAATTTCTTCAGTTACACTAGAAGGTGTTTGCTCATAATGTGAGAACTCCATAGTTGAAGTAGCTCTACCTGAAGTGATCGTACGAAGATCAGTTACATATCCGAACATTGAAGAAAGAGGTACAGTAGCGCTGATTACTTTAGCACCTGCTCTTTCGTCCATTCCTAATATCTGACCTCTTCTTTTGTTCAAGTCACCAATTACGTCACCCATATTAACTTCAGGAGTTAAAACTTCCAATTTCATGATAGGCTCCAACAAGATTGGTTTTGCTTTTGGCAAAGCTTCTCTGTAGGCAACTTTCGCGCAAATCTCAAATGACAATGCATCGGAGTCAACTGCGTGGAAAGATCCGTCTAACAAAGTAACTTTCAATGCATCGATTGGATATCCAGCCAATACACCGTTTACCATAGAAGCTTCAAATCCTTTTTGAACTGAAGGAACAAACTCTCTTGGAATGTTACCACCTTTAACAGCGTTAACGAATTCCAGTCCAACTTTACCAGCTTCAGCAGGCTCAATTTTAACCACGATATCAGCAAATTTACCTCTACCACCTGATTGTTTTTTGTATACCTCTCTGTGCTCAATTGCATTTGTAATAGCTTCACGGAAAGTAACCTGAGGAGCACCTTGGTTCACCTCAACTTTAAATTCACGTTTCAAACGATCCACCAAGATTTCAAGGTGAAGCTCACCCATACCGCTGATGATAGTTTGACCTGATTCCTGATCCGTTTTAACACGGAAAGTAGGATCCTCTTCAGCCAATTTACCCAAAGCCATACCTAATTTATCAACATCGGCTTGAGTTTTAGGCTCAATTGCGATACCAATAACCGGCTCAGGAAATTTCATTGCTTCCAATACAATAGGGAATTTTTCATCACATAAAGTATCTCCTGTACGGATATCTTTAAATCCAACTCCAGCACCTATGTCTCCAGCCTCAATACAGTCAACAGCATTTTGCTTGTTCGCATGCATTTGGAACAAACGAGAAATACGTTCTTTGTTACCTGTACGAGTATTAAAAATATATGAACCAGCATCTAAGCGTCCGGCATAAGCACGGAAGAAACACAAACGACCTACGAAAGGATCCGTTGCAATTTTAAACGCCAAAGCAGTAAATGGTTCTTTAACATCTGGTTTACGAGTTACCTCTAAACCTGTATCAGGATTGATACCTTTCAATTCCGGTTTGTCTAACGGACTTGGCATCAACTCCATTACTAAGTCCAACATCGTTTGCACACCTTTGTTTTTGAAAGATGAACCGCAAACCATAGGAACAATTTTATTTGCTACGCAAGCTTTACGAAGGGCAGCCAATACTTCAGCTTCAGTGATGGTTTCAGGAGCTTCAAAGAATTTCTCCATGATTTTATCATCAAACTCAGCAACAGCTTCCAACATTTTTTCTCTCCACAAAGTAGCTTCTTCCAACATATCAGCTGGGATAGGTACTACTTCATAAGTCATTCCTTTATCGTGCTCATTCCAGATCATTCCACGGAAGTTGATCAAGTCAACTACACCTTTGAAAGTCTCTTCAGCACCGATAGGTAATTGCAAAGGAACTGCATTACCTTTTAACATTTCTCTTGTTTGTGCAACAACTTTTAAGAAGTCGGCACCCTGACGGTCCATTTTATTTACGAACCCAATACGAGTTACATTATAATTATCGGCCAAACGCCAGTTGGTTTCTGATTGCGGCTCAACACCGTCAACTGCAGAAAACAAGAATACCAAACCATCCAATACACGAAGGGAACGGTTTACCTCAACGGTAAAGTCAACGTGACCTGGAGTATCAATGATATTGATTTTGTAATTGTTGTCTCTGTATTTCCAGAAACAAGTAGTAGCTGCAGACGTGATTGTGATTCCGCGCTCCTGCTCCTGAACCATCCAGTCCATTGTAGCAGCACCGTCGTGAACTTCACCAATCTTGTGGTTAACACCAGTATAGTACAAAATACGCTCTGTAGTCGTAGTTTTACCAGCGTCAATGTGGGCAGCAATCCCAATGTTTCTTGTATATTTTAAATCCGCCATTATCTTAACTATTAAAATCTAAAGTGAGAAAAAGCTTTGTTCGCCTCAGCCATTCTGTGTACATCTTCTTTCTTTTTGAAAGCAGCACCTTCTTCTTTTGAAGCAGCAAGAATTTCACCGGCTAATTTCTCAGCCATAGATTTCTCATTTCTTTTTCTTGAATAACCAATCAACCATTTCATGGCCAAAGAAGCTTTTCTTGAATCTCTAACAGGAGTTGGAATTTGGAAAGTTGCTCCACCTACTCTTCGGCTTTTCACCTCAACGTTAGGAGTAACATTGTCTAATGCTTTCTTGAAAGTCTCCAAACCATCAGTTTCGGTTTTTTTACCAACTATATCCATAGCCCCGTAAAAAACTTCCAAAGCTGTAGATTTTTTACCATCGTACATCATGTTGTTTACAAACTTGCTTACCAATGAATCACTAAATTTAGGATCCGGTAATATGAGTCTCTTCTTTGCTTTAGCCTTTCTCATTGCCTATTATTTCTTAGGTTTTTTTGTTCCGTATTTTGATCTTCTTTGATTTCTTCCGTCAACACCCGCAGTATCCAGAGCTCCTCTTACGATGTGGTATTTAACACCTGGTAAATCTTTTACCCTTCCTCCTCTTACAAGAACAATCGAGTGCTCTTGCAAATTGTGACCTTCGCCCGGAATATAGGCATTCACCTCATTTCCGTTAGTCAACCTAACCCTTGCTACCTTTCTCATTGCTGAGTTTGGTTTTTTTGGTGTTGTGGTGTAAACCCTAACGCAAACGCCTCTTCTTTGAGGGCAAGAGATAAGTGCTGCTGACTTATTTCTCTTGGCTTGACTGGTTCTTCCAGTGCGTATTAACTGCTGAATTGTTGGCATATTACTTTATTTCTTTTACTATCAAAAAATATCTTCCCAATAAAATTTGGGAGGGCAAAGCTACTAGAATAATTCGAAATATCAATGTCTTAGTGAAATTATTTTTAGTTTTTTTTCACTTTTAATGCATTTTTATTCTTTTCCTTTGATTTGCAAGGGAATGCGAATTGAAATTATTTCATATTGCCGCAATTGCTACTTTTGTATTTCAACTCAAAACAGTGCAGGATTATCTCCAACATTTAAACCCCAGTCAGAAAGAAGCTGTATTGGGAACAGAAGGCCCTTCCATGGTTCTGGCAGGTGCAGGATCGGGCAAAACCCGTGTGCTTACATATAGAATAGCCCATCTCATACAAAATGAAGTGAGCCCTTTTAATATACTGGCCCTTACTTTCACCAATAAAGCCGCCAAGGAAATGCGGGAAAGGATTGAAAAAATCCTCGGACCCGAAGCAAGAAATACCTGGATGGGTACCTTCCACTCCGTTTTTGCCAAAATTTTACGGATTGAACATCAAAGGATCAACTTCCCTTCCAACTTTACTATATATGATACTTCGGATTCAAAAAATTTGATCAAAGCCATTGTTAAAGAACTGGAGTTGGATGATAAGATTTATAAACCCAGCGTCATTCTTCACAGGATTTCTTCAGCCAAAAACAATTTGATTTCTGCGGAGAAATATTCCAATGACGAACAAATTCGTCAGGAAGACAAAATGACCGCCAAACCAAGAATGGCGGAGATATACACGCTATATCAAAACAGAATGATGAAATCATCAGCAATGGATTTTGATGATTTACTTTTTAAAACCAATGTGCTATTAAAGGATCAGCCTGATGTACTTCTAAAATACCAACATATGTTTAAATACATTTTGGTGGATGAGTACCAGGATACCAACTTCTCCCAATACGTCATTATAAAAAGATTGGCTGCAGCGCATCGCAATATATGTGTAGTGGGCGACGATGCGCAAAGCATCTACTCTTTTAGAGGAGCTGATATTGGCAATATTTTATCTTTCCAGAAAGATTATCCAGAAGCGCAAACTTACAAGCTGGAGCAAAATTACAGAAGCTCCAAAAATATTGTCAATGCTGCCAATATCATCATTGCCAATAATAAAGACCAAATCCATAAAACAGTTTGGACTAGCAACAGCGACGGTGAAAAAATAAAAGTAGTGAAAACCGCTACAGATATTGAAGAAGGAAGTTTTGTAGCAAAAAGTATTTTCAGCGAAAAAATGAATTCGCAAGCCCAAAACATTGAATTTGCGATATTATACAGAACCAACGCCCAGTCGAGATCTATCGAAGAATCTTTGCGAAAAAACGATATCGCATATAAAATATATGGAGGCCTTTCCTTTTACCAGAGAAAAGAAATTAAAGAGTTGGTGGCTTACTACAGATTAGTGCTGAATCCCCACGACGAAGAAGCCTTGAAAAGAGTAATTAATTTTCCTGGAAGAGGCATCGGAAAAACAACTATCGATCGAGTAATTATTGCCGCAAACACCAATGGAGTGAGCATGTGGGACATCATCAGTTCCCCCAATAAATTTCCCGGCATCGGTGATGCAACGCAAACCAAATTGTCGGCTTTTGTTGATATGATCAATGGCTTCCATAAAGTCATTCGCAAATTCACTGCTTACGAGCTCGGACAGCAAATTGCATCCGCATCGGGAATTTCAAAAGAATATTTTTCAGATAAAACGCCAGAAGGTATCAGTCGCTACGAAAACATCCAGGAATTGCTCAACGGACTCAAGCATTTCAGCGCTTTGCAGGAAGACGAGCGTTTGGAAGAACCAACACATACACTGGATAGATTCATGTCGGATATTGCGCTATTAACGGATGCCGACAATGAAAAAGACGAAGACAAAAACAAAGTAACATTGATGACAATTCACGCAGCAAAAGGCTTGGAATTCAATCATGTTTATATTGTAGGGATGGAAGAAAACCTTTTCCCTTCGCAGCTTTCCGTTCATTCCCGCACCGAGCTAGAAGAAGAAAGAAGGTTGTTTTATGTGGCCCTCACGCGAGCAAAAAAAACCGTTCATTTGAGCTACGCGCAAAACCGCTTCCGCTATGGAAATTTAACTTACGCAGAAGCCAGTCGGTTTATTGATGAACTTGGTGAAGATGTGATTGAAAAAACTGGAAGCCGACCTATTCAAAGAAACATTTCAACAAATACCGAATTCGTTCAGCCACGTCCGGTAGTGAAAAGTTCTTTCGTAAAACTGGACTCCGTTGTAAAAGCCAAAAGCACTGCAAACTCAAACAGCGCTGACATCTTAGAAGGAGTTGACGTAGAACATTTACGGTTTGGAAAGGGAAAAGTAGTATCAATTGAAGGCAACGATTCCAACCGCAAAGCCACCATCGATTTTGAAAAACATGGAAAAAAACAACTTCTACTGAAATTTGCTCAACTAAAAGTAATAAATTAGCCCATTCAATTAAAAATTCATGGAATACAATACACAAAGAGGAAATCTTACTATACCCGAGTATGGAAGGAATGTACAGAAGATGATCAACTTCGCAATGACGGTAAACGACAGGGATTTACGCAACACTGTAGCACGATCTATAATAAAAGTAATGGGACAATTGAGTCCGCATTTGAGAGATGTAACCGATTTCAATCACAAATTGTGGGATCAGCTCATCATCATGTCGGATTTTAAATTGGAAGTAGATTCCCCATACGAATATCCCGATAAAGCAGTACTTTTTGAAAAACCGAAAAGACTCGCCTACCCTACCAAAGTCATCAAAAACAAACATTATGGTTATGTGATTGAAGATTTGATTGGCAAAGCCAGCGTGATGGAAGATCCGAAAGAAAAACATGCATTGACCTATACCATCGCCAACATGATGAAAAAGGCTTACATGAACTGGAACAAAGAATCTGTAAGCGATAAAATTATCATAGAACAATTAGGACATTTCTCGGGAGGCAAATTGTCTCTTGACATCAATACCCGACTGGAAGTGATCAGTGAGCCAATCGCTCCGCAACAAAACCAAAAAAACAACAACCACAAAAAAAACAATTTCAAAAAAGGCGGCGGTGGTGGCCACTTTAGCAAAAGCAATAATAACTTTAAAAAGAGATTTAAATAAGAGCATATAATGGGAAAATTCATTATTCAAGGAGGCACAAAATTAAAAGGTGAGATCACTCCACAAGGTGCCAAAAACGAAGCTTTACAAGTACTCAACGCAGTATTATTAACTTCTGAAAAAGTACGCTTCAATAATGTCCCTGATATCGTTGACGTAAACAAACTCATCGATTTGCTAAAAAGCTTAGGTGTAAAGGTTGACAAAATCAACGAAAGCACTTACGATTTCCAAGCCGATGAAGTCAATCTGGATTATTTAAAATCTCCTGAATTCATGAAGAAAGGCGCGGCATTGCGCGGATCTATCATGATTGTTGGTCCGATGCTTGGTCGTTTCGGTAAAGGCTACATTCCAGCGCCAGGCGGTGATAAAATCGGAAGAAGAAGAGTAGACACTCACTTCGATGGTTTTCAAAGACTGGGCGCAAAATTTGAATATCAGGCGGCAAGTAAATTTTATAAAGTAGAAGGAAAAAACCTGAAAGGCGCATATATCTTGTTGGATGAAGCATCAGTAACCGGAACAGCCAACATTGTGATGGCAGCAGTTTTGGCGAAAGGAAGAACATCTATCTATTACGCAGCCTGCGAGCCTTATTTGCAGCAATTGTGCAAAATGCTCAACCGCATGGGCGCAAAAATTTCAGGAATAGGTTCCAACTTATTAATTATCGACGGCGTTGAATCACTAGGCGGAACAGAACATACTCTTCTTCCCGACATGATTGAAATAGGCAGTTTCATTGGCTTGGCAGCAATGACCAAATCGGAAATTCGAATTAAAAATGTGTCGTACCCCGATTTAGGAATTATCCCTAGAACTTTCCAACGATTGGGAATTCAAATGGAATTGCAAGGCGATGATTTAATTATCCCATCACAAGAAAATTATACTGTAGATACTTTTATTGATGGATCTATATTGACTATTTCTGATGCGCCATGGCCAGGCTTCACGCCCGACTTATTAAGCATCGTTTTAGTAGTGGCAACTCAAGCGAAAGGTACAGTGTTGATTCATCAAAAAATGTTTGAAAGTCGTTTGTTTTTTACCGACAAATTGATTGATATGGGAGCGCAAATCATTTTATGTGATCCGCACCGCGCAACAGTTATCGGCTTAAACCGTCAAACACGTTTACGTGGAATTGAAATGACATCGCCAGATATCCGCGCTGGAGTTTCATTATTGATAGCTGCCATGTCGGCAGAAGGAAAAAGCACTATTCACAACATCGACCAGATTGATCGTGGTTATCAAAACATCGATAAACGCTTAAACGCTATTGGCGCTAAAATTGAAAGAATCGACTAATGAAATCATTAATAATTCTTCTTTTTTCTTCTATCCTACTCTTCTCTTTCACTGGAACTACAAGTGTTGCAGGTAGAGTTGCTCCGGATATCACATTAATGAACCAAGCTGGAAAACCCATCAAACTTTCTTCCTTAAGAGGCAAATATGTTTTACTGGATTTTTGGGCATCGTGGTGTGGGCCGTGCAGAAGAGAAAATCCAAATCTGGTGAACACCTACAACGCTTATAAAAATCAGAAATTTATAGCCGAAGCTGGTTCAACAAAAAAAGTAAAAGGTTTTGAGATCTATCAGGTTTCTATTGATCAGAACAGCGATCTATGGAAAGCTGCCATTCAAAAAGACGGACTCACTTGGCCCAACCACGTGATTGATCCGCAAGGCTGGAACTCTCCTGCAGCGCGTTTGTATGGAGTGAATTCTATTCCTGCCAATTTTTTAATTGACCCCAAAGGAAATATCATCGCCACCAATTTGAGAGGAAATGCCTTGAAAGTTGAACTAGACAAATTAGTAGCTGCTAAATAGCTGTCAATTTGTCTAATTTTTCCCAATGGCATTATATCTGCAAAAGCGCGTGTGACTAAATCAATATGAAATGAATACCGAAGAAAAAGAAACTCAGGAAATCAACAACGAAAACCCTCAAGAAAACACAGAAGCCGCTACAGACAAGGCTCCTGAGACAGCTGAGGACAGAATATTTACGACTCTATTCAGAGTTCGACAATTTCAGAAAAAGAACAATTAAAGAAAAAAGTGAACTGTACAACAGTGCCACTTCTGACGTATTTAAGCTATTTCTGCCAGTTTTGGACGATTTTGACAGAGCTGCCAAGTCGGTAAAAGAAGCACAAGACATTAAAAGCTTGAAAGAAGGAGTTGAACTCATCCGTCATAAACTCATTCACACTTTAAAACAAAAAGGTTTGGAAGAGATGGATGCGAAAGGCAAAGAATTCAATGGCGATTTACACGAAGCCATTACTGAAATCCCTGCTCCTAGCGACAAACTCAAAGGAAAAATAGTTGACGTTGTTGAAAAAGGATATACTCTCGACGGAAAAATTATCCGTTACGCAAAAGTAGTTGTAGGTAAATAAGAGCGCTAAAAAATTATGGCAAAGAGAGATTTTTACGAAGTATTGGGCGTAAGCAAAGGCGCATCAGAGGATGAAATAAAAAAGGCTTACCGCAAAATGGCATTGCAGTTCCACCCCGATAAAAATCCGGGCAACAAAGAAGCCGAAGAAAAATTTAAGGAAGCTGCAGCAGCCTACGATGTATTGAGCAACAAAGAAAAAAAACAACGTTACGATCAATTCGGTCATGCAGGAATGGGTGGTGCGGCAAGCGGCGGTGCCGGCGGATTTGGCGGCATGAACATGGATGACATCTTCTCTCAATTTGGTGATATTTTCGGCGGAGGTTTTGGCGGCGGACAGCGTGGCGGACGCAGAGTTAATCGTGGTGCGAATATTCGCATCAAAGTAACACTTACCTTGGAAGAAATCGGTACAGGCGTAGAAAAGAAAATCAAAGTAAATAAGCTCGTGGCTTGTGAAACATGCACAGGAACAGGCGCTGAAGCAGGTAGCGGACATGACACTTGCAACACTTGCAGAGGAAGCGGACACGTAACACGTGTGCAAAATACAATTCTCGGACAAATGCAGTCGACAGCTGTTTGTCCAACCTGCAGCGGCGAAGGAAAAACAATAAAAAACAAATGTAAAAAGTGCAGCGGCGAAGGGGTTGTTCGTGGCGAATCAGTTATTCCTATTAACATTCCCGCAGGTGTTCAGGAAGGAATGCAATTGCAGGTAAGTGGCATGGGTAATGCTGGAGCGCGTGGTGGAGTGAATGGCGATTTATTGGTGGTGATTGAAGAAAAAGAACATGAAGTTCTTTCTCGCGACGGCAACGATTTGCACTATGATTTATTCGTCAACTTTGCTGATGCAGCGCTTGGCGGAGAGGCTATTGTACCTGCACTCAACGGCAAAGTGAAAATCAAAATTGAACCGGGTACTCATGCCGGCAAAATATTGCGACTCAAACACAAAGGTTTGCCCAATGTGAGTTATCACGAAACTGGCGACTTGTTGGTAAACATTAATGTTTGGACACCTCAAAAGTTGAGTTCCGACGAGAAAAAACTGATGGAAAAATTACGCGAATCCGAAAACTTCATTCCTCATCCAGGTAAAAAAGACAAAGGATTTTTCGCCCGTATGAAAGAGATGTTTGAGTAGAAAATTAGATTTTCTATTTTAATTCGAATTTCTATCTTTATTGCATTAACCTATTAGTTCTTTAGGGGAGAATTAATAAAGACAATTTATATAAACACGTAAACAATGAAAATTTTCTCTTTATTATTTTTGTCGCTTTTAAGCACTTCTCTCTTCTCCCAAAACCTGATTTCCAACGGCGACTTTGAACAAGGAAATATTAGTTTTAATTCCGATTACAAATATGGTGCTGCTTCGGGAAACCTAGGTGGACCGAGAAATTACAGAATTGACAGCGTAACATCTAAATGGTATGGAACGTGGGCTAGTTGTGCAGACCATAGCCCCCTTGGAAATAAAATGATGATCATTGATGCCGACACTACTTTGAACGCAAAAATATGGTGTCAGCACATCAACGCAATCTCACCTAACACAACTTACAAATTCTCCACGTATGTTGCCTCTGTTATTAATTTAGCTCCAGGCATTTTGCAGTTTTCGATCAATGGTTCTTTATTAGGCAGCCCGTTTAATGCTTCTGCAACTACATGTGAATGGAATAATTTTTACGAGGTATGGAATTCTGGTGATGCTACCTCTGCTGATGTTTGCATTGTTAATCAAAACACAACATGGCAAGGCAATGATTTATTGCTTGATGATATTTCCTTAATACCCGCAGGCCTATCAATGCCCAATGTATTTACTCCAAATTCCGATGGAAGCAATGACACCTACCACCCTTTCGTATTTGATGAAATTGACTCTTACTCTTTTATCATTGTAGACAGATGGGGCATCAAAGTGTACGAGCAAAAAGAAGAGCAATCCACCAAACAACCTGAATGGAATGGAAAAATGCTTGGCACTGGTGCTGATTGCGCTGCTGGAACATACTACTGGGTGCTAAACTATGGTGTTAACACATTAAGCAACTCAGGCTCCCACACCCTAACAGGCTACCTCACATTAATTAAATAGCACATACTGCTTCATGCTCAAGGTTGATAATATTGATAAATTTTACGGTGATTATCAGGCCTTAAGTAATGTTAGCATTTTCATTCCTGAAAAATGTATTTATGGATTGCTGGGTCCTAATGGTGCTGGCAAAACTTCATTGTTGCGCATCATCAACCAAATTACCGCGCCCGACACCGGAACCATCACTTTACACGGTCAGCCTTTAGAGCGAAAACACTGCGATATTATAGGATATCTGCCTGAAGAACGTGGATTGTATCGTAAAATGAAAGTTGGCGAGCAAGCCATGTACCTAGCGCAATTGAAAGGCTTGGATAAGTTTGAAGCAAAAAAAAGATTATTACATTGGTTTGATAAATTTGAAATCACCTCTTGGTGGGATCGCAAGGTTGAAGATCTTTCCAAAGGAATGCAGCAAAAAATTCAGTTTATTGTTACCGTCATCCACGAACCCAAATTACTCATCCTTGATGAGCCGTTCAGTGGTTTTGACCCAATCAATGCCGAGTTGATAAAAAATGAAATTCTGCAATTGAGAAAGTCAGGTGCCACCATTATTTTTTCTACACACAATATGAAATCGGTGGAAGAAATGTGCGACAAAATTGCACTCATCCATCGTTCAAAAAAAATACTGGAAGGAAAGGTTGAAACCATAAAAAATAAATACCGAGCTGATTTGTATGAAATAGTATTTGAAGGCAATATGATTTCTTTCACAACAGCATTGTGGGCAGGATATACGCTAGTGAAGCATGAGGGTGAAAAAAATAATTTCAAGGCTATTATCAAGTGCGACAATAACCAATCCATTAATGATTTGCTGAATGCAATTTTACCGTCAGTAAAAATTAAAAGTGTGATTGAAGTGTTGCCAAGTATGCACGATATTTTTATTCAAAAAGTAAAAGAGATCAATGAGCAAAATTAAACTGATAATAGCCAGAGAGTACTGGACAAGGGTGCGTAAACCCTCGTTTATTATCATGTCCATTCTTGGTCCTTTGTTCATCGCTGCTACTTTTATTATTCCCTTGTTGATTAAAGCCAACAACTTTAAAACGGTATATGTGCAAGTGGTGGATTACAGTCATGTTTACCACAAGTACATCAGAGTATACAACACCAAACATTTGGTTTACTTGAATGAATACGCCGATCAAGACATTGACAAGGTGATAGAAAAGTTCAAGAATTCAGAAGATACCGTGGTAGCATGGCTTCAACCCGATTTCATGAAATCGCCTAGCATTAAGGTTTATCACAAAGATCATCCGGGGCTCAACACGATGACAAAACTGAAAAACGATTTTCAGGATATGCGTCTTAAAGCTACTGTGATGCAAGGAGAAAACATCAATCTGGCTGATCTCGACAAAAGATTGAGCACAGTCATCGTTGAATATTTGGATGAAGGAGTTGAGTTAAAAGTTAAAATATTTATTGGTGTTGCGGCAGGAATCCTAATGTATGTGCTCATTATGCTATATGGCGTTCAAGTGATGCGAGGCATCATGGAAGAAAAAACAAGTCGAATTGTTGAAGTGATAATTTCCTCAGTAAAACCCTTACAACTCTTGTACGGAAAAATCATTGGTATTGCATTAACGGGGTTAACGCAGTTCGTGATCCTGATTTCCTTGCTGCTTATTTTAATCAGCTCGTCCAAAACCCTTTTCATGGAAAGTGTGGTGGAAAAAGCAAACGTGCAAATCACTGCATTACAATCGCAAGGACAAGTTACAATGACTGATCCTGATGAAGAACAAAAGCAAACGGTGACTGATAAAGAATTGGATCAATACCTTGCCGACTTGAAAACACTAGCGCCTAAAATGCTTTTATTCTTCCCATTATTCTTTATGGGTGGCTACCTCCTCTACTCCTCATTTTACGCGGCTATTGGCGCTGCAGTCGACTCTGAAACAGAAACACAACAATTCGTGCTTCCGGTCACGATTCCCATTATTGTTGGAATATTAATTGCCACCAATATTTTTGAAAATCCAAATGGAGATTTGGCTTTTTGGACCAGTATAATTCCGTTAACATCACCGATTGTAATGCTGGCGCGACTTCCATTTATGGATCTCAGCACCCAATGGTGGGAAGTTCTTTTGTCCCTTTTAATATTGTACGCAACATTTGTATTCACCACGAAACTTGCTGCTAAAATTTACCGTACAGGAATACTGATGTACGGCCAAAAGGCCAGTTACCGCTCCATTATGAAATGGCTGCGCTATAAAAACTGATGAAATGAAAAAAATTGCAGTCATAGATTTAGGCACCAATACCTTTAACCTCCTGATTGCTGAAGTCCCTGAAAGCGGCAAACATCACATTATTTACAGCACTCAGGTTCCTGCAAAAATTGGCGAAAAAGCCATCAACGAAAACAAAATTATTCCTGCCGCCTTCGATCGCGGCGTGCAATGCCTAAAAGACATGAAGGGCATCATCGGCGAATATGATGTGGATGATATTTTTGCCTTCGGCACCTCTGCATTGCGCGGTGCAAGCAACGGAAAAGAATTTGCTGAAACAGTAAAAAAAGAAACAGGAATCAACATACATATTATTGACGGACATCGTGAAGCAGAATTGATTTACAATGGCGTGCAATTGGCCTTTCCTTGTGATGAAAAATTAAGATTGGTGCTGGATGTTGGCGGCGGCAGCAATGAATTCATTATAGCCAATAAAAACAAAGTCTTCTGGAGTCACAGCTTTAATCTCGGCGTAGCTAGGTTGTTGTACAAATTCCAACCGTCGAATCCAATGAAAGCGGAAGAAATACAAACGCTGGAAAATTACTTGGAGCAAGAACTAGCGCCACTATGGGAAGCGCTGAAAAAATTTCCTGCCACCGATTTAATTGGTTGTGCCGGCTGTTTCAGCTCTTTTCATGAAATGATTTGCGCGCAAAACAATATTGAACTCAACGACAAAAGCACCTGGGAGACAATTCCACTGGATGGGTTTCAAAAAATTCACAACCTCCTCCTCCCTTCTTCGTACGAAGAGCGAATGGAAATGGAAGGATTGGTCTTCATGCGCGCAGACATGATTGTGATTGGAACAATTCTTGTAAATCTTGTTATTAAGAAAGCACACGTTCAAAATTTGTATTTATCTAAATATGCATTAAAAGAAGGAGTGCTGAATGAAATAGCGAATAATAAATTATGAGTTATGAATGTTGAATTATGAATATTCAACATCCAAAATTCAACATTCAAAATTAAACCTTATGGCAAAAATCTTAATCATCGACGACGAAAAACCAATCAGAAGTACATTAAAAGAAATTTTAGAGTACGAAAAATTTCAAATTGATGAAGCCGCAGATGGCGCTGCTGGTTTGGAAATGGTTAAGAATGGAAAATATGACGTAGTGTTATGCGACATTAAAATGCCAAAAATGGATGGCATGGAAGTGCTGGATAACATCATGAAACTCACCGACGAACCCGCAGTAATCATGATATCTGGTCACGGCACCATAGATGTTGCCGTAGACGCGCTTAAAAAAGGCGCCTTTGATTATATTGCAAAACCTTTGGATTTAAACCGTTTGCTTATCACCATAAGAAATGCATTGGACAGAACTGAGTTGGTGAAAGAAACCAAAGTGCTCAAGAAAAAACTCAGCAAAGGAAAAACCAGCGAAATCATTGGCGAATCAGAAACAATAAAAAAAGTATTGGAAATGATTGCCAAAGTTGCACCCACCGACGCTCGTGTGTTGGTTACAGGAGGCAACGGTTCGGGCAAAGAATTGATCGCACGACAAATTCACGAAAAAAGCAATCGAGCCGATGCTCCGCTTGTAGAAGTTAACTGCGCAGCAATTCCATCTGAACTCATAGAAAGCGAATTGTTCGGACATGAAAAAGGAGCCTTCACTTCTGCTATCAAACAACGCATCGGGAAATTTGAGCAAGCCATTGGCGGCACACTTTTTTTGGATGAAATTGGCGACATGAGTTTATCGGCTCAAGCAAAAGTTTTGCGCGCTTTGCAAGAAAACAAAATCACAAGAGTTGGCGGCGAAAAAGAACTCAGCGTGGATGTGCGCATCATTGCTGCAACCAACAAAGACCTGAAAAAAGAAATTGAAGCAGGGAATTTCCGAGAAGATTTATACCACCGATTGAGCGTCATCCTAATTCAAAATCCTTCACTCAACGATAGAAAAGAAGATATTCCATTGCTCGCTGAATATTTTGTAAAAGCCATTTGTGAAGAATATGGAACTGCAACAAAAAGCATTGCAAAAGACGCCATGAAAGAATTGCAAAAAATAAACTGGACTGGAAATATTCGTGAATTCAGAAACGTGATGGAAAGATTAATCATATTGTGCGGCCCATCAATTACCGCCGCAGATGTTGTTAGTTTTGCTCAACCACTAAGCAAGTAAACGCTGTATGTTAACACCAGAAATAAAAGAATTTATATTTTCCGACCTGGATAAAAATTACAATTTTATCCACGTCACCGATAAATTTGCGGCTGTTGGCATTTTTAAACGCGGATTCAATTTTACCAATCCTCTGTACAAAACGGCCGACATGGTCATGGAAAATCACGATTGGATGGAATTCTGGTGGCAGCAAAGAAAATTCTACGGCGATCAGATTGTTCTCATCAGCATTTCCAAATTGCTTTTTGAATATTGCGCCACCATCTGCAAATATGAGTTTGATGGAAAAATAAATTCATTTCAACTTCTGAACACAAAAAAAATTCTCCATTTTATTGAAGGTGAAGCGCAACTGAATCTGGCTAAAAATTTCATCAAAGGTTATGTTGATCTGGAAGAAAATCAAATTTATAAAAGTGAGCACTTCGATCCCAATTTTTTCAAGCAGACAGAAGTCAACATAAAAAAATACAAAGAATTCATCAATAAAAATTAACTGCAATGTCCATTTCCAAACGATGTCCGAAATGCCATACCTGGAACAACGACAGGGATTATTGTGAGCAATGCAATCAGCTATTGAATCATGAAACAGCGCGAAAAATTGAAGTAGAACAGCAAGAACAGCAGCACCTCAACCGCGAAAAAGATTCGGTAGATATTTTCCTTCATAACATGCGGCATTCTCGCTACATCATTATAAGAGCAGTGTTTTATTTGTTTTACTCCGTATGGTTTGTTTTCACAGCCATCGTATCACTTGGCGTAGCAATTGTTGCCGCCGGACCAGGATAACATGAGCAAAAAAATATATTTATATATCGCCATCTTATCTGTTTTATACAGCTTTCAACTGCTTTGTAAATTTCAAAACATTTCAACACCGCAATGGTTCTCCTCCTATTTTGCCGATTTGCTTTGCCTACCTCTACTGCTGCTATGCACTTTAGTAGTGATGAAAAAAATAAAAAAAATTGAAGTACTGAGCTGGCAAATGATTCTCTTTACCCTTGTTTATGTAAGCGTGGTTTTTGAATTTATTCTACCACTCTATTCCAATAGATACACTGCCGATAAAATAGATTTGATCATGTACACAGCGGGAAGCATTTTGTTTTACGTTCTTCAAAAACATATACTGACTAATACCCAATTAAATTAACCGTCTTTTATTAACAACTTTCCCTCGTCCCTTTTGTCTTTTGCCTTTTTACTTTTTACTTTTCACGCATGGCATTAAATGTAGTTTTTATCGGCTTTTTTATCATTGCATTTGTAATAGCATTGGTAAGATTCTTTTTCATTGGAGAACATGACATTTTCAATGCTATAGTTGATTCCATCTTTAACAATACCGAACTCGGATTTAAAATTTCCTTTGGATTAGCAGGGGCTTTAACGCTGTGGATGGGCATTATGAAAATTGGAGAAAATGGTGGAGCCATTAAAATCATCACCCGAATTTTCAGTCCGTTTTTCTCGAAATTATTTCCCGAAATTCCCAAAGATCATCCTGCTAGCGGATCCATCATGATGAATTTTTCAGCCAACATGCTTGGCTTAGACAATGCCGCAACTCCCATGGGAATAAAGGCCATGAAGGAATTGCAGGAACTGAATGCCGATAAAGAAACAGCCAGCAGATCGATGTTGATGTTTACCGTTATCAATGCAGGGGGCATGACCTTAATACCTGTTTCTATTTTAGCAGCAAGAGCTTCTATTTTTTCAGAGCAAGGCAAAGCCTATCCTGGAGCAGTAGTTGACGCGTCATCTACCAGCGTATTCATTCCCATTCTCATCGCTACTTTTTTCTCTTGTATTTCTTCCATCATTATTGTTGCCTTAATGCAAAAGATCAAACTTTTTGACAAAGTGATTTTAGCATATTTACTCGGCGGTTTGTTGATGGTTGGAGGATTCACCTATTACATGACCCAATTGGATAAGGACCAAATGGAATTCCAATCGAAAGTATTTGCCAACACTTTCATTTTTGCCATTATTATTTTCTTCGTTGTTTTAGGATTGAGAAACAAAAGCAATGTTTATGAATCGTTTATTGACGGGGCCAAAGGAGGATTTCAAACAGCCGTTGGCATCATCCCGTATTTAATAGGACTACTCGTTGCCATTGGTGTTTTCAGAACCTGCGGAGCTCTTGATTTTATTACAGAAGGAATTGAAAAGGTCGTTCTCTTTTTCAATGGAGACACAGGTTTTGTTGAAGCCATGCCCACCGCTTTAATGAAACCTTTAAGTGGTGGCGGTGCTAGAGGATTGATGGTAGAAACCATGAAGAACAACACATTTGTCATTGCAGAAAACGGGCACCTCAGAGAATCATTTTCATCTTTTGTCGTTTCAACCATTCAGGGCGGTACTGAAACCACCTTTTACACTTTAGCGGTTTACTATGGTGCTGTGGGTATTAAAAACACAAGATATGCGCTGGGTTGTGGATTGTTTGCCGATTTGATTGGAACTATAGTTGCGATCGTTGCAGCTTATATTTTCTACCCCGGTTAGGCGCTTAGCCTCAATTTTTCACCATCTTATATTCCGAAGAAATACCGTCGGTATTAATTTTCACGAGGTAAATTCCCGCATGAAGAGAAGAAGTGTTTATAGTAAGAAATCCTCCGCTATTGTTTGTCAATTCCCTAAGTACCTGCTTACCCAAAACATCAAAAACTGATATTGAAGCAGAGCCATTGAAATAAGGCAGACTAACATTGAGCTCGTCACTGAACGGATTTGGATACACTAAAGCATTCTGACTTTTCTTTTTCACCACTTTCACTCCATTACCGCCAGCACAAGTATTGACGTTAGAATTTACGCAATAGGTTAAATCTTTTATCTCCGACACTCCGTTTGTATTTACAAAATAAGTAGAATCTTTATTTAATCCAGTACGATCCAATTTAACATCGAAAGTTCCTGCTGGAACATTCTTGAACTCATAATAACCATTTTCATCAGTTTTTACTTTCATTACAGATTTGGACGGTGGTATTTTATCAAGGATAATGTCGAGTCCTGGAATAGGGTCATTGGTTTTATTTGCTCCATCATCATACACATAACCGCTGATAGTTACAGCACCCTGCTCAATAGTTTGCAGTTGTATCACATCTACATTCACTGTTGTAAAAACATTGGAATCGGGCGTGAAAACCCATGAATTTTCCCATTCAAAAACTCCTCCATAATAAGTAGGAATCAAGTTCGGGTATTTTATGGAATCGGGAATTACCTGCAGCACATAATTTCTACGAGTAAAATCAATTACGCTATAGCCTCCGTTGTAATCAATGGCTTCATCGGCTATAATATCAAACATGTAGTTATTGGATGAATCGGCCCATAAAATAATTCTACCTGCACGAACTGTGTCAGCGCCATAAGTAATTGTCCCATTAATGTAGGCTTGTGGCGTTCCCTCATAAACATATTCATCGGCGCCATAACAGGGATTTGAATAATGAGGATCACCTTCAAAATCAACCGGGAGTTCTGCATACAAATCCAAAGGACTATACAACAAAGGATCATTTCCACTCACTAAAATCAACAAAGTAGAATCCGAATCCACAAACTTAGGCATCACGGGAGAAGCAACCGAATTGGAATCCCATCCAGTTTGAGCAATCCAATCAGTTAAATTAGAGACATTATAACTAAATGGCGCTGCGTAGTAGGTGTAATAATAATTGTTGTCGATAATACCTTGAATGCTATCAGCTAAAATTACCTGACCGTAAGAATTCATGAACATGTTATTCCTAACATATATGGAAGAATCGTTGGACAATGAAACCGTTGCTTCAAAATTATCCATCGTTTTTGATACTACAGAATTGTGATATACTCTTGCACCGTTGACATTGGAAAGTTGCAATCCATTGTAGTCACAAGCAATACGATTATTGTATACCCAAATTTGTTCAGTTGCAGTAAGATCCTTGCAGTTTTCAATTTGCACAGAACCTTTATCGATTTTGTTTGCGCTCACGTCGATATAGGTATTGGTATTACAATCGGCAATGTAAACACCTATGCCCGAATAGGGATTAAATACAATTTCATTGTACCCTACAAATATTTCTGAAGCAGAACGTACACTCACGGCTATTTCATTTTGATATTCAAAATAATTGCTGGTCACCGAAATTTTTCCTGTTTGTAATCCAGCAGATGAACTTGAAAAATCAAGAGCCACATTTCCACCCGAAAAATAATTGTAGTGAATGGAAATGTTGCTGTCTACAGTGTTTTGTCCGGTCATAATAAAAGTACCTGAAGCATAAGTATATGGAGCGATGAAATTGTTGTTTTGAAACTTAATGTTTTTGTTGTTGTTGGTTAGCAAAACCTGACGATAATAAACCATACTTCCATTGGAGTACAAAGTCAAATCCCGAAAAACAACATTCGATGCATGATCAAATTTCACAATGTAATTATCGGATTCATCACCGGCAGCATAATAAATCACCACATCCCAACAATAGCCTGATTCCGATTCAAAAAATACGGAATCAGCTGCACTCGATTTGGGAAAATTGGAAATAACAAACTGCTCATTGTAGTACCCCGCTCGGATATCAAAATAAACTTTGCCCGAAATACCTTTGGAGTTAAGAGAATCAACAGCTTCTGAAACAGTGATAAAATCAGGACTATCTCCACCAATTGTATACGTACCCGATGTTAACGGCGACGCAAACGATATATAACTGCAGAAAACAAAAAGAGAAAGTAAAATTTTATTCATGATCCACCACCTTAAAATTATTGCTAAATATAAGCACTTAATTCGGGAAAAGTCACCTTGCTTGGGATTCTAATCCTTTGCAAAAGATGTCCATCCTTGTCCAATTTTATATTTTAGGTATGTCAGCCAATTACAAGCTATTTCTCCACTCGCTGCGGCACTATTTGCAATTGAAATTTGCATAACTTAGGCCTTATGTGTAAGTTTCCATTGTTATTTAAAGAGATGCACAATACACCAAGAAATATTTTTGAAATCACGGCAATTAATAGCAAGTTCTTCTTGCTTTATGCAATAGCTATTTGTTTTAGCTTTTCCTTAAGCGCTCAAAAACTCCCATTTACAAATTACACTACCGAAAACGGACTCTCCGCGTCTCAGGTTTTATGCGTTTTTCAGGACGACGACAATACTCTTTGGCTAGGAACAAATAATGGCGGAATCAATAAATTCAATGGCGTTAATTTCAAAATCATTGGAAAAAAAGAAGGCCTACCCGATCAAACCATTTTTGATATAAAAAAATATGGTGAAAGTTATTATATCGCCACCAACAGCGGATTAGCAGTACTCACAAACGATAGCGTTAAGGTGTTTGGAAAAGAACAAGGACTGAATCACGCCAGGGTTTTCAAAACATTTAAAGATTCAAAAAACAATATATGGGTAGCCACACAGGAAGGAACACAGCTTTTGGTTCACAATTCACTGGCACAAATCAAAGACAGTATCGTAGGTAAAAAAGCAGTTTACAATATATACGAAGACAGTAAAGGAAACATCTGGTTTTGTACTTTATTTGATGGATTAATCAAATTTGACGGACAAGACTATACTCCTTTTTCACTGGACAGTATTGCTATATATAATGGTGTTTTTTCCATTTTAGAAGTAGGCGAGAACACTTATTGGTTCGCAGGAAGAAAAGGCTTGCATCAATTAAAAAACAATGAAATCACAAAAATTGATAATCCCTCTTTCGACATTGATATCCAATTTTACCATATCAGCAAAGACTCCCGTCAAAATATCTGGTTGGGCAGTAATGACGGTGCTTTTGTATACAGAAAAAATAAATTTGAACATTTCACCATGGACAATGGTTTGGTGGACAATGTTATTTGGCAAATTAAAGAAGACAATGAAAAATCATTGTGGTTCATTTCAAATGTGAATGGCATTTCCAGCTTGTCCAGTGAAGAATTTATGAATTATGATACTGGAAAACAATTTAACAGTAACAACATCAATTCTATTGTTCCTCTTGAAAATGGACTTTTTTGCATAGGCACCTCCAATGGCTTCAGCTTATACAAACCTGAAGAAAACTCATTCACAAAAGTTGACTTAACTAAGATTAAACGGGAATATTTCGGCAATGAAGTTCTGTCGGGTACTTATGACAAAATAAATAAAATCCTTTGGCTTGGAACCAACAATGGACTAATGAAGTTTGAAAATGATAAATATGTTGCCACCTATTATCATGAAGACAATGTCAACAAATCAACAAAATGCCGAGCAGTTTTACTAGACAACAACAATAAATTATGGATAGGCACTGCATCAGGAATATGCCATCTGGAAAACAATCTAGTTGTTAGATGGAATGATCCCAACAATCCCCCACTCGATGTATTTACTATTTTTCAAGATCAGAACAACACACTGTATTTCGGGTTGGAAGAAGGCCTCATGATTAAGGATAAAAACACAGTGAAGATTTTCAAAAAAAAAGAAGGCTTTACGAACACCCGTGTTAGATGCATTGCGCAAGACATTCACAAAGATTTATGGTTTGCTGCCAACGAAGGTATCTTCCAATACAAAAACAAAGTTTTTAAACGTATTGCAATTGAAAATCATTCAGAACTAGATGCCTTTTATTCCTTTACTTTTGATCACCAAAATAACCTTTGGGCGGGACTACCGAATGGAGTTTTGAAAATTACCTTAAACGGCAACAAAACAAAGTCCATCTTCTTTTCAAAAGACGATGGTTTTTTAGGAAAAGAATGTAATAACAACGCTATATATGTCGACAAACTAAATCATATTTGGTTTGGTAGCAGCCATGGACTCACCATTTTCCGTCCGGAATTTTATATAGACTACAAACTAAAACCCAAACTCAATTTAAAAATAAAAGTGCTCGGCAATGAAGACCTTCTTGCTGAATACTCCGATGGAATTGATGCGCATGGCCTTCCTATCAACCTCGAATTACCGCCCAGCTTAAATCATCTTACGTTTGAGTTTAGCGCCATCAGCTTGAAGGAGCAAAAGAATTTACGTTATAGTTTTATTCTTCACGGAAATGACAAAACATGGTCGCTGGATCAAAATGTAAATTCAACTATATACTCACAATTGCCTCCTGGTGATTATACTTTTGAAGTCAAAATTGGCGACAACCATAAACTGGAGAAACAAGCTTCTATAAAATTTTCATTCACCATCAAAAAACCTTTTTACAAAACCACCTGGTTCTTGGCGCTATGTTTAATTATTATTGGCACGTGGATATATTCATACACTCGAATCAGAAAAGTTTTATCGGTAGTGCGCGGACAAAAAAACATCATCGAAGAACAAAAAAATGTCTCTATTCAAAAGAACAAAGAAATATTAGGAAGCATCACCTACGCCAAAAGAATTCAGCAGGCCATGTTGCCAAAAGCTACACAAGTTGATGAGTATTTGCAAAACTACTTTATCGTTTATCTTCCAAAAGATATCGTATCGGGAGATTTTTATTTCACCGAAAGAAAAGGGAACAAAACGTATTTCTCTGCTGCCGATTGCACTGGCCACGGTGTTCCAGGAGCATTGATGAGCGTGCTTTGCAGCAACTTACTATCAAGAGCCATCAAAGACATGGACATTAGCAGTCCGGCTGAAATTCTCGATATGGTTACTGTTTTATTGCTCCAACGATTTCAAGATTCAGGAGAAAATGTGAAAGACGGAATGGATCTCGCGTTGTGTTCTATCGACAGTGAAACGCTGACTCTGGAATATTCCGGAGCAAACAATCCGCTCTTAGTTTTAAGAAAAGGAGAACCCATTATGATCAAAGCCGACTTCCAACCAATTGGATCATTTGTTCACCGACAATCTTTTACCAACCACACCATTCAACTGGAAAAAGGAGATATTATTTATGTCACTACCGATGGTTATTCCGATCAGTTTGGTGGTCCAAGCGGAAAAAAACTGAAAAGCAAAGCCTTCCGTGAATTGCTAATTTCCATTTGTGATAAAGACATGTCAACACAAAAAAGATTGGTGGAAGAATACTTCATTCAATGGAAAGGGAATTTGGATCAGGTGGATGATGTGTGTGTGTTTGGGGTGCAGGTTTAGTTTAACAATATTCATTATTAACACTTGCGTGCGCTCCGCGAAGTTTTCAACTTCGCGGAATCTTTTCTTAAAGATTATATCTTTTCACATAAGTATTAAAGGAAGCTGAAAAGCTTCAATATAAAGATTCCGCTAAGTTACGCTGCGCTAAACTTACCGGAGCACGTGAGTTAGTTAGCGACCATTTACTGCAGTAAGCAACAAAAAAAGTCCCGTAATTCTACGGGACTTTTTCTTTCTCTTATAATGAAGCTTATTTTCTAGCGAGCACTTTTTCTTTTACCTGATCTTTACTTTTTTTTTGATAACGCAAATTTCTGATAGAAGGGAATTTTGTAGCATCTACAAAAAAAGCATCTAACTCTTTTCTTGTTTTTTCTTCTACTAAGTGCATCAATGGCTGATTCACTTGAAAAAGCAATTTCAATGCGTCTTTAATTTCCTCATCCCATTTTTGGTAGTAAGTATCCAAATCATTTGGTTTGATTGTTCCTCTGCAGTTTGCAGCTCCGCAACCACATTGAAACTCATCTCCTAAATTGAAAATTCCATATTCATCTGTCACTTCTTCTCCAGCTTGAATATCACGAATTGCGATTTCAAATCCGTAGCCAGTGCTGATAGTATTTCTGTTACAGTTGTGGTTTACATATTTTGCAAAATCCCAGCTAAGGATTCTGATTCCTCTCTCATCGATGTAAGAAAATTTCTCGATTACTTCTTGCATAGCAACAGAGTGTTTGCTGTATTCAGCGTCTGCTACTTCTATTTCAAGACTGTCTTTTGCGTAAACGATAGTTCCCTTTGGAATCAATTTATTAGCAAAAACGCCGTACCCTATTTGTTCGCTTACGTGTCTTACGTCAGTATCTGGATGAATCATGCAAAAATTATGGTTAAGATTAATATTGGAAATAAAGTTTCACTTATTCCTCGATAAATGAAAATTGTGAAGGGACTATTTTTATTTTATTTATGAACATATTAACAATGCCCGATAAATATGGGGAAAGCATAGGTTCAAAGTTTAATGATTAAAGTTCAATGTTTAAAGTTCAAGGTTCAAAGTTAGCCATACTTCTAACTTTGAACCTTGAACTTTAAACATTGAACTATTTCAAATACGCTTTCGCTTTACTCAACGCGCTTGAAATCCCATTTAAATTAGTTCCTCCAGCATTGGCGTAAAAAGCTTGTCCGCCACCGCCACCTTGAATTTCTTTGGCCAATTCACGAACAATATTTGAAGCATTCAAAGATTTATTTTTAACCAATTCTTCATTGATCACCACACTTAAATTAGGCTTACCTCCTACTTCAGCTGCAAGCACCATAAACAAGTTAGGAACTTCCGACTTCAACTGAAAACACAAGTCTTTCAGCGCATCGGCAGAATCTAAATCAATTTTTTCAGCCAAGAAACTAACACCATTAATTTGCTCTACTTTTCCAAGTAATCCCGACTTAATTCCTTTTGCTTTTTCATTTAACAAAGAAGAAATTTCCTTGGCCAAACGAGCGTTGTCATCCAATACTTGTTGCAATGCTTTTTTAATGTCCTTCGGATTTTTCATCACCTCTTTTACTTCCTGTAAAAGTTGTAACTGCTCATTGATATAGGCATCCGCCTTTTCTCCGGTAATGGCTTCAATCCTACGAATTCCGGCAGCAACAGCACTTTCGGAAAGAACAATTACTTTCCCGATTGCGCTGGTAGAATGCACGTGGCATCCACCACACAATTCCACTGAATCGCCAAACTGAACCATTCGCACTTTATCACCATATTTTTCACCAAACAAAGCCATTGCTCCGCGTTTTTTTGCTTCATCAATGGCGATAGCTCTTTCTTCTTGCAAAGGAATATTGGCGCGAATATTAGCATTTACAATTTCCTGAATTTCCATCATTTCTGATTCGCTCACTTTTTGAAAATGAGAGAAGTCGAAACGTAAATTATTTTCATTAACCAACGATCCCTTTTGCTCCACGTGCGTTCCCAAAACCTTGCGCAATGCATGATGCAACAAATGTGTAGCCGAGTGATTCGCCTCTGTAGAAGCACGTTTATTTTTGTTCACCACCGCCTTCACTTCTGCTTTAACATCGCCTGGTAACTTATCTAAGAAATGAAGAAAAACACCATTTTCTTTTTTACAATCCAGCACTGAATATTTTTCACCAGCCACTTCCAAGTAACCACGGTCACCAACCTGTCCGCCACCTTCCGCATAAAACGGAGTGCTTTCCAATTCCACTTGCACCAATTCTTTTCCTTTGGCTTTTACTTTACGGTAGCGCAAAATTTTAGAAGCAACTTCCAGTTTATCGTAACCTACGAATTTTCCTTCTCCGCTATTCACCGCAACCCAATCATCGGTTTCAACAACTGATGCCGCACGGGAACGGTCTTTTTGTTTGTCGAGTTCGGATTGAAAACCCTTCATATCTACCGACAAACCCTTTTCACGAGCAAGCAAATCCGTTAAATCCACAGGGAATCCGAAGGTATCAAAGAGTTCAAAAGCAAAAGCGCCATCAATCACTTTAGTTGATTCACCTTTAACTTTCGCTTCAAATTTCACGATTCCTTTTTCCAAAGTTTTCAAGAAGTTTAATTCTTCTTCTTTAATTACCTTCTCAATAAAGTCTTTTTGTTTTACCAGCTCAGGGAAGAATTTCCCCATTTCGTCCGCCAGCACTTGCACCAACTGATAAATGAAAGCATCATTCATTCCCAATTTACTGTATCCGTATCGAACAGCACGACGCAAGATTCTGCGGATCACATAACCAGCGCCAGTGTTCGACGGCATTTGTCCGTCGGCAATAGCAAATGACACCGCACGAATATGATCAGAAATCACACGAATAGCGATATCCGTAGTTTCTGTTTCCCCATATTTCTTACCGGTTAATCCTTCAATTCTTTTTATCGTTGGTGTACAAACATCTGTATCATAATTAGATGATTTTCCTTGCATCACTCGCACCAAACGCTCGAAGCCCATTCCTGTGTCAACGTGCTGTGCTGGTAATTTTTCCAAACTACCATCAGCCTTGCGATTGAATTCCATGAACACGTTGTTCCAAATTTCTATCACCTGTGGATCGTCGTTATTTACTAATCCAGCGCCTGATACTTTTTTTCTTTCGGCGTCGGACCTACCATCGTAATGAATTTCGGAACATGGTCCGCACGGACCTTGATCGCCCATTTCCCAAAAATTATCTTTTTTATTTCCGTTGAGAATTCTGTCTTCTGCGATGTATTTTTTCCACTCATCGTAAGCCTCCTGATCAAAACCAAGATTGCTGTCTTTGTCGCCTTCAAAAACAGTAACATATAAACGATCCTTATCAATTTTATAAACATCGGTTAGCAATTCCCAGGCCCACTGAATGGCATCTTTTTTAAAGTAATCGCCAAACGACCAGTTGCCCAGCATTTCAAACATGGTGTGGTGATAGGTATCTACCCCGACTTCTTCTAAGTCGTTGTGTTTTCCTGATACCCTCAAACACTTTTGTGTATTGGCGATACGCGGATGTTTCACCGGCGCGTTGCCCAGGAAAATATCTTTAAATTGGTTCATCCCCGCGTTGGTAAACATGAGGGTGGGATCGTTTTTTACAACCATTGGAGCAGAAGGAACAACTTGGTGTCCCTTAGTTTCAAAAAACTTTAAAAACTGCTCGCGTATTTCAGCAGACTTCATATGCAAATATTTTATTTTCTATGGCCATATGTTATGCCTATACTATCTTCATCTCTTTTTAAGAACTTTGCAGATAGGCATTTCATATACAATATTTTTAGTTCCGGATTTGCCGACAGTGGCTAAAACCCCATATTTACCAAGGCTTGCAACAACAATAAAATTTCCCTATCTTCACGACGCCTTGCGTAAAGTGCAAAGCTAATCAATCTTATGTCTAAAGAGAAATTTGGAGTAGGTCAATCGATTAAATACGCGAAAAGAAAACCGCGTAAGGCCCTCCTCTTTGTATCCATATTGGTACTTATGTCATTTGCTGTCAATTTGCTTTTATTGCCCTACCTCGAAAAATACGTTTCAAAAAATAAATCTCGGGAAATAGAAAAACTGAAATACGAATATGCCTTGATGAATATTCGTATGGAACGCATGAACAAAGAAATTGAAGATTTAAATCAGAAAGACGACAGTTTATATTCTGGTGTTTTTGGGTTGGAGCCCTTATCTAAAGAAGTACGAATGGCCGGCACAGGCGGACATGACATGAATGCCGATTTAAATGGTTATGAATATTCTTACCTCCTAAAAACCACCAACACCAAGCTAAAAGCGCTTCAGGCAAAAATTCAGATCCAACAGGAGTCGTATAAAAGAATCGACAAAAAAGTAAAAATGGTGAGCACCAAAATATCTTCCATTCCAGCGATACAACCTATTATAAATAAGCGATTGCAAACTGTTTCATCGGGTTATGGCATGCGTTTGCACCCTATACATGATGAAGTTAAAATGCATTGGGGCATGGACTTTTCGGCACCGCGAGGCACAAAAATTTGCGCCACTGGTGATGGAGTTGTTGAATTTGCTGGAGATAGGCACGATGGCTACGGAAAAAACGTGATCATCAATCATGGCTTTGGTTATACAACACTTTACGGCCATATGAGTAAAATCGCTGTGAAAAGAGGTCAGAAAGTAAAACGAAAAGACTACATCGGAGACGTTGGAAACACAGGACAATCCACCGACAATCACTTGCATTATGAGGTGATGAAAAAAGGAGAAAAGATTGATCCGGCAAACTTTTTCTTTGAAGACTTGAATTATACGCAATACCGTCAGATGATGGAAATATCATCGAGAATAACGAGGGCTTTGGATTAATTTTCTATTTTTATCACTCAAATTTTTCATCGTGCCTTATAAGGAAAAAGAAACATCGAAACTCTATTACACCATCGGCGAGGTGGCTGAAATGTTTGAAGTAAACACTTCACTCATTCGCTTTTGGGAAAAGGAATTCGAAATTCTGAAACCTAAAAAAAGCAAAAAAGGCAATCGCTTATTCACCAATGACGACGTGGAAACCCTAAAGTTGATCCATCATTTGGTGAAAGATCGTGGATTCACATTGAACGGTGCCAAGGAAAAGCTAAAAAAGCACAAGCTGGAAACCAAGAAAGAAGTGGAAATGATCAAGTCGCTGGATAAAGTGAAAAAGTTTTTACTGGCCTTGAAAAAAGAGTTGTAGCATGAAAAAGAAGGTGCTCGTAGTTGAAGATGAAGAAATGCAAGCGAAGCTCATCGTGAACACCCTCCTCAAAGAAGATTGCGAAGTGTTTTTATGTGAAGAAGGAAACTATGCGGTATCCATTCTTACCCTGAATAAATTCGACATTATTTTTCTTGATTTAAATATTCCTAAAGTAAGTGGATTGCTCCTTTTACAAATTATTCGCAGCGACAGCGAACAAATAAATTTCAACACACCAGTAGTCATTTGCACCGCATCTTCGGATCAAAATGACAAAGCGCAATCTCTTCAATATAAAGCAAACGAATATCTAGTAAAGCCAATTTTACCAGAAAAAATAAGAGAGACGGTTGCTAAATATATTTAATTAAATACCTTTTGCTTCAATTGCAAAAAGGTAATTTTCTCAGGGTTAAAGTACTTCGCCTTCAAAGGTTTTCCTTTAAAATATTTTACTAATCTTTTTGAAGAAACATAACCATAGGAGCCATTTTCAAACACAATAATTAAAGCTTTGTTTTTCGCGCTATCAATGGAAACTTCCTCATCACGATAAGTGATCATTGAATTATTTTCTTTGTTACACAAAAACACTTGCTCCGTTTTCATTTTAAAGGGTGCTTCCTTTAATTTGGCTATCAATCCTGCCCCAACATAAATAGGATTTACTTGGTCCCAATTAGCAATTCCAAAACGGGGCATTACAAAAAAACGGACGAACTGCTGATACAACTTACTTTTTTCGTTCCAATCTTTTACTTTCATTTCGTATTCCTTCATTTCTTCATTAAAAGCTTGCTGGTGCATTTTTTTATAAACTTCTTCATTTCTATAGTATTGCGCAACAGCTGTATCATATTGCACTTTCATTATTCGGAATTTTTCAAGCATTTGTTTTTCAATGTGGTCAATTTTTTTCCATTTCTTGGCCTTCACCTTTTCAAGACCTCTTATTGCGCTAAGAAGTTGATTGATATTTTTAAATTTCGCGTTAGGATTGAGTTCATCACGAAAAATAGGCTCAGCAACAAATTGAATTTTTGAAGACGAACCAATTAAAGTAATTACTACTTCATCAGAGCCTTTTTTATCGAAATCAATTTCCTGTATATCGAAATCCTTCATCTTCTGCTTGAGTGAGTAGTACTCTTCCTCATTTTTTAATTTCCAATCCAAAAGATTTATCGCTTCTAGTTCATCCATTGTTTTAAACCTATCAGCAGGTACTTTTTCACGATCATTGACATGTGAAAAATATATCGCCCAATAATCTTTGCGCACTGCATAATTCACATATACCATTTCAAGTTTTACTTGATAATTAAACTGCGGCTCCTTTGGAGGCAAGAACTTCTCTTCGTACTTTTTATACACAGGAGCCCTAAAGGGCATTTGAGAAGAAGCAGACGGGTTAATCCTTCGCACATCATCGCTACCGATGTTTACCCACAATTCATTTTTCTCATCCAAAGAATAAAGCTGATACGCTTGATCAATATTTGTGGTTTGATACTCTGCAATCACCGGCGCAACGGGATTTGAAATCAATGCTACTCCATCTTTGTAAGGACGAAATTCAAACATTTGTAACGACTGCATATAATTATGAGTACCATCTTCATAGTAGCTCATTGGAATTCCCGATGCGACGAAATCAAGAGGGTCTTTGAATTCTCTGTATTGAATGTCCACTATTCCACGAACAGGAGACCCATCCGGATACAAAAAAGCATTTTTAGGAATCACGAAACGCATGCTTTCATTAACAGCCAATATTGAAGAAGAGTCTCCATTCGCAGCAAACTCTAAAGGCTTAATACAATATTCTTCAATGGGTGGACTAATGAATTTCTTTTGTGCGTCGTAAATAACATTGCCGTCTTGCACTTTTCTTTTCAACCTGTTTACCACTGCGTTTTCTAAGGAGTTTCCCTTGATGTTTAAAAATCTCAACTTTACAACTGACGGAATAACGATTGAAGTCAAATTTGTGTTCACCAAGTATAAATTTCTCAAATACTTTAAACGAGAAATACTTTTAGGTACTTGCGAAAGAGTAACATTAAAAATTCCAAATGTTTGAATTTTGGGATTGTACTTTACAATAGAATCAATATTGAGGACTATTCCACTCATCATAATTGAAGCGAGTCCGCGCAAATTTGATAGCTGTAGCTCTTGATTACCGCTTCTGTTAATCAGCTCAAATTTACTTAGACTAGGAAAGCTTGACAAGAAAACATTTAAAGTACTAAACGAATTACCGTCAACCAGCAGTTCTTCCACTTTTAAAAAATTTCGGGAAGAAGAAAATGTGATAGTAGAATTTACAACTTTCAATACTTTTAGTTTTTTTAGCAAAGGCAAATAGGCAGGAATGCCCTTTTCATTGTGCACAATAAATTCCTTTAATCGTTTCAATTTAATTAGCTCTTCAGAAGTCTCACTGCCATTAAAAATAGGGGTGTTTGAAATATTTAAACTCTCCAAAGCACCGATTTGAGAGAGTGCTTTCGGAAAAACAGAGAGTGGATTATCTTCAAGATTCAGCTTCGTTAATCCAGGAATATCTTTTAATTTCAATGGAAGTTCAGTGAATTGATTCTTTGACAAATCCAAACTAACAATAGTTCTACCGTCGAAGATAGAATCAGGCAAAACACTAATGTTTTTTCCAGAAAAATCCATACTCTGACTAAAACAGGAGAATGGAGCAATGAACAGGAAGCAAAATAATATTCTTGTCATAGGAAAGGTTTTATGGAATAATGCAAAAAAAAGGAAACGTTTCAAATTACCGATCTATTTTCTTTTCTGAAGATAATTTTTCACGTAATCCTCCACCCCATCTTCCAAAGAAGTAAACTCCTTAGTATATCCGGCAGCTTTTAATTTAGCCATGTTGGCTTGCGTGTAGTATTGGTATTTGTCTCGAATATCAATTGGTGTATCAATAAACTCAATATTAGATGGAAGATTCATGGCCTTGAAAGTAGCGTTCGCTAAATCCACAAAGGCTCGAGCTTTACCTGTTCCCAAATTGTAAATACCGGAATGCTTTCTGCTCTCCATCAAAAACACAATCACATCGGCAACATCTTTCACATAAATGAAATCGCGTAATTGTCCGCCGTCTTTATAATCCGCACGATGAGAACGGAACAACTTCACTTTTCCTACAGCTTTGATTTGGTTGAACGAATGAAAAACTACCGAAGCCATGCGGCCCTTATGATATTCATTTGGACCGTAAACATTAAAAAATTTCAAGCCTGCCCAAAAGAAAGGTTTTTTCTCTTGTTGCAAAGCCCATATATCAAAATCGTTTTTTGAATCCCCATAAGGGTTCAAAGGTTTTAAATTCGGAATTACTTCGTGGTTGTCATCATAACCCAACTCTCCGCCACCATATGTTGCAGCAGATGAAGCATAAATTAAAGGCAAGGCATGTTGAACGCAAAGTTCCCACACTTTTTTGCTGTAGTTTAAATTCAATTCATCAAAAATATCTTTGTTGAATTCGGTAGTATCGGTGCGTGCGCCCAAATGAATGACAAATTGGGTGAAACGCTGATTTTTTTCTAGCCAAGTAAAGAAATCCTTACGATCTACTTTTTCGGTAAAGACAAGATGCTCATAATTGGATTGCTTAGCAGGATAAGATTGGAAATCATCCACCAACACTATATCCTTATACCCCAGCTCATTGAGCTTGCCTACCACCACGCTACTTATAAATCCTGCTGCTCCAGTTACTATTATCATGAGAATATTTTTTCGTAAAAATAGCAAATGTTCTTTTGCAAAGAACATTCACTTATATTTGTGCACCTAAAATTTTAAAAAATGATTTACCTCACCCGACGCGAACGCTTCAATGCAGCGCACAAGCTATACAGAGACGACTGGAGCGCCGAAAAAAACGAAGAAGTTTTTGGCAAGTGTGCCAACCACAACTGGCACGGACACAATTACGAAGTGTTTGTTACCGTGAAAGGGGAAATCAATCCTACCACAGGTTTTGTTGTGGATTTAAAACAATTGAGTATTGTTCTTCAAAACAAAATTGTAAACCCTTTGGATCACCGAAACATCAATTTAGATGTTCCTTTCATGAAAGGCAAAATGGCGTCTACAGAAGTGTTAGCCATTGAGATCTGGAAAGAAATTAAAACAGAAGTTGAAGCCCTGGGCTGTCAACTCCATTCTGTAAAAGTGCAAGAAACAGAAAACAATTCAGTAGAATATTACGGATAATGGGAAACTATAAAAAAACCGAAGAATTCAATGAGGAATCCACCCGTAAAATGGCGGAATACAACAGAGAAATTCTAAAAATAATTGGTGAAAACCCCGATCGTGAGGGACTGTTAAAAACACCCGAAAGAGTTGCCAAATCGATGCAATACCTCACTAAAGGATATTGCGAAAATCCGGATGAAATCATGATGTCGGCCATCTTCAATGAAGACCACAACGAAATGATTATTGTAAAAGACATTGAATTGTATTCATTGTGCGAGCACCATATTTTACCCTTTTTCGGAAAGGCACACATCGCCTATATCCCATCAGGAAAAATTGTGGGCTTAAGTAAAATCCCAAGAGTAGTGGATGCGTACTCTCGCAGATTACAAGTGCAAGAAAGATTAACAACTGACATATTAGAGTGTATTCAAAGAACTTTAAATCCGATTGGAGTAGCCGTAGTTATTGAAGCTCAGCACATGTGCATGCAAATGCGTGGAGTGCAAAAACAAAACAGTGTTACTACCACTTCCTCATTCAAAGGAGCATTTGAAAAACAAGAAACCAGAAATGAATTCATCAAATTAATATCTTCCAAATTACATTAAATAACTTTGAACATTAAACTTTAAACATTGAACTTATTTATATGAACGCATACGTTTATCCAGGTCAAGGCTCACAATTCCCGGGAATGGGAAAAGAATTGTACAACAGCAATCCTGAAGCAAAAAAATTATTTGATAAAGCCAATGAAATATTGGGCTTCAACATTACCGAAATCATGTTCAACGGAACTGATGAAGATTTAAAACAAACTAAAGTAACACAACCTGCGGTTTTCCTTCATTCTGTCGCACTCACTCTCACTCTTCCTCAATTCAAACCTGATATGGTAGCCGGACATTCCTTAGGAGAATTTTCTGCGCTGGTAGCCAACAAAACCATTTCATTTGAAGATGGATTAAGATTGGTTTCTATTCGTGCTCAGGCAATGCAAAAAGCCTGTGAAATCAACCCTTCTACAATGGCGGCAATTTTAGGACTAGAAGACGCTGTGGTAGAAGAAATTTGCAAAAGCATTGATGGCGTAGTGGTAGCAGCGAATTATAATTGTCCGGGACAATTGGTGATCTCCGGCGAAAACAAAGCAGTTGAAGCTGCATGTGCTAAATTGACTGAAGCTGGCGCTAAGCGAGCTTTATTACTTCCTGTTGGAGGCGCATTCCACTCTCCATTGATGGAACCAGCACGCGTAGAATTGGCTGCAGCGATAGAAAACACAACTTTCAACACACCTATTTGTCCGGTTTACCAAAATGTAAATGCACAGGCAATTACAGATCCAAATACTATCAAACAAAACTTAGTAACGCAATTGACTGCTCCGGTGCGCTGGACACAAACGGTGATCAACATGATAGCTGGTGGCGCAACTAAATTTACTGAAATCGGTCCGGGTAAAACATTGCAGGGCTTGGTGAAAAAAGTGGATAGAGCAATGCCGACGGAAGGGATTGCTTAATTTCACTATTTGGTTCTTGTAGAGACGCAAAATTTTGCGTCTTTAATTTTATCGTACTTTGTGAGAGACGGAAAATCTTCCGTCTCTACAAGAATCACTTCCTGAAAATGCTATTATCAGATTAACTTGCCACAGGAACCGGCACCTCTTCCTTAAAAGGATTTCTCAATTCAAAAGAACTAGGTTGTATCAGTTTGAAAATTGGTTTCAGCAATTTGTTACTCAAGGTATTTCTGTGGCGCATGAAAATTTTCATATTCACCGGAACTGCGCCAATCGACGATTTAATTTCACTGGCCGTTCTTCCGTAGCACAATTCGGTGCATTGCTGTTCAATGGCAATTTCAACAAAATCAAACAACATTCGGTGATATACACAGTACTCTTTGCTCACCTCATAATCCAATCCAACATAGTTGGCATCCAACACACCGTTGCTTACAAACAAAGCAGCAAAACCAACCATTTCTTCCTCTAAGTAATAGGCACGGAAAATAAATTTTTCCTTCAAATTGACTTTCATATTGTAGAAGCCTGAAGCATCAAAATGTCCGAACTTAAAATCGGCTTTTTCATGCACCGCATCAAACAACACTTTAATTACTTCTTCCTGCGATTTAATGTCGGCAGCATCCAGCTCTTTCACTTGCAGGATCGATGATTTTTTCAAAACATCTTTATACCTTTTTCTATATTTTTTAGTGATGTCGTCAACGTAATTGTTGATGTTTTTCCAAGAAGGAGAAATCTTCAGCACCAAGTTAGGATCAATCTCAAAATCTCTGTAATCGTATTTTTTTATGACCGCCAATTGATTGTAACTCTTTTCCCAAAACTCTTTCAAGATCACTGAAGAAACTTGTCCGAGCACTTTCTCCGCCCTTCGCAAACGATACAAACCATTCATCAAAGCATTGTAAGCCACTTCGGGATCCATGCTGGGAATCATAGCAAATCCGTTTTCACCCGAGGAAAAAACATTGCCACAAACCAAAAATTTTAAATTTTTTCCACCCAGCAATTCTTTGCCAAAATTTAAATGAGTGCATTCCAAATTCCTGATGCTGTTGGCTAATTTTAAATTCAAAACCTGAACGTAAGCAATAGCAACGGGATTTTTATCTTGGTAAAAGATGATGTAGCGACATGAAATATTTTGCTGAGAAAGCTCAATGGCTTTCAAATACTCATAACTCAAATACAGGTTATTGCTGGTAGATTGAACTTGCTGCCAATGTTTTTCTGACACCTGAAAAATGGAATCGTGAATGGACATTGGAAAATCAACAGGAGTGCGGCGCAAACAGAAATTCGCTTTTTTATCGCTGAAGTATTCTTTAAGGTTTTTCATGAGCGGAAAGATAGTTATTCATGAACTTAACCATTTCATAAAAAAACAAAAAAAGGAGACCTTGCGATCTCCTTTATATTCTTTGTGGCGTAGATCCTGAAACAAGTTCAGGATGACAAATGTGAACCACTTTCTTCACATCATGCTCGGTAATGTCATCCTGAACTTGTTTCAGGATCTATACTTTAAATAATAATTCTGAAATTTTATTTAATCAAATTCATGATTGCACTTAAGTCAGGAACCAAAATAATTTCTGTTCTTCTGTTTTTAGATCGGCCTTCTGGCGTGTCGTTGCTAGCAATTGGGTGAAACTCGCCTTTTCCAGCAGCTGTTAATCGCTCCACTTGCACTTTATTTTGAATCATCAATCTCACCACACTTGCTGCGCGATAGGTACTTAAATCCCAGTTGTCGCGATACACAGCCGATTTAATAGGCACATTATCAGTATGACCTTCTACCAATATTTCAAAACTAGAGTGACCGTTCAACACAGCAGATAATTTCTCCAAAGCCTCAACACCACGCGCTTGCACATCTGCTTTTCCTGATTCAAACAAGAGTTTGTCTAAAAGAGAAACATACAATTTTCCGTTTTTCATTTCCACCGTCAATTCCGATGGCGAGAAATCCACCAAAGCCCTTTTGATAGAGGAAAACAAATTATCCAACATCGCCTGATGCTCTTTCAACAAGCCTTCTAGTTGATCCACCTTCTTTTGTTTTTCTTCCAGCTCAGTTTGCTTTTTAGTTAAATCGGCATTCAACTGAGTGAGCTGCGCACCCGAAGATTTTTCTAAATTTTCATACAACTTCTTCAACTCCGCATGCTCCTTCATTTCCTTGGCCAGTTTTTGCTTTTCATTGCGCAATACTTTTCCTAAACCGGCTGTATCCTGCATCAGTTGTTTGGATTGAGCGCACAAAGAATCTCGTTCGTGCAAAGCACCTTCATAACGAGAAGTATACAACATCTTAGCAAACTTTCCATCCTCCTTTGCTTTTGAATCGCAAACTCTGTGAGGGGCGCAGGAAGCTGCTGCAATAATCAGAAATAAATAAATTAACTTTTTCATAGGTACAGATTTTCATCAAAAATATAACGCAAGGTGATGTAAAAACACTGCTTTAACATTTACTTATTCCCTGAAGCATTGTTGAAAAGTCGCCTACTTCAATTAGTTTTTCTCATTACCTTCGCCACATGGCTCAACTTAAATGTATCATCTTCGATTGCGACGGAGTTTTGGTAGACACTGAAACCACTTCATTTAGGGTATTTGGAGAAGTGCTGCGCGACCTGGGTTACGAGGCGCCCATCGCGCAAATGCTCATCGATTTTTCTGGAACTTCTTTAGGCGCTTGTATCGCCTACGTTGAAAAATTATTCAACATGAAATTGCCCGAAAACTTTGTGGACACTTTTAGAGCCCGATCTTTTGAAGCTTTTAAAAAAGAGGTGACGCCAATTCCCGGGATTCACGATTTACTGAAAGATTTTCCACTTCCCTTTTGCGTTGCTTCCAGCTCTTTGAAAGAAAAAATAATTCTCAATTTAACCGTGACCAATTTGATTCAACACTTTGAAGGAAAGATATACAGCGCCTACGATATTCAGGAATGGAAACCTGATCCTGGCGTGTTCTTGTATGCTGCCAAAGGAATGGGATTCACTCCCGATGAATGCTTGGTGATTGAAGACAGTGTTTCGGGCCTCACCGCAGCAAGCAGAGGAGGATTCAAAGCCATTGCCTACGCCGAAAAAGAGCATCATGTTAAGCTCGTTGAACGCATGAATGTGCCAATCATTCGCGACATTAAAGAAGTGAAATCTTATATAAAATCTTTATCTTCTGTGCATGGAAACTCAATTTGAAAAAACACCAAGTAGCAAAAAGGTCATTCAATTTCAGGATTGTGATCCTTATGGTCACCTGAACAACGGTCGCTATTTTGATTATTTTTTAAATGCCCGTGAAGATCATTTGGTGAATTTTTACGATTTGGACATCTTCCACATAGCGCGCCAAAAAGGTGTTGCATGGTTTGTCGGAAAACATGAAATAGTATACCGTCGCCCAGCTGAACTGCGCGAAGAAATCATCATCAGTTCAGAAGTGATCAATGTTGCTGATAAATCTTTGATTGTAGAATTCATCATGTACGACAAAGACAAAAAACACATCAAAGCCGTATTGAGAAGTACTTTCGTGCATTTGGATTTAAAAACAATGAAAGCCAAACCGCACGATGAAGAACTATCCACTTTACTAAACAATGTATTGGTCGCTCGCGAACTCAACGACATTTTTCAGCGCGCACTTGAATTGGAGTCGGCTTTAAAAAGCGTGTAAAGCAAGATGGCTGCGAGTCAGAAAAAATTCAAAACGCTAACTGTTGCCCTCAGTATTTTTCTGGCATTGATTCTTGGCGAAGTGGCGCTCCGAATTTTTCTTCCCCAAGAAAATGAATTCAGAATGTGGACACCCAACTTGGATTTCACTTTTGAACCCGATTCCACTGCAATAAATGGTGTGCATGGCAATTCACATTTTACCATTAACAACGAAGGATTGCGAGGAAGTGCATCGGCCAAAATTTTAGCGATTGGAGGAAGCACTACCATTGAAATGCTTTTGGACAACGATGAAACCTGGACTCATTTTATTAACGCAGAAAACGCAGGAAAAAACGGACTCAATTCTTTTCACCACATTGATCAGATGAAGGTTTTGCTACAGCAATTTCCCAACACAAAAACCATTATAATTTTGATGGGCATTAACGATTTGCAATTGCAATTGGTGCGAGGAGAATACACAGCGGGCGACTCCACAGAAAGGTACAACAAAGCATTTCCAGTAATACCTCGAAAATATTTTCCGTGGTATCAAAGAACAGGATATTGGAGATTATGCGGAATAATTAAACGCAGCATTTTTCCCAATCCTCCTAAGGAAATGACGCTGGATAAATATGGAAGAGTTTTTATCAAGCACCGAAAATTCAGAAGCGCTTGTCAACAAAAAATTGATACTTTGCCTAACTGGAATAATGCTTTAAATGGCTACAAAAACAACATCAATGCTTTGATTGATTTAGCCAAAGAAAATCAAGTTGCATTGATTTTCGCCACCCAACCTGTACTATGGAGTAGCAATAACACCAAGCATCAGGAAGAAATGATGTGGTTGGGCGGCATCGGGAATTTTCAGGAAAATGGCGGACAATATTATACTGCGAAAGTACTCGACGAAAGCATGAAACTATTCAATCAAACACTCATTAAAACCGCTAGTGAACGAGGAGTAAAAGTGATTGATCTCTACTCCTTTTTACCTAAAGACGAAAGTATTTTTTACGACGATTGTCATTTTACAGAGTTGGGAGCTAAAAGAGTTGCGGAGGTGATTCTTGTAGAGACGCAAAATTTTGCGTCTTCAAAATAATTTAATTTTCTGAGACGCAAAATTTTGCGTCTCTACAAGAATCAATAACCCGCCAACTCCTTCAATTTATTCACCAACCTTGATTCCGCCAAAAACTGTTTTTCCAGCAAAGCATTAAATGGTACCGGTGTATCCAAACTCGCCACGCGAACCACTGGCGCATCCAAATATTCAAAACAGTTTTCAGTGATGAGCGCGCTGATTTCGGCGCCAATACCACCCAACAGCGTGTCTTCATGCAACACCAAAACCTTTCCTGTTTTTTTAGCGCTTTGGTAAATCGCTTCTGTATCTAAAGGAAGTAAAGTTCTTAAATCTAAAATATCGGCAGAAATGCCAGTTGACTCAACTGCCTTTAGCGCCCAATGCACGCCCATTCCGTAGGTAATGATGGAAATTTTTTCTCCTTCATTGACCAAGGCTGCTTTGCCTATAGGCAGCGTGAAATAACCGTCGGGTACTTGTTGCGACACACTTCTATACATCGCCTTGTGCTCAAAATACAACACAGGATTAGGATCGTCAATGGCAGCCAACAACAAGCCTTTAGCATCATATGGAAAAGCAGGATATACTATTTTCAAACCAGGAACATGGAAGAACCATGCTTCGTTGCTCTGACTGTGAAATGGTCCGGCAGCAACGCCTCCACCTGTAGGCATGCGTATTACCACGTCGGCATTTTGTCCCCAGCGGTAATTGCTCTTGGCTAAATTATTTACAATTTGATTGAAACCACAAGTGACAAAATCGGCGAATTGCATTTCCACTACCGACTTCCACCCTTTGATGCTCATGCCCATGGCAGCGCCAACAATGGCTGATTCGCACAAAGGCGTATTACGTATTTTATCTTTGCCGAATTCCTCGAGCATTCCTTCTGTTACTTTGAATGCTCCACCGTACTCAGCAATATCCTGTCCCATTAAAACAAGATTATCGTGTTTGCGGAGTGCTAGTCGGAGTGCATCACTCACTGCATCAATGTATCGGATTTCCTTGCTTTGTCCGGAAGGTTGAATTTCTTCATTTTGAGTTGATGCATAAATATCAGCAAACTCAGCAATCTTATCAGGAATGATTTCCTCTTCCTCCATCACCTCCTCAATTGCCGAAGCAATCTGCTCTTTTATTTCTTTATGTATCGCTTCTTTTTGAGCTTCAGTGATCACATTTTCTTTCAGTAAAAAAGCTTCATAATTGGCGATAGGATCTTTTTTTGCCCATTCCTCAAATAAGTGTTGCGGAATGTATTTGGTGCCCGAAGCTTCTTCATGTCCGCGCATCCTAAAAGTGCGACAATCCACTAAAAAAGGCTGAGGATTTTTGCGCACTTTTTCGGCCACTTGCATAAAAGTATTGTAAACTTCCAATATGTTATTTCCTTCAATACTTATTGCTTCAATGCCGTATCCGTGAGCTTTATCTACAAAACTTGAATTTAAAAACTGCTCTTTTGAAGGCGTAGACAAAGCGTAACCATTGTTTTCTACTACGAAGATCACAGGCAATTGCCACACCGCTGCAACATTTAATGCTTCATGAAATTCGCCCTGACTAGCACCGCCATCACCTGTAAAAACCAGTGTAGCTTTTTTTTCTTTGTTGAGTTTGCAAGCCAATGCTACACCGTCGGCCAGCGACAATTGTGGTCCCAAATGCGATATCATTCCAACGATATGGTATTCGTTGGTTCCAAAGTGAAATGAACGCTCGCGCCCTTTGCTAAAGCCAGTAGCCTTGCCTTGAAACTGAGCAAACAATCTATTGAAAGGAATATTGCGACCGGTAAACACACCCAAATTTCGGTGCATTGGAAAAATGTATTCATCCTCGTTTAATGCTTTGGTAGAACCCACTGAAATGGCTTCCTGACCGATACCGGAAAACCATTTGGAAATTCTTCCCTGACGCAGAAGAACCAACATCTTTTCCTCAAACAAACGAGGAGTTAGCAAACGACGGTATAGGTCTAATAACAGCTCATCAGACAAACCTTGCTTTTTAAATTCCATTAGTGCTGAGTTGAATCGACTACTGCTGATACTGCTGAGTCAGCAGCCATGCCCATGCTTTCCAATTCTTTTTCAAACTGATCATCAATCTTCAACACTTCACTATCCACTTTTTTAGCGTGCTCGTCCATTTCTTCAGCTGAAGGACCACAAGCAAAAAATGATGTTGTTAATAGGGCTGTAAATAATATAGTTCTCATAGGATTATTAATTTTTTTGCGCGATGGCCTGACCAATTACTTTAAATTCACCTTCGAGTGAACGGGCCCAAATACGACCAGCTTTATCCACTCCATAGCGGTTGTGATTTTGTTCAAAGAACCAATCAAAGCCCAATTTGTTGGAAGGTAATTTTTTTCCAACCACACTTACTTTGTTATTAATAGTGACAAAAATTTCGTTGTTTGCATCCACTTTGTAAATCAAACTATCCGAAGCAATAAATACATTAAACATCACTTTTCGTCCGCCATTCACATCGGCAACTGCCTTCTTCTGTTTACTTTCTGCCTTTGAAATTTCCTTTGTCACAGCTAGCTGATCAGCCTTTTTCGGAGGAGCATGTAAAGTTTTTGCTTCTTCCCAACCCTCAGTAAGTGCTTTTTTTCGTTTGCTGAAAATCAAAGCCTGCGCAGGACTTTGCTCATTCGAGCTTTCTTCCAAAGCAGTAATGGACTCTTCTAATGATGCCCCCATTTTATACAATACAAATCCGGCATTTTTATCAGCTTCCAAATTTTCATTGGCACTGGGAGATCCTCCCGACAATTTATGTTTTGCCAAATGATGACTAATCTCTCTCGCCAAAATACTGATGCCCGTCCAATTGGTATCATTTAGTGATTGCTCTTGTAGTTTCTCAATAAAATCGGGATTGTATTCCAGCAATCTTTCGTTATTAGCGATATATGCTTTTGCTTTTTCAACGTCTCCAGGCACAAAGGTAAAATCAGGCATTAATTCCGATTCTCTTACTACGTTCAATACGGTTTTATAGGCCACTATATCTAAAGAAAGACTGGAGTCACCAACAATTGTTGGTTCAACCACCACATTTTGAACAACTTCTTTTGGTTCCTCGGTGCAAGAAAAAAGCACCACAGAAGACAGAAGTGCGAAGAAAGTTAATTTTACCATAGATGTGATAAAAATATGTATTTCATCTTAAAAAGAAAAACATTGTAAAAACTGTAGTATATTCATTGTTTGATTTTATGAAAACGCCAAGAATAGAACAAGGAAAAGTTATTGTTGCCGAACCTTTTTTACATGATCCCTACTTCAAGAGATCGGTAGTGCTTTTCGTTGAACATTCTAAGCAAGGCACCATGGGCTTTGTGATCAATTCCCCTTCAAACATTAGAGTTAGCGATGCCATTAAAGATTTTCCAAAAGTAGATTTACCCGTGTTTTTAGGCGGTCCCGTGGATACCGATATTATATTTTATGTCCACACCTTGGAGAAGGAAATTCCAAATAGCACTAAAATCAGAAGTGGGATTTATTGGGGAGGTGATTTTGCGAAAGTTCAGGCTTTAGCGAAGGAAAACAAACTCAACAACAGCAACATTCGGTTTTTTATGGGCTATGCTGGTTGGGGACCATCGCAGATTCGCGATGAAATGAAAAAAAACTCGTGGTTTTGCTTCCCCGGAAAAAAAGAATACGTGTTCTATAAGTCGCCTAAGAAACTTTGGGGGAAAATTTTGGCCGACAATAAATCGCCCTTTTCTGTTTTGAGCAATTTCGCTGACACACCATCTTTGAATTAGCTCAAAACACCACTGTCGATTAAGGCCTTTCGTGAAGAATAAAACGATACCGAAAAAGGAATAAGATAAGTGATGAACACTTTCACCCCCACCGACATTGAAAAATCCCCAAAGAAAATCTCATCGTAATTGTTGATTAAATTCAACAAAGTCCCAATTATAGCGCTGACTTTAAGCGCATTAAAAATAATTTTCTTCTTCATCAGGTATAGATAAAATTAATATTCAAAGGCTTAGTCATTCATTTTTACAAATACTTACACTTTTCAAAAAATAAAAGAACGAATACTTTATCTTATAAAAAATGCCTTTTCGCAAACTCAAAGTTGACCCCCACTTTTAAAATACTTATTTTCGTGAGGCACTAAGTATAAAGCATTAATGACCTATTTTAAACGCAAGAACTTCCTTTTTTTAATTGTGCTTTGTCAGCTCTTTGCGATTACCTTATGCGCTCAGCCCATTGCCGATTTTACTGCCGACAAGTCCAAAGGCTGCGCTCCCGTTTTGATTAAATTCACCAACACTTCTACACAGGGTCCCATCAGTTATAGCTGGGATTTTGGCAATGGAAGCACTTCTACTGAGCAAGATCCATCAATTCTATTTTCCTTGCCGGGCTTATACACCGTAAAACTCACTTCCACCAACGTGCTAGGCAGCACTTCAAAAACAATTACAATTCCGGTGTACGCATCGCCCAGCGCCGACTTTCAGGCCAACAAAACAGATTTATGTGGCTACTCCCCTATTCATTTCACTGACCTTTCGGTGCCGCAATCTACAGGCATTATCAAATGGTTTTGGAGTTTTGGAGATGGTTTGTTTTCTACACAGCAAAATCCTGTGCACAACTACAGCAAAGAAGGGAAATTCAACGTTTATCTTCAAATTGAAGATGCCAATGAATGCACCAATACTTACGTACTCAACAACTACATTAACATCAATCAGCCAAAGGCAGATTTCGCTGCCGACACCTTTGTTTGCGAACTTCCGGCGGCAGTTCAATTCACCAACAAATCAACAGGAAGCAATTTAAATTACAGTTGGAATTTTGGCGATGGATCCAACTCCACGTTGAAATCGCCAAAGCACACGTACGCAAAATTTGATACCGTGCAGGTGAGCATGATAGTGAACAGCACGGGCTCCACTTGCTCTGATACTTTAAAAAAAACAATACGCATCACCGATTATAAAACCAATTTCAATTATACTGTAAGTTGCAACGGGCAGAAGGATTTCACCATCAACTTTAACAATACAGGCAATCCGGTGGGCACCATCAACACTTGGGATTTTGGAGATGGCGATACCGCAATGCGTGTAAATCCTACTCACAAATTTGCTACGAAGGGCACCTACAATCTCCGTCTCATCAGCAGATTCAACAACACCTGCATTGATACGGTGACTCAGGTTTATACCAGTCCGACAGCGAAATTCACTTTTTCACCGCTCAGCTGCAAGGCCCCATTCTCCGTTAATTTCGTGAATCAATCCACGGGATCGAATGCCACTTCACTATGGAATTTTTCCAACGGACAGAGTTCAGCTCAGCTCAATCCCACTCAAACGTACATTGTTCCTCCTGCAGTTGCAACAGCTATTTTAACGCAAAGCAACGTTTGGGGCTGCGCACACAGCGATACAGTAAAACTAAATTTCCCCATTCCGATAGCAGGATTTAAAGTAGACACCCCGTTTAGCGGTTGCGCACCATTGACAGTCACGTTGAAAGACAACAGCACTACATATGGATCGCCCATCATAAAATGGAATTGGAATTTTGGTGATTCAACATCGGGCGTGGCCAACACCTCTACTTTAAAAAGTCCGACTCACACTTATAACAATACCGGTTTTTACACAGTGACTTTAACCGTTGAAAATGCCAACGGCTGCACATCCAGTGTTACGGTGAACAAAGCAGTGAAAACAGGAGAAAAACCGAGCCTCGTCGACTTTGTCACTGACGCCGATACTTTTTGTTTTCATACCACACATCAATACACCGACAAAACCAAATACAGCAATCCTTCTACAAAGCCCAATTACTGGTGCTGGAGCATGTATCAAAACGGCAGTGACTTATTGGGAGTAAATGGAAAACTTCCTGCAACTTGTCCGGATTCAGGCTACTATTATGCTATTGAAGATTATGTTGCCATTCAAAATCCGCAACACAAATATGAAAAATACGACAAACATCAAATCACCAATGTTAATGATACTTTGTGGGCCGATAACGCTCAAGCAAAAACTGGCACCTACTACGTAAATATGATAGTTGGTAACAACGGTTGCTATGCCGAAGTGAAAAAGAAAGTCTTTATTAAATCCAACATGTCCATGCCCAACTACATTTTCCCTAACGGCGAAGTAAGTTTAGGAGCATGCAAACCACCATTTTCATTGGGTTTATTCAACGGCTCAACGAACTGGGATAAATTCAACTATTTCAATGTGGTGAAACGTGGCACTAGTGACACCATAATTAAATTAAAGGCCAACGATACTTCCTTTATCAATATTACACACTCAGGAATTTACGACATCAACATCAGCACCACCAATACCGCTCAAAATTGCACCGATGTATTATCAAGAGTAATTACAGTAGATTCAATGATCCCCAAAAAAATCGTTCAGTCAACGGCCTGTATGAACGAACCAATTACATTAATCAATTTAACAAAAAGCACCTTAGGCAACATTTACGATTACGACTGGGATTTTGGAGACAACAGCAGTTTAGGTGGGCCTTATGCCGACACCACCAGCAAAGCATATGCTGACACAGGTTCTTTTATCATTCATGCCTACGCTTCAGCACGTGTTCCATACAACTACTTAAGCGCCAACATCACTAGCTATCAGGAATGTCAGAACGATCAAAAAGACACCATTCGCATTGAAGGGATAAAATTGAATTTCGGAAGTGCAAAAAACAACTATTGCAAAGGTGATGTGATTCAGTTTACAGATTCTTCGGCTTCTACAAAAGCAATTACTTCTCGCTGGTGGAAATTTGGCGATGGTAATACGTCTACAGCAGTTAATCCTACTCATTCCTACTACACCAGCGGATCATATCCTGTACAACTAATTATGCAAAACAGCTATGGCTGCAAAGATTCCATCAGCAAACAAAACTACATTACCATCACCAAACCAAGCGCGGCATTTACCACCAACAAAACCATTGGATGCATTGGTGACACCATCAAATTCATCAACCAATCATCGCCATCGGGCAGCCTCACTTACAAATGGAATTTTGGTGGAACTGATACTTCCTCCGCAACGCATCCTTCTTTCATCTTTAACAAAACAGGAGTGTTCGATATTAATTTATTTGTTTCAAATCAATTTGGATGCAAGGACACCAATACACAATTGAAGCTAACAGATATTGCAGCACTGCCGGTGGTAAACTTTTCTGCTGATACCATGGTCGCCAATTGCTCTCCTTTTTTGGTTTCCTTTTATGATTCATCCAAAACAAATATTCAAAGTTGGACTTGGGATTTCGGCGAAGGAGCATTTAGCAACGAAAAAAACGCAGTAAACAATTATACCCATCCGGGAAAATTTGACGTAAAACTCACTGCCACCAATGCAAACGGTTGTTCAAATTCGATTACAAAAACAAAATTCATTACCATTAAGGGACCTTATGGTTCCTATGTATTGCATCCCGATTCGGGTTGTGTGCCTATCAAAGTATTGCTAGATCAGGATTTCACCGGCACTAATTTTTACGTGTGGAATTTTGGCGATGGTAACATTCAATCTTTCAATTATGCAATAAAACGGGATTCGGTTTACCATGATTACACCACTAAAGGTTTATACAATCCTGAAGTACAGTTGCTGGATTCCAACAATTGCACAGCAACGCTAAAAGGTCAGAAAGTATACGCCGAAAAAGTAATCAGTGATTTTTCAATGAGCGATACCATAATGTGCTCTTTAGGAAACATGCAATTATCCAATTTAACCAGTGCTCAGTTCCCGCTCACACACAACTGGAATTTTGGCGACAACAATTCAAGTGTGAGCGCCAACCCGCTGCACGCCTATCTGGCACAAGGAAATTACACCATCACCCTCAGTAGCAAAAGTAGCATTGGTTGCAGCGACACCATCAGCAAAAATGTGCAAGTGTTTAAGAGTCCGAAAATAAAAATAGATACCCTTACCCAATTGTTTTGCATTCCATTTAAAGCCGAATTAAAAGCGATAAATACCGACCCGACGGTACAAATTAACAAATGGTTTTGGGAACACAATTCAGTAAAACAAGATTCCACTTTTGCATCCTACCAAATTACCAGCACAGGCACTCAGGACTTTCATTTGAAAATTATTTACGGAGAAACGCAATGCTCCATAGACTCGCTAATTGCGCTCAATGCGTACAATCCTCCAAAAGCCGATTTTAATTTAGAGCCAGAAAACCCATCGGTCAACAGCACTGTTTTCTTTACAGACAATTCAGAAAACACTTCGGGATGGAAATGGACTTTGGGCGATGGCAGCACTACCGACAAGCCCAACACGGCAAAAAATTATGCTAAAAAAGGAGAATACAAAATTACGCTGTATGCCTCCAACAATGGAAATTGCGTGGATTCCATCAGCAAAACAATATCCGTTTCAGTAAGTGATTTCGTAAAAATAGTTTCGGGATTTACACCAAATGGCGATGGCAAAAATGATTTCGTGAAAATATTAAATGCAGGAGAAATGAAACTCATCGACTTAACCATTTACAATCGATGGGGCGAATTGATTTTTCAAACAACAGATATTGAACAGGGCTGGGATGGCACTTACAAAGGCAGTTTGCAAAACGAAGGAACTTTTGTGTATTACATCAATGCCATCAATAAAAAAACAAGTGCAGAGGTTTTTCAAAAAGGAAATATTACGTTGATTAGATGAGGGTGAAACAAAAATATTATATACAGATCCTGAAACAAGTTCAGGATGACATTAGCGGGCATACCCTGAAAAGTATGGTTCACATTTGTCATCCTGAACTTGTTTCAGGATCTGTGATATTGTCTTTCCTTTTTTTCTTTTTTGTTTCTACCACACAAGGACAAGACGTTCATTTCTCCCAATTCACCAACGCACCCTTATCGCTTAATCCAGGATTAACAGGTGATATCAACGGTGAATTCCGCTTGGGATATTTGTACCGAAATCAATGGAATTCGGTAGCATCACCTTTTGTTACCTCTTCCTTTTACAGCGACAAAAAATTTCTGGAAGAAAAATTAAACGGAAATTTTGTGGGTGGAGGAATCGCTTTAATTTCCGACAATACCGCTTCGGGCGCTTTATCAACGCAGCATTTAGGTTTAAATGTGTCCTACCATCATTTTTTAAATAAAACACAAACGCAAAAAGTATTCGGAGGAATTCAAATCGGCATGTTTCAAAAAACAGTCAATCCGAATATTTTGGTTTATGAAAATCAGTTTAATTATGTGGAAGCTGATTTTACTGGTGCAGCCAACGGAGAAAATCTCAGCACTATGAGTGTGCTGCGTCCCGACATTCAAATTGGTGCGGGGTATTGGTACACCGCAAAAAAGTATTACATCAACAGCGGAATTTCGGTGGCACACATCAATATGCCTGATC
>JAPLEZ010000054.1 GCA_026390935.1 Bacteroidota bacterium
AACAATACCAACAGTTCCTTTTTTGAAAACAAAACCTGGCATAATACCAACTTTTGCTTCTCCTGGAGTGATTATTCCTGGGCAGTTAGGTCCAATTAATCGAGCATTTCTTTCTTTAACATAGCTATTTGCCTTAATCATATCAGCTACAGGAATTCCCTCAGTGATAGCGATAATTACTTTAATACCTGCATCAGCAGCTTCCATAATTGCATCAGCAGCAAAAGCTGGAGGGACAAAAATAATAGTAGTATCTGCTCCTGCTTGTTCAACAGCGTCTTTAACTGTATTGAAAACGGGTCTGTCTAAGTGAGTTGTCCCTCCTTTTCCTGGAGTTACACCACCAACAACATTAGTACCGTATTCAATCATTTGAGAAGCGTGGAAAGTTCCTTCGCTTCCTGTGAATCCCTGAACTATTACTTTTGAGTTTTTGTTTACTAATACTGACATATCTGTTTGTTTTAAAATTCTATATTATTTGCAGCTGTTTTTAAGTTTTGTGCTTAAGTAGATGTTTACATCCGGCCAAGTTTTAGATACTCCATCCGCCCCTTTATGCAAATCTTCACAGGCTTTATTCAAACCAAAGAGTGCTTTTTCGGCACTGAAGTCTATTAAATTTAATGATCCATTCAATACAATTTCATCTCCATTAATTGTGTAAGTCAATACTAGATCCTTTTCAATCTCATTAAGTTTAATGAGTAAGGTGATTTTTGAAGAATCTTTATCAACAGACTTAACTGAGCCTGTAATAACAGAGGTGCCTTTTAGTGCGGAAAAAAACTTTTTTATTTTGAAATCTCTTGATATATCGCCAGTACCTAACCCTTGAATATTAATGGAAAAAGTAGCGTTTGAAAATACATTCAATAAGGTATCGGATTCTTTAGTGCCACTAATTTCAAAACTTACAAATGAACCTTTAACTTCTTTTCGTGCAGTAGTTTTAAAAGCCCCGAAACCAATTTCCGTGGCAGCTGAATCATAAGAGTAAATACAAACGGGATTAACTATAGAATCCTTTTTAGGAGTTGCAGCTGCATCAGAAGCAGTATCACCTCCACCGCAAGAAGCCAGCGCAACAATGGACACAAGGGCAATTATTATTTTCTTCATAAATTTCACGAAAGCACAAAACTAATAAATTTATGTGGGCTACTATGCTTTTTGACTAACTTTACTTTCATGTTGAAAGTCGCCCCTATACTTTTTGTGCTAATAGCCTTTCAACTCCTCTCCTGTACGCAAGAAGCTCCACAACCTAGCTACCTTAAAATTGAACAATTCCAAGTTCACACCGATTACAATACTCAAGGAAGTACTAGCAACAAAATCACAGATGCATGGATTTACCTCAACGATCAATTGCTAGGTGCTTACGAATTGCCATGCGAAATTCCGGTGAGCGAAAGTGAATCAAACAAGATAAGCTTGGTGGCTGGAATTAAAAATACCGGTCAGGCTGGCATCCGCGACAAATACCTTTTTTACAAATGGTTTGACACCACCATCGTTTTTAATGGAGGAGTGAACACCTTAAATCCAGGCATCTCCTACATTGACTCCCTCAACTTTTTATGGAATTTCGATTTTGAAGGCAATTTCATCCCTCTGGAAAAAGATGAGGATTCCGACACCTCCATGTATCTTGTAAAAAGCAGTCCTGATATTTTCGAAGGAAGTGGCATTGGAGAAATTGCATTGAGTCCAATTCAACAAAAAGCTTTCTTGAAAACAAATCTTAATTTAAATATTCCAGCGGCTACAAAAGCTACATTTTTAGAAATGAATTACGCCTGCGATCAAGAAATTGAAGTTGGCGTAATTACCTATACCTCAAACATTAAAACCATAACATCTATTGTAACACTTAAGTCGACAGATTTAATATGGAACAAGATATATATTGACCTCAGCAGCGCACTTGGACAACATGCATTACAAGGTAAATTTGAAATTTATTATCAAATTCATCATCTTAGTAAAATTGAAACCAAACTGCGCTTAGACAACCTTAAGATCATCAGCCAAAAATGAACGCCAAGAAACAAGCTCTTAAGTATATTATAAGCGACTGGCTAATGGCGACGATCGCCTGGGGCATTTTCTTTATTTACAGAAAAAGGAACCTGGAAAAAACCAGCGAAGTCTTTGAAGAAATCATTCACAACCCTAAGCTTCACGCAGGAATTATAGTTATTCCTTTCTTCTGGTTTTGCCTCTATCTACTTCAAGGTCAGTATAGTAATGTTTACCGAAAATCCCGACTACGAGAAAGTGGCCAAACCCTTTTGATCAGCGCATTTGGCGTAATCATCATTTTCTTCACCCTGCTGCTCAACGACTACAACCCATCATACAACACATACTACAAGTCGATTACCACCTTATTTTTGCTTCATTTCTTGCTTACGGGCTTGTCGAGATTTATCATCACCTCCCAATCCGCCTATAAAATTCACAACCGTATCATCGGGTTCAAAACCCTCATTATTGGAAGCGACAAAAAAGCTGTTCAGATTTTTAATGAGCTGGAAAAGATGCCCAAATCAATGGGCCACAAAATCATTGGTTTTGTAAATATCAATGATGGAGACAAGGCATTTTTAGCGCAAGAATTTATTCCACACCTAGGATCAATAATTAATTTAAAAGAAATAATTAAAAACACTGGTGTAGAAGAAGTTATAATTGCAATTGAAACGAATGAACAAGAAAAAATAAACGCAATCATTGCCCAACTGGAAGGCAAAAACATCACCATTAAAACCATTCCCGACGTTCAAGACATTCTGCTTGGATCGGTAAAAATGAATTCCATTTTGGGCGCCGCTTTAATTGAAGTTTCTCCGGATGTTATGCCCGAATGGCAAAAAAGCGTGAAGCGACTTTTTGATCTTTGCTTCTCGTTTAGTGCTTTAATTTTAGGACTCCCACTTTATTTAGCAATTGCAATTGCGGTTAAACTAAGTTCAAAGGGTCCTATCTTTTTCACTCAGGAGCGAATCGGCATCCACGGCAAACCTTTTAAAATTATTAAGTTCCGTACCATGGTCACCGATGCCGAAGTGAACGGTCCGGCATTATCCAAAAACAACGACCCCCGAATTACTGGAGTTGGCCTGTTCCTTCGCAAAACACGACTCGATGAGTTACCACAATTTTGGAATGTGATCATTGGCGACATGTCGGTAGTAGGTCCTCGACCGGAAAGAAAATTCTTTATCGATCAAATAGTGCAGCGAGCTCCACATTACCACTACCTGGAAAGAGTAAAACCCGGAATCACGTCATGGGGACAAGTAAAATACGGCTATGCAGAAAATGTAGATCAAATGATTGACCGACTTAAATTCGATTTGATTTACATGGAAAACAGATCCTTACTGGTGGATTTTAAGATCATCATTCACACTATTTTAATAGTGCTGCAAGGGAGAGGGAAATAATCTTACAATCTGAAAATCCCTCTTGCCATCGCACAAAATCCCTTCGCACTCTCCCTTTTTCAAAGGGAGAAGTCGCACACTCATTCACTTTCACAACACACTTCAGGAAATGCCAACTAACTACCTTCCTCCTTTGAAAAAGGAGGAGCGCGAAGGAATTATGCGCGAAAGAAAGGAGGATTTCGCGAATACAATTTCACACCTCAAAATTCAACCCATCATACGCCAGTTCAATACCATCCGGAAGCTCTTTTGAAACATCGGCATGCTTGCCCATCATATGACTGATATGCGTGAGATAAGCCTTTTCGGGCTTTACTTTTTTAATCAAATCAACAGCTTCATCCAAAGTAAAATGAGAAATATGTTTCTCTTTACGAAGCGCATTGAGTACCAAAATTTTTGAGCCTTTTACCTTTTCCAGCTCTTCCTCCGAGATATAATTAGCATCCGTGATGTACGTAAAATCACCTATGCGAAATCCATAAACAGGCAACTTGTAATGCAAAACGGAGATAGGAATAAATTTAACCCCTTCAATTTCGAAGGGCGAATTGTTGATGGTATGCAAATTCAACTGAGGAATTCCAGGGTAATCGATTCCAGAAAAAACATAATGAAACTCTCTTTTCAAAGCCACCTGAACCAAATCACTCGCGTAAATTTCGGCAGGTTTTTTAGTAATGTAATTGAAAGCACGCACGTCGTCCAATCCGGCAATGTGATCTTTATGTTCATGCGTAAACACAATTGCATTAAGTTTTTTCACCTTCTCCCGAAGCATCTGTTGTCGAAAATCGGGTCCGGCATCAATCACAAAAACCTTCCCTTCCGTCTCAATCATAATAGAAACCCGGAGTCGGTTATCCTTCGCATCTGTAGACGCGCACACCTCGCATTCACATGCAATAACAGGCATTCCCTGCGATGTTCCACTGCCTAGAAAAGTGATTTTCATTTGCAGATTTTCTTTAATTTTTCAATCACAAAATCCACTTCTTCTTTGGTATTGTAGCGACTAAAAGAAAAGCGCACAGCCGGCACTTCGCTATCCACGCCCAATTCAGTTAGCACTCTTGATCCCAAATGACTTCCCGACGAACAGGCACTTCCACCCGATACTGCAATGCCCTCAATATCGAGATTGAAGAGCAGCATTGATGAGGAAGAAGTTTTGGGCAGCGACACATTTAAAATATAAGGAGAAGCATTCTCGAAAGAACCATTCACCATGGCTCCTATCGCCTGCAATTCTTTATAGAAATAATCTTTCAATCCTTTTACTTTTTGAGCATCCTCCTCCATTGCAGCGCAACTCATGCTGAGCGCTTTGCCCATCGACACAATTCCCGGCACATTCTCCGTCCCTCCGCGGATATCGCGTTCTTGTCCGCCACCAATAATTTGCGCCGAAATTTTATTTTTCTTGCTCACATATAAAAAACCCGTCCCCTTCAATCCATGGAGTTTATGGGCCGAGCAAGTAACGAAATCTATTTTTGTAGCAGAAAGATTCAAAGGCAAATGCCCGATGCTTTGCACCGTATCCGAATGAAAAAGTGCAGCGTATTGCAAACACAAAGCACTTACTTTATCCAAAGGAAGAATGGTTCCTATTTCATTGTTCACGTGCATCAAGCTCACCAACACTTTGCCTGTAGCCGATTTTAGCAATTCCTCCAAATGCGCTAAATCAATTTCCCCTTGTGGGGAAAATTTAACGTAAAGCACTTCCGCCTCTTTTTGCTTTTTTATACTATTGTAAACCGCCGAATGCTCTATGGAAGAAGTAATAATGCAGTTCACTCCCAAATCGTGAATTGCAGCGTGAATAGCCAAATTATCCGCTTCTGTTCCACCAGCAGTAAATACAATTTCCGAAGATTGAGCACCAATGCAAGTGGCGATTTTTTTTCGCGCCAGCTCCACCAATGATCGCGCATCTCTTCCCTGTTGATGAATGGAAGAAGGATTTCCATAGTGACTGCGCAGCACGTCGCTGAGCTCCTGAAGCACTTCTTCAGCAACAGGCGTTGTAGCAGCATTATCGAAATAAACCTTCATTTATATCAATGATTTTATATCGTCGATGATTTTATTGGCCAGCGCATCAGCACTTTCCTTTGTAGCACTTTCCGAGTAAATTCTGATGATAGGTTCTGTATTCGATTTACGCAAATGAACCCACTCTTTAGGAAAATCTATTTTAACACCATCAATGGTACTGATGTTTTCACTCGCATACTTTTTCGCCATCTTCTCTAATATCATATCCACATCGATATCTGGCGTTAATTCAATTTTGTTTTTTGAGATATAATAAAAAGGAAAAGAAGCTTTCAACTGAGAGCAGGTTTTACCACTTTTCGCCAAATGAGTTAAAAACAAAGCGATACCAACGAGAGCATCTCTTCCATAATGCAATTCAGGAAGAATCACACCACCATTGCCTTCACCACCAATGACCGCTTTCGTCTCCTTCATTTTTGTTACCACATTCACTTCACCTACTGCCGCAGCAGCATAGCCACCTCCGTGTTTTTCGGTAACATCACGTAAGGCTCTTGAGGAAGAAAGGTTGGAGACTGTATTTCCTTTTTTCTGACTCAATACATAATCCGCAACTGCTACCAAAGTGTATTCTTCACCAAACATAGATCCATCTTCGCAAACCATTGCCAAACGATCCACATCAGGATCCACCACAATTCCCACATGAGCATTTTGTGTTTTTATCAAAGAAGAAATCTCTGTTAAATGTTCAGGCAAAGGCTCGGGGTTGTGCGGGAAATGACCTGTTGGCTCGCAATACAATTCCACAATATCTTGAACACCTAAAGCCTTCAATAAATATGGAACTGCAATACCACCAGTAGAATTCACAGCATCCACCACGACTTTAAATTTAGCTTTACGAATGGCTTCTATATCAACATATGGCAATTTTAAAATATGATGAATGTGCTCAGCCATGTATCCACCTTCATGTTTGATGATTACGCCCAAATGGTCAACATCGGCGTATGAAAAATCTTCCTTCTCAGCGATTTCCAAAATTTTCAAACCATCGTCGCCAGAGATAAACTCTCCTTTGTGATTGAGTAATTTCAAAGCATTCCATTGTTTGGGATTGTGTGACGCAGTCAAAATAATTCCTCCATCAGCCTTTAAATCCACTACTGCCACTTCCACGCTGGGGGTTGTCGACAAATCCAGATCAATCACATCAATACCCATTCCCTGCAAGGTAGAAAGTACTATTCTTTTTATCATCGGTCCGGAGATGCGCGCATCCCTTCCCAAAACAATTTTCACTTTATGTTTTCCGCTAACACTTTTGGCCCAAGCGCCATAAGCACTTACAAACTTAACTGTATCTAAAGGAGTTAATCCTTCTCCAACCGGTCCGCCTATTGTTCCTCTGATTCCTGATATTGATTTTATTAATGTCATCTTTTTAAATATTTCGGATAAAAATAATGAATAAAATATATTTAATGAGGTTTTATCGAGCATGCTTTCCTTCTCAGAGGAGAGGGGTGTGTTAGAAAGTGCGAAGGCAGGGAGATGGACATGGAAAAAATTATTATTAATCCATCTCCCTCCTTCCCGCAAAGGCTTGCACACCCCTCTCCTCCGAGAGGGAAGCCCATACTCGAAAACTAATTCTCAATTTGGTATGTTTTTAGTATTTTAGAACAAACAACTACTAACCATGAAAAATTTCACCTTACCGATCCTTGTCACTATTTTATCCTTTTGCGCCCAAAACTTAAGCGCTCAAATCAACATAGAAGATGTTATTGCCGATACCGCCTGTGCTTGTTTGCAAAAAATAAAAACTGATAGTGCGTCCACCAAAATCAGCGCTGAGTACAACAATTGCATGGCCCAAGCTGTGCTGAAAAACAGTCAGGCTATTATAGACAGCTATAACAGCGGTGAACAAGGCAAAAAGATTGATGAACAAAATAAAGACAATGGGCGCTTAATGATTAAAACCCAAAATGTACTTGCCAAAAAATGTCCCGATTACGATCGCGTTTACGGCAAAATCAGAAGCATGCACCAATCGCGGCAATAACTATTATTGGAGATCACTAATTTAGAACAGAGAACACAACTTACTTCTTCTTGACATAAGTAGTATCCTTCTCTATCTTATAACCCGACTCCAGCAATTTTCCTTGATTGCCATTATCATCTTCCTCATAGGTTTCATAATACACCTTTTTTTCGGTGATGATCATTTGTCCGTTTTTTGAGGGAACAACGACAGGAGCAACATTCGTCTCTTTTTTATTATCTGGTTTTACTTCATTGATAGGAGTCGACATTTTATGATCATCAGTTGAAGCTGGAGCCACTGAATCATTGCTCACTTCCTTAATTATAGTTGATGCAGGCTGCGCTACAGGAAGCACTTCATGAACTTCTTCATCTTCACTTTTCATCAGATTGCCAAGAGCAAATACAACAGCAGCGATGACTACCACTACAGAAAGAGCGATCCATTTAAAGGAAGTACTTTTCAAGAAAGACCTCTTTTGCTTTTCGCGCAAAGGAGCCTCTACCTTGAAATCACTCAAAGCATCTTTAAAGTACTCATCAATATTTATATTCCTTTTGCTCATTCTTTTGATATTCCTTAATTCTTTCTTTTAAATACTTACGGGCCTTAGCCAACTGAGATTTTGAAGTGCCTTCTGATATCTTTAGTTGTGCTGCTATTTCAGCATGGCCGAATCCATCAAACACAAACATATTGAACACAGTGCGATAACCCACTGGCAACTCCTTAATCATGTTGAAAAGAACCGAAGCATCAATTTGATCATCTTCCTCCACCTCTACTTCCACCGTTTCTTCAGAGCCTTCTATCCACAACTCGTTTTCAATTTTTAAAACCTTTTTCTTCTGGTTTAGATATTGAAGACAATTGTTCACCACAATTTTTTTTATCCAACCCTCAAAAGAACCTTCACCCTTAAATGTAACGATCTTATCGTAAATTTTAATAAAACTATCTTGCAAAACGTCTTTCGCATCATCCTTATCCTTAAGGTAACGCAAGCAAATAGCAAAAAACAAAGAAGCGTATTTAAGATACAGGGCATCCTGCGACTTAGCGTCTTGCTTTTTACAACCTTCTATTATATCATCCAGCGTGCTGCCCATTTCAGGCGAAAGTAAAAATAATAACGCAGCAAAAAAACCGCTGCTCTCTGACCTCTTCAGGCAAATCGCAGCAGTCTTTTACTTTGTTTAGTTAAGCGATAACTATGTAGTAGATCTAAAAATATTCAATGGTTGCCCGGAGGCAGAAATTTTTATTTAATTCTTGAAATATTTAAAGGTGGAAATACTTTGTCCGTCGGACACAGAGACTAAATATATGCCGGTATTTAAATCGTTTAAGTTTACCAACGAAGTGTTTTTATCAGAGAAAACTACTTGTCCTTGTAAAGTAAAAACATTGACCACTTCAATATTTTCAATAAAAATCATTGAATTATTTTGGACAGTATAAGGGATGTCTTTTAAAATTTCAGAAGTTGAAACAGTGAAATCCAAAGCCACTCCGTTACTTTCTGATCCTTTACTGTACCATGTCATTTTCAAAAATGTATAATGCACATCGTTATATAAACTCAAGTATACATTATTTTTAATCTCCCCTAAACCCACTGCATAAGTATAATCATAGTCAAAATTTCCAGGATCCGATGAAAATGAATTGAAAATATCTTTTCCAAAAAAAGCTCCTTGTTTTATGCTGTCGGTAGTATTAGGTCCTTTCATCGCTTCACCTAATCTACCATAGCACTCGTTTACTACAGTGTTGGTTCGAGTATAATTTTTAGGATCCATTGGTCGTATCATTTCCAAAACAGAAACTTCATAACACACCGAATCAGTATATGTCCATTTATTAGTTACGGTCTTTTTTACAAATGCCGAATCGCTAGAATATCCATCAGTTTGCTTGATAAAATGAAACTCATCTCCAATTTGAAAATCAAAAATAGCTGAACGCAGCATTCCTGACGGATTTTGACCTGCCAACATCATCGGCAATACAAATAAAATTAAAACTGTTAATTTTTTCATGGGGTATTGGATTTAGTTAAGTACTTCTTTTAGTTAAGTGATTTAACTCTCAGATAAAAAAAATTAGCAGAGTTGCCCGACCCACTAATATTTTTTTTGTCATCGCAACTTAAAACCCATTTGTTATCTTTGCGCGCTATGACAAATTTGAAAATCGCTATACAAGGAATTACCGCATCTTTTCACGAGGTTGCTGCACATAAACATTTCGGAAAAGATATTACTTCGGTGGAATGCATGTCGTTCCCCGATTTGTGTGAGGCCTTAAAAAACAATGATGCCGACTACGCGGTAATGGCCATTGAAAACTCTATTGCAGGATCTATCCTTCAAAACTATTCATTGGTGCAGGATTACAAATTCAACATCATTGGAGAAGTTTACTTAAGAATTCATCAGTGTTTGATGGCATTGCCGGGAACTAAAATCGAAGATCTTAAATTGATTGAATCCCATCCGATTGCCATTCGTCAATGTGCCGAGTTTTTAATGAAAATTAAAAATGCAATGTTAGTGGATAAAGAAGATACCGCTGCCGTTGCCAAACAAATTTCCGATGAAAAACTGGCAGGTGTTGCTGCTGTTGCAAGTAAGGCTGCCGCTGAAAAATTCGGATTAGAAGTGTTGGCGGAAAACATTGAAACCAATAAACAAAACTTCACGCGCTTTTTGATTTTATCGAAACAGGCGAGTACTTCTGCAAAAAACAACAAGGCTTCCATCAGCTTCCAATTGTCGCATCACCCTGGAAGTTTAGCGAAAGTGCTGAACATATTGCACGAAAAAAACATCAACTTAACTAAAATACAATCGGTGCCTGTGATCGGGAAACCATATCAATATGCATTTCACGTAGATGTGACTTGGGAAAACAAAGGCAATTACGATGAAGCTTTAAAAGCCATCACCACTTTTGCTACCGACATTATTATATTAGGCGAATACGAAAAAGGCGATTTTAACACTCTGACATAACATGATTATATCTGAAGCAAAACGACTCTCTGTAGTTGAAGAATATTATTTTTCCAAAAAGCTAAAGCAAATCGCACAGCTCCGAAAAGACGGAAAAGACATTATCAACCTCGGCATCGGGAGTCCGGATTTAGCACCATCCAAAGCCACCATTGAAGCTTTGTACGAAACTGCGAAAAACGAAAAAAGTCACGGTTACCAAAGCTACAATGGCATTCCGGAATTGAGATCAGGCATTGCCGATTGGTACAAAAGAACTTACGGTGTGGAGTTGAATCCCGACAATGAGATTTTGCCCTTGATTGGTTCCAAGGAAGGAATCATGCACATTTCCATGGCTTTCATCAATGAAGGTGATACAGTGTTGGTTCCCAATCCGGGCTATCCTACTTATACTTCAGTGAGTAATTTAGTAGGTGCAAAAATTCAATATTACAATTTGGATGAAAACAAGGATTGGAGCGTTGATATCGAGAATTTGAAGTCGATGAATTTAGATGAAGTCAAAGCCATCTGGATCAATTACCCCAATATGCCAACAGGTGCGCAAGCCGATGTGAACACTTTACAAGAGTTGATAAAACTGGCGAAGCAGCACAAGTTTTTGATCATCAACGACAATCCCTACAGCTTAATATTAAACGATAAGCCTACTTCCATTTTCAGCATTCCTGGCGCTAAAGATGTTTGTTTGGAATTGAACTCTTTAAGCAAATCGCACAACATGGCGGGCTGGAGAATTGGTTGGGTTTGCGGCGGAAGCGATTACATCAACAGCATCATGAAAGTGAAAAGCAACATGGATTCGGGAATGTTTCTTGGTTTACAAAAAGCTGCTGTTGAAGCTTTAAAAAACACGACGGAATGGCACGCCGAAATCAACAAAATTTACGCCGAAAGAAGAGCTGTAGTTTGTAAAATATTTGACGCCATCAACTGCAAATACAATCCGAAACAAGTGGGATTGTTTGTTTGGGCAAAAGTTCCCGATGAAGTAAAAAGTGTAGAAGAATTTGTAGATGACATTTTATTCAATGCCGATGTTTTTATCACTCCAGGCTTTATCTTCGGATCAAATGGCAACAGATATATAAGGGCGTCTTTATGCAGTCCGGCAGCAACCTGCGAAATAGCATTGCAGCGAATCATTAAAAACAAGAAATAATGAAGGTAGGTATTATCGGTTTAGGTTTAATTGGCGGATCAGTAGCGATTTCATTACGCAAAAGATCTTTTGCCGACTACTTTTACGGCTTCGACATTAACAGCGATCATGGCGCTGAAGCCAAACAAATCGGATTCATTGATGAGTATGTAGACCTGGATACTTTAATCTCAAAAAGTGATTTGATTGTAGTAGCCATTCCCGTTGATAAGGCGCGAAAACTTATTGCTTCTATTTTGGATAAAATTGGCGACAAACAAATTGTGGCCGACATGGGTTCCACCAAAAGTGGCGTTTGTGAAGAAGTAAAAAATCATCCAAACCGAAAACATTTTGTAGCAACGCATCCTATCGCTGGTACTGAAAACTCAGGTCCTTCAGCAGCCATTGATAACTTATTCGACACAAAAATTACTATCATTTGCGATAAAGAATTGAGCGATCCAACTGCGGTTTCTGTCATTGAAAAAATGTATGAGTGCTTGAAAATGCGCATCATTTATATGAATTCCGAAGAACACGATCGTCACATTGCATATGTATCTCATCTCTCCCACATCACTTCTTTCATGCTCGGTAAAACCGTTTTGGAAATTGAGAAAGACGAAAAAAGCATTTTCAATATGGCCGGTAGCGGATTTGAATCTACCGTGCGTTTGGCAAAAAGTTCTCCTGCAATGTGGGCACCAATATTGGAGCAAAACAAAAAACATCTCTCCGTAGCTTTAGATGCTTACATCAAAAACTTAAATGAATTCAAAAAATTTATTGAGGAAGGCGATACTTATTCTACTTACAAAATGATGAGTGAGGTGAATGAGATTAGAAGGGTTTTGAAGGGGATAAAACCTGTTGAAAATAAGTAATCAGTATGAAATACGTAAACTTTTTTTACGGAATATTTAATATCATTTTAGGTTTTTGTATGATACTGGTGTATTTCAAAAAGCTGAAAGTGAGAATTGAATATTATCAACGTTATAAATTATTTTTCTTGATAGGAGGAATAGCACTAGTACTCTTTGGAATTGCAAAACTTCTTACAAAGTAAATCTAACCCGCCAACAACGTCATTGCGAAAATTTTTGTACCCAAAAATTGAAGCAATCCCTGACAGATCCTGAAACAAGTTCAGGATGACAAATGTGAACCATACTCTTCAGAGAATGCCCGCTAATGTCATCCTGAACTTGTTTCAGGATCTATTATTCCGATTGAATTAAAAGGATTGCTTTAATTTTTGAGTACAAAAATTTTCGCAATGACAAACTGTGTGTTAAGTCCTCTTCCTAAACGATCTATTAAACTTCTTAATATAATCTTTCCCTTTTTTCTGATGGAAAGCGCCTTGAAAAGTAGGATCATCTTTTTTGCGTAAATCATCGATTTCGCGTTCCATGTCTTTAATTTCGTATTCAATATCATCGGCGATAATCACTTCAGGAGGCAAGGGCAATTTTGGGATTTCCATTCTGATGCGCTTTTCAATTTTCACGTAATGCCACAAATCCAGTTTGTTGGCAAAACTGATGGCAACCCCTTTATTCATTGCCCTTCCGGTGCGACCGATACGATGAACGTAATCATCATAAATCAAAGGCGAATCAAAATTAATCACGTGCGTCACCATCGCCACATCAATTCCCCGGGCGGTAACATCTGTAGAAACCAAGATGCGGATATTCCCTTCTTTAAAATCATTCATGGAATTGATGCGCGTGTTCTGACCTTTATTGGCGTGCAATACACGAATTTCACCCACTTCCCTTCTTTCTAAAAAGCGATATACATTTTCGGCATTGGTTCTTGTTTTCACGAAAACAATTACTCTGCTCATTTCTTCATTTTTCAAGAGATACAAGAGCAAGTTCAATTTTGTTTTGAAGTTGCGCACTTCATACAAACGCTGTTCTACCAAATCAATTGGCGTTGCTTCCTGCTCTACTTCTATTCTTAAATAATAGAGCATAAAATCATTGGCTAGTTTTTCCACTTTAGGATGAAAGGTGGCAGAAAACAAAAGGTTCTGACGTTTATTTGGGATCACTTCCAGTATGCGATTGAGCTGCGGAAGAAAGCCCATATCAAGCATTTTATCCGCTTCATCAATCACCATCACTTTCAACTGTTTCAACACCAATTCTCCTTTGAGATAAATATCCATCAGTCGGCCAGGAGTAGCGACAATCACATCCACTCCTTTTTCAATTTGCTCAATCTGCTCCTTCATTCCCACACCACCATACAATGGAACAATGCGTAAATCCAGGTTTTTAGAGAGTTGTAAAAACTGTTCTTCTACTTGTTTTACGAGTTCCCTGGTAGGCACTAAAATCAAAACGCGGGGATGCTCACCTTGGGCATGACTTAATTTTTTAAGCAGAGGAATAGTTTTGCCTGTGCCAGTTGGCGCTATGCCCAGCACATCCTGTCCGCCGGCAGCAATCACCGGAATACACTTTAATTGAATAGCGGAAGGTTGCGTATAACCCAGCTCTTCAATCGCTGAAAGGATTTGTTTGTTCAGGTTAAAATCGGCAAAGCTTTGTGGTTCCACGGTTGAAGTTTGAGGCTAATTTAAACAATATCCTTCATTAGCTATTAAATTTAAACAGATCCTGAAACAAGTTCAGGATGACAAATGTGAACCACACTCTTCAGGTAATCTCCGCTAATGTCATCCTGAACTTGTTTCAGGATCTATTAATTATTTGTCACCTCAACAAAGTAACATGTCCGGTTTTAACTCCACTTTTTCCTGTAAACGAATTAGTGTACGTCAATCTCCAAACATACACATCAATTTCTGCATCTCTTAGCGTGTTCGCACGTTTGCCATTCCAAGGATCATAAGGTGTATTCGATTTAAAAATCACTTCACCCCATCTATTAAAAATCAAAAATTCGTAGTTGTTACATTCATCGCAAATTAGATTTTTCCCATTTGGAAAAAACAAATCGTTGTTGCCATCTCCATTAGGCGTAAATGCGTTTGCGGCAAATAAAGTAAACACATCTTTGATGTAAACAAGTTTTTTAATGCTATCCATACACACAGCATTTTTAGCGATTAAAGTCACCATAACCGTATCGCCATTTGGCGCATCAAAAACCACCACTTCATCGGTATTGACTGAAGTATCAGGCAAAGCTGTTGCCCCAAAATTCCAGAAATACGAAGTCGAATTTGTTGATTTATTTACAAAAGTGATTTGCGGATTGTTAGAACTTGCTGGCACGGGATCAAAAGTAAAATCGGGTTTTGGCACTTCTGTCACCGTTACTTTTTGTGAAGTATTGTCTTTGCAACCATTGACAAAAACTACCGACAAAGTCACATTGATTGCTTCGCCAGCTGTTGTAAATTGATGACTGGTAGAAGCATCAGCAGTACTTAAATCTTTTGTTGATCCATCACCAAAATCCCAATGAGCGGTAGCAACATCAGCTGTGGAACTATCAGCAAAATTAATGGTTACAGGAACGCAGCCTCCCAATACATCGGGCGAAATAATTGCGCTTGGGACAGCATCTACTTTAATTTGAATAGAATCGCTATTCGGACACTGACCACCTTGTGTATACTTTATCCAATGAGTCCCCGCTCCTGCTGTTGACGGATTAAACACGCCGTTTGCACTTATGCCCAACCCACTAAAAGTACCACCAGTTAATGTTGGCGTAATTTGTTGAGTTGGTAAATTTTCGCAAAATGGTCCTGCTGCTTTTATACTCGCATCACTCGGTGCTTTAACGGTAACCATGATAGTATCTTCGTCGGGACACTGACCTGTTGTTCCGTTAATTTTATATCGAACTGAATATGGCCCTCCTGCTGTAGCCTTTGCCGGATCAAACATTCCCGATGCATCGACTCCTGTTCCGCTCCATACACCACCACTGTTTAATGTGGCAAGCTGCACTGCTGCATCAAAGGAACACAAACTCAAAGTGCTGCCAGTTGTGATAGAAGCTTCTTCTCTTTTTACTACAGTGATATCTACACTATCTGCTGCACTGCAGGTTAAGGTAGCTCCAGCAACAACATAGTAAATGCGATAAGTAGTTCCAGCTGCTGCTGCTTTGGCATTGAATTGTCCATTGGCATTTACAACGCCAGTCGGCACAGAAAACCACAAACCTCCAGGAGTTGAATTTACACTTTTTGAAATTTGATAAAGAGCGGTGTCTTCGCACAATGAAACCACTGTTGGCAAAATGTTCGCCACCATCTGATTGACAACGTTGATCGTTAACGTGTCTTGCGCAAAGCATGCTCCGCTTGTTTTGTAAGTGATTAAATGTGCACCCACACCGGCAGTTGCCGGATTAAAACTTCCGGTAGCAGCACTGGTGATACCAACGCCACTCCATGTTCCAACGCTGGAAGCACTTTCGATTTTTAAATTTTGTACTGGATCACCTAAACAAAACGGACCCTGTCCCAAGGTGATTTTCGCTGTGTCTCCAGCACCTACAGTTATGATCACACTATCAACTGCACTGCAGGAAAGCGTGCTACCAATCAATCCGTAATACACTTTGTAAACACCAACTGCACTTGCGGTAAACAATCCGGTATTACTTACCAATCCTGGTGTTGGCAAGGAAACCCATGTTCCGCCACTTGTACTATTTGTACTCAAGCGAATTTGTTTTGAACTTGCATTTTTACACAGTGCTGTATCGGCTGTTAAAATATTCGCGATTTTTTGTTTCTCTACTTTTATCGTCGCTGTATCTTGAACAGGACAACTACCGCTGGTTTTATAAGTAATCAAATACGATCCCGCTCCAACAGATGGATCAAAAGTTCCTGCGGCTCCGCTGGTAATTCCAGTTCCACTCCACGTTCCTGCACTTGATGCCGTTTCTTTTTTCAAAGTGATTATACCTTCCGTTTGGCAAAAAGGACCTTGTCCCAAAGTGATCTTTGCAGTATCAACGGCTGTAATTGTAATTGCTTTAAACGCTGTATCACCGCACGATCCTGCTTTACCGTACCAAATAGTATCATTTCCAATGTTCGCTAATTTTGGATCATAATAACCAAAATTCACATCGGTAATTCCCTTCCCACTGCTGGTCCAAAATAAGCCTCCTGTTGGATTCACTTCAATGGTATCTTTTGATGCATTATGGCAATATGTGCTTTTTGTTGAAGTGATGCTTAGCACCGTAGAATTAGAAATTGCAATTGTTATGCTGTCTTTATTCGGACAAGCACCTGCTGTGGTGTACTTCACAACATAAGTACCATTGCTTAAACTTCCCGGATTAAAAACACCCGATGAAGTGTTGGTCACACCCGATCCGCTCCACGTTCCACCCGATGTTGAACCATCAGTCAATTTTAAATTATAACTAGGATCACTACTGCAAAAAGGGCCGGCAGGTAAAATTTTAGCACTATCAGTAGCCGTAACAGTGATGGTTTTCAATGCCGAAGAATCCACACATCCATTCAAAGTAGCAATCACTTTGTATTTGTGTGAGCCAACGGTAGTCAAGCCAGAAGTTGTTGTTGAAGTTCCTGTGCCATCATACTTCCATTGAAATGTTGATCCAGCAGTAGCCGATGCCGTTAAAGTATGCGCAACCCCTTTGCAAAAACTAGCTTGATTGGGAGCAACAGTTACAGTAATATTTTTCGGAAGTGCTTTCACTACCACCGATGCGGTGTCAGTTTTCACACAACTTTTAGCTAAATTTCCGGGCAATGCCACCACCAATCTGTATAAACCAGCTCCAGTAATATTAGCCAAAGTAACTTTACCTGTAGCGCCAACCACGCTTGAAGCCAAGGTGTCGGTCCATGTAGTTCCAGCGTCATGACTTACCTGCCACTTGTACTCCAAAGTGCTGGTTAATCCGCCTTTTGAAACGATTGTACCTTTATTGGGAGTACAAATATTGAGAACACTATTTGTTCTATCAATAGATGGAACATCAGTAGGAGCCGAACAACACGACTTAGCCTTTATCACCACAGGCAAAGGATCGCAAGCATTGGCCGAACTAAATGTTAAGTCGGAAAAAGATGATTTCGCAGGAAGCGTAATGTTCACCACACCGGCGCCAATACTTGCAGTACCACCGGTAGCAAATCCCAAAGAAGCATTTGCTGTTAACGTGTAGGCACCAGGAGGCAAAGCCACATCAGCAGCTACCGTGGTTACCGAACCACAATTTATGTTGTAAACAAAACTTTTTGTAACTGGTCCGGTTAAAGTAAAAGTGACAGCTCCCGTTGCGCCACCAGCACAAGGCGCTGCCCACAATGACGTACGAACTTTGAATGAATTGAGAACAGTATAAGATGTTGTTGTAAAAGATAAATCGTGAACAGCTTCTTCATAAGTACTCACTGTTGCAGCACTTGGTCCGCCCGAACCCAATGGAGAAGTACTCGCATCTTGAATATACAAAGTTTGATCGCCCGTTGTTCCGGCAGTGGGAGTCCAAGCTACTGATATCCCTGTACCAATCAATGGAGTCATCGTACTTGATGTTGACCACTTGTACGATTTTCCATCACCAACTGTAAGCGTTGTGGCAGTACCACCACCATCACAAAAATCTAAATTTGTTGGAGCCACCGGTAAATTTGAAGTAACAGTAAATGATTTACTCAAAGCACATCCCGGATGACCTGCTCCAGGAGTTACGGTTAATGTATGAACACCACTTTTATTGGCTACATAAGTTCTTCCGCTTCCCGCACCTGATGGTCCGGCCCATGCGATGGTCATTGCCGAATTTGGAAAATTATACCCCACATCGTAAGTATAACTTGCAGGAGAACAAAGCGTCACATTTGGTGGCAAGTAAGCTACAGCTTCATATGCAACAATGGTTGCACTAATCGGACAACCATTGGCTGGATCGCTCACGCAAACACGATAAACATCAGCTTGAGTAATGGTTGGATTCACCTGATTGGCCCAAGCTGTAATTTCTGTTTGTGTTGCGCCGGCACCTCTGTACCATGTAATCACCTTAGCTGCTGTGGTTAAATTCCCTCCGGTGGTTTTTAAAACTTGAGCCAGATAACTACCACCTTCTGCACATAAATTCACCGAATCTTTAGCGAATTTTATACTGTAGGTATTACTAGCGGCAATATTCTGACAAGAATTGATAAACGAAATATCATCAATAATTATATCGTCCTGAGCCGCCATCCCTGTTGGATCGGCATCAATGTATAAATTAGCCTTAACCGCATTTACTGGCGAAATAATGGTCCCTAAAAATTGTTGAAAAGTCCAACCAGCTGTTGGAGAAGCACTTCCCACCGTAGTATTGCTGATCACCGTTCCTCCCGCATCTAAAAACTCTACTCTGAAACGAAGTGTTGGTGCTGTGGATTGCAATCGGTACTGAGTGAACCAGGCAGAGAAATAATAATTTTGGTTGGGATACACATCCACTTTTTGACCCCAGACTTTTTTCCATTTCCCTACAATATTATCGGATGGATCGTTGAAATCGATAAATAATGAAAAACCTTTATCGGTGCCTAAAGTATGATCTTTATAAGTAACCCCTTTGTCATTACCGTACTGTCCGTAAACAGTGTTGGTACCTCCTCCACCTCCTGGATCACAACTAGGATTTTCCACTCTACCTACACCGTATTGATCGGCAATAGAGTACTTACAAGCACCTTTCGGATTGTACATTCCTGCATACGACAAATCGGATGAAAAATCCAATAAGCCCCCAGAGCCTGTTGCCGGATGGTCTTTTGACACAGCATTATTGTCGGTAAAAACTTTACCGCCTAAATAACCTGCTTCAAAATCACCATTACGTA
>JAPLEZ010000016.1 GCA_026390935.1 Bacteroidota bacterium
GATTAAAGATTAGGTAGAAGATGGAATATTGATCCTGTGAAAAAGGAATGGGAGTCCTCTTATGCTTGTTTCAGTAATAATCCAATTTTAAACATCGATCCATTGGGTAATGATGCTAAACCTATTGATTTAAAGGATAATGCTAAGAGTGCTAAGAGTACTTTCGATCACATGACAACTGAACATCTTGAAAATACTTCAACTCATACCGATAAGAGAGGAAATGTCATAGCGGTTTATAATGATGGTGATTTAGGAGTATATAAACATAATGGTGACGAAGAACAGACGAGAAAAGAGCTTGCAAATAAATATAGTGCAACTAATACTTCTGGTGGTGGGAAATGGATGGGCACAACGCAACATTGGGATGAGTTTGTAACACCAGAAGATGGAGTAGCGAGAGGTGTAATTATGTATGAGCAGTCTTGGATGACTACTCTTAATAATTTACATAAAGAATCGATGAAATATGATTTGAAGGAAATAGGAGAAAAATCTAGAAATAATGGTGATTTGGATTTGAAGAGTAAGTTTAAATACGCTCCCTATGGTGTGATGACAGGAAAACTTTTAAATGGTCAGTATGCGTCAGCTCGTTCAGCTGGAAATTATTTAGCAGGTTGGAATGGAGCTACTGGAACTTATTTAACTTTACATCTTACTAAATTTGAATATATGAATTTAGCTGGTTCGCTTCAAACACATCAATATCAGGGGTCGGATACTTATTATGATATTAATTTTAAAGATAGGACTTATGGGCCAGCACCTTATTATGGAGAAATCCCATATAGTGGACGTTGGATTTCACAAGGTTTTGATAAAGGAAGTCAGGAATTGTTAGATTTATGGAACAAATAAAATAAGTGACATGAAAAAAGTATTAGTGATAGTAGTAGTTAGTGCTCTTGTAATAATAGCAGTAACAGGGTTTGTTAAAAGTTGCAGTTCAGATATTGGTTCTGGATTTGAACCGACTTATGGGATAAAAAAAATACATTCTGATACTTTAAATGCCGACATATATATAAAGAAAAAGAACTGGGGTGTAAGCGGCGACCATCAAGTAGTCGTTATTTCGACATCAGGACAAGAAAAGTTCGAGCCAGATTCAACCAAAGATTATATTTTTGTATCGGAGTTTTTTTTTAAGGCCAGTAAGGACAGTCTCTATATTTATACTGATTCTAAAGCTAAAGAACCTAGGCTATTTGACTCTAAATTCAAGGTAATACAGGTAGAATTAAGTAATCCTAAAATGATGGATTTACGTGGGTATGACAATTTTAAAAATAAAGGATTGGAGTTAAGTACATATATAGATGCTCCAGCGGATAAAAAATAAATTCAGTCGGGATAAATATCGGGCTTGGAAATGAAATTTAGCGTAGCTCTTTTTGCAATTGCTCTTCTTTCATTTTGGAAATGTTCGGAGGATAAGAAATTTACTATTCTAAAAGTGAAGGATGAAAAGAGTGGCTACGAACTCCGTTGGTACTATCATAGTTATATTACTAGCATGCCGGAAAGTGTTGATTTAATAAACTCTGAGGGTGATGAAGAACTAATTTGTAATGCTCCGGGGATCACAGACGTGCGGAAATAAGCGACAGACGTATATTGTTTTTTGCGGAAATAAGCGACAGACGTATATTGTTTTTGAATAAAAAGTAGAGTAAAAAGAATAAAAAAGGGGGACAGCGACCTAAATAATCAAAAAAGAAAGTAAGTATTAAATCATGATAAGAAAGTTACTAATAGCAGCATTTCTCTTTTGCATCCCCCAACTGATTTGGTCTCAAAGTGATGGCACTCCAAAGCATAAAATGTGTCTTACTGAATATGAATCCTTGGTAAAACAATTTGGAGATACCAAACAAACAAAAGAAATAGATGTTGAAACGGCGATACAATTAGCAAGGATTTACAATACCATAAAATTTGATGAACTAACTGGTCCGTCATACAATGCTTTTGTGGATACCTACATAAAAGATATCAGTATAAAGTGCATCAATTGCTGGAATTTGGAAAATGGAAGGACAATACTAGCTACTCAGAAAAATATGATATAAGGTTGGGTGGAGCGGTGCATGAGAATAGTAAGTATAAGATTGTGAAATGTTGGGGAAATAGAGAAAGAGAATAATCCCGGTCTCTTGAATTAATTAAGAGTAATAAATACAAATTATTATGTCAAAGCCTAAGGTGTTTTTAAATACATACATTTTCAAGATCAGGGAAAAGGGAACAAGCGATCAATTTATTGATTTGCCACTCATTGAGGGAAAGGATTTTCATGATTTCTTCTACGACTTTCTGGTAGATTTGAAGAATACACCATTTAAGAGAAAAGCTCTTATTGATCCTGCCAAAGCTGATATAGCAATAAATCAAGATCATAATCGATCACAAGTTTTAAAAATTGATGCTACTGATGTACCACATAAAACAGAAGGTCGAGTAATTTATGTTATGTTGAAAGACGGAATCTCTGGTGATTCTCATGACATTGATGATGTAAATACTGGACAGACAGTATTCTCAATGAAAAAACACCACTCAAGAATGGTGCCTTCCTATTGTCAGATTAGAATCCCTGCTAGTGGTAAATATGGATACTTGATTTTGCAGAAGCAAGGGACCCATGGGGTTAAGCTCATGTTAAAGCAAGCGTTGAAAGCATATATGGAAAAGTATGATTTAAATGATAAGTATGTATTTGATATCAGGAATTTCATATCACAGGCGGTTTTTACCGAGATGATTGAGCAGGGTGTTATACCGGAAATTTCATATACCAAGAATATCATACCAAGAGAAATGGAAGATTTTCTTGATGAAGGGCATAAAAAAATTAATGGTACAGTCAGAGCAAAAACAACTGTTACAAACCCGGTTGGGCTTCAAATAAAGGAATTTGCAAAGAAAATATTCACTTCGTACAATAACGATAATATGGTGGAATTGGACGAACTCGCTGAAGAATATATGGAAGTTGATTTCAAGATTAAGTATGCGGGTAAGATTAAGAAATTTAATATGAAAAATAAAGGTAGAACTGTACCTAGTCATGATGTTAGCGATGATGTTCGGTATGTTAATAGTGAAGTGGTTCGAGATGGAAAAACAATTACGGAAGAAATTATTGATATAAAATGTTTGCTCAAGATCGGAAATGAATTAATGAGCGATATGGATAAAATTCATCTGCCTAAAATCGTTGCCCATGTTTAGTAAAATTGGCTTTGCTAAAATAATTGCAGGTCATATAAAGACGTTAAAAAACTTCAGAACCCAGAAAACTTCTTTTTGGGACATCTTGGGGTTTTATGTTCTTCCATGCGCAATTAGTTATTTGATGGTAAAGTTTGACTTTAAAATTAATGACAGTGTGATTTCTGCTTTTATTGCCGCAATGTCAATATTTGCTGGTTTCCTATTTAATTTATTGGCGATAGTGTATGGATTTATGGATAAAATAAAAGCGAATACAAACCAACAGGCAGAAGATAAATTTAGTGCATTAAAAAAAATATACGTTGACGAAATCCATTCAAATATTACTTACAACATACTGATTTCTGTACTTTCGATAATACCATTAATAGGATTGTTTTCTTCGGATTTCGTTATTTTATTATTGTCTAAATACGCTGCGTTTTTCTTCGTTAGTCATTTTTTGCTTACTCTACTAATGATTCTGAAACGTGTATACATACTTTTAAATAAAGGATAATCTGAAGAGTTTTCTTCAACTAATAAAATAATTGAAAAATGCTTGATTTTAAGCAACGTTTAGGAAAAAAGGAAATAGATTAAAAAACCAACCCAATAGATATCTATGAGTCTTTAGATCGAAGAAGTGAAACAGGGCCTTTAAGACCCGCACAGAAAGTTATTTTATTGGAATGGTTCGAAAAAAAGAACGTCTAAGGTTTTAAAAATGTTGATTGATATTAACGAACGCGAAAAAATAAAGACAGATGAATTATCTAATAAAAAAAATATTTTCCAACGAATGAAAAAAGCCATTTTTCTCTTTCTTTTTTTTGTTGTGAATGCAGCATATGGCCAGGAGGAATATAAAATTTTAGAAAAAGACCCTGATCAGATTTCGAATTTGATGGGAGGTTTACATTTCATTGATTGGCATGCAGGATATCCTTTTATTTGGCGTTACGGTGCATGGGCTTCGTACAACTACAAGAATAAATATTCTTTATGTGTTGACTACAGAAGGAAGTTTTTCAATTTTGATGATGGGGATAACGACTTGATTAAAAAGACGGATAGCACCGATCATGCAAGACCGGTTCGCTTCACTACTATTTTTGAATATCGATTTGGAAATCGCCGAAAAGCCACCGAAACGCAATTTACCCAGAGCAAGGAACGACATGGCAATATGAGAATAATCAATGCGTGGTACGTGCCGGTAGAAGCTAACTACTCCTGGTCTCTGCGTTTAGGTTATATGTATGATCAATATCCCTGTTTAAAAGATGTGTTTAAAGACACTGATCAGTTTTCTTATACATCTGTGAAGAACAATTCGTTGCTGGCAGGTATTGCCTATAACAGGGATTTACATGCAAAAATATATTCTAATTTGCATAAGCGCGACTTCATCAAAAATTACTTTTTTCAGTTCTACGCCGATTTTTTGTATTCGCCGATGACCTATACCATTTTTGACAATAAGGCGCAGGCGGTAGTGAGTGGTACCGAGTTGGAAAACATGCGAAGGAAAATAGGATCTGATATTGGTTTCAGGGTGGGATACAGGCAAGTTCTTTTTGCTAATTCTGGTATGTCAATAGGTTTTGAATTCGGCAAGTTGCCGACTCCTCCTGGTTTATTGTTCGGGGGATATTATTTAAATGGTACAATGGGTTTTGTATGGGGACTAAAAGTATAAGTGTTTTTATAGGCGCGTTGTTGCTTTTTGCTGCGTGTAAAAAGCAACCAAATTATTATGATACACCACAGGAAGATTTGACAAAAGTGGAAGAGAAAATTATTTCTCCCTGCACAAATTTAAAAATGAATGTAGTGACCTTTTCTCCTTATAAATTGAATTTAAGCTCCGTTTCAAAATCAGTAAATTCCAGTAAACTCCAAATTAACTGCACCGGCAGTAAGGGAGATGTAGATATGGTTTTATATGGTTATGCCAAATCGAATAAAAATAAGGTGTTTGATATTTCCAATGTTTACAACAATTCAGGAAATGCTAAAATAAGTATTTCGGTGGCGTATGATTTTTATAGTCCGTTTCAAGCTACTTCAGGCCAGTTGTATGTTATCAACCAGAATGATTCGTTGTTTGTTGAGTTTTGTGATGTTAGTCTTGCCAATCAAAACAGTCAGGTATATACTATGAGTGGTCGCATTTTTTATGATACACTTTAATGGCATTTATAAAATAAATAAGTATAACTATTCACTAATATAAAACCCATGAAAAAACTTTCAATCCTCCTAGCAAGCTGTATGCTAGTTCTTTTTTCCTGTAAAAAAGAAAACGTCGATGATAAAAAAGACGACAATCAAAATAACAACAACACTACTTCCCCTCAGCAATACACTGTAAAAGGAGTAGTGCAAAAAGGTCCGTTTGTAAGCGGTACCGAGATAGAGTTGAATGAAATGACCAGCGCGTTTGTGCAAACGGGAAAATCATTTAAAAGCACGATTAAGGATGACAAAGGATCTTTTGAATTGAAGGATATTACTTTGGTTTCAGGCTATGTTTTATTGTCGGCCGATGGTTATTATTTCAACGAAGTAAGCGGTGCGGCATCTTCAGGAAAACTGAATTTGCAGTGTGTGGCCGATTTGAGTGATTCGGCTACGGTGAATGTAAATATCCTGACGCATTTACAGAAAGACAGAATTTTGTATTTGATTGAACACGACAGCAAAACTTTTGCGCAGGCGAAAGCTCAGGCTTCACAAGAACTGTTGGATATTTTCAGTATCCCTATGCCGTCGGGAATGACTGCAAGTTTGGGTGATATTTCACAATCGGGAGAAGTGAATGGAATTATTCTGGCAATGGCGGTGGTAATGCAAGGCTATAACAGTACTGCCGATCTTACACAGTTCTTGTCGAATTTCTCTACCGATATCCGCGAAGACGGAACGTTGAACAGTCCGACTTTACAAACCCAGTTGATCAATGCAGCGAAGCTCATCAACAAAAGTGAAATCAGAACCAATATTGAAAATAAATATTTGGATTTAGGAGTGACTTCAGCAGTGATTCCTGATTTTGAAACTTATGTGGATTTATTTGCGAGCAGCACTTCTTTCCTTTTTACCGATACGGTAGTGTATCCGCAAAGCAGCACCGGCTACGGTACAAATATCTTGAATCTGGAAGACAGTACCTTCCTGTCGTCAACGGTTGCGGGGATCACAGCCAATGTTCCAAAGGGCGGAAAACTGAAAATTAAAATTACTGCGAAAGAAACTAATTTGTGGTCAGTAAATGTTGGATACAGCAATGGTTACTGGACGAATGAAAACTTTAATTTCGGAGAAAAAAGTCAGGTGTTTACCATTAATACTGCAGAAGTGTTAGCCGATTTTAAAATAGCCTTTGAAGCGTCCGGCTCTGCAAAAATTGAAATTTTTGAAAACGGAGCAACTACTCCTACACGAACCAAATATGTGCAATGGTAGCATTGTGATTTAATTATGAAAAGAAAATTAATGATAGTTGCATGTTTGTTTTCCCTTTACCACCTGGGCTGGTCTCAGGTGGGGGAGACAAAGCATGAGATGTGTACTGCTCAGTTTGATTCGCTGGTCAAAGTGTTTTCAGATACCACAAAAATAATAGAACCGGATGCCGCAAATGCTTTGCATCTGTTAAGGATTTACAATACCATAAAATATGATGGTTTAAAAGAGCCTTTCTATGAAAGCTTTGTGAAAGTATATGAGCAGAGGTATTATTACAAAGTGTTTTATGCACTGGAATTCGGGAAATGGAAAGGTGATGTCATTGACTCCGAAAAATATAATGTACAGCTGGGTGGCGACATGCATCCCAATAGCAAGTATTACCTCATTAAATGCCGGAAAAAATAACGGAAAATAGGGACATGATTTAGTATATTAAATTTTCTAACAAGCGAAACCTTTCTTCAATTTCCCCGATACACTAAGTAGGGTGATTAAAGTGAAGTTGTATGAAAAAGATAATTGTAATTCTGCTGATTTTGGCGTTGCTATTGGGTTGCGACAAAGCCAAAAAGAATGAAAACGGATATCAGGTATTCATTATAAAAAAAGGTCATCATGAGTCGTTTAGCGCTCATAAATCTTTAAATGATTCTGTATTAAAATTCAAGGCTATTTTTGATTCATCGGCAATTTACACCATTGCTGCAGCAGAAGATGTTAGCGATGTAAATAAACTTTTTGGCATGACCGATTGTGGTGTGGCCAATCACGTGAATAGCGCACGTATTGGTTGGCGCTGGTTTCAAGATAGTTTGCAATTATTTGCTTACGTGTATTCCAACGGAAAGAGAACAATTACCTACATGACCTCTGCATTGATTGGAAAAGAAATAAATTGTTCAATCACGGCTACAAAAGACAAATACCTATTTTGGATAAACAATGTTTTTTATTCTCAACAGCGAAATTGCAACGAAAATGACAGGTTTATGTTGTATCCGTTTTTTGGAGGAAATACGCTTGCCCCACACAACATTTCTATAAAAATTGCCTACTAAAACCAAATGATTTTCACTAAGCATTGTTGATTAGAATTTGATTTTACCTGAACAACTGAGCTTTTATTTTTTTGTTTTGTGTACAATGGAAATAAAGCAATCGGGAAAAATGCTCGGACTCTTCAGCTCCTCCTTCTACGGGAAGGGTGATGTGGTTCTCAAAATTAGCGGGCCTTTGTTGGATCATCCTGTGCAATCGTCCATTCAAATTGGGCCAAACAAACATGTTGATGTGGATACGCCTGCTAAATTCATTAATCATTCCTGTAAGCCAAATACAAAAGTGGAGGGAGAGCAAATTGTGGCCATCAATACAATTTTGCCGGGTGAGGAAATTACTTTCGATTATCAAGGCAACGAATACGATTTGGCGGTATCTTTTATTTGCAGAGACTGCGGCCAATGGGTGAAAGGCATGAAGTATAAAGGTGAAAATGTGTGTTTACAGGCATTTGAGCAAAAAATTATGGAAACCCAATAAGGAAGGGCGCGTAGAACGAATTACTCCCGCAAGGAGAGAACACTTAAAATGTTGAGAAAAAAGTTCAATATAGCGGCACTTGTCATTGCCTTTTTGTTTTCCTTTTCAGGATTGCAAGCTGCCCGTTATTGGGTGGGAAATGGCGGTAATTGGAGCGATCCGTCGCATTGGTCGAAGACTAGTGGCGGCGCAGGAGGAGCATCTTTGCCTGGTGAATTTGATGTGGTTGTTTTTGATGAGAATTCTTTTTCGCTCTCCAATCAAAGTGTAATTATTGATAAAAATGTAGCTGTTGCGGGCATGGATTGGCTCAGGGTAACTAATCATCCACAATTGGCTGGTGCCGGGCAATTTCAATTAACGTTATATGGACCTGTGTTCTTCCCTCAGAATTTATCTAATGATTTTGAAGGGAAGGTGCTTTTTGTATTTGCTACGCCTAGCTCTCCTGAAAGTAATTTTTATGATAATGAATTTAGGGGTGCAGTGGAAGGAAAATATGATCCTGAAAATATTGTACTTAAAAAAATAAAAAAAGCATCTGGAAACCAGGTATTGACTCCTATAACTGATTTTACTGTTACATACAATGACGCCGATTGTGGTTGCAATGGTTGGATTAAGGTTTCTACTATTACAGGCGGTACAGCACCTTTTACTTATTCCTACACTCCAGCGCAAGTAGGTGGTTATGCTGGAGAGCCTTCTGATTCTATCTATGACTTGTGTCCACAAACTTATGGGGTGAGGATAAGAGATACAGATGGACATCAAAGACTTGAATTTCAAAATATCGCCGGTCCACCAACAGGTCCTTTTTCTATTGTGTTCGACCCAGTTGTAAATAACTCGTGTTTTCAAAGTTGTGATGGCCAGATTACAATGTCCCAAGCAACCGGAGGATATTATCCGTACACCTATTTGTGGAATGACCCATCTGCTCAAACAGATTCTATAGGAGATAATTTGTGTGCTGGAATTTATACTGTCACTGCTACCGATAGTGCAGGTTGTGTTCAATCCTTTACCGATACCATCACTGAGCCTACCCTTTTGGTTGCTTCAATTTTAAGCCAGACTAATGTAGATTGCGGAGGAAGATCAACAGGCGCAGCAACAGGAACTGCATCAGGAGGAACCGCGCCATATAGCTATAGATGGTATGATGCAGGTGGTACGCTAACGGCGGCAAAGGCTGGATTGGCCGCTGGCACTTATCACGTAGAAGTCACTGATGCCAATGGATGCTTGGACACTGCTACCGTGATTATTACTGAACCTACTCCAGTTGTTATTAGCGCCAATACCGATCAAAATATAGTTTGTAATGGTGTTTGTATTGGTCAGGTATCCTATACAGGTTCGGGTGGTACAGGAGCACTTAGTTATTCGTGGTATGATATCGCTGGAACACCAACTACCACTCCTGTATCAAATCTTTGTGCTGGAACATATAATATTGAAATTACCGATGCCAATGGCTGCAAGGACACAGCTACAACTTCGGTAACAAGTCCAGGTGCTTTGGTTGCAACCATAGTTGCCCACACCGATGTTCTTTGCAGAGGATTGTGCACAGGAGATGCTACAGTTAGTGCAGCAGGTGGAGTTGCTCCGTACTCTTATGACTGGTATAATCTTTTTGCGCAAACCACTACGGTGGGAACGGGAATGTGTGCAGGCGCATCAAATGTTGAGGTGACCGATGCCAATGGATGTCTGGATACTGCTACTGTTGTAATTACTCAGCCCGCAACTACGCTTTTTGCAAGTATTGTATCTCAAACTGATAATGTTTGCTTTGGTGATTGTTTAGGTGATGCCATTGTTCGTTCCAGCGGAGGTACTGGCGCACATACTTACAATTGGTATGATGCACCTGGATTGGAAACAGATACTTTTGCATCAAATTTATGTGCTAACACTTATCACGTAGAGGTGACTGATGGGAATGGTTGTTTGGACACAACTTCAGTTTCAATTACAGCACCAAGTGCTGTAGGGGCAAATTTTATAGATAGTATTCCTTTAGTTTGCAGTGGCAATTGCAATGGGTCCTTAACTATCGCAGGATTTGGTGGTACAGCTGGATATACCTATTTATGGCAAGCTCCAATCGCTGGTCAAACAACTACTGTGGTTTCTAGTTTATGTGCTGCTACTTATAACGTTACTGTGACCGATGCTTTAGGATGTACGGGCACAAGTACATACACTTTATCAGCCCCTTCCGCTTTAGCGGCAGCAATGGCTACTCAAAATAATGTTAGTTGCAATGGTTTGTGCGATGGTCAGCTCATTGCAGGGCCAACTGGTGGTACTGCTCCCTATGCCTACAATTGGTATACTAATGCAGGATCAGCAGCGATTTCTGTGAGTTCTTTATGCATAGGAACTTATAGTGTAGAAGTCACTGATGCAAATGGTTGTATAGATAGCGTTAGCGCAACAATCACCCAACCTGCAGTTTTAGTGGCATCTATTGCTTCTTCTACAAATTTGGTGTGCGGGGGTGTATGTAACGGAGATGCTACAGCCGCGGCAGCAGGCGGAACAGTAGCCTACACTTACAATTGGTATGATGCAGCCGGACAAACTACAGTTACCGCTGTTAATTTATGCGGAGGAACATACAATGTTGAAGTTAGCGACGCCAACGGTTGCAAAGACACTGCTCAAGTAGTAATTACTGCGCCTGTAGCGGTGGTGGCAACTATAACAACTTCTAACAATGTTAGCTGTTTTGGGGCATGTGATGGGAATGGGATCGCATTAGGTACAGGTGGCGTTGCTCCTATGAGCTATAGCTGGTATGATGCTCCTGGAACTCC
>JAPLEZ010000012.1 GCA_026390935.1 Bacteroidota bacterium
GTTGTTTTCAACTCAATGTCTTCAGCGCGTAGTTCATGCAATTCGGTTTGCAAACGAGCAATTTCGCGGATGGTATTTTCTACATAGTAAGAGTTCGCGATGTACACCACAGCAACGAGCGTTAAGAAAATAGCGAAGGGCAAAATCGCGTAGGCACTTTCTTCATTGAGCCTTTTCGACAAGCCCTTTTTAGGTGCTGCTGTTTTTTCTTTCTCTTCTATGTTTTTCTCTTCGCTCATGCTTTTTCAGCTATCCTTAATTTTGCACTTCTTGCGCGACTGTTAATTTTTATTTCTTCATCGGTAGGCAACATTGGTTTTCTGGTGATCACCTTTAAACCCGCTTTCGGATTTCCGAAAAAATCTTTTTCTACTTCTCCACTTTCATTTCCCGCCTTCATGTAGTTCTTTACCAATCGATCTTCCAGAGAGTGGTAAGAAATGCAAACTAATCTTCCTTGTGGATTCAACACTGTTTCAGCCTGAGTTAAAAAAGCTTTTATTTCTTCCAGTTCTTTGTTCACTTCGATTCTGATGGCTTGAAAAATTCTGGCGAAAAATTTATTGTGATCCGCTTTTGGAGCTAAACTTTCCAAAGCCTTTTTTAAATCGAAAGTGGTTTTGAAAGGCTGAACAGTTCTGTATGCGATGATGACTCTTGCAATTTGTCGACCGTTGATGATTTCCCCGTATTCTTTTAAAATGTGCGACAATTGCGCTTCGTCGTAAGTATTTAAAACATCTTTGGCAGAAAGCGTAGCGCGAGAATCCATACGCATATCGAGTTCAGCATCAAAGCGTGTAGAGAAACCTCTTTCCGCAGCATCAATCTGCCAGGATGAAATTCCGAAATCGGCAAGGATGCCATCTACTTTCATGATGCGGTACATCTTGATGTATTTTTCTAGCTGACTGAAATTGTCGTTCACAAAAATCAAGCGCTCATCCCCCACTTCATTTTTAGCAGCATCAGGATCTCTATCAAAAGCAATGAGTTTTCCTGTAGTTAATTTTTCAAGGATTTGTTTAGAGTGTCCTCCTCCACCATACGTTACATCAACGTATATTCCATCGGGCTTGATTTGCAATGCATCTATACTTTCCTTAAGCATTACTGGAATGTGGTAGTTACTCATTAATATCTTGTGAATCTTTATTTCCCATTACTTCTTCGGCCAGCTTAGCGAAATCAGCATCACTGCTCATCATTTTCTCGTAAGCTTTTTTCGACCAGATTTCGATTTTATCGGCATAAGCGAATAAAATCAAGTCTTTATCGATACCCGCATAATCCAACAATTTTTTCGGAATCAGCAATCTTCCCACACCATCCAGCTCCATTGCCGTTGCACCATTATTGAACCTGCGAATGAAATCCCTGTTTTTTGTAACGAACTGATTGAGCTTAGAAATTTTTTCAGTCACCAACTCCCAATCGTGTTTTTGATACATCACCAAACAAGTTTCCATTCCTCTGTTCACCACAAAACGACCTTCCGACTCGGGAGCACATTGCTTCTTCAAACCTGAAGGCAGCATCAATCTGCCCTTAGCGTCCAATTTGCATTCATATTCACCGATAAAGTTTGTCATTCCCTTGATTTCAGACGGTTTCGTGATTTAAAACGTAAATATATCCACTTTGTCCCACTTTCTACCACAATGTTGATAACTTTTACCAGTAAGTGGCTGATATGGTTATATTCATTGAGGAAAATGGTGTGGGAGAAAATCAATTTAAGACCCAGAAGGAAGGATTCGCTATTTTGCTATTAATATTTTGCTATTTTTGCTCAAAGCACAAACAGATTATGGCATACGAAATCAAAGACGACGGCAAGTTCAAATACATTGAAGAAGGTGAAGGAGAAGTAGTTATTTTGTTACACGGACTCTTCGGAGCACTCTCCAATTTTGAAGATCTTTTCAATCACTTTAGAGGCAAATACAAAATCGTAATTCCAATGTTGCCATTGTACGATATGCCTTTGTTGACTACAGGTGTTAAAACCTTGGCTGAATTCATCAAAAAATTCATCATCCATAAAAAATACGAAAACGTTACTTTGCTAGGTAATTCATTAGGCGGACACGTTGCCTTAGTATATGTTGAAAGATGGCCTGCAAAAGTGAAAAGATTGGTGTTGACTGGAAGTTCAGGTTTATATGAAAATGCTTTTGGCGGAACTTATCCGAAAAGAGAAGACAAAGAATTTATCCGTACAAAAACCGCTACTACCTTTTACGATCCTAAGCATGCTACCGACCAATTGGTAGAAGAAGTTTATGAAATTGTAAACAACAGAGCGAAACTCATTAAAGTTTTAGCCTTAGCGAAAAGTGCCATTCGTCACAACACCAAAGACGATTTACACAAAATTGCCGTTCCCACTTTATTGATCTGGGGTAAAAATGACATCATCACTCCTCCTGAAGTTGCTGAAGAATTCAATAAACTAATTACAGGATCAGAACTGCACTGGATCGACAAATGTGGTCACGCAGCCATGATGGAACATCCTCAGGAATTCAATACTATTTTAAATACCTGGTTATCTAAAACACCTATTAAGTAATGATCATTCATTCGGCAGAGTTTTCTGTAAGCAACAGCGAAGTTGCACTTTGTCCGGTGACCAGCCTGCCCGAATACGCATTTATTGGAAGGTCCAACGTTGGTAAATCAAGTCTGATCAATGCGCTCACCAACCGAAAATCTTTGGCGAAAACCAGCGGAACTCCGGGAAAAACACAATTGATCAATCATTTCCTCATCAATGAAAAATGGTACATCACCGATTTACCGGGCTATGGCTACGCTAAAGTTTCGAAAGGAATTAAGTCGGGTTGGGAAAAAATGATTTCCGATTATCTACTGCAAAGAAAAAACTTGCTCTACACTTTTGTGTTGGTGGATAGCAGACACGCTCCACAAAAAATCGACATTGAATTCATCAATTGGCTGGGAGAAAATCAAGTTCCCTTTTGCATTGTTTTTACCAAAAGTGACAAGCTTACCAAAGCAAAAGCAAAAAAAAATATTGATGATTATCGCACTTCTTTGCTGGATTATTGGGAAGAATTACCTTTTAGCTTTGTGACTTCCGCAGAAAAAAAAGAAGGAATGAATGAGATTTTGGATTTCATTGAGCAAAGCAATTCTCTTTACAAAGCATGAAGCAAATTGTCATAACAATCATTTGCGCCTTCGTCATTGTCCTCTTCTCTAATTTCTCTTTTCGTGCTCCAATAAAATATTCTAAAGTCTTCACCGACTCAGTTTTCACGGCAGGCATTGAAGGTCCGGCAGTGGACAGCAGTGGCAATTTATATGTTGTAAATTTTCATCACGAAGGTTCTATTGGCATCATTAAATATGGCGATTCGGTGCCACAACTATTTATCAACTTGCCGGAAGGAAGCGTTGGCAATGGTATTTGTTTCGACACGTTAAACAACATGTACGTTGCCGATTATAAAAAACACAACATCTTTAAAATTGATGTGGGCACTAAAAACATTTCAGTTTTTGCACACAACGATAAAATGAATCAGCCCAACGACCTGGCCATAATGAAAAATGGAATTATGTTTGCCTCCGATCCCAACTGGAAAAAAGGAAGTGGTAATTTGTGGCGAATCAATCGCGATGGCAGCACAACTTTGCTAAAATGCAATATGGGCACCACCAACGGAATTGAAGTTTCTCCTGATCAAAAAACACTTTATGTCAACGAAAGTAAACAGCGCAGAATCTGGAAATTTGATCTTGATTCCAATGGTAATATTTCCAAGAAGAAAAAAATCGCCTCATTCAAAGAAGGCGGACTGGATGGCATGTGCTGCGATTCGGAAGGAAATTTATATATCACAAAATATGATAACGGCATCATACTCATTTTATCGGCAGATGGTTATGAGCGCATCGTCAATCTCCACGGACAAAAACCAACCAACGTTGCTTTGAGTAGAGATGAGAAAAAATTATTTGTAACAATGCAGGATAAAAAATGGATAGAAATAATTGAATTATGAGAACACTATTTTACACCTTACTAATGCTTACAATGCATTCGGTAAACGCACAGCAAAACGGAGTCTTCAACATTTTTGTGAGGCAGGGAAAAACGCCGATTAAAGTGCGTGAAGGCGATACCATCAAAATAAAAAGACAAGAATTCACTTTGATTTTTGAACTTGACACGGCTTCCCTCATAGGATTCAATGCAAGTGAGAATGACACCATTTACAAATTATTCACGGTGAAAAAAGACCTCAACTCGGTAAGCTGTTTTGGTCCAGGTACTGGCTACGCTGAATATTTAAAAAACAAAGGAAACTCAATTACGGTTGGTGATTATGGCCAATGCTATTGGTATTACGATTCTCCAAAAGATCACCGCTTCAATTCTGTAAAAATTGAAGGAAGAAAAATGACCTGCGAAAGAAAAATTAAAAATCTGTTTTATGCGCACTTAAATGCAGATTATGATGTTATATCGAAAGACCTGCCGGTTGAAAAAAGCACCGACAAAAGAATTTATTGCTGCTTATATAAGCGCAACGATTCGAGCAAAAGCACAACACCAACTTACTTCATTATTGAGTTTATTGATTAATCCAAAAACCCAACTGTTATGAGCAAAAAAATAATCCTCCTACTCGCATCAAAAAATTTCAGAGACATTGAATACATTGTTCCAAGAGCCTTCTTCGAGCAAGCTGGATTCCAGATTCACACTGCTTCTACTGTGCCTGTATCCAAAGGCCGTTTCGGATTTTTAGTAAAACACGATGTACAAATACAAGACATCAAAGCAACAAACTACGATGGCATCTACCTCGTTGGTGGTGGTGGATCTATGGAGTATCTTGAAAACGAAAATGCTAAAAATATTTTTACTTCTTTCCTGAATGCGAATAAACCTATCGGCGCTATTTGCATGGCTCCCAGAAATTTTTTGAATTGGGGATTTCTGAAAGGGAAAAATGCAACAGGCTGGAACAACGATGGCGGATTTTCAAAAATGGCAGTAGAGGTTGGCGCTATAGATGGTTCTGAAAAAGAAGTAGTGGTGGATGGATTAATATTGACAGCGAACGGACCTGAAGCTTCGGAAGAAAGCGCATTGGAGTTTATTCAATTATTGAAATAATTCTTCTTAAATGGAATTCGGACGACTGGAAAATATCGATCAGTTCAATTTTACATTTCCACCCAATCATCCCGGAACAGCAAAAATATTAGGTGGGACAAAAAGTAAAGAACTATATGTTTATGTTGGCGCACCTATATGGAACGATCCAGGTTTCCCCGGCAAAATATATCCTGCCAAAGCCCGCGATAAAGATTTTGTGAAGTAGTATGGCCGTCAGTTTAATTCTATTGAATTGAATGCTACACATTATCGCGTTCCTGATGAAAACACCATCAAGAGATGGGCAGATGCGGTTCCTGCCGGTTTTAAATTTTGTCCGAAAATTCACCAAAGCATCAGTCACAACAATAACATCAGTAAATGCATTCCGGAACTCAATGATTTTTACAAAAGCATTTCTCACTTTGGCAATAAACTGGGCACTTGTTTTTTACAACTGCCGCCAAAGTTTGAAGCGAAGCACTTGAGTTTACTGCTTGAGTTTTTAGATCATTCCCCTATTTCCGATTTAGCTGTTGAACTGCGCCACGAAAGCCGGTTCAGTAATTCCGAGGCTTTAAATCAACTCAGCAATTATTTGTATAAAAATAATTTGACCCTCAACATCACTGATGTAGCAGGCAAAAGAGATGTGCTGCACCAACGTTTAACCAACAAAACAGCTTTTGTTAGATTCACGGCAAATGATTTACATCCAAGCGATTTTAAGCGCATGAACGACTGGGTGGAACGTACAACAGAATGGATAGCTGCAGGTTTAGAACGCTTGTATTTTCTTGTTCATACACCCAATAAAAGTTTAACTCCTGAGCTGGCTGTTTATTTTATTCAGCGCTTAAACAAAAGCACCGGCTTAAAATTAACACCGCCTGAAATTCAGAAAAGCAATGCCGATAGTACATTATTTTAAAAAAAGCAGTAATGAGTATGGCTTGATTTCCGAATCACCTCTCCAAATTTTATTAAAATACTGAATCACAATCACATGCACAACTTATTTTTACTATATTTGATATACAAATCTGGAAAATGAAAAATTATCTGTTATCAATTTTACTTCTTGCAGTAGCATGTTTTGCCAATGCACAAACCAATATTGGAGGTACGCTTAGCTCGAACACAACGTTGACTAAAATCAATAGTCCCTATCAGTTAACTTCAACACTTGGGATTCCTTCAGCGGTGACATTAACCATTGAACCCGGCGTAGTTATTTCAGGAAGTTTTGATGTTTTAATCAAGGGGAAGTTAATTGCAGCGGGCAATGCTATAAATAAAATCACTTTCAACAACGTCAGAATTCTTTTCAAAAGCACCAACCTATCGAACAGCCAAATATCTTATGCAGACTTCAATTCAGGCGGTATTCAATTGGCTGATGAAGACGAATTCCATGAGGATGCAATTAAAAATTCAGGTACACTTACCGTATCAAATCTTAATATAGTTAATGGCTTTGCTTATTCTAAAGGATATAACACTACTGCTTCATTTAAAATCAGAAATTCCAGTTTTAATACATCTTCTGTTCAAGGCTTTTACCCTTTAAGCGAAACAATTAAATTTAGCGGGTGCCAAATTCTTAATACAAGCATATTGTCTGATTCCTACAACAAAGGAATCTATATCGACAGCAGCGCAGTGGAATCATCTAAGCTTATGATGGGTTGCTGCGGCTCCTATATCAATGTCACAAACTCAGTAGTAAAATCTTCTTCGGGAACTCCTGGCGGAGTTAGTAGTGACACTGACGGGGCTTTTTTTATAACTAAAAACTCGATTTTCATCAATTCTCCGCTAACTTATTCAGGTGCAACAGTAAACTTAGAAAACACTCTTGTATTTAATGATGGGCAAAAAAACGTACCCGCAATTTCTTTCCGTTATACAACCATTAAAAACTCTTCATTTTTCGGAGCAAAGAACAGCATTTCATTATATCAAAGAGGACTGGCAGCTATTACAAGTTCCATTATTCAATCCAATTTTTACAACGATTCAATTGCCATCGTTGCAGAACAAACAAAATCTTTATCCATCAGCGATTGCAATTTTATGGGCCAGTCGAAATATACCATACAGAATAATTCAACCACCAATATCTCAGCACTTAACAACTTCTGGAGCAAAACAAACTCTTCAGCAATTATTTCAATGCTGTACGACAGCCATAACAATATCAATTTGGGAGATATTTCTTTCTCACCATTCAAAACCATTCCCAATACGTTAGCGCCCTCTCTTATCCCAAATGGTTTGAGTAAAAAAGACTCATTAAATGGAGTAGTTGTAAAATGGAATAAAAACAAAGAAAGTGGTGTAGCAGGCTACAAACTTTACTACGGCACTTTTGATGGGATTAATTTCAGTAATAGTGTAAATGTAGGAAGTGACACTTCTTATTTCCTTACCGGTAAAAACACTTCTGATCTCATACTTGTTACTGCATATGATTCTCTAAAAGACGGCTTGGCAGATATGGTTGAAGGACACGAAAGTTGGTATTCGCAAGATATTGTACCAGTTGCAAAAATCAGTAACGGCGATTCTTTAGAAATTTGTAAGGGATCAAAAATAATTCTTTAGGCCAACAAATCCATCTCTTATAAATATCAATGGATAAAAGATGGTTCACCTATTACAGGAGCAACTGCAGATTCCCTTGAAGTTTCCATAGATGGCGACTATAAAGTGCAAGAAAAAAATGTAAATAACACTTCTAGTACTTCCGCTTCTTTCCATTTAGAAACGCACCAATTGTCCATTACAAATGCAAACTATAGTATTGTTTGCGGAGCTTCATATACATTGAATCCATCTGTTATTTATGTCGGTGACAAAACAGTAATATACACATGGGATACAGACAGCACATTGAGTGCAACTAACATCAAAAATCCTATTGCAAATCCACTTAACTTCCATAACTACAAATTATCTGCAACTGACGGAGTTTGTTCTGCCAACGGTTCCTTTGATTTAACTGTTAACCCACTTACTGTAAATTCAGGATCTGACAAAACCATTATTTGTGGAGGAAAAATTCAATTTGATAATCCCATATCCAATTATACAGGCTCAGGTACATTAGCTTATTCTTGGTTACCAAAAACCGGATTGGATAGTGCAACACTGGCAAGACCTACAGCAGAGATTACGACGCCTTCAACTTATGTTCTTGAAGTTATAAGTCCCAAAGGATGCAAGGCCACCGACAGCATTAAAATTATTGTAAATCCACTTACTATAAATTCAGGATCTGATAAAACTATTATTTGTGGAGGAAAAATTCAATTTGATAATCCCATATCCAATTATACAGGCTCAGGTACATTAGCTTATTCTTGGTTACCAAAAACCGGATTGGA
>JAPLEZ010000033.1 GCA_026390935.1 Bacteroidota bacterium
TTAGTTTGATCGCTAGAATTTTCTTTGCCCGTACTTCCAGCACTTGCGTTTGTGCTGCCTCCACCTACAGTTGTCTTAAGTGAACCTTCAAATACAGTTGTTTCACCTCCATAACTAAGTGTATTGGCTAGGGATCCTGAAAAACTTTTTGAAGCCGACCATTCATTGCTTTCCTGCAAAGTGGAATTCATACTTGCTGTTGCTGTGTATGTAACAGTTGTTACTTGATCATTATTGGTTGCATTGGTTAAAATAAAGGATCTTGTATAAGCAGACTCACTACATTTTGGACTAGAAATTTCATTGATATCTATTACTTTGTAATTCGCATAATACATGGTGTCCAAGCCTTCCTTAAATTTACTTGCAAAAATTATTTCCTCTGTGTTTCTGTTGTTTGGTTTAAGTCCTTTTAGTATTTGCACTTGGCCTTCATTGCTTAACAAAAGAAAATAATTTGTTACTTCACCCACACCTACATTTGCACCTGGAAATAATGAAGAAACGGGAATTGAATTCGTGTTTATTTTTTTATACACGCCTAAAATTATATCTCCTTTCACAACATTACCAATTGCAATTTCATCGATGTTGTCTGATGTTTCTCCAGCTTCATTTTTAATACTCCAAGCAGTTTCTTCGCCATCACTAAAATTTAACGGGTTATTGCCTCTGTACACAGCTAGTAAGCCATTTTTATCAAGCACTAAGCAGTAAGCTCCATTATTTGAAACAATAAATTGTCCTCTTTTCATTTTTTCTCCAAGTTTCAAATAATTCTTTGAAGCCCCATTGTCATCTAAAATTTCACTTGCACCAGAAAATCGGGTGGCCATTTTTGAAAGTTCCACTGGCTCAATAGAAATTGATTGCAAAGCAGCATTGGTATAATCTGCAAAAGAAAAACTATTGTCATCACCAATGGTCATTAGTTTTTTTGCGTATTCAGGCCTTATATAGTAAGAATTTCCTGTTCTGTTTTTATTTAAAAAAATCGAGAAATAATGATTGTATGAATGAGTTGTGGGTATATACCATGTAGCAGATTCCAGGCGTAATCCGAAGTCGTCTGTTGTAGCTAAAACAGCATTTTCATTTTTGTACGGCGTAATTTTGTAGGAAATACCGTTTTGGTAAACAACTTTTGTGAATTTAAAAACCTGACTTTCGGTAGGAGAGGAAGTGTTTTGTTCTACAGTTGGGGTGCTCCCTAGTTCCGAATTTGGAAATGAAAGGAACATCGAAGTGTTGTTTTTTTTAATAGTGTAATATCCATCTTCTAATGCGGATATACCTGCTTCAGTTTTTGAAATGCTTGGGTCAATGGTTAACCTTTTTGGTATTGCACCATTTGGTTGCCCTTTTGATGGTGCTAAATTAATTTGTTGCCCTTTTGAAATAAGGCAATAAAAGCAGAATACACAAAGTAATAGTGTGTTTGTTTTCATAATAAGTAAGTGTAAAAGTTAAATCGGGGCAAACCTAAAATTCTATTTTGTGAATTACAAAACAATAGATGCATAGTGTTTTTAATTCGTTGAATAACTGATATTGACTGTTTAATTTAGATTTGTCTGCTCTACAGAAGTACTTAGATGCCTTACATATATTTAATGCATCATGTTGTTTTTTCGTTATTGAAAAATCGCAGTATTCCGATTCTAGTAAATTTGTTATTTACTTTGAGTTACGGTATCAAACTCGATGGTGTTTTACCAAAATGTTCAGTGAACAGCGTACTTTCAAATTTAGCTTGCGTAATTTGAAGGTTTTAACTCTTAGCGATTTGCAATTGCTTTTATAAAGGTATTGTTCATCGGCATTGAAAATACCTGAAATGAAGATTTCAGATTAGCTACGTAAAATCTGAAATTACAGGTTGTGGGGTGAAGGGTGTCAGCTTTAGCCGATTTACAATCACCTTCATAAACCGTAGAATTGATCGTCATTTGAAATGTATGAAATGAAGATTTTAGATTAGTTGAGGGAAATTGGAAAGTGCAGGATTGTTGAACGTGCTCACTAAGTATGTAGATTTTCAAGACGCTTTATTAAATTTCAGTTTGTAATTTACTAATTGAAAAAAAGTGGATATTTGAAGAAGTGAAATTTTAGGTAGGATAATAACCATCTTATTTAATTATTCGCAGAAAAAGGACTTTAATTTTATAACGTATAAATGATGAGAAATTATTTTTTTTTAATTGCCCTAGTTTTAATCTCGCTGACTTCGGTAGCCCAAACTTTTGCCACTGATGTGAAATTTGGAAATGCTTTTTTTTTAGGTAATAATGTTTTGATTGTAGGCCATGGGATAAAAAATCAAGATGAAATATGTTTAATACTGCTTGACAAAAATTTACAAGAAATTACTCGTAAAAATATTGAGGTTAGTGGAAAGCCAATGTATTCTATTGTTTTACAAGGGCAAAACGGTTTGTATAAAGTTGCTGCGGTTAATGTACGGAAGAATAGCACTACAGATGTCTTGGTAATTGACGAGAATTTTAATGAAAAGCCTTTCTCTGAATTTGTACCTAAAAATGAAGTTAAGCCATATGTTAGAAATTGTGATTTAATAGATTACGGTATCACTGGAAAAGAAAGTTTTTCAATCTATTCCTTGTGTAAGGAAAAAGATGGCATATTCCATTTAAAAGATAATAAAGAAGGATTGGATATTCCTTTTAGTAATGGTGATAAAGTTAATGGGTTTCATGTTTTTTCGAAACGAGGAGATACTTTGTTTCTACATACGACAGAAAATTTTGGTAAAAAGGAAATAAGGGATGTTATATACTGTATTAATCTAAAGTCAAGAACTATTCTGTATTCTATTACATGTGGTGAGGGGAGAGATACCTTTTTTGATCTTTCAAATGTTGTTTTAGATACAATGAAAAATAAACTCGTATTGGTGGGGAACTATTCGAATAAGTCAAAGGATGATGATGGATCCAAAAAAATAAAACAGCCTTCAGAATATAATGGTTTTGAAATTCAAATTATTGATGCAATTTCAGGGAAGTATGAAAATTCTATACAGCAGCTCTATGAAGTTCCTGTTGAAGTGAAACTTTTTAACAGTAAAAATGACAATCTCTTTAATGTTACTTTGAAAATACAACCACATAAGGAAGGATATTGCATTTTAATGGAGAATAATTTTCTTAAAAATAATACATACGGTGGAGGAATGACTACTAATTCAATGGGGCAATTGACTTCAAATCCTGCAGGAGTTATTTCTAGTATCTATTCTTACGGTTTCACATGGATTAATGTAGGAAATAAATTGAATGTGATCAGTAAAGTCAATATTCCGTATTCAAAGTCGATAATGAGCGAAGATATAGAGAGGAAAGCAGAATCTAAAGGAGCAGTTCTTATAAATGAGTCACCGTGGTTGGATTATAGAAGTTGCGCTAAACATTATATGACAACACAATCTATGTTTGCCGCAACATCAAGAGCCTTTTTTATTTTCATTTCTCGTGATGTAAATACGATAATATATAATAATGTTGAAGTCAAAATAAAAGATGGAAAATATTCCGAGGAGGTGATAGGTATGGAGAGTGAACAAGGAATTAAAATGCATGTTCAAGAGGTTAAGGAAGAACTAGACGGAAATTATATATATATCCTTATGAATTCTATTGAGCGCACAAAGTTTAAGATTGAAAAGCGAGGGAATTAATAGGATGTATTCGATTGAAAATATTTAGAGCATTTTAAAGGGAAAATTTGTCACGGTCCAAAACAGCACCAAATGAAAAACTAAAGGTAAAGACTATTGAGTGTAAGATATTATTATATTCATAGTTTGTATAACTGTATGGTAAAATTCCCAATTTATAATTCCTAGTTTTAAAATCGAAGTAATAATCATCCCATTTCCTTGTAGTAAATGTTATAATCGGGACAATAAAATTTCTTGCAACATAGCGGTGATCTTCTTTGTTTACAAATAAATAAAAAAGAGGTAATAACTGATATTCCAGACCGATACCCAAGCTATATCCCAATTTTTTTTTCGAATTATAAGTGGATCCTGCTCCCCATTCGTAGCTAAAATAAAGCGGTAGAGTAAAATGCCCAACTCCGAGTCCATCCATATCACTATTCATACTAGGAACAGCTCCCAGACTTGGTGAGAGATTTATTCCTATCGCTTTTTCATTATTGAATTCGTAAAGGTTGTAACGAAAATGACGATGATACCAAATACCAATAATAGTATACGTCCGAGCTGTATATCCTTTGGAGTCATATGAGATTGGGCAAATTCCCACTGGACTGACATTAATTGATGCCAATGGTGTTATCGACCAGGCTTTAATGAAACGATAATTGAAATCAACTTTTAAAGAGTCATTATTCGATCTCATTTCATGTGAGCTAAAAATAAAGCCAAGTATTAATAATTTTAAATAGAAGTTCTTTAAAAATAGCCCTTTATACAAGGCAAGATCAGCCCCAAAAACAAATCTATTATTCATATTGGAAGAATTTAAACATCCGAATTTTCTGGCAATATTAACAAATAATAAACGAAGTAAAAATATCATGCATTTTATCTGGGCTACTCTTTTTTTTCGTATTTAAGGTATCAAACTCGATGGTGTTTTACCAAAATGCTCCGTGAATCGTTTGGTGAAATGGGAGTGTTGTTTAAATCCAACTTTCCATGAAACTTCACTTACCGTGAATTTTCCGGTAGCGAGCAATTCGGCGGCTTTACGGAGGCGGATGATGTACATGAAGTCGATGACGGAGTAGCCTGTGTGTTCGGCTACCATGGAGTACAATTTGGTGCGACTGATACCTACCGTTTGTGCGAGTAGGGCAGGGGTGAGGTCAACGTTTTCCAAATGCGTTTCAATGCCGGCGATCAATTTTGCTACAAATTCATTGGTGACATTTACAGGTGTGTTTTCGGTGTTGGTGACCGGTCCCATGTTTTTCCACAACTGTTTTATTTTTTCAATTTGTAGTAAAATGTTGCGCACTTTAATTTGCAATATGTCGATGTTGAATGGCTTTGGAATATAATCGTCGGCGCCAAATTCTAAGCCCGAAAGCATGCTTTCTTCAGAAGTTTTAGCGGTAAGCAAAATCAATGGCGTAGCCGATAATTCTTCGTTGGTTTTAATGGCTTTACACAATTCAAATCCGTCCATTTCGGGCATCATCACGTCGCTGAGGATTAAGTCGGGACGTTGTTGCAATGCCACTTCCAAAGCAATTTTCCCATTTTCTGCTTCCAGAATTTGATAGTTGTTTTCCAGTTCGCCTTTGAGGAATAAACGGATGTCGTTGTTATCGTCGACAATTAAAATTTTATAGTTTGTTTTTGCTACAACAATTTTTGGTGCCGAAGAAATAGTGGAAAGTATTTCTTGAGGTTCGTGTTTTATTCTGTCAGAAATTTCACTGTGTTGGTAGGCTTCTTTATGAATTGGAATAATCACTGTAAATGCTGTTCCCTGACCGTTTTCGGAAACCAATGAGATGGTTCCTTTGTGCAACGAGATTAAACTTTTTACCAAGGATAATCCGATGCCGATGCCTTCAATATTAGGATTGACTTTGGATTGATAAAACTCATCAAATATTTTTTCCTGTTCGTTTTTTGGGATTCCCGGACCCGAATCGCTGATGGTGATTTTTATGTTTTCATCGCCATTGATGGCCTCAATTTCCAATTGCACTTTTCCGTTTTGAGGCGTGTATTTTACAGCATTGGAAAGAAGATTCATTAAAACTTTTTCCATCTTGTCTTCATCAAACCAGGCATAAAAAGATTTTTTGCTGCTATTGGTTTCAAAAGTGATGTTGCGTGTTTGGGCCTGAAAACGGAAGGAATCCACAATGGGCTGAACGAAAATAAGGAAGTCGTGGTGCGCGATTTTTAATTCCTGATTTTGTGTTTGAATTTTTCGGAACAATAAAATTTCGTCGATGTATTTTCTCAAGCGCAAAGTGTTTTGCTTCATGAGTCCGTACAAGTTTTGTCGCTCCTCGTTATTGTCTTCGCGAATCAATTTGTCAATAGGTCCCTGAATCAGCGTTAGCGGAGTTTTAAATTCGTGAGACACATTGGTGTAAAATTCCATTTTGGCACCAATGAGTTCTTCTTGTTTTTCTACAGCAGCTTTTTGCAGCTCTACTTCTTGTTTTAATTTGAGCTGTTTAAGGGTGAAGTAACGGTATAACCACAGCATGAAAATGAAGAGGCAGAAGTATAAGAAGTAAGCAACATTGCTTCTCCACCAAGGAGGCAAAATAGTGATGAGCAAAGTTTTTTCTTGTCCGATTTCCAGTCCGTTCCTATTTCTTACTTTAATGTGCAAGGTATAAGTTCCTGGCGCTAAACGGGTGTAAGTGATTAAGCGGTTATTGGCATTGGTGTGCAGCCATTCTTTGTTGAAGCCTTCTAAAAGATAGCTGTATTTTAATCCGCTGGGATCTTCAAAATAGATGGCCGAAAGTAAAAAAGAAAGTACGTTTTCTTCGTACTTCAATTCCAGATGCTCTGTATTGCTAATGGGATCGCTCAGCACAATTCTGTCATTGATGGTATCGCCTGGAAGCACCAATTGATTGAACAAGCGCAGTTCGGAAATTTGGGCTTTAATTTTATTTTGACTTGCTTTTAAATTATTGGGGTTGAAGTATATTAGTTTGTGTATTCCACCAAATAAAATCAGTCCGGTTTTTGTGACGCAGGCGCTTTTTTCGCAGAAAAAATTGATGGGTAAATCGGTGAAAGGATAATTAATAAAGTTGTTATTTTGTACATCCAGCATAGATATTCCGCCGTTGGTGGTCATCCATATATTTCCGTTTTGATCTTCAATAATAGCATGAATGGTGTTGTTGTTCAATCCGTTTTTTGTAGAAAAATTTTTGAAAGAATAAGTTCCTTCGTCGGCAATAGGATAGCTAAGCTGATGCAATCCTTTAGCAGTGGCAAACCACATATTGCCTTTTTTATCTTGCAGCATGTGGGTGATGGTGTTGTCTTTAAGTGCACCGTTTAAAGTATCGTTGGCGAGAAAAGTGAATATTTTATTTTTTTCGATGTTGAATTTGTTGAGTCCCCATGCAGTGCCCAGCCAAATATTTCCTTGTTGATCTTTGGTCAAGCTGCGTATCCAATTGCTGGCAATGGTTCCTTCAATGGGCAGTTCACTTTTTTCATGAGATAATGTGCGTACGATGTACGTGTTGGGATCAATTATTTTAACACCACCACCTTCAGTAGCGATCCATATATTTTTTTGATTGTCTTCCAAAATGGCCATCGTTTGATTGCCGGTATTGTAATTTTTATCGGGAGGAGCAAAGGCAAAAGTTTTGCTTTTTTTTGTGATGGGATCGTATTCTAAAACCCCTGCATTGGCTGAGCCTATCCATAATTTTCCTGAACTGTGTTTGTATAAATAACACAATTCTCTGCTTTGTAAATGGTAGGGAGCTGCGCCTGCATTGTAGGTGGAGAATTTCTTAGTGCTTTCATCAAATACCAATAAACCATGTTCGCCGCTACCTATTAAAATGTTGTTGTCGTTTTCCATCAATGCATTCACGTAGCCCAAGCTTAAGGGAGACGAAGGCAGCATGTCATATAACACCGAAAATCCACCAGCATTTTTTTGAATGTAAACTAGTCCTTCGCGATAGGTCCCAATCCAAAAATTTCCATTTTTATCTTCCAGTATGTACCGTGTACCAAAGGTGACTAAAGGTTTTGAAGAGAAATAGGTATTGTCGGTAGCTAACAAAAAACTATTGTTTTTGTTGCAAAACAATCCCGATTCATTGCCTAAATAAACGCTGTTGTTTTTGGTTTTTAATCCGCATAAAACATTGTTGAGTCGGTACTTCAATGATATGTGGTCATCAATATCAATAGACTTGAATTGATCTTTACTAACATCTAAAATTCCTGCGCCACTGCCGTAGGAGCCAATCCATAGTTTACCGTTTTCAGCTTTCGCCATGAAACTGATATTGCTTTGGTGCAGCGATTTTAAATGACGTACAATTTTTGTGCTAAGCGACAATACATCCAAGCCACCTTCGGAGCTGCCAATGAGGATTTCATTGTCGTTGAGTTTTAAAATTTTATTGATGATTTTACCAGTGTTTTTTTCTTGTTGAAAGGAAGTGATTTTATTGCTGCTTAAATTAATATGCAGCAATCCGCCGCTAATGCTGGTCCAGAGATTGTCGTTTTCATCTAAATCAAACATGTTGAATCTACTGTGATCGGTGTTTTGATTGGATAAAGTAAAGCCCTGAGCACTTTTATTGATGAAGTAATTGCTGAAGGTGTTGCTGGCCGGATTGTATTTACTGATGGAAGTGTTGGTGCCCACCCACAGATTTCCTTTGCTGTCTTCTTTAATGAAAATTATTTTGTTGTGGTTGATGGATTGCGCATTGTCGGGTTCATTTCTGAAAATACGAAAGGTATAGCCATCAAATAAATTCAATCCATCATCGGTGCCAATCCATATATAACCCGATTTATCCTGATAAATAGAATTGATGGTATTGCTGGATAATCCATTGCTAACGGTGTACACATGTGTTGCATCGTTGGAATATCCTGTCAAGGAAAATCCAATGCAAAACGTAAAAATTAGCATTTTAAATATGCGCGCAAATGTCATTATTACCCAATAAGAAATAAGGTTATTCCCATTCCTAATATAAGACTATTATCCTTTGATTTCCAAACTATCCGAATCAATCATGGTCACCAGCTTCCCCATTTTTTTTTGAATGATTTTAAAATGGTGCTCGTCTTCGGGTGCTATAAAGGAAATGGCTTCTCCGGGAGATTCGGCCCTACCGGTTCTTCCGATGCGGTGAATGTAATCTTTTGGGGAACGGGGCAATTCGTAGTTGATGACAAAAGGGAGAAACTTAATGTCGATTCCACGTGAAATTAAATCGGTGGCTACCAATACGGTTACTGCACCTGCTTTGAATTGCTTTAAGGCTTCGGTTCTTGCTCCCTGACTTTTCTTGCTGTGAATGGCTTGTGCGTTGAGTCCGTGTTTGCGTAGCTTATCGGCAACGTGATCGGCTTTGTAAGTAGAAGAAGTAAAAACCAGCACCTGCTTCATTTCTTTACTGATGATGAGGTGGCGCAGCAGCGGACCTTTCTTCGCGTCGCTCACAGTATAAGCCGTTTGAGTGATGAGGTCAATGTTTTCTTTTTCCTCTTCAATTTTAATCACCAGCGGATCCTGCAGCACCAGCTGGGTGATGTTGTTCACATCGGCATTGAGTGTGGCCGAGAACAGTAAGTTTTGTCGCTTTTTAGGCAGCAGTGCCAATATTTTATTTACTTCGTCTTTAAATCCGAGATCCAGCATTTTATCGGCTTCATCCAAAACCAAAGTATCAATGGCCGATAGTTTAACGGCGTTGGATTCTATAAGCTCAATCAACCTGCCGGGAGTGGCAACTAAAACATGCACACCTTGCAAAGCCATCATTTGCGGATTGATGGAAACTCCACCATACACTGCAAACGATTTAATTCTTTCGGGCAGCGACAAGCTGAAACTGTGAAATACCTCTTGCACTTGCACCGCCAATTCGCGTGTTGGCACTAAAACCAAAACATCTACGTGTCGATTTTTAGCCAACACCTTATTTTGCAAATTGGCCAAAATGGGCAAAACATAACTCGCGGTTTTTCCCGATCCTGTTTGCGCAATTCCCAAAACATCTTTCTTTTTTAAAATGGCAGGGATGGCTTCTGTTTGAATGGGATAGGGCTCAGTATAATTTTGAGCAGCAAGTGCTTTTAGTAGATACGTGGGTAAACCGAGTGTAGAGAAAGGCATGATGAATTTTATATTTTTCTAAAGATAGAAAACTTTTAATGCTATATTTATTCTTACCATAAAAGTGAATTTTGTCCTATAACTTAAAAAGTATTTCTTCCGATAGAGTTGTTTTGAAACGTGAAAAAACAACTTTGGGAACTACATTGTTTACCGGTGTAGGATTATTGTTTATTGGTATTGGGCTTACTCTTTTTGTTGTAGTTGACGATGAAGAAAGTAAGCTCAATTTCTTTAAGTACATTACAATTATCATGGGAAGTATAAGTGTTGGTGCTGGACTCAATTTTTCGCGACAAATAAAAAAAACAATTCCGAAGTGGGTTATTTTTAATAATCAAAAAGGCTATGTTCAGGTTCAAATGTCGGATGATGAACTGAGTTCTGGTTATATTCCTTACGAAGAGATCAGTCATTTTTATGTGAAGGAAGAAGTAGAGCACAGTTCAAGCACAAGCACGCGCAGCATCAACAACAGAATTTACTCTTACCACGTGCTGCTTCAAAAAAAAGACGAGGGTCAATGGTATTTGTATAAATCATCGTCGGAAATCGAGGCTAATAAAATTTTGGAAGCGCTGACAGCAAACGTCAAGCTCGACAAGCATTCGCTGAATGTGCCGAAACCATGTTTGTCGGAAAAAATTCAAATGGACAGCACCCATAGCAAAAGTACCATCCGCTGGAGAAATTCGGTGAGCATCATGCAGCCAATCTTTTTAATTGGCTTTTGTACTTTGTTTTTATTTGTAGGGAAATTTATTTTAGGATCTTTCATGGAATTAGGAATGGACAATGGTTTCGTTTATGTTGTACTTGGATTTATCGGATTGGTGTTTTTGTTTGTAATGTTCATGACTGTTAAAAAGATGGTGAAGGACTACCGAACTTTTTATGTTTTCACCATTACTAAAGATGCCTTTATTTATGAGGAAGAAGACATGCAAGGCAATACAAAGAAAAGCGAAAAGGTGCAGTTGACGGATATAGGTGGAGTTTCATTTTCCTTCAATCCGGCAAAGGGCTATCAAACTTCAGGTAGTTTAAACGTGAATGCAAAAAAGGATGAAAGTAAGGTGGAGTCGGCGGTTGATCGCATTAAGCACTTGCTTGGCGGAAGCGCGGTGTCAATGGATTTATCGGATTTAAACGTTGTGGAAAAGCTGGAGTTGGATAGATGGATTAAAGTTACCATTATGGAGAAAGCTGGGATAGAGATATTGTGATTTTAATGGGAGTGTAATTTCAGCTCTAGTAAGACCCTGCGAACGTATTTCAGGAAAAGGTATTTGTAGAGACGCAAAATTTTGCGTCTCGGGAAATGGTATACGGAAGACGCAAAATCTTGCGTCTCTACAGGAAAAACACTTCCACAAATTAATTTCAGATTGAAAACTACAATTGGGGGCTTAGTAATTTAGGTATTGACAGGTATACATATCTTTCCCTATTTTCACTGCTGAATTACAACTATGATCTACTACGATTTCAATCAGGACGAAGGAGTATTGCTGGTATTGATGGAAGGCGACATCACCACCGACGATATTTTGCGAAACATGGATTTCATCAGTGAAGCTGCTGGAATTCCCCGCAATCTTAAGCTGGTGACTGATTTCAGAAATGCTGATTTTGTTTCTCCAGCGTCGGAGATAGAAGTGCTGTTAAAATATTCAGTAGAGAAAAGTAAAAACTTCACCTTTATCAGAGAGGCCTTTATAGCAGGAACTCCTAAAAGTACAGCCTTGGCCATGATTTACGCCAAAGAAACCAACCAGTCGTCGTCGTATAAATTTAAAGTGTTTTCTAGTTTGCAGTCGGCGCTGATATGGATGAAAGATGTTGATTTAGTGACTTTGCAAGAGGCTTCGTTCAATTAATCTTCCAGTTTAATAATCACACATTTTCCATTGCCGCAATTTGAAGTATAAGAAACATAGTTTTTCTTCCCTTCACATTTGTAAATAGTAGCGTTGATCGTCTCTCCGTTTTTTAAACATGTTGATTTATTTCTTTGACCTTTCACTGTTAATACATAGGTAGAGTCGTTGATCCATTTTATTTTCAAAACACTTTTTTGATTGGTGCTTTTATCGAGTTCAATCTGCTTGTGTTTGGTGCGGGTTATTTCCATTTCATTTTCTAATCCTTCATATGTGAATTTTCCGGTTTTGTAGTCGGAGCAGTGGTTTTGGCTGAAGGCAAGCTTGCTTAAGGTGAGTAGGAGGAGGGTGAAGATGGTTTTCATGGTTTTAATTGAAGTTGTGTTTGGTGAATGTGCATATTGATTTTACAGAACGATTTATTGTTTTAAAAATCGACCAACATATCTTCCCTCATCTGTTGTGATTTCTACAAAGTAAAGTCCGCCTTTCAAAGAAGAACAATCAATGTTAGTGTTGTTCGTAGTCATTATTGTTTTTCCCAATACATCCTTAATGTTGGCTGATTGAAAAAGAACGGAGTTATTTATATTTAAAGAAAGAAAATCAGAAACAGGATTAGGGAAAAACTGAACAGGTGAATTTACACTGATCTCTTTCACTTCTGTGCCCATGCATACAAACTCAAAATTATCTATCATCCATCCGTCTTTGATGGAGCTGTTGTGGTCGCTGCTAAAGGTGAATCGGAATCTGATGTTGTTCAATGCACCCGAATGAATCGTCGATTTAATCCAATCGGAATTCCCTGAAAATCCGGATTTGTTGCCATTGCTTGCGATGACGCTTTGTGATGAATAAAAGTTCTCCAAGAATGTAAATAAATTTGAGTTGACAATGTTCGTCCAATTTGTCCCATCTGCAGACACCTCAATAGTTCCGCCATCGGCTAAGCTGTCTGTATTGAACTTGTGCCAAAAGGAGATGGATGTTGCGTCGTCTGATCGGACTACAAATTCAAAGGAAGATTCGTTGCCATGAGGGTAACTGTAAACGGTATCAGTGACTATCGCGTAATTATCGGAGTAAGTGTTTTTGAAAACAGTTTTGTCTGGACTCCCTATTTGCCAAAGGTTGTTTGGTGAATTACTGATTTTAATGAATTTTGAACTTCCACTTTCAAAATAGCAGGTGGGTTGATCGTGTTCGTAAGCAATTGTAACAATGGTATCCTGAGCTTGTGATTTTAGTGCGCTTATCGCCAATAGCAGTAGTAGACTTTTTCTCATAAATTTTATTTAGGCTTTTCTAAGATATAAATAATTGGAAAGATTCCTAAAGTGAACTTATGAGCTCGCTAGTAAAAGGTGTTTCAATCGTTAAGAAAAGAGGTAAAATAGATCCTGAAACAAGTTCACGATGACATTAGCGGGCATTAACTGAAGAACATGGTTCACATTTCCCTCGCGCTCGTCTATGACGCATGCGGATTTATCTTTAATAATTGTATTGTTTCTAATTCTTGGCATTTCAAATGCCTTAATAAATCCGCACGCGTCACAGATGCGCGCGAGTGGGAATGGTTCACATTTGTCATCCTGAACTTGTTTCAGGATCTATCATATGCCCCTCACTTCAAGAGTGGAACGAAAATTTTATTGTGGTAATTTATTTCATTTGCGATCAAATATCGCTTTAAGTTTCTTTCAAATTGAAAATTTGAAAGTGCTGCAGGAAAAATACAATGACTTAATGAATGCATTCATTTCTTACTTTGATCCCTTTGGCTTCTAATTGTGTTTTCATTTGCAGCCATGTTTTGTCTCTTAAGGTAGCTGCGAGAAATAGTTTGTTTTTGTAATCATGGGTGATTATCCTTAGGCAATTTGGTCTTTTGTCAGCAGTTTCAAAAATTACCTCCTTAATGTTTTCAAGTGGATAGATCTTTGTTTTCCAAGGGAAATTATGATTCTTTATTACGAAGAACTTTTGGCCAAGCTGGAAATAATGCATCATCCATGAGGTGATGAAAAACCAGGGAATGCCGAAAAAACAAAGAAGGCATATTGAAGCAGTTTTGTTTTTCGACATGCAAGCAGCATATGCCATGAAAAGGAGCAAAATCCACATGCTAATCACTCTAAAATTTATGAACGGATTTCCTTTAAAAGTTTCCAGTGTTTCAAATTGCAGTTCCTCTTTACTTACGGGAGTATTTTGGAAATATACATTTTTCTTTTCTCCTGAAACTACTTGTTGCAGAATAGATTTTATCTCAGAGGAGTTGGTATATAGCTCATCATAAATATATTTTTTTTTGTCGTTCTTAAAAGTAATCTCCGCACCTTCCATTGGGAAATTCACGAAGTATTTAAAAGGCATTTTTCCCGTATAAACCACATTCTTGATTTCTACAAAAAGAAAGATTTCTTTCCCGAAAGTAATACTGGAATTATCCACTCTGATAACAGGGGCGTTTTTACGATAAATAATGATGCTGTATACCATGATAAAAAGGAGAAATATCGATGCGAGTAAAGTTGCAATCGCACCGATTCCACTTTTTGTCTGTTGAACTAAAAATATGCTAATCATGGCAGCACTCAATGCTAACATGAATATTGATATAAAGACGAGGCTAAAGTAAAATCTAAAAGGGTGGTATTTACTTTTTATATTGATCATATTACTCCACCTCCAACACCAATCCCTTCAAATACGAACTCTCCTGATGAAAGATATTAATAGGGTGATCGGCAGGTTGTGATAACTGATGCATCACTCGCACTTTTTTTCCAGCGAGAATTGCGGCAGATAAAATGGTGCCGTAAAACAAAGGCATGTCGATCGCTTGAGAACAGGAGAAAGTGAAAAGGATGGATCCCGATTTCATTTGCTTCAAAGCCGTCATGTTTAATCTTTTGTAGCCCTGAACAGCGTTGTGTTTTACGCTGTGGTGTTTGGCAAAAGCTGGAGGATCTAAAACAACAACATCGTAAATGGAGCAATCGTTTTTCTCCAGGAAATCGAAAGTATCTTCAGTGAAAGATTTGTGTTCTCCTGAAGCTGGATTGAGCGCAATATTTTTGTCGGTTAAATCCATGGCGCGTGCCGAAGCATCAACACTGTGCACCAATTTTGCTCCGGCTTTTAAGGCGTAAACAGAGAAACCTCCCGAGTAACAAAAAGTGTTGAGCACGTTTTTGCCTTTGGAATATTTGCCAAGTAAGGCACGGTTTTCACGCTGATCGATGAAGAAACCCGTTTTTTGTCCGTCTTCCCAGCTGATATTAAATGTGTTGCCGTATTCCAAAGCTTGATGGGTTGGTTCGGCGTCTTTCATCAAGTAGCTGTTCTCAATATTTTGTGCGTATTCTTTTGGAAGAGTCTCTTTACTTTTTTGAAAAATGCATTTCAATGAATCTCCTAAAGAAAGTTGTAAGGCGATTTTAATATTCTCCAAAGCTTTGTACATTCCAACGGAGTGGGCCTGAATAACGGCGGTGTTGCCATACATATCGATAATCAATCCTGGCAACAAATCACCTTCGGCGTGCACCAAGCGATAGATGTTGGTTTCGGCATTGCATACTCCAATTTGCTTGCGGTAATTCACTGCGTTTTGAATTCTTTTGTTCCAGAAATTCTGGTCGATGACTTCCTCTTCAAAAGTGATAATGCGAATTGCAATGGACGCATGAGTAGAGTAGTGGCCGGTTCCTAAATATTCATCCTTGTTGGAATATACGGTAACGATGTCGCCTTCCTGTGGTTCCACTTCGCGACCGTCGCTATGCTGACGCGTTTTTTTGATTGCTCCTGAAAATACCCATGGGTGGAAGCGCTTTGGTGAAGCGTCTTTGCCCGAACCTAAAATTGTTTTGAAATCTGTCATGGTGCAAATGTATTATTTTGTAGCAATAGTGTGGTAACCTTTTATTTCAGGACTTCAAAATTCTGGCGCAACAACTCTCCTCAAAAATTAATTTTGTTATCATAAACCCTTATTTGAGTTGGTGATCCCATATTACTTTTTTATTTTTTTAATTTCCTTATCAAAATCCGATTCGTAATTTTTATCCTGAATAATTCGGTATTTATCAAATTCCATTTCGGCTTTTAACTTAGCTTCTAACATTGTTATTTTACCCTTGTCGTTTAAAATAGGATAGCTGGATAATTGCAAAAAGTTATTGAGGAAGGCACTCCAATCCTGCATAGACATGATTAAACCGCGTTGCGCGTTGTTTTCGGCAAGGTCTAAGTATGCCGATACAATTCGGTTCAATTCTTTTATATGTTCTTCGTTTAAATAATTTTTTGCAACACTTACATCGCTTTTTAATATTTTACCATTAGGTGCTGCTTTCCATGTTTTTAGCCCCATAAAAAGTTTTGTGGCATCGGCTTCAGTATAAATAATTTCGGCAGCGGTTTTGCCCGTAATAGCCCAATGTAATTTATTTTGTACGGCTGCAAAAAAATCTTTTGTTGTTATGGCTTCTTTATCATAATCTACAGCTAAGGCATATATATCGGTTATTTTTTGATAAAATCTACGTTCGCTTGCACGTATTTCTCTGATCCGTTCGAGTAATTCATCAAAATAATCCTGACTAAAATTTTTGCCTTGTTTTAAGCGTTCGTCGTCTAATAAAAAACCTTTGGTGATAAACTCTTTAAGCGTATTAGTAGCCCAAATGCGAAATTGGGTAGCTTGTGTGGAGTTTACTCGATAGCCAACTGCCAATGTTGCATCTAGGCGGTAAAATTCCACATTTCGTTTTACGTTTCTGATCCCTTCTTTTTGAACTATTTCCAGAATGGAAATAGTTGCGTCTTTTTGAAGCTCGTTGGTATCAAATATATTGGCTAAATGCTTACTTATAGCGGGTACTTCCACGGCAAATAACTGTGCCATGGCTTTTTGAGTAAGCCAAAAGGTTTCGTTGTTAAATACTACTTCGATTTTAATATTTCCAGTAGGTGTGCTATACAGTATTATATTTTTTAGGGTACTCATTTTCTTTTTCAAATTTTGAATTCCATCAATTTTTTTAATCGGCAAAACCACATCTCCATTTTTCGTAGTAATCATGCCAGCTTTGTTTGTATTCTATGTTTTGTTGATCGGGCATTCAATGGGTTTTTGTCAGTAGCGTTTGGAATAAATGTAATAATACCCTGCAAATTACGAAAAGTATAGGTTGTGGTTTATAAAAATTTTGCCTCTTGGTCGGATTTTAGTACACTATTTTTCTCGCTTGCTGTCATTCAATTTTTATGGTTGAAATTTCTAATTGTTACATCTCGCTTTGAAGTGGCTGAAGTAATTTATTTTGGACTAACAATGTTGATAGGGAAAATCAATTTAACGCTAATGTTTCTTCCCATGCTGTAAATACCGCTTCTGCCAGTCCAATTGTTGGGGGAAGAATCCATGTATTTCAACCTGCTCATATTGGATTGGTAAGCCACATCGGCCAAATTGCTGCCATTGATAGTGAAGGAACAAAAAGTGTTGCCTTTTTTATTGAGCACTATTCCGCCTAATCCTGCATCCATCAAAGTGTATCCTGGCGTTGTTGTTTCTGTGCCATAAGCAGTGAAAGCTCGATTTTGTGCGGCGTAGTATTGAATGCCAATTTTGAAGTAGATCTTAGCAAAACATCCTATTTTATTTTTGATGTCGATTTTAATTTCCGAGTTGCTGTGGAAGGGTGGAATGTAAGGAAGGTAACGGGTGCTGTCGGTATTCGCTCCTAAATTCAAAGCATATAAAAACGAAGCGGAGTTTTCAATGTGCAACCAGTGTACAGGATGTGGGTGAATATCCAAAGTGATTTCACCGCCATAAATTTGCGCTGTGGTTTGTTTGAATTTAAAAACCGAATAAGCATTTCCACCTTCAATAAACAAGGAATCGCCACCCGTGCTGCTTGCTAATTTTTCATTGTAAATGTAGTTGCTTATGACGTTGTTGAAGATTTCTGCACTAAAAGAAATATGTTCGGTGTTGAGGAAAAATCCAAGGTCTTCTTGCAAATTAAATTCGGGAATAAAGTTGGCGTCGCCTAGTTGCTGAAAACCTGTTCCGGGATGAACTCCTTTTGCGGAAATCTCTGCGATATTGGGCGCGCGGTATCCACGTGCAAGGTTGGCTTTGAAGCATAAAAATTTGTTGATGTTGTATGTGGCGCCAATGCTTCCGCTGCTTCCCGAAAAGGTGTGGCTGTATGCAGAGAAAGTATAGTTTGCGTCGTTTTTAAAATTGCGCAAATCGTGACGCAATCCGCCAGCGAGATTCACTTTTCCGAAAGATTTTTTAATGAAGATGAAGGGGCCGAAATCAAAGGATTGATAATCGGGAATTACAAATTCTTCAGCGTTTGTATTTCTGTTTTGCTGATACAAACCGTTGATGCCAAAGGTGCTTTCCCAGCCTTTATAGTCGGGGAGGTAATACTTAATATCATAAGTAATGCTGTTGAGCAATAAACTGAGCCCTGGAACCGACGGGGCATCTGGATTTTCAAATTCCTGTCGCACACTTTGCTGAGCGCCTATTTTTATATTCAATTTACTTCGTCTGAAAATAAAACTGCTGGATGAATATACTCTGTAATGTTGCACGCGCTGGTGAACAGCGCCAATTTTATAAGAGTTCAATTCCTGGTCGCTAACTATCGGTCGGATCGAATCTGATTCAGAAATTTGTTTGGTGAATTTTCTTGTTGTTGAATCTCTGCTGCCATCGGGAATCTCTTGAAGATTGTCGTAAATGCTCAGGTTCACGTATGAAAAGCCCCAGGGTTTGTAGAGGCCCATGTGTGCGTTGATATCGCTTTCGTTGTACTTGGTGCCGAACACTTTGCCATCGAATTTATTTTCATAATTGCCCGCTTGTTTTTGCGATGCACGAAAGCCCCACGCAAAGCCATTGTTATTGCCATCAAAGGCAAAAGATCCCGCGAGCTGATTGTTGTTGCTTTGGTAATTGCTCAAGATTTTACCTTTTACAGTTCCCGGAAAAACTGGGTTTGCTGGAATAAGGTTGACTACGCCGCCCATGGCATCGGAGCCGTACATAAGGCTTGCCGGACCTTTTACAATTTCTACTTTATCAATCAGGAACTGATCCACCTCAATGCCGTGCTCATCGCCCCATTGCTGTCCGTCTTGACGTACACCATCAAACAAGGTGAGCACGCGGTTGTATCCCAAACCACGAATGAAAGGTTTTGAAACATTGGGTCCCGTTGATAAAGTATTTACGCCCGGCACTTTTGCCAGACTTTCAATAATGTTTGTAGATGCATTTTGTGTGAGATATTTATTATCGAGAGTGATGGTGGGCGCCGGATTTTTTTTGAATTCTGTTGCTTTCGAAGTGCCGGTAATCACAATTTCTTTGGTTTCTATGACTTCTTCTTCCAGTGTGAAATTTTTACTGCTTAGTGCTGATAAATCAATCACTTCGGTGATGGTGGCAAAGCCAGAAAAACTCACTTTGATCAGTGTTTTTATTTTAGGAAGATTGCTGATGAAGTAAGTGCCATCGGCTTTGGTATAGGTTCCTACGCGCAAATCGGGAAAATATATTTCCACGTCGGCAATAGGTTGTAAAGTTTTTTGGTCCAGCACTTTTCCTGAAAGATGCGTGGTGTCGCCACTGGCGAAAAGCGGAAATGTAAGTGCGCAAAAGCACACAATAAGTAAATGTAAATTTTTCATGAGACTTAATTTAAAATGAAACAATGCATCACAGCGCAGCTGTGAAAAAAAGAAATTAAAAATTAAGCTTGAGCAGGAGGAGCTTTGTTTTGCTGATTTAAAACAGAAGGGGAGAAGATGTTTTTCGCAATGAAATTTGAAGTAGAAATGATTTCATTTGTAAGAAAAATAAAATCGTTAACCCCCAGTTCAAAAGTCTCATTAGAAATGAGTTTGCAATAATCACAATTTTCTGCTTTTGAATACGACAGCGATTTTGTGTCTGAAGTGCTGGAGTGATTGTGCCAAAAGCCCGAAGAAAGGTAAACTCCACCATACAGCATCAGGAAAAAGATGCTGAGAGAGAGTTTGAAAAATTTCTTTCTGAAGACTTTCATTGCAACGAAAATATAATTTTTCTGCCATCTTGTAACTATGTCTTTCGCTGATTGTTTTAGAGTGGGGTTTATTATTAACTATTACTAGCGAAACAAAAGTCTATTTACTACTTTTGCGACGCGCACACTAACTTGAATTGATTATGAACTTTTGTAAAAGGTACTTTTACACAGCGGCACTGTGTATTTTGTCAATAGGCTATTCGTATTCTCAAGCGGATGTCTGGTTTTTAGGTAACAACATTTCCATCGATTTTTCATCGGGCACCGCAGTGGTTGGTACTGGTATTGTTATCGGAGCCGACTTAACAGAAAGTAGTACCTCTATTACTGATGCTAGCGGAAAGTTGTTGTTTTCGGTGGTGGGCGACAATGTGTATGATGGAGGGAAAAACAGTGTGTTGACTTTGCCCTCCGCAACCTGGGATGTATCGCAAGGCACTATGGTTATTCCGGTTCCTGGAAAAACAAATGAATATTATTTAACGGTTTTAAAAAATGGAAGTGGCGCGTCAACAAAGCCAATGGCAGTGTATTACACCATCAAAACCAACGGAACTGGATCGGGCAATTTAACGATTACCGGTCCCGCTAACTTGGCCGCCAACTTAACTCAAAGTCAAACAGGTGTTCCAAAATTAAATCCGGATGGAACGGTATCAAGCGATTTTTGGCTAATTAGTCATCAACTGTGTAACAATAGTTTTCAGTTGTTTACTGTTTCAGGAAGTGGAATTACAAATTCAGGAACTTCAAACACAGGACCTAACTTTGATTGCATCGGTACTTTTCCTCCTAAGTATGATGATATAGGTACTTTGAAATTTAATAACTGCTACACGCAAGCTTCATACATCATGGGCGATAAAGTAATGTTGTTTGATTTTGATGCAAAAACCGGACAGTTCACTCATAAAAATACCATCACTACAGGTTTAAGTTCGGCCTATAGTATGGAGTTTTCTCCCGATGGAAAATACGCTTATGTCATTACCGGACAAGACAACAATAATCCTGGCCACTTATACAGAATGGCCGTGACTGGCGCTGGCATGGGAACGCCTGTCGATTTAGGTGTTACCGGTGGGATGAGAGGTGGACATTTGCAATTGGGGCCCGATGGAAATATCTACTTTGCCGCTCCACAATCCTATGGGAATTTAGGAACCGGTTATATCGGAAGAATTACAAATCCGAATGGTGGTGGTGTGGTAGATAAAACTTGGTACAAGGCTGCGGCCGAAGACAACAATACCACAAAAATTGAAGGTCAGGCTGTTAATATGGACATGCCTAATTTCTTGAAGTCTTTAGTTGTTCCGCTACCAAAATTATTGGTGGATGGTGTGGAGCTAAGTCAAACATCGGTTTGTCAGGGGCAAAGTGTGAAATTTGAATTGTCTGTTTCTGGTTCTGTTGCTGCTAATGTTGATTGGGTCGCAACAGGTGCAAACACTGGGAGTCAGAATGGAGGGGCGTCATATACAATGACAATGACCAATTCAGGAACTACCAATGTAACTGCTACTGTTACCGATGAGTGTGGTCGACAAAAAGATGTTCCTTTTGTTGTTGAGGTGGAACCTTATCAAAATGCCAATGGAACTTTGGCTGCATGTCCATCAAGAGTGGTTACAGGAACAGGATCAACTTCGGGAAATTATGCTTGGTACACAGCCGATCCTGCAGGAGGGGGAACTTTTATAGGATATGGAGCAACGTACGATGCGGCGGGTAAAACTTCTGTTTGGGTGCAACCTGTTGGCACCGTTACCCAGGCCAGCGTAAATGATAACCGATCGGCACAAAATTATGGAGCTGCATCGGGCAATACTTCCATCACTTTATCTAAGGGAAGTGCAAATATTACTTCTTTAGATGTAGGCATGTATACTTGGGGAACTTACTCAGGCAATTTAACGGTTGAACTCAGAAATGGAAGTAATCAAGTGATAGGTACTCCATTTACTCAGGCAGTCACAGGCACAGGAGTGAAAGATGTGACGATCAGTCCAACAGATTGGAAATTGAGCGCCGCTGGGACTTATTCGGTGGTGATCACTTCAGCACCTGGAGGTGCAAGTTTTGGCGATTTAACTGCTGCTTCCTACTCTTCAGGCAATGTTGCTATCAACGGAGGGAGAACAGTGAATTTCAATATTACTACTTATGAAGAAAGTGCAACTTCAAAATGTATCAAAGGTAAATTGGTAAACATTACTTCTTGTTGTACCCAATTGGCTCCGGTGGTTACAGGTGGAGTAACGGTGTGCGAAGGAAGTTCTAATATTACTTTAACAGCTACTAAAAATGTGGCAACAACCGGTACCATTACCTATCAATGGTACAATGATGATGGTGCTGTTAGTGGTGCTACTTCTTCTACTTATTCTGTTTCAGCTGCAGCAGCGGCGACTAAAAATTATTGGGCTACAGTAACTAGTTCAGCTTCTTGTAGTGGTGAATCACCCATCAGCAATAAAGTTTTGGTAACTATCAATGCTAAACCAACTACTCCTACAATTACTGTATCTCCTAACAAAAGCACGTTTTGCAAAGGTGAAGCTCATACTTTAACAGCAACAACAACAACGGGTGCAACTTTTCAATGGAAATACGATGGCACCGGAACAGCAAGTACTACCAACGGATTAACCACTGTAGGTACTCATAAATATAAAGTAATCGCAACATTGAATGGCTGTGTGGATTCATCTGCGGCAACGAACTTAACTGTTAACGCTTTGCCGATTCTACCATCACACAAGTTGGTCCGTTTTGCAGTAACGATGCAGCGGTAAATCTTGCAGCAGCAACAGCAGGTGGAACGTGGAAAGTAGACGCAACTGCCTTGGTGGGCAATAGTTTTAATCCTGCGTCTTACTCAGTGGGATCTCATCAAATTCATTACAACGTAACAGCGAGCGGTTGCAGCTCACACGATACTATTACAGTGCAAATCAATCAAAGAAAAAATGCAACGATTACAGCGGTCTCTCCGATGTGTGCGAATGCAGCAACGAAAACTTTAGTGGCTACCGATGCCGGTGGAGTGTGGAGTGGGACAGGTATTACCAACACAGCAACAGGTGTGTTTGATCCTAAAGTTTCTGGCGCAGGGACTTTTACTATTACTTACGCGATTAGTGGAACTTGCGGCGATAGCAAAACAACCAGCATCACTGTAAATGCTACTGACAGCGCGAAGATATTACCGGCAGGCCCTTTCTGTAGTGTTGATCCTGATTACAATATGAAACTCACCGGAGGTTCAACCACTGGCGGAACATGGAGTGGAACAGGAGTGAGCGGGGTGGGCGTATTCAGTCCGGCAACAGGCAATGGAACATATTCACTTACATATACCACAGCAGGTGCTTGTCCGGTGAGCGACAACATTAGTGTGACTGTATCAAACAGTGTGACTTTAAACATCACATCCTCAAAATCATCTTATTGCCACAACGCAGCCAAAGACACCATTGAAGTAACAGCCTTGGGTGGTAAATTCAGCACCTGGAGTGGCAAAGGAATCACGGATGCCGACTTTGGCTATTATGATCCAAAACTGGCGAATGTTGGCAATGACACCATTTGGTACATGAAGGCTGGATCTTGCGGAGACACCACATTTAAAGTAATTACAGTAACGACGATAGACACCGCAAAAATCACTTTGGGACAAGGGCCCTTCTGTCAATCACAAGGAGCAGTGAACTTAGCCAAAGAAGTAGTGTCGAATGCAGGAACATGGAGCGGCACAGGAATCACCAACGGGGCAGCGGGAACTTTTGATCCATCCATAGGTGAGGGATCCTATTTAATCACTTACAAAACCAGCGGCTCTTGTCCGGTGCAAGACACCGCAACGCTAAAAGTAGTGGGGCAAAAAATATCAAACATTGTGACTGCCGACACAACGATGTGTAAAAACGCCAGCACAAAACAAATAAGATTAAGCAGCAACAGCACAGCAGGCGGAACATGGCTATCGGCTCCAACACCTGGATTGGTAACGAATACAGGTGTGTTCAATCCAACAACAGCAGGAGTGGGCGTGTTTAAAGTGTACTATATAATGCCGGGAGCAACGCTGGGATGCAGCGCAGCAGACAGTGTGCTCATCACAGTATCGTCAATAGATACGGCGAAGATCACACTTAACCAAGGACCATTTTGTCTCAATGATCCTATTCAAACTTTAAAAGTAGAAGCAGCGTCAAGCGCTGGAGCGTGGAGTGGAACAGGTATCACCAACACAGCCACCGGAGCATTCAATCCTGCAACGGCCACTGTTGGTCCGCATTTGATCACGTACAAAACCTCGGGCACCTGCTTTGTGCAAGATACCATGACGATTTATGTGGTGAATCAAATGATAGCCAACATCACCAGCACCACAGCATCGCTGTGTGAAGACGCAGGATTGTACACGATACAAAAAAGTGGAAATACCACACCAGGCGGAACATGGACTTGTGCTACAGCAGGATTGGTAAACAGTAGCGGACAGTTTAATCCGGCACTTGCCACAGCAGGTACAACCTATAAAGTATTGTACTCGGTATCGGGAGCCACAGCAACCTGTAGCGCAAAAGACAGTATTGATATCACCATAATAAAAAGAGAAGACGCGAGCATCACCACCGGAAGTCCGCTGGCATTGTGTATTTACGATGCACCAAAACAAATTGCAGCAACCAACACTGGTGGAAGCTGGAGTGGAACAGGAGTGAGCAATTCAGGATTGTTTACACCAACAGCGGCTGGAACCTTCAAAGTGAAATACACGCTAACAGGAATCAGTGGCTTGTGTCCGGATAAAGATTCTATCAACGTAGTAGTGCTGGATACAGTAAATGCAAGCATACAAGCAACCACATCTTTCTGTCAGAATTTAGGAGTTCAACAACTCACGCCAATAAAAACAGGAGGCGTGTTCAGTGGAACAGCAGTAACAGCGCAGGGACAGTTTGATCCGAAGAAAGCACCAGCTGGGACTTACACCATTGCGTACACACAAAACAATGCTTGTCCAACAACAGGTCACATCAATGTGAGGATAGATTCACTTCCAAGTTTAAGCGTGAAATCCTTGATAGGCGGCTGTGTTCCAATCAGCGTAGCCTTTGCTGATTCCTCAACAGCGGCAGTGAGTTCAGCAACATGGAATTTTGGAGATGGCACATCAGCAACGGTGACCACGCCTGATGCTTCTACCACACACACCTACACAACATTCGGGAATTTTACACCTCAGTTGAGTGTGCAGTTTGCTAACGGATGTTTGGCAACAGCGTCGGGAACAGTAGCTGTGGCAGAGGTTCCAGTGGCTGATTATAGTTTTGATCCTATTCCGGCGAGTACCAACGATCCGCAAATCACCTTTGTGAATCAATCCACAGGAGCCATTGCTTACCATTGGAATTTTGGAATAACAGGATCACCCGATACATCAATCAATGTAAATGAAGTAGTGTTGTTTGATGCGCCAAACGGAGATACTATTCCGGTGACGTTGATTGCTAAAAACTCAGTGTGTGCCGATACCACTATCAAAAACATTTACATCAAAGATGTGTTTACTTTATTCACAGCCAATGCCTTTACACCTAATGGCGACGGGAACAACGATGTGTTTTATCCGCAAGGAAAAAATCACATTTGCGATGTGTGCAGCAACTACGAGTTTTTGATTTTTGACAGATGGGGAGAAGTGATTTATAAATCCTCAGCACCTTACGAAGGTTGGAACGGTAAGCGCGCCAATGTGCTTCGCGATGCAGAAGTGGATGTGTATGTTTGGAAATTAACGTACACCGATTCCTTTAGTGGTAATAATGCTGTAGCAACAGGGCATATCACATTATTGAGATAAATAAAACAAGTGTTTTGTTAAAGCCTCTCTTTTTTAGAGAGGCTTTTTCGTTTCCAAAATTTTTGAAACCTAAACGATGTTTTTGCGTTCAACCAAGCTCATAAAAATAAATCTATTATGAGTAAAAAAATCTACACCTCCACTTTGTTATTTTGTTTAATGTCACTCGCAGGGTTTTCGCAAATGGATCCCTGTGCAGGAATGCCGGGTTGTCAAAACGGCGGAGGAGATACTTTAGGTGTAGCTCCCATGGACAGTGTTCCTTTGAATAAAACGTTTATGCTGATGGTAGCCGTTTCTTCAAAAGGAACCATGAAAATTGATACTACAAGTAAGCTGACTGTGACGATCACAAAAATGAGCGGTTCGGGAAATCTTACTGGAACTTTGTCGAAACCAATTAACAAGTGGGCAGAATTCAATGATTTAAAATGTGATGCTGAAGGTCAGTATCAAATTAAACTATCTGCATCGGGATTAAAAGATGTAATAATGAATTTTGTATGTAGCAGTAAATATGTTGGTCCGGGAGGACCGGGAGGACCGGGAGGACCTGGTGGTGGTGGCGGAATAGCCAAAGCGCTTAAAATTGGGAATTTTCCAGCGACATTCGATATGGCTAATTTCAATATTTTAATTGAAGCAGTTGATTCAGTGAAGGTGAAAGACAATATGTACAATGGTTCTGTGATGATTGAAAAAGTTGAAGGTCCGGGTAATTTGAGCGGAACTACTTCTTCTAACTGTCAGGGAGGATTTGTAGAATTTAAAAACCTATCTGTTTCTCAGGCAGGTAAATACCGATTTAAAGTAAGTTCAGGGAGTTTGAAACCAGATACTACTATGTTGTCTGAAGCCTTATCTGGCGGTGGCGGCGGAAATAACGGTGGTGGAAATAATGGTGGCGGTGGTCAGCAAAATTGTATCTCGTCGTCAAAAGGTGCGCGAACAAATTTGGGGTTGTATGGAGGGTCAAGTTTAGATTTATCTTTTTCTCCAAGTGGAAGATTGTTTGGAGCAATTTCTACTCCAGCATCTTTATTTGCAACAGATGACAGCGCTAAAACTTGGTATGCTTGTTTCCCTGCTGACTCCTTGGATTTTGGTTGCGGAAGAGGTTGGGGAGGAAGAGGCACAAAGGTATTAACCAATTCAAAAGGATGGGTGGCTGTTCAAACTTCTCAAGAAGCAGGAACTTTAACATCAAGCGTAATTAGTTTTTCTAATGGAGATAAAGGCAGCTGGAAAACTGCTTTAGACGGACAAACTTTTAAAAGCAATGGGTTCAATCAAATTCAATCGGTAAGCTTAATCGCTTTGTCGGATTACTGGATGTACACATCCGCAGGCACCGCGGTTGGTAGAATAAATCAATCGGGTGTTGATAAAAACGGTTTCATAACTATTAGCACTTTGTCGGGAATGAATAGCAATTCAAGAGTAAACGCAATGGCGGTTGCAAACACATCTTCTGGATATCCTTTGTTTATGGTGATTGATGGAACAGGAAATCCGAATGGAGGTATTTTATATAAATATGATGGTTCTGCTATTTCAGCGGTTAATTTGCCTGGCGGTGTTGCTAGTGTTGGTGCTGTATTTACTCACCCTAATCATGCCAATGCCGACACTTTGTTTATTACAACTGCCGGTGGCGGACCAGCGAAAATTTACAGAACTTTTAATGGAGGGACAAGTTGGACAGACGTAAGTAATGGTTCTGGAAATTGGTCGCTGACTGATGTGGATTATAGTGCATCATGGACGCACGCTACTGATGGATTGATTTTATCAATTCCTGGATCAGCTTTCTCTTATGATTTGGGTACCACTTGGAAATCTGTACAATTGGTAAACAATGGAATGGCGGTTCATCCAAAAAATGATAGTTTGGTTTTTGGTACTTTGGGTCGTGGAGTGGTGATGAGTTCTCATGGAACAGCAGGGCCATTTTTTATTCAGCAAAATTTTGGATTGGAAGCAGTGAAGATCAATCAAATTGTAAGAACAAAATCGAAAAGTATATTTTATGTTGCTACCCAAGCAGGATTGGCATATACTACAAAATACTTGGATAAAAACATGAATAACTTTGATAAATGGAACACCACTTATGGTAAGTTTCCTGTGCCAAATGTTGGTGATGATGCTGGTGTATCTTCAGTAGCTATTGATCCAAAAGATTCATTGCACGTTATTGCAGGGTATTCCAACGGGTTTTCTGTTACCACAACTGGCATTAGCGGATTTGCTAATGTTAATCCAGCAGGATGGGGAACAACTTCAGGTAAAGCCGATCCAAGAGTAAGAGACATTGAATTTGTAACAAGTTCAATTGTCATTGCAGTAACAGGTGGCGACAATTCAAGTCATGCGGGTTCAGGAAATATCTGGAGATCGGCAAATGGTGGTGCTTCATGGACAGTGGTTACTCCTTCTGGTGCCGATAAGTTTACCAATGGAAACACAGTGGTGGTGGGCTATGGAGCCGATACGGTGATTTATGTTGGAACAGGTTTGGGTCAGGGCGGAACTGCCGACGATAAAGGGAAATTATGGAAATCAACCAACTTGGGTTTAACGTGGACGAAAGTAAATGTTGGTCCAAGCAACAAATCCAATTCAGTAACAGAAATGCCAATCAACGATATTGATGTTGATCCGCGCGATAATAAAGTGATTTATTTAGCAACAGGTATTAATTTGGATAATGCTTTTTGTAAGTCAACTGATGGCGGACTGAATTACACGCAATTGAATGTTTTTGGGGAAGGCGCTTTTACCTCGGTAGCGGTTAGTCCGTACAATCCTGATACAGTTTATACAGCAATTAGAAGAGAGCTATATGTTTATGTTGCAACAAATGATTCAGTGTTTTTGGGCTTTAAAGGTTTGCCGGGTGAGTTGATTCCTGATATCGTAATTGGTTCTGTAATCGCTGGAACAAGCACTGGAATGTATACTTTGAATTTAGATTTAAAGAAGGATATTGCAACAGGTACAAGTGAAGTTGCAGTCAATGACGTAAATGAAAAGATTGCAATTTATCCTAATCCAACTACAGGGTTGTTGAATCTTACCATCAATTCAATGGAAGAGGTGAATTATAAAATCGCTTTGTATGATTTGATAGGCAATAGTTATGCACTTGCTGTCGATCAAGTTCAGGTGAATGGAACTAAGCAAATTACTTTGGATTTAAATGAATTGTCAACAGGTGCTTATTTCTTAACCTTAAACGGATTGAATGACAGCGCAGTTAAAAAAGTGTTGATCGTACGTTAATATTAATGCGCATACAAGAAATCTCCGTGTTTTTGCGGAGATTTCTTGCTTAATAGCTTGACTCATCAGCTTCAAAGACATACTTTTGCGCCGGGGTAAAGTATTATAAAAGTAAAATTGATTATGAAAATTTCTACCAAAGTATCATTGTTTGTGGCGATAGGTGTGGCAATCACAACTTATTCATGTAAAAAAAATCAAGTGGCTTATGAAGATATGCCAACTTTAAAAACAGAGGATAAAGTATTTGTGGATACTTTGGAACAAGCGGATGCAGCTTTTACTCAGGTGTATACCGTTGTGCATACAGAGGTAAGCAATGTGGAAGAACAAGCCTTTAAAACAGGTGGTGCTTTGGGATTAGCTAATGATAAAAACGCAAAGGTTGACTATGAAATCGATTCCACAGACAAAGCCAATAAGTTTGTAAGCAAGGTGACCATTGATTATCCAACAGCAAGTGTTTGGAATGGATTTACCAAAATCGGAAAAATCGTAGTTACTAAAAACGGAAAAATCACCACCAAAGGAACTATGTGTAATATCTCTTTTGAGAATTTCAAAATCAATGGAATGCCTTTGTCAGGAAATCCAACTTTAGAAAATAAAGGCTTTGTGAACGGAGTTTACACAATGGCGCTTAAAATGAATAATGGTGTTTATGCTTATGCAGTTAAAATATCCTTGGATTTAACCCTGACTTTTACATTGTCTAATGGATCTTACGCTTTGGCGATGTCGGGAACCGAGTCGATCACCACTGGAGGAAGATCTTGCAATATCAATTACCTTTCTCCTTTGTTGCGCTCTTTGGATTGTAATTTTATTACCAAGGGCGTGAAAGAAATTAAAGAAGGTTCAAACAAAAGTGTGTTGGATTATGGCGATGGAACTTGTGATAACAAGTCGACTTTCCTTTTAAACGGCACAACTTATCAATACACACAGCAGTAATAAATAAATAAATAATTTATACTTTAGTCCTGATTTCCAAATAAAAAACGAACTATGAAAAAAATCATTACCTCAATTTTATCCTTAGCTGCAGTGATAACTATAGCTTCTTCTTGTCAGAAAAAAGCAGTTGCTTATGATGACCTTCCAACTGTAAGCACAGATGTGGATACAACACTCAAAAATTCAATTACTGTTAATCAGCAGTATCAACAAGTATTTACTGTGGTGCACACTGAAGTAAGTAATGTTGAAGAGCAATCGTTTAAAACAGGAGGAGATTACGATCATAATCCAAATTGTATTCGTACCAATGATAAAATTGATTCTACATTTATTGATGGAAAGTGGGTGAAATACGTAAGTCAAATGACTCTTACTTTTCCTGAGCAATTCAAAAATACAAAGTATAAGGAACATACTTTTAATGGCAAAATTGTAGTAACTAAAACAGGTAGATTGGATATGAAAGGAACTGTTTGCACAGTTACTATTAATAATTATCATTTTGGTCCATACCTTAATGATGAGTTTTTAGAAATTGATGGAAAGAGCATAGCAGGTACTTTAACTTTAAAGAATGAAGGTTTTGTTAATGGCGTTTATAATATGAAATTAGATTTAACTGGTGGTTACTGTGTGTGGATGAACTCGGTATCACTTCACTATACTTTAGCTGCATCGGTATCAAATAAAATTTACAAAGTTTTGGTGACTGGATCACAATCCTTTGGCTACGGAGGATTAAGTTACAATGTAACTAGTGAAATTACTTCGCCTTTACTTTTTAGTTCCGATTGCGACTACATTAAACAAGGTTCAACCAAGGTGACAACAAGTGACTGGGCAACAAGTCAAATTACCACAACGGATTATGGCGATGGTACTTGTGATAATAAATCAACAGTTGTAATAGGTAAGGAGACTTATAAGTTTCCACTTGTTATACTGTAGAGAATTAAAACTTCAATAAAAAAATCCCCGCGCAACCCGCGGGGATTTTTTTTTGTTCATTACTAAAGACAACCTTTTTTAAAACCTTTCGTCTAAAGTTCAGAATCCAACTCACGCAACACAAAATCTTTAGATATGAAAGTAAAAACCACATCCTCCCTAATGCTGGCTTCGGCCTTGATGATGACTTTAACATACTCTTGTAAAAAAGACAGAGAAGTGGCTTATGATGATCTTCCTGAGGCAACTAGTGTTGAAAGTTCTGATGACAATTCAACATCGGATGAAATGTATACTCACGTTTACACTGTGGTGCACACGGAGGTGAGTAACGTGGAAGATCAGTCGTTTAAAACCAACAATGGTCCAGAACATGATCCATGTGCTAATTTTACTTACGAGGTGGACTCCACCAATAAACTGAACAAGTTTGTTAAAAAAATGACCATCGATTACGGAACTGCTGGCTGCATTTGGGAAGGCAGAGTTAGAAAAGGTAAAATTATTATCACCAAAACAGGAAAGATCAAAGTTAACGGAACGGTTACCTCTATTGCATTGGAAAACTTCTCCATTGATGGAAATAAAATTGAAGGCCTAGCAACTATGGAAAATAAGGGTTTCTCTGCTTTTTACTCTTTTAAACTTGATGTAACAGGTGGTAAAATTACAACCCTTGATGGCGACGTCTCCACTTGGGAAACGCACAGGGTGCTTGATACCTACATTGGTGCTGGTACAATAAAAACATACATGAGAGGTACTTCAAGTGGTGTAAATCACAAAGGGGTGGCTTACTCGGTAACCACCACAGAAGATTTGTTGACAGAGTACGGTTGTGAGTACATTAAAAAAGGGGTGTTGAAAATTGTTACAGACGGTAAGCCTGATGTCAATATTGATTTTGGTGATGGCACTTGTGACAACAAAGCAACCATAATAATTAATGGAGTTAAATACAAAAAGACTTTATAATAGCAACATAGCTTAAATAAAAAATCCCTTCGAGCAATTGGGAATTATATACCATCAAGGACAGAAAAATATA
>JAPLEZ010000108.1:0-5806 GCA_026390935.1 Bacteroidota bacterium
ACTGTCGGCAATAAAATTACCAATAGCCACCTCATGATCAGAACCGGAGAGCGCTATGTGAGCTAAAAAATTCAATGGTGTGCTAAAGGTATAAATTATGCGGGCACGAAAAGGAAAATATCTGGTGTATGAATTTCTGTAAACAAAAGGAAATCATTTGTTGTCATTAGTCCTTACGTATTTTCACGTAGAAACGATGATTGTATTATCCAAAATTGGGGGTAAATTATTTGTTAAAAAAATGCGATTCTAAGATTAAAATTCCTATTTTAGGTCAGGTATTTACAACACTGAGGAAAAATTAGAATTAACCGTACTACGTTTATGTCAATAAGAACATTGGTGATAGAAGCAACGGAGCAAACACCTAAGGTGTCGTTTTATGCCGAGCACGGTAATTTCAGTATTATAGGTAAGTCTTTACCTGAAAGTGGCGAATCCTTTTATCAACCTATTTTAGAATGGTTAGATAAAGGTCTTGAAAAATCAGCAAACATTTTAAATTTTGAATTCAGTTTGGAACAACTCAATCTTTCTTCTTCAAAGATGTTGTTGTTCATCCTTTATAAGTTGAAAGAACAAAAGGATGCTGGCAAGCAGGTTTCTGTTTGGTGGTACCACGGGGAGGAAAATTCCGATATTTTGGAAGTGGGTGAAGACTATGAATTCATGGTTGACATTCCTTTCCGTTTCAAAACAGGTTACCTTAATCTGTCGCAAAGGGAATTATTCGTTGCGTAATCCGTCTTTTTGATTCTTACTTATTATCTTCGCCTCTTAATCAAGAAGTGAAAATCCATTATGATGAAAAAAATAATAATTGCCTTGCAGGTGGTAATATTGATTGCCATTGGTGTTTTGTTTTACAGATCGTTTAGCGAGAAGCAAACGCAAGTGATTGTAAAACCGCAACCGACTACCACAGTTAAATTGCCGGTTAATTTGAGTAATGATGATATAGTGGTGTATTACGACCAGGATGAGGTGTTGGAAAAAAGTGTTTTTGTAAAGAATATGCAAAAGCAAGCTAAAAACGAGATGCAGAAGCATGGAACCGCCTACGAAAAAGAAGAGAATGAATATGCGGCTTGGGCGGATATGAAAAAGCAAATGAACGACAAAGGTTTGTTAAATCAAACGGAATTGAACAAAGTGCTTTTGGAAGATCAGCAATGGAAATCTCGCTTGCAGGAAAAAGGTGCAGCTGCCGAAAAGGCGATTGCAGATTTGGAAATGAAATTCATAACAAAGGTGCAAGATGCCATACAACAGGCAGTTGATATTTTGAATAAAGAAAAGAAAGTGAAATATGTGATGATTCAAACAAAGGCAGCAAAAATTTTCCATGTAACCGATCAGGCCATGAATATCACAGCACAAGTAATAAAGGCTATTGACGATTTGAATAAATAGAATGTTTGTCGCCGAAGAAAAAATAAAATCCAACATCGCCGAGTATGTGCTTTACATGTGGCACATTGAAGATGCAATTCGTGCGTATCAGTTTGAAATTGCAGCCATCGACAAAAACCTGATTGAAAATTCAGGAATGAGTTTGGTGCAAAAAATACAACTCAAAAACTGGTACATTGATTTGATTGAAAAAATGCGTCGGTCTCGTTTGGAAAAAAAAGGCCACCTAGAGGAAGTCAATGAAAAAATTGCCGAACTCACTTTATTGCATACTACTTTAATTCAGGCCATCAAGGACAAAGAATACATCGCGTTGTACGAAAGCGCAAAGCCTGAAATTGAAGAACTGAAAAAGCGTTCGGAAATTAAATCGATGGAAGAAACGCCCGATGGCGAGAAAAAATCTACTGTTGTTAAAAACGATGTGATTGCTTGTTTCAATGGTTTGTACGGATTGTGGTTGTTGCGTTTACAAAAGAAGACCATCAGCAAGGAAACCACCGAAGCGATGAAAAAAATATCTGCAATGATGGCCAATCTCACCGTTAAATACCACAGCATGATGAATGGAAATTAATTCCACTTCTTTATCTTAATTTAATGAAGAGATTTTTTCATCTGACTATTTTTTTTCTGATTATTTCCGCTGTTTCAAAAGCGCAGGTGAGCAATATACTTTCTACCGATACAGCCTTTGCCCGAAAATTTAAAGTCGACGAATATTTTAACATTGATCTTACTCCAGAGCAACGTCAGCATTACAAAAGTGAAATTGAGAAGCTAACAGAATACATTGAAAAATCTCCACCAGATTGTGGTGCTTTAATCAATCGTGGCGCCTACTTTTCATACCTTGGATTTTACGTCAACGCCATTAGAGATTATGACGCAGCTTTGGCTTTGAAAAGTGATTTCCCTGAAGCCTTATACAACAGAGGTGTTGCTAAAGCTCGTTTTTTGTATACATTCGATAGCTGCAAAGATATTTACAAAGCAAAAGAATTGGGTTTGCAAGTGGCAGCTACTTCGTTTGAAAATAATTGTAAGAGGTATACAGCTTTGTTGGTGAAGCAGTAATCAATTAGGTTTTTATTGAATCAGATTTCCTTTTAAATCATAAATTAATATTACTAGAGTGGCACCGATTGCTCCATCTTGGTAATATCTTATTAAAATGAATGTAGATGGTGATTCTTTACGTTTGATGTAACAGAAATATTTGAAAGGGATTGTCATCGCATTCATTTCTGCTGTTGGTTTGAATGGCAATTCAGAAAGATTGGTGTGGTGAATGGAGTCGGTCTCAAACCAATTTGTATAGCTGGATTTTGCCTCAAATTTGGGAAGGGTTTGGCCATTTATTTTTGTGAATGCCAATGCAAATAGTAAAAAAGTGAAAAGTGTTTTCATAGGGTTTTTCCTGTTAATGTTGAAAATATGAAAATGTAACCTATTGATAGGAGAGAAATCCCTCTGCCAGCGCACAGAATTCCCTCGCACCTCCCTTTTTTCAAAGGGAGAGGCACACTCCCTGAAAACCATTATTTAAGTGTGGGTGAGCAGTGCACTTCTCCCTTTGAAAAAAGGGAGGTGCGAGGGAATTCTGTGTGCCGGCAGAGGGATTTATCTAAACTAAACCTTAGTAAAATACCTAAAATCCTGATTGTTTTTAATCACCTTCAATGATTCAAAAATCAACTTAATTACATTTTCCACATCGTCCTGATGTGCTGATTCTACTGTAGTGTGCATGTATTTCAAAGGAATAGAAATCAATGCCGAAGGAACACCTCCGTTGGAATAAGCAAATGCATCGGTGTCGGTTCCTGTTGCACGAGAAGCAGATAAGCGCTGGAATGGAATTTTGTTTTTATCGGCAGTGGTTTTGATGAGCTTTAATAAATTGTTGTGTACAGCCGGACCAGTAGTTAAAACCGGACCTTTACCACAACGCGTGTCGCCCTGTTCTTTTACATTGATGAGTGGAGTGCCAGTGTCGTGACAAACATCGGTAACGATGGCAACGTTTGGTTTAATACTCTCTGTAATCATTTCGGCACCGCGCAATCCAACTTCTTCTTGCACCGCATTAACAATGTATAAACCGAAAGGCAATTTTACTTTTTGTGTGTGCAACAATCGCGCAACTTCAGCAATGATGAAACCTCCCAAACGATTGTCGAGAGCTCTACCTACAAAATATTTATTGTTCAGCATCATGAACTGATCCTGGTAAGTGATCACGTCACCTACACGAATTCCTAGTTTCGCAACTTCTTCACTGGAAGCAGCACCGCAGTCCAACCAGATGTTATTGGTTTTTGGCGTTTCTTCTTTTCCGTCGATTCTGGTATGAATAGCAGGCCATCCGAAAACTGCAGGAACAATTCCTGTTTCGGTGTGGATGTGAACGCGCATAGAAGGAGCGATTTGATGATCGGAACCACCATTTCTTCTTACGTAGATAAATCCGTCTTTCGCAATGTAATGCACGAACCATGAAATTTCATCGGCATGTGCTTCAATCACAACTTTGTATTTTGCTTCTGGATTAATGATGGCTGCTACCGATCCGTAATTGTCGACAGTATAAGTATTGACATAAGGTTTGATATATTTCAACCACAATTTTTGTCCTTCCGCTTCAAACCCGGTAGGAGATGGGTTGTTTAAATATGCTTCAAGAAAAGTTAGAGATTCTTTAGTTAAAATAGATTTTGCTTTCGCTTCTTTTTTTGCCTTTGCCATACAGTTGGTTTTTAGCAAAAATAACGATATAAGTAAAAGTGAAAAGTTTTTTAGAAAAAAGTTATTATCGCGACAATGATAATATCCCACGGTAAGTAAATGCTTTTCCGTTGATGAGTGTTCCTTCTACTTTGTATCGGTATGAACCGGTGGGAACAGGTTTTCCGTTAAATGTTCCATCCCATGGAACATCCAAAGATTCACTTTCAAAAAGTTTTTCATTGTCCATGGAAGTGATAGTGAATTTTATTTTTTTTATTCCATCACCAATTGGAGCCCAAGTATCAAACTGTCCGTCTTTGTTTGGTGTGAACGATGCTGGCACTGCTTCAATAGATGATGGACAAGTGTAAATACTAATGTTACGAACCAAACTGTCTTGACCTTTAAATGTTACAAGTTTGAATGCGCCAACTTGAGCAATTTTGATGTATTTCTCCGTGGAAAGAATAATGTATTCTCCCATTGCATTTTTTCTTAACCAATGATAAGCATCTGCTTGAGATCCCGAATAAATTAATTTTAAATCATTGTTTTCAAAGTAGCAGGAATGCAAGGTGATTTCAGCAGAATCATCGATCAGGAATTCCTGCGTTTGTGGTTGAAAATTTGGATCGTCACTGATTTCAACTTCATTTTCTTCTCGAGTTGAACAGGAAAATAAAAGTGAAAAGACAACGCTATATAAAATTAGATTTTTCATAGTGCCGCTCCTGAGGATTTTTTAGAAGGACTGATCAAATATCGAACGCCAGCTGTGACAAATCCTTTGTTGGTATCATTAATATACCATGATTCTTTATTGGCCATGATGCCCCAGCTCATGTGCAAACGCAACTGATCTTTGATGTTGCAGCCCAAGGTTACTGTTGCAAAGTTGGAGTTTTCATAAGATGCACCTGCAAACAATTTGTTGTTGTAAGAAAGCATTGCTCCTGCAGTGTAAAGGGCATTGATGTTTGATGTTCTTTTTCCGTAAGCAGTAAGTGTATATTTTTTAGTAAAAGGAATATTAATACCGGCGATAGCTGTGCTCGCCAATAGTAAATCGGGTTTTTTAGTGATGGTAGTTTGAAACAGATTGTCAAGAGTTAATCCGCCAAAAAGCAAAGGATGGTTCAACCATACGCCAGCTTTGCAGTTGATGTAACGCTCAGGGGTATTTACAGAAGCGTCATTGGCCACTAGCATTGCGCCAGCATCTGTGTTTTGCCAGAAATTTAAATTATTAGTGTTGAGTGCATTGTTGCTGTATGTTGCAGCTATCCCTCCACGAATTTGTGTGAATTTATTGATGGCATGCGTGTATGATAAAGTCAGATTGATATTGTCCGACTGCCAGTCGTTGTTGTGAATTCTATAGTAATATCCGCCAACGGCCATTTTTTTGTCTTTACCAACTGCGCCATCCACCGACAAATACATGTTGGCCGGTTCCAGTAAACGGAATTCTTTCTGACCAGTGATTCTGTCTACCACTTTGTTTTCCCACGGACTGTTGTACATGAATTTAACTGCTGTGTGCTTGTCGATTCCTGCAATGGCTGGTTGTTCCCAAACGTTAGCCAATACCGATGAAGGCAAACTGGAAGGTAGTGTTGCGTATTTGAAAATCATTCCACTCCAATAATCAGGTGCTAATTCC
>JAPLEZ010000108.1:5828-17023 GCA_026390935.1 Bacteroidota bacterium
TCCTGAGTAGACAAAGTATCAAAGTTTTCGTTTTCAAAAGTTAAGCTTTTGCTGGCCATCTCAATTTCATTGAAAGAGATTTTGTTTTCATTCGCCACTTTTTCACTTGTTGCAATTTCAAATTCATTGTTAGTTTCCGCTTCAATTTTATTTTCAGCAGCAACATTGCTTTCCAATTTGTTTGAATTAACAACAGTTTGATTGTTATTTTCTTTTTTCTTGTTGTTGTATTTTACAACAGCTGCATTTTTATTTGCAATACTATAGTTCTTAGCAGCAGTAGTTAACTCTGAAGCTGATTTTTCAGAACTCTCGTCAACCTTATTTTCATCACTTGAAATTGAACTTCCGGCAATGCTTTTTGTTGTCTCTTTATTAGAGATAGCAGAAGAAGTAGAAGAAGCTTTTTCCTCAGTAGAACTTGATGATTTCTCTTCATTCGGAATTGACGAACTATCAGCGGTACTATCTTCTTTGCTATTGCTGTTCAGCATTGCGTAAGTAGCACATCCTAATAAAATAAGCACAGCAGCGGCAGCACTTTTCCAATTGAAAAATCCTCCGGTTTTTTGCGCCGAAGCATCCAACATGGCTTCCATTTGTGCCCAATGTTTGGCGTTGTATGGAGCTTCGCTGGAAGTAAGAATGTCTTTGGCTTTTTTCTCAAAGCCCTTTGATGAATTTATTTTTTCGCTAATGCTGTTCCAATGACTTTCATTGTATGGAACTTCGGCTTCGGCGAATTTATCTTTTACTGAATTTTCAAAAGGTGTGGATTGGGCCTCGTTCAGTTTTTGTTCAAATTGGTCCCAGGCACCTGCAGCCATTGGAACTGAGGCCGACTCAAAAATATTTTTGGCCCCTTCTTCAAAAGAAGTAGGAGCGGGGCTTTGATTCAATCTTTCCTTCATTTGTTCCCAATGTTCGGGATTGAAGGGGATTTCCTCGCCGTCGAATGTACTTTTAATATGGTCGTTAAAATCTCCCATTATCGTTTACTCACCATCGCAATTTTATCAGTCAATAATTTTTTCAAATTCACTTTTGCCTTCGACAGGTTTGATTTTGATGTCCCAACACTGATGTTGAGGGCATCGGCAATCTCCTGATGTGAAAAACCGTCGACTACATACATGTTAAACACCTGTCGGTAAGCCGGCGATAAATCCTGAACACACACCAATAACTCTTCGTAACCTATGTTGTTCAAAATTGCATCACTTTCATTTTCTTCTTCATCGCCCATCGTATCCGTATGGCGCTCGTTCAGCTCTACCATGCTATTGTTCACTTTATTCTTGCGAATATGATCAATTGCCGTGTTCACCATGATGCGGCGGATCCAGCCCTCAAATGAACCTTTGTCGCCATATTTACTGATATTGTTAAAAACCTTGATGAAAGCCTCCTGAAAAATATCCAGCGCCTCGTCATTGTCTTTAGCATATCGTCGGCACACCACCATCATTTTACCGTAGTAAGCCTCGTATAAACGTTGCTGACTGCGGCGGTCGCCCTCTATGCAACCACGAATGATAATAGTATTGTCTTTCAAAATCCCCATTAAATACAGCTTAATATTATTGACGTACCTTTGTGTAAAGGGTTGCCTCCGGCATTTAAAAACATTTTAACCCGGCGCCAATTTATTAAAATGTTTCCATGAAAGCCAGTTTTGACGCCTGACTTTTAACTTTTACATTTATCGCATGGCTGATCAACCTACTTTAATTGTTACCAGTGATGGCTCACATTCCCTGCGGGTGGAGTCGCTAAATGAAACTTATCACTCTGTTCACGGAGCTTTGCAGGAGGCTCGGCATGTGTTTTTAAAGGAAGGATTTTACAAAACGGAAGGGGAGGTAAGCATATTGGAAATTGGTTTTGGTACCGGCCTCAACGCCTTCCTCACCATGCTGGAGGCTCACAAAAAAGGAAGAAAGGTGAATTACACGGGCATTGAAAAATTTCCTGTACCCGAAGACATGATTCGAGTCCTCAATTACGGCGAACTACTTGGGGAATCTGAATGGTTTGATGAATTGCATGTTTTAAACTGGGGCATGGCCATTCCAGTGTCGGATTATTTTACTTTAACCAAAATCGAGAAAGACATTGCTGACATTGATTTCATCCACGGTCAAGAGGAGGAAGAGGAGGAAGAGGTGGAGGATGTGGGGGAGGAAGAGGAGGCAGTGGAGGCGGAGGGGGCCAGAAGGAAAGGCAAGGGGCAAGTGAAACGCGATTTAAGGGCAGTGGGATTTGATGTAGAAAATGTACCCGGCCCTCCTGGAAAAAGAGAAATGATAAGGGCGGTGAAAAGGTGATTGATAGGATCATGCCTTCTGAAATTACAATATAGACAGCGCTTGACGTAGAGAAGCTGCACTGTGAAATCTGTGAGAAAAAACATAGCTTTGGCAACACTAAAACTCATCCTCTTGAAGTCGAAAACAATTAGTGCGTTAGTAGGAACACTTTTGCTGCTAGTGGCTTTTTACCCATTTTTTGATTTTAATACTGAAGAAATTTTATTGACGGACACTTCTCTCGTTAACAACTACGACGACAGTGAAACCATTGGAAATACAGTGAGTAGCTTAAATAGCAATCCAACTGGCGCTTGTTTTACATACACCCTTGGCTCCAAAGCGCCGTATCCCTTTGCGGGAATTATCGTCACGGGCAAAAAAGATTTTGATTTTAGCTCCAATGATGTCATCACTTTGCACATTAAAGTGGCCGAAAAGAAACGCATGCAAACCTACTTTTCAGTGCAACTTACGCCCACATTACAAAGAATTTACGGCAATTCAGTGGAATGTCTTCCTGGAATAGATTCATACGAATTGCGAGTTGCCGATTATACCACTCCTTTGTGGTGGTACAAAAAATATAATGTTACAGAAAGCACACTGCCTAAATCGGATTTTTCAAAAGTAGTTTCGGTGTGCGTTGAAAACAATTTACTTCAAAAACAAAACGTGCCCGACACTATTTGTATTTCCTCCATCACATTAAGTAAAGACAATACCTTCACTGTAATCCTGTTAATTTCTTTGCTTGTTTTATTTAATGCTTTTGTGTTTTTCCGCCACAAATTACGCAGAGAACAAAAATTAGTGGTGGAGTATAAAGCATCTGAATTTACCGATGTTGATGATGAGAAATTAAAGAAACAAGACATTCAGCAAATCACTAATTATATTTCAAAAAATTACGAGAATCCTGATCTTACTCTTAAAGTAATGCGCAATGCTTTAGGTATCACTGAAAACAGAATTTCCTTGATCATACGCACTGAATACCAAATGGGGTATAAGGAGTACATTCATCAGTTGCGCATCAATGAAGCAAAGCGACTTTTCAAAGACTCTAAATTAAACATCAACGAAATTGCAACAGTGGTTGGCTTCGGCAACATTTCTACTTTCAATAGAGTGTTTAAAGAATTGGAAGGGATGACGGCGAGTCAGTATATTGAGAAGATCAAGGCTTAACGTAAAAAAATATATTGCTAGAGATTATGTGAAGCAATTTTACATTGCCCTTGGTCGTTTTTCTAAAAAATTATTGAAATAAAAATTCAATTTCATTCAATGAACATTACTCGATTAAAACTTATCATTATCGCGGCTTCAACCTTTGCGGTATCCAATGCTTATTCGCAAAGCGGAGCGATTTATTCTTTTAACTTCAAAGTTGATCCGCAATTGACGGAATATTATAAAGTGGAGAAATCAGGACATTTGCTTTCCAATTACTCCCAAAAAGATGAGATGCCACAATCGCTAATTGATTCCATAAAGATAAATACTGAAGCAGCATTTGCAGCCAAGCTTAATATGCCTGTGCAAATGTGTTTTCATAAATATTCATCTCCAATGCATTTTACCTCTGAAGGTTTAAATGGCGTCCTTGAAGGCTTGCCCGAAATCACCACTTTTAAAAGGGGGCAAAAAGATTGTCCGCAAAACACTCGTTACATTAAATTAGATGTGCTGATTTTTGTTGGAGGAGGATACTTCGTAGTTAATGAAACTAATAAAACCAAAATGAGGCCTCAAATTCAAATTACAGCTAAAGTGGTTGATGAAAACAAGCAAGAGGTTTGGAAAGGAAAGGTGATGCTGAAGGATTTTGAAAAGCTTAAAACAGAAACTATTTTAATTGATGGAGGTTATGTGAAAAATTCGGAAGTGTTATCACCAAATCAAATTTATGCAATGTATATGCTAGCTCTTAATAAATTAATGATTGAATAAAACAGTGGTTTCAAGCTTATTCATTAACTCCAATTCTCTTCCTATTAGGAGAATAATTACTAGATAGAGTTTACTCATAGTTAGCGCCGTATTTATTTAATGTTCATTCTTCGGTTTATCAATATTATAGAAAAGGCAAATAGAAAATTATTGGCTTCATTGCGTCTCTTGTTTTTATCCTCTCAAAAAATGCAGTAATTGTATTAATATTGATAGTATTACTATTGTTTATGTGTGTATAAAAAATATCTATGATATTATTACTATTCTTTTTATACATTTACGAGAAATCGTGAGATATGGAACTTTCGTTGCGCATCACATTAAATGAAAAATTGTATTTGAAAAATCCTGAAGAATCTATTTTGGGAAGAAAAATAGTGACCGACGGATTGAAACTAATTAATACTCTGGGCTTTGAAGATTTCACTTTCAAAAAGTTAGCTCAAGCCATTGAAACGACAGAAGCAACAATTTACAGGTACTTTGAGAATAAGCACCGCCTTTTAGTGTACTTGGTGAATTGGTACTGGACTTATTTAGAATACAAAGTGATGATTCAATTGACAAACATCACTGATGCTAAAGAAAAAATAAAAAGAATTATTTCGGCGCTCGTAATTCCAGCTTCCAACGATTTTTCAAATCAGTACATTGGAGAAAAAGAAGTGTTTGATTTAGTGATGTATGAAGGATCAAAGTCATATTTAACAAGAAGTGTAGCTAACAATAACAAAGATCAATTATTTAAACCATACAAAGATTTGTGCGCCAGAATTTCATTGGTGATCACAGAGGTTAATCCAAAATACAAATACCCTCATTCATTGGCTAGCACCTTGGTGGAAATGTCTCATGCTCAAAAATTTTTCAGACTTAACTTACCCTCTCTCACCGATTTCGCAAAAGATAAAAACGATAAATCAATTGTTGCATTTTTAGAACATATGGTTTTAGAAACTTTAAAAAAATAGCAAGTGGAAAATCACAATACAAATCCCGTAACTCGCTTCATTCGTTTATTGCAAATAAACAAGCAAGATGTATTAAGCGTTTATTTGTACGCAGCTGTTGCAGGCGTAATTAGCTTGTCGTTGCCGCTGGGAATACAAGCTATCATGAATTTTATTACAGCAGCGCAAATATCTACCTCATGGGTTGTGCTGGTGGCGTTAGTAGTAGGTGGAGTTCTTCTGGCTGGTTTTTTGCAAATACTGTTGCTCACTGTAACAGAGAATTTGCAACAACGAATTTTCACGCATTCGGCTTTTGAATTTGCCTACCGTTTGCCAAGAATGAAAATGAATTCCTTGCAAAAATATCATGTGCCAGAATTAGTGAATCGCTTTTTTGATACCCTAACGGTGCAAAAGGGAATTTCTAAAGTGTTGATTGATTTTTCGGCGGCTTCATTGCAAATTATTTTTGGCTTACTTCTTCTTTCATTTTATCACCCTTTCTTTATATTCTTTAGTTGTTTCTTGTTGTTGTCTATCTATTTAATATTTCGCTTGCTGGGACCAGCTGGAATAAAAACTAGTTTAAAGGAATCGAAGTACAAATACGAAGTAGCGTATTGGTTGGAAGAAGTAGGAAGAACCACTGATACTTTTAAAGCAGCAGAAAACACTGCGTTTCCAGAGAAAAAAACGGATGAGATTTTAACACAATATTTAAATGCAAGAAAGGGACATTTTAAAGTGTTGCGTTTGCAATACGCCAATATGATTGCTTTTAAAGCACTTATGGCTGCGGTTCTTTTACTAGTAGGCGGATATTTGGTAATTCATCAAAAATTAAATGTTGGACAATTCGTAGCTTCTGAAATCATTATCATTTTGGTGCTGTCTTCAGTGGAGAAACTAATTTTGAGTTTAGAAACCATGTATGATGTTTTAACTGCTTTAGAAAAAATTGGTTATGTAACCGATATTGAATTGGATGACGAGCAAACAAAATCCGAATTCACACAAGAAAGTACCGAAGGAATTTCAATCAAAACCGATGATTTGTTTTTTCAATATAGTGATGCTTCTGCTCCAACGATCAACCAGCTAAACATTGATATTAAAAAAGGAGAAAGAGTACTATTGTCGGGCTGGAGCGGCTCTGGTAAATCAGCTCTTCTTCGACTATTGGCGGGAATGCGCAATGACTACCAAGGAACAATCACGCTAAATGAATTGCCCATTCAAAACTGGCAATTGCAAAGCCTTCGCAAAAACATTGCCTATTGTCAAAATGGAGAACAAATTTTTCATGGTACATTCATCGATAATATTTTGGTAGGAAGAGAGATCAGCATAGAAAAAGTGAAAGATGTAATTCAAATATTAAAATTGAATAATGATGTTAATCAATTGCATGGCGGATATGACACCTTGCTTTTTCCAGGCGGAAAAAACTTGTCGGCAACCACCAGATTAAAAATTGTAATGGCCAGGGCAATCATTGCATCGCCTCAGTTGTTATTGTTAGAAGATAGTTTCAATGCAATTCCTTTGGAACAGAGAATCGAACTACTTAAAGGAATTTTCTCTTTCATTCCAAAAAGCACTGTTATCGCTATCAGCAATGATGAGCATTTGAAGTCGCTTTTCCACAAACAATTAACATTAACACAAGCTTAAAAGAAACGCGCTATGTTGAACTTAGGAGATAATAAAATTAACCATAGGTTGAAGATGGAAGATCTTAAATCATTGCAAATGACGACTTCTACATCGGTGACTAAAAAGGCAAAAAAAGTTGCCCTTTGGACGCTGGTGATTTTGCTTGTGGTTTCCTTTTTGCCTTGGACTCAAAACATTAGAGCAAAAGGTTTGGTAACCACTTTACAACCTTCTCAGCGACCACAAACGTTGCAGTCGGTGATAGCAGGTAAAATTGAAAAATGGTTTGTTAAAGAAGGTCAGTTCGTAAAAAAAGGTGACACTATTTTGTTCTTGTCGGAAATCAAAGATGAGTATTTTGATCCTCAACTTTTGTCGAGAACTGAAGATCAAATAAAATCCAAAGAATCTTCTGTGATCGCTTACATGGAAAAAATAAAATCACTCGATAACCAAATCGATGCATTAATAAAAACCAAAGCAATTAAGTTAGAACAGGCCAAAAATTATTTGAAACAAGCTGCGCTAAAAGTGCAAACCGACAGCATTGACTGGCAAGCTGCAATTACCAACTACAGCATTGCCTTGGAGCAAAACAAGCGCATGGAAAAATTGTATGAAGACGGACTGAAATCACTTACTGATTTGGAAAGCAGAAAATTGAAATTGCAAGAAACACAAGCAAAGAAAAACAGCGCAGAAAATAAATTACTCTCCAGCAGAAATGAATTGCTTAATGCAAAATCCGAACTCAATTCAATTGACAATCAGTACAAAGATAAATTGGCTAAATCGGAATCGGAAAAATTTGAATCTATGTCGAATATGTACGATGCCGAAGCTACAGTTTCTAAAATGCAGACTTCCTACATGAATTACACTGTTAGAAACAGTATGTACTATATTACTGCGCCACAAGATGGTTTTATTACCAAAGCTTTGCGCGATGGCATCGGCGAAACAGTAAAACAAGGTGAACCACTGGTAAGCATTATGCCTTCCAAATTCGATTTGGCTGTGGAGATGTTTGTTGATCCCAATGATTTGCCACTCCTGCATGTAGGTAACGAAGTGCGATTCATTTTTGATGGCTGGCCTTCTGTAGTTTTCTCTGGCTGGCCAACCGCATCGTACGGTACTTTTGGAGGAAAAGTAGTAGCTATCGACAACTTTACTACCGAAAATGGAAAATATCGCGTTTTGGTGGCAGAAGATAAAGCAGAAGGTGAATGGCCCAAACAACTGCGTGTAGGCTCAGGTGCCCAAGGCATTGCTTTGCTCAACAATGTGCCTATCGCTTATGAATTGTGGAGAAATTTAAATGGATTTCCTGCCGATTACTACACCCCAGAAAAAGTAAAAGAGAAAGAGAAAAAAAACTATGATAACACAAAAGATGCAAATGAAAAGTAAATCAATTTTCCTTCTTCTGTTTTTGCTTGCTAACGTTGTTGCTAGCGCACAAGATTCGTTGGTTGTGTTTTCTCCTGAGCAATTTCTTAACATCGTTAGAACAAACCATCCAATAGTAAAGCAATATAATTTATTAACTCAAAAGGGACAAAGCACCGCTTTGCGTGAAAAAGGGAATTTTGATCCTTATTTGTTCTCGGATATCGATCAAAAATATTTCGATGATAAGCAATACTATCATTTGTGGAGTAGCGGACTAAAAGTGCCTACTTGGTTTGGTGCCGATTTTAAATTGGGATTAGATCAAAGCAGCGGGCAATATGTGAATACAGAAAACAAATTGCCTAACTCTGGTTTGGTTTATTTTGGTGTGTCTATGCCTATTCTTCAAGGCTTTTGGATCAACGAAAGAAGAACCGTAGTTCAACAAGCCAACATTTTCGCGCAAAGTACAGAAGCAGAAAAAGTGAATTTAATTAATGATTTGATGTACGATGCTTTGGTAGCTTATTGGGAATGGTACAACACGCAACAAAAATTTGTGATTTTTGAACAAGCTGTGCGCACCGCTCAATTGCGCTTTGAAGCAGTTAAATCAAGTTTTATTTTTGGTGATCGTCCGGCTATAGACACGCTGGAATCTTTTATTCAATTGCAAAATAGAATTTTTGGAATGAATCAAGTTTCTATTGAAAAGAAAAATGCCTCGTTGGAGTTGTCTAATTATTTATGGAACAACAACGAAGAGCCATTAGAAATTCAAAGCAATTTGGTGCCTGTGGAACCTAACATGTTTGTGCAACAAAAGTTTTCTTTGCCCGATTCGCTGAACATACCTGTCAAACAATTGGCTCTTAAACATCCTGCAGTGATGACTTATCAGTACAAATATGAGATTGCATCTTTAGATAGAAAATGGAAGCAAGAAAAACTTAAACCTAAACTGAATGTGAATTACAATTTTCTCACGCAGCCATTGGGTAGCAATTGGATAAGTACTTTTTCACCAAACAATTATAAGTGGGGTGTTGATTTTAGCTTCCCTGTTTTTTTGCGAAAAGAAAGAGGCGACCTCAAATTGGCCGACATTAAAATGTTAGAAGTTGATTATACCAAAGATCAGAAAGTACTTGAGCAGAGCAATAAAATTGAGCAATACCAAAACGAGTTTAAAGTGGTGCAACAACAAACTATTTTGTTTACTCAGTTGGTAAGTAATTACAAAGCTTTACTAGATGCTGAAATGAAGAATTTTGCTGCTGGTGAAAGTTCTTTGTTTATGGTAAATGCAAGAGAAATGGCGCTTATTGATGCGCGCGTGAAACAAATAGAATTGCAAGCAAAATTAAACAAATGCAAAGCAGGAATTTTTTGGTCGATTGGTGTGTTGAAGTAAAACCATTTATATCATAATGACTAATCAATTGACAAGGCAATACTACTATTCTCTCTACATCATTTCAGCAGTAAATGCACTTCAATTGAATTGTAAAATAAATTTGGCGGAATAGAAGGTTCAAGCTAAATTGCTTTTGATTAACTGAAATAGTAAATCAAACGGAATTGCAATTTAAGTCCTATTTCTTCCATTGTCATTCGTTAACTGCAAGTGGAAAAAAGACCTTGTAAAATAGAACTACAATAGCTTGTTAATAAAATATTGAGAACCGTTAGCAATAATAAAAATATAGGGTAAAACTACTGAGCCAAACAAGTAGAGTAATTTAATAAAACATATTATGAAAAGTATAAATCTTACATCAATATTCATTCTAATAGCTTGCAATGTCTTATTAGGACAAACAACCACAAGCACATATTATTTTGCACATAGTCTTATTTCGCATGAAAAATTAACAAACAATCAAGCGAATATTCCGTTTTGGCTAGCTGAGTTAGAAATAGCAGCAGGTGATGTATGTCTCACGAGTGGAAAGTTTGCTGCTGGCCAATTTGGAGCGGGTGCATTACCACCTACTCAGACCTGGAGTTTTTACTATCAAAATGACAATCATGGCTCGGCAATGTTACCCGATGGCTCTTATGTAGCGGGTACTCATGACAATATAGTACTAACCTATATGAATTGGGAATTAGTTGATGACTGGGGTGGAAGTATTGGCAGTAGAAACGCTCAAACCGTATCTAAAGCAAAAGATAGCATTGCTGTTATTTTTAATTGGATGAATACAAACGACCCCGGACGAAATTTGTATCTCTATGAATGTTGGCCAAAAATAGAAACTAATTACATTTTGAATGGCCAAGCTTGGACTTCCAACACAGGCAACCCTCCAAATGCCACTCAATGGGCTAATTATACGCAATTAGCCTTGGGGCATCAACATGACTTTTACAGAGAACTTCAAGATAGTTTAATTACTAATTCAGGAATTTCAAATACTAAAGTAATTCCTTCATCAATGATATGTGCAAAATTATGGCAGCCAGGAGGTTTATTGCAAGATTTTACTGTTACAGATCTTTTTGTTGACGGTGGACCACATGGTAAACCCAGCGCTTATTTCTTAGCAGCTATGATTGTTTATGCAGCGCAGCATGGTACTGCCCCAACCTTGCCTTTCAGCTCTCATGCACAAATAGACCAACGAATACTTGATAGGTTTTCACAGATTTCTACTTTTATTATGTCGGAACTTACCGCATTTAATTTCCCGAATAGTAGCAGCAGGGTGTGGAAAAACACAATTACTAATATTGAAAAATCTGTGCAGCTTGATGAATCTAAAATTACGCTTTATCCAAACCCTGCAAACAACCACATTACTCTAGACTTTGGGGGCAATGCCAATTTGAGCGGCTACAATATAAAAATTACAAACACACTTGGTACTACTGTGTTTACGACTGCCATTAACCAAAAGACTTCTAATGTAGACTTAAA
>JAPLEZ010000048.1 GCA_026390935.1 Bacteroidota bacterium
ACATTATCGCTTGAGGAAGTCCAACTCAGTTCAGTTGTAACTGACTTTGTATTGCTGGCCTTAAGCAAAGTTGGAACAGTTGGCGCAATGAGATCAGTATTGTAATTGTTTTTAACCGTTGATCCAATATATTCGCCTTTTGGCATTACTATTTTAATTGTGGAATTGCCATTTAAATAAGTGGCATTTGGCCCAGTGAGATAGCTATTGATGGATATATTAATTTGATCGGAATTTTGCAGCGGATCAGCTACCGACAAGGTGTAAACTCCCGATGAAAACTCCAACATCACAACGGCAGCTTTATCAGCTTGTAAGGTTAAACCATTACTAAATTGCACTTTGCCTGCACGATAAAAAACAGCCGACCAAATTTTTAAATTACTATTTTCCACTGCCTGAATATTCGTGTCGTTTTGCGCAATTAAAAAGCCATGGTTGGCACTAAACTTTGTTAACTCGTCCACTGTCACAGAGGGCACAACAATGTAATGATAACTTGCATTCTTTGGAGTTTTGCCATGATCCATCCAAATAGAGAAAACATTTTTGGATTGAATGGCTTTGTGCGCAGCTGTGCTATACAAATTATTAATATCGTACCAAGCTCCTTTTTGCACATCATTTTTTACAGTAACGTTGCCAACTTTTGGAAAAACATAACCCACATTATCATGATGCGCCCATTGCAAATTATTGTAAGAAGTAGCACCATTTGTAAATACACCAACGCTACCATTGTTTAAGGTAATTGTACCATTCGACAAAGTTTGATTTATTGAAGTGAGCACCGCATTTTGTTTTGTAGCACTGATACCAGCACCCATGCAGTACACAGAGCCACCCATATAAAAATAGGCTTTGTTATTTGCGATACCATTATAGGTAGCTTTAAATGCAATTGTTCCATTTGACCCCGAACTTACTGCACCAGCAAAATTATTATTCGCTAAAAAAATATGTGCACTGGGATAAGTAACACTTTGCTCGGCTGTAGTACCTGGCACACGACTCCAATCCCACACAGGAAAAATGTCCTTGTACTCATTTCCTGAACTAAGAATATTCATAGCACCAACAGCTAAATAAAATCCTTTTAAATTTTCAGTATTCATAGTTTCGGTCCCGTTGGTGCGCACAGATGGCACCTTAGTAGAGAGAAAAAAATTAGCTCCTCTATGCACCATTAAGTCGCTTTGCCAAAAATGTTTATTCCCAGTTAATGATGATACTCCACCATTTCTATTGATTTTCCACGATTGATATTTCGCAGCATTTCCTGCATCAAACACCGCCATCTTATCCAGCAACCATGCACCAATCGCACTGACTGAATAAGACCCCATTCGGGATATATTTCTTCCTTCCGCACCATAATCCATCACCGATCGATAACTCAACCACTGATGTCCATTTAGCAATAGATTTGAAAAAATTGCTTTTTTTTCAGCTGTGAAATTGTTGTTGTAAGAAGTGTTCTGACTCAATTCGATGTAGTAAATAACATCCGACGTAAACCATAAACCATAACCTGCCGAGTACACTTGTTTTCCATGTTGATGGAAGGCTCCATCTCTTTTTATGCCTTCACCAGCCGAATTGGTGATGTAAGACAAGGTACTGGAGATATAATAAAAAGCACTGTCTACTTTTTGAGAATTGTTTTCAATTAAACCCTTATATATAGTAACGTTTGCCACCCAAATCAAATTCTGTCCTCCACTTTCAAATTGTAATATTCCTCCAGAATTTTTCACCTTCAAACCATCCCTTAATTGCGCGCTATATATTAAAAGTTCATTTTGCGGTATTTCACCTTTTAACATGAGCAATGATTTAGCATATGAGCCAGGGTTCACAATATAAGTGGCGTACCAATCATTGTTCCATCCAAAAACAGCATCGTGTTTTCTACCTAAATTATCGGCGAGAGCCAATTTAATTTTGGCCAGCAGCGCAGCATTGTGGTACAAAGTATTTGTAGCCGATGCATTGGTATAGGCCAAAACCATGGCATAAATTCTATCCAAATGAACTATGGGAGAATAAGCTTTAGGTACGCTATTAGTAATGGTATAATTTACATCGGGCCACCGACCATTATTAGCCAATCTGTTTTGCCATGCGACGACAGAATCCTTCACAAATTTATCAGCCGACCTTTGCGAATGCAGTCTGTCATATATTGTTGTTAAGTCGGCATTTTGAGAAAAGGCATTTTCAAACATGAATAGTAAGCAAACTAACAACAAATGTTGTTTAAGCACTTTACTATATGATGTTGCTTGCTGAGTAATTTGTGCAAATACATTCACGCAATTGACTGGTATAATTTTCTTCATAAAATTTTGAGTTTCAAAGTCACTAAACTACATTCTAAATTCCTTTAACCAGATGTAGAATCGTGGCAAAACAGGTGTGTTTTGGTGGGGGCTGTAAAAAATCAGAACACCTTAAAACCCCCATTTTTAGTAGCAAATCCTCGCAATTAAATCAATCACAATGCTACTAGATTATAAAAATCTTGAGCCTTAACGAAGCACTGTGAGGTATCCTGATTGTTCATGAAACTTACCTGCCATTGTTTTATAATTGACCACCCAAAAATAGGTGCCAGCAGCCGCCTCACTTCCATTATATTTAGCATCCCAAAAGGGTAAAGCATGAGCTATTTGAAACACTTTAATTCCCCATCTATCATACATCACAAAATCTATGGAAGCAATATTGGCTATCACTTGCTGAAAGTTTTTGTCGTCAACATTTTTTGGTTGAAACTGTTCATTGATGCCGTCACCGTTGGGTGTAATTACATTGGGCCAATCCAACACAACGTCTTGGCAGAGCTGACTTACTTCTATTGTTTCTTTAATTGAACATTGATTGGAATCGATAACCTCCACCCAATACGAACCAATTTCTCCAACAATTACTGAATCCACATTTGTATCTCCTGTGCTCCACAACAATTGTTTTGTGCCGTTGCACTGCAAATTCAAAGTCAAGCGATCATAACCGTTTTCGCACATGGTAGTATCGTTGCCTAAAGTAGCTTGTGGCAAATTGTGCACTTGAACAAAAACCGAATCACTTCTTGAGCAACCTATCGCATCGCTCACCTTAACTGCATATTTACCACTTTTATTAACCGTGATGGTTTTTGTTTTTTCCAATCCGGGTAACCACTCGTAATTTAAATTATTCGCTGTTTGAGGATTCAACACAATACTTTTCTGATCACACATTGAAGTATCTGCACCCAATTCAGGTTTAGGAAAAGAATGAATGCTCAGCGCTGCGCTGTCGCTTGCAATACAACCTAAATCGCTGAATACATCAATGTAATACATCCCAGCTTTTGTTGCTATAATCATTGAATCACTGCCAGTGCTCATTCCACTCCATTGGTATTTTTTGTATGCTGTCCCAACATTGAATTGAGCAACACTTCCTTCACAAATACTTTGGTCGTTGATACTTACTGCAACTGGATCAATGCTTAATAAAACCTTGGTTGAATTTACCGAAGAACATACTCCCGATTGAACCACCGCTCTGTATTTAGTAGGCACTAAAATATTTTGATAAGCCAACAAATCTGTGGTGTTGGATACTTGTTGAATGTCGTTCACAAAATCATCTGTTGAACTTTCCCATGCGCTTATTGTTCCAGTATAGCCCGACAAACTTAAAACACCAGCATTTGCTCCTTTACAAAGTATTTCATCTGACGACAATACGCCACCTGCCGACAATGGATCAACAGCAACTGTTGCTACTGCTGAATTAGCAGATGAACATGTTCCTGATTTTATGATTGCTCTGTACTTTGTAGTAGCAGTTAAATTCAAATACGATTGTGTTGCTGTATCATTTGCAAGTGATGTGATGTCATGCATAAAATCATCAGTTGAACTTTCCCAACCTGTGATTGTTCCAGTATAAGCTGCTACAGTAATTGTACCTGCATTTGATCCCGAACATACCGCTGCATCAGCACTTATTGTTCCGCCTACTGATATTGGATCAACAGTAATTGTTGCAGTCGCTGAATTAGCAGATGAACATGTTCCTGATTTTATAATCGCTCTGTATTTTGTAGTCGTGTTTAAATTTAAATACGATTGTGACGCTGTGTCATTTGCAATGGATGTAATAGTTGCAAAATCATCTGTTGAACTTTCCCAACCTGTGATTGTTCCAGTATAAGCTGCTACAGTAATTGTACCTGCATTTGATCCTGAACATACCGCTGCATCGGAGCTTATTGTTCCTCCCACTGATATTGGATCAACAGTAATTGTTGCA
>JAPLEZ010000055.1 GCA_026390935.1 Bacteroidota bacterium
CTTTTTTGCCAATGGCTTTGATGCACTGATCAATTTTGACCTGAAAAGTGACGCACAAAAAACCTCTTATGAGACCATTTTCTCTAAGTATGATAACTTGCTAAGAACCGAACTAAAAGGGAAAAGTGTACTGAACTATTTAAGCTCCCACGATGATGGTAGCCCGTACGATAAATCCAGGCAAAAGCCGATCGAAGCTGGTACCAAACTCCTGCTCTGCCCCGGTACATCACAGGTTTATTACGGAGACGAGACATTCCGTTCACTCGAAATTCAGGGTACTCAAGGCGATGCTACCCTTCGCTCTTTTATGAACTGGAATGAACTGATTACAAATGCCGAACGCAATGGGTTTAAAACACAGGAAGTGCTGGCACACTGGCAGAAATTAGGCCGTTTTCGCCTTGAACATCCTGCCGTGGGTGCTGGAACACATATGATGCTCACAACGGAGCCATATACTTTCAAAAGGGTCTACCATTCTGGAAAATATTCCGATTCCGTGGTTGTAGGGTTAGACCTGCCCAAAGGCAAAAAAACGCTTGATGTAGGAAGCGTTTTTGCTGACGGTACGGTGGTTACGGACTATTATTCCGGGCAAAAACTAAGGGTTAGTGGTGGGAAAGTAATGGTGGATTCGGGGTGGGGGATTGTGCTGCTGGGACGATAAGGCTCAATAAAATGTCCAATGTCCAACAAGGAATTTCCAATGTCCAAATAGGCTTCGGACCTGGCTACTCACGTTGACTTTATGGTATTAGGCAACAACTAATCCCAAGAGCAGCGCCTCCCTGGACATTGGAAATTCCTTGTTGGATATTGGACATTTATTAAAATAAATTGCTCATCTCGGTCAATTTCGATTGGCGCTGAAATCGCAACGATTTATGGAAATCACCCTTGTTTTCTATCCAAGCTCCCGCGCCGAATGGCGTGCCTGGCTGGAAGCCAATCACCAAATTGAACGAGAGGTCTGGGTTCGAACTTTCAACAAAGCCTCTGGTAAACCTTCCGTTCATTACAACGACCTGGTCGAAGAATGCCTTTGTTTTGGCTGGATCGATGGTGCTGTGAAAAAATATGACATGGAAAGTAAGGTTCAACGCATTACCCCACGGCGAAAAAAAAGTTTTCTCTCAGAACTGAACCGTCAGCGTATCTGGAAACTTCAGGCCAATGGACGTATGATGCCTGCTGGAATTGAACCCGTCAAGGATCAGATCGGCTTGCCCGAAGATGTGCAGGAAATTCCTGATTGGGTAGAGGAGCAGCTTCGTGCTGATCCAGGCGTCTGGTCTGTTTTTCATTCCTTTCCGCCGCCTTACAAACGCCTGAAAATTGGTTGGATATCCGAAATAAAAGGCCTTAGCCGCCGCGTAGAAGCGCAAAAACGGCTCGATTACCTGATCAAAATGACCCGACAGGGGAAGATGTATGGAACAAGGCCAATTTGAATGTCCAATATCCAACAAGGAATGTCCAATGTCCAAATAGGCTTCGCGCCTGGCAACTCACATTGACTTTATAGCATTAGGTAACAACTGATCCCAAGAGCAGCGCATCCTTGGACATTGGACATTCCTTGTTGGATATTGGACATTTTATCCAACCGGTTTCACCAAAGTGCCCATCAAGTTTTTAATTGAAGTTTTTTCAGAACTTCCAATCGTATCCGAAACCGCCATAATCTCTACTCCTAGATCTTTTAGCTTTAAAGCCCACTCCAGCACAATATCACTACTCCACTCTTCTCCATAAGGATTTCCGAAGGCCATAGACAAATAGATCACTGCCTTTTTATCAGATGCAGAACACAAATCCAAAATTGCTTTCACCCTATCCAATGACTGCTCTCTGGTTGAATTTGTATTTCTCAATTGAAACTGCTCGGAAACTGAAAAAGGAAAACCTAAATAATTGATTTCTTTAAATTTACAAGCGTCTTCTGCTCCTCTTTCATTAGCGATAATTGCCAAAAGCTGGGTTTTGCTTGCAGATAAATCAAGCTTCGACAACACTTCTGCAGTGTCTTTCAATTGCGGAATTGCCTTGGGAGAAACAAAGCTACCGAAATCCAGAATATCAAAGCCCACCTTCAATAATAGATTAAGGTATTCTGCTTTAACGTCGGTAGGGATAAAATCGTGAAGCCCCTGCATGGCATCCCTCGGACATTCTATTAAAGTAATTTTCTCCATTATTTTTGTGCGACAAGCGCCTTATTGATTTTTTTGATTAAGCCGGGACCTTCATAAATAAAACCTGTATACAACTGAACCAATGCAGCTCCAGCATTTATTTTCTCAACAGCATCGGCAGCAGAATGTATTCCCCCAACCGCTATTACAGGAATTTCTTTTCCTAATCGCGCGCACAAATAAGCCACTACTTCAGTGGATCTTTTGGTCAATGGTTTTCCGCTTAAACCGCCAGCGCCAATATTTTCAACAACTGATTTATCTGTATTTAATCCTTCTCTGCTAATTGTTGTGTTTGTTGCTATGATCCCAGCCAGCTTTACCTCTTTAGCAATCATCACAATATCATCCAATTGAGTATCGGTTAAATCGGGAGCTATCTTTAAAAGCAAAGGTTTACTTTTATCTTTCAAGTTATTAATAGTCTGCAATTTAAGTAAAATACTTTTTAACGAATCTTTATCTTGTAATTCTCTTAGTCCTGGAGTATTAGGAGAGCTCACATTTACCACAAAATAATCAACAAAGTCGAATAAAGCATGAAAGCATTTTTCATAATCGTTGACCGCCTCTTCATTTGGTGTCACTTTGTTTTTTCCAATGTTACCACCAATGATTAAAGACGGATTTCGTTTTTTCAATCGCACCACTGCAGCATCAACACCTTCGTTATTAAATCCCATTCTATTGATGAGCGCATTATCTTGAGGCAAACGAAAAGACCTTGGTTGAGGATTTCCTGGTTGACCCACAGGAGTAAGTGTTCCGATTTCAATGAAGCCAAAACCAAAAGAAGCCAACTCATCAAAGAGCTTCGCATCTTTATCAAAGCCAGCAGCCAATCCAACCGGATTCGGAAATTTCAAACCAAACACCTCCCTCTCTAAATTTTCATTTCTATAATTATAAACACCTTTTATACAAGATTTCACAAAAGGTATCTTGCATAGTAATTTGATGCTAGAAAATGCGATATGATGCGCATTTTCAGGCTGAAATCGAAAAAGAATAGGTTTTATTAATTGCTTATACATCAGTCGGTTTTATGTTCTGCTAAATTCAATTCAAACTTCTTCATTACCTCTTCTACAGAAAGAGTATTTTCAAAATATCCCAGCAACTGCTGCAACACTTTATCCACTGTTGAATCAGGACAAGATGCGCCGGAAGTGAGTATTATATTCAACACCTCCTTCTTAGGCAAAAAGTCCTTTGTAACTACATGTTCCTTGCTATGAAACAAAAAATGATGAATCAAATTTTCACTTTCAATTTCCTTTTCTGAGGATATGAAATATGTTGGGAATTTAGTCTCACACAACTCCACCAAATGGGTGGTATTAGAACTATTATAACCTCCCACCACAATCGCAATATCTGCCGGCAAGTCCATCAAAGCATACGTTGCACTTTGATTATCATTGGTAGCATAACACAAAGAATCCCTGGTGTCAGCGAACACCTCTTTAAAATCCTTCACCTCAAAAACATTCTCCATCACAGTTTTTAAGTAGGCCGCAATATCTTTAGTTTCAGTAGCCAACATTGTTGTTTGATTCACAACGCCTATTCGCTTCAAATGCTTTTCCACATCAAAATCTAGAGAATACTTACCCTTAAATATTTGATAAAACTCATTTTTAGGAATTTCTCCGGATATAATTTTACCTAAGGTTTCCGCTTCTTCGTGATCTCGAAGAATCAATGCTGGACCAAATTTAGCTGCATGAGAAAACGTTGCTCTCGTTTCTTCATGATTGTACTTACCGTGAATTAATATAGTGTAATTGTCGTCACCTAAGCGTTTAGACATTTTCCAAACTCGCTCTACAAAAGGACAAGTAGTGTTGTATCTATATGGATCAATGGACAAACTTTTCAGTTTTTCCTCAATCTCCAATGTGGTTCCGAAAGCAGGAATAACTACAATGTCATCGGAATTCAACTCACTCCATTCCACAATATGATCCCCAAGAGTATCCATCAAAAAGCGAACACCTCTATTGATCAAATCCTTGTTTACTTCAGGATTATGAATCATTTCAGAAAGTAGAAAAATTCGTTTGTCAGGATTTTCTTCAATAGCACGATACGCTATTTCAATGGCATTTTCCACACCATAGCAGAAACCAAAATGACGAGCGATAAAAAACCTAACTGGCCCGAAGTCCAAAATCGTTGAAGAGTAATCCTTTTTGCGCGGATCGGCTTCTTTCCGCAACTCCTTTATTCGGGAAATTATCGGACTACGGTAAAAATCAGGGACGTCAAATTTTTTCATTTGCTTTTAAATCGTGAACAAAAATAAAGATAAACCGCCGACGAAAAGAAAAAACCTTCTATATTTATCAAGAGTATAATTCACAACGCATTGTTATGATAAAATCATCACTTCTTTTTTCCTTCGGACTCCTACTGATTTTGGGATTTAGTTCTCCGAGCGGAAGCTGCAAATTGGAATACGATGGACTTTATTATGCTCCTTTAGATACTGACTATGTAGCATATCTTAAATTTTATTCTGACGGCACTGTGCTGCACACCACCTCTATTGAGAATATTGAAGAAGTGACAAAATTCTTCACAAAGGAATACAAGAAAAACATATTGTCGGGAACTTACAACTTTGGCAAATGCAACATAAACTTCAATACAGTTGGAAAAACCGGAGTAATGAAATTTTCAGGAAGTTTGGAAGGCGACACCATGTACTTAAAAGCTACCAACGCTAATACACATACTTCTAGCGAACTTAAGTTCGCGTACTATGAGCCCGCTTTAGCAACTCCCAAAGAAAAAGGCAAAACTAAAGGGAAAGAAAAAAGCAAAAACTAGCAAGACATCCGCAATACAAAAAGGCGTTTAACCGATAGTACCGGTATTGCAAAAGAAATACTATACCAAAAGCATAAAACATCCAACTGACGGCAGAACTAACTATAATCGGAAAAGTAGTGAACGGCCAATTGCATAACACCTCACAAAATTTATCCATAAAAAGCACCAAGCTATCCAGTAAGTATATTAAGAGATCATTTACCGGCAGCAGCACATAAACAATTCCACAATACATCAACAGCGCAACAGCGGGCACTATTACCAAGTTGGCAACAACAAAGTAAACAGACAGGTATTCAAAATAGTAAATCAAAAATGGCAAAAGAGTAATTTGCACTGCTACGCTTAAAAACACTAAATCCAAAACCGATTTCAATACAAAGTTTGTCACCTTCCATTTTTCAGAAAAAACGGGCATCACAAAAATGATCCCTAGCATAGCGGCATAAGTGAGTTGAAAACCTATATCATATAGATACAAAGGATTGACGAGTAAAATTACAAACGCCGACAAACATGTAGTATGCAACAAAGCACTCTTCCTTCCCATCGACTTTCCAACAACAAACAAGGAAAACATCAAGGCGGATCTCAAAACTGGCGGGGAAAATCCCACCATCCAGCAATAAAACCAAATAAGCAACAACACTACAGAAACAGCCAGCACCGAGCGCTTGCTCAACAACAAAGAAATAACGCCGCTTATTATAATGTATATAATGCCGACATGCAAGCCTGAAACAGAAAGAATATGCGACACTCCAAGCACAGCATAATCCTCTTTGGTTTTTTTATCAACATATCCCCTGTCGCCAATTAATAAAGACAAAAGCAAGGATTTTGATTTTTGCGACAAGGAAGAGCTAATGATTTTTTGATGTGTCAGATTGTAAAAAAGATAGAGATAACTTTGGTTTTTCTTCAACTCAAGTTTAGTTTTTCCTCCAATATAGATCTTAGCACGGATTCCCTGTCTCAATAAATACTGATCCCATTTCGATGGCTCCTTCCCTGCCTTTATTATGGGCAATGCTGAAATCGCTCGCAATAAAAGCGTATCTCCTTTTTGCAAGGAAGAACCTCTAGCGCTATCGAGATTCAACAAAACATCAAAGGAATTCGCACCATTAAAAGCCGGCGCTATCGTCCAACAACCGCGTTCTGTAAACTTTAATCCATCAGTAATTTTAATTTGCAAAGAATCGTAATTCACTTTGTCACTAATGGGATTTCCAGTCGGAGAATTCCACTCAACATTCAATCTCCCTAAAAAGAAAAACAACACACCAATGATCAACGACCAAATAGAAATGCCCCATGTATCTTTACTAAACTTTACTTTGTCGCAAAAATACAAGAGCAGATATGTAGCCGCGATAAAGAACAGCACTCCAAAAACGAATACTTCATCCACACCTATACCAGCTATAAAACACAACAAAGGAAGCAGCACCGAAGAATGCTGAGATTTCATAAATACAATTTAAATCAGGCGCGCTAAAAATAGCACGAAAGAGAAAATGATTGTCTTTTATATTTAAACAAAAGATCAACAGAAAGTGAGAAGTAATTTTTAAATAGCTATTCTACTTTTTCTTCTTTGGATCCTTTATGATCAATCTTAGCGACTGATCATAAGTTATGTAGTTCCAAGCCCAGTTGATGAAAATCAAAACTCTGTTTTTTGCACCAACAATCGACATTAAATGCACAAACATCCAAATGAGCCAAGCAAAGAAACCTTGTATTTTCATAAATGGAAAATCAACTACGGCAAGGTTTCTACCAACTGTCGCCATTGAACCTAAGTCTCTATAAGTAAAAGGCTTCATGTCTTCATTTTTTAAAATCCCACCCAAATTGCGCGCAAGGTTTTCAGCTTGCTGCATGGCAACCTGTGCCACTTGAGGATGTCCGTTTGGAAATTTTTCTTCCGTCATGAAACACACATCTCCCAAAGCAAATACATTTTCGCTGCCTTCCATTTTATTGAAGCGATCCACCTTTATTCTATTGCCACGAACCAAAACATCTGCTGGAATTCCTTCTAATTTATTGCCAATAACACCAGCTGCCCAAATCAATGTTCTAGCCTGAATCTGCGAATTCTCCAAAAAAACTGTATTTCCATCATAATCCTTCACGCGCGTTTCTAATCGAACGTTAACTCCCAATTTATCCAAATACTCTTTCGATTTTTCCGACGATTTTTGAGAAAGTCCATTCAGTAATTTCGGCGACGCTTCCAGCAAATAAATCTGCATTCTTTCAAATTTCAGCTCAGGAAAATCTTTGGGCAAAATATTCTTTCTCATTTCAGCTAAGGTACCTGCAACCTCCACTCCTGTTGGTCCACCTCCCACCACCACAATATTCATATGCGCCTGCTGATCAGCGGCGTCTTCAATACTTAAAGCCTCCTCATAATTTTGTAAAATTCTGTTTCTTATGTTTAAAGCTTCCACTGTTGACTTCATTGGCAATGAATTACTTTTAATTTTTTCATTGCCAAAAAAATTGGTGTCGGCACCAATGGCCACCACTAAATAATCATATGAAATTTCACCTATATCAGTAACAACAAAGCTCTCTTTAGTATTTACTGAAGTAACTTCCGCTAGTCGGATCACCACATTGTCCTGCTTGTGAAAAACCTTTCTTAATGGAAAAGAAATAGCGCTTGGCTCCAATCCAGCTGTGGCTACCTGATAAAACAAAGGTTGAAATTGATGATAGTTTATTTTATCCAATAAAACCACCTGAAAATCATACTTAGCAAGTTTTCTTGCAAACTTCAATCCGCCAAAACCTCCTCCAATAACGACTACTCTTTTTTGACTGGTGATAGGGACTTTTGCTTTCATAAAACAGCTTTTTTATGTTGCTATTAAAGATAACAAAAGTATATTCGCTTTAATGAGAAAGATCCTTTTAATTTCGGACACACACAGCTATCTCGATCCACGCATCAACAAACACATTGATGCCTGCGACGAAGTGTGGCATGCCGGAGATATTGGAAATATTGAATTAACCGATGGTATAAAGCTCAAAAAGCCTTTGATTGCAGTGTATGGCAACATCGACGACAACAAAGCAAGAGCGGAATTTAAACGTGATGAAATTTTCACCTGCGAAGGCGTAAAAGTTTTTATAACGCACATCGGCGGCTATCCACCAAACTATACCGCTGTTTTACTTCAACGCATTAAGGATGAAAAACCTCAATTATTCATCTGCGGACATTCACATATTCTTAAAGTGATGTATGATGAAAAACTGTCTTGTTTACACATGAATCCGGGAGCGATTGGTACACATGGCTTCCATAAAGTACAAACCGCGTTGAAATTTGAAATTGAAAAAGGTAAAATTCAAAACCTCCAAATCATAGAGCTGACAAGGCTGAGCGACAACATCTCAATGTAGTTATACACATCGTTACCTTAAATAAAAACCGACTCCCCATGTCGGAACCCTTCCTTTATAGATGATTTTTGATAAGAATTCATTAACTTCTAATAAAGAATAACAGTGATTGACAACAACCAACTAAGTGCTTTAATTAAACTGCTGGATGATCCGGACCAGGACATCTACGGTCAAATTGAAGGTCGATTGTTGGAGTTGGGCGCCGAGGTTATTCCTTATCTTGAAAACGCTTGGGAAGATAGTGAAAATGAAATTATTCAAACCCGAATTGAAAACATCATTCAAAAAATAAACTACGATGATGTTTGTAGGAAATTAGTGAACTGGGCGCGTTTGGGCGGACAAAATTTACTCACCGGAGCCCTATTGATTGCGAAATACCAGTTCCCCGAAATGGATGAGGAGAAGGTAAAAAACTACCTCAATCAATTGCGACAAGATGTTTGGTTAGAGCTCAACGACAATTTGACCGCTTTGGAAAAAGTGAAAACCATGAACCATATTTTGTTTCAAGTTCATGGTTTCAATGGCAATAGAAAAAACTATCACTCTCCCAACAATTCCTATATCAACTGCGTGCTGGAAAGCAAAAAAGGAAATCCTTTATCAATTGGGATGATTTACATGATCATTGCGCAAGGACTAGATATCCCTGTATACGGCGTCAATCTTCCTGAGCATTTTATTTTAGCTTATGAAGACGAACTTAATCAATTTGCCACCACTTCGTCGGAGAATGAACAAGAAGGAATTTTGTTTTACATCAATCCATTTTCAGGAGGATCCATCTTTGGAAAAAAAGAAATCAACAGTTATCTCGAGCAAATCGGCGTTAAAACAAAACGTTCGTACTTTGTTCCGTGTAACAACATTGATTTAATCATGAGGAATTTAAACAACCTTATTTTTAGCTATCAGAAATCAGGCAAAGAAGGAAAGGTTGATGAAATCAAATACATTCTGGATTTGATCAGCTCTTACAAGACTGAGAAATAAATTAACAATCATCCCTTTCGAATAAAAAAATCATTTTATCATTCATGAAAATTTAAAAACATGAAACGTTTCGCATTATTTACCCTCGGAGTATTTTTAATAGGCTTATTTACAATCACTTCCTCTTCTGCTTATTTAGCTAAGGAGGTAGCAATGCCCGACACCGTTTTGATTGGCAACTAAACCTGGACCACCAAAAATCTTAGTGTGTCTACTTTCAGAAATGGAGATGTCATTTTTGAAGCTAAAACTGAAGCCGAATGGTTAATGGCCTCCGAAAATAAAATACCCGCATGGTGCTACTACAACAATGATCCTGCAAATGAAAAAAAATTCGGGAAACTGTATAATTTTCATGCAGTGAATGATCCACGCGGACTCGCTCCTTTAGGCTGGCATATTCCTTCTCACACAGAGTGGATAGATTTTAGTCATGCCTGTGGCGGACAAGCAAATTGCGGTGTTCTGCTAAAAACAAAGGAAGACTGGCTGAAACCGAGCGCAGGAAAAAACAAACTGGGTTTTTATGGGTATCCGGCTGGCTCACGAAACACCAAAGGAGTATTTGAACTACTTAATGAATATGCTATTTACTGGACCAACCATGCCAATCTTAAAGAGGAAAGTTCAGTCGATGTATGGTATTTGATGAACAATAAGGATTGGCTTTTTACAGGCAATTTCGGTGTATCCAATGGTTATTCCGTAAGATGTATAAAAGACAAAAATATTGCGCTGCAAGAGATGCACACAGCAAAAGACGGATCCTCTTTTTACACTATAAAAATAGGTAGTCAAACCTGGTTCTCTCAAAATTTAAATGTCAGCACTTTTAAAAACGGCGACGCTATTCCTTATGCAAGCAACAAAGAAGAATGGGCTACAGCATCCAACAACCATAGTCCTGCATGGGCATATAATGCCTTTGACGCAATAAAAGGAAAGAAGTACGGAAAGGTATATAACTACTATACTGTAAACGACCCAAGAGGCTTGGCTCCTGAAGGCTATCACATTCCATCTTCTGCCGAATGGAACACCTTAATTGAAGCCAATGGAGGCGTTCAAAGCGCCGGATATGCCTTACGTGCAGATTATTGCTGGGGTTTATTACCTGAAATTCAGAATGCCAATAACAAGAGTGGTTTCTCTGCAATGCCTGGGCAAAGTGTTAGTGAGTATGGAGAAGGTATGATCAGCGATGCTTTTGGCGTGTGGTGGAGTACTTCCAAACATAAAGACAGCGAGTAAGATGCTGACACATATAGAACATCCGTCGTAGACGGTCAGTTTTATCTTTCCTATAATAATTTCGGAGAAGGGGTTGCGGTCAGATGCATCAAGGACCCAACTCCTTAATCTTTAATTAAAGGATATAAAAAAGCCATTCCGATTTCTCGGAATGGCTTTTTAAATCAACCATTAATTTTCTATTTACCTAGAACTTGTTTCACTTTATCAGCTGCTTCTTGCAAAAGAACTACTGAGTGAACACTCAATCCTGAATCTTCAATTAATTTTTTAGCTTCAATGGCGTTTGTTCCTTGCAAACGAACAATGATTGGAACTTTCACCTCGCCAATGTTTTTGTATGCATCTACAATACCTTGCGCAACTCTGTCGCAACGAACGATACCACCAAAAATATTTACCAAAATCGCTTTCACGTTTGGATCTTTAAGAATGATACGGAAAGCTTTTTCAACTCTCTCAGCATTTGCGGTTCCACCTACGTCTAAGAAGTTAGCTGGCTCACCACCGGATAACTTAATGATGTCCATAGTTGCCATTGCCAATCCGGCTCCGTTCACCATACATCCAACGTTACCATCTAATTTAACGTAGTTCAATCCGTGTTCTTTAGCTTCAACTTCAGTTGGATCTTCTTCTGTTACGTCTCTCAAAGCTGCATAGTCAGGATGTTTAAACAAAGCATTGTCATCTAAACTTACTTTAGCATCAACCGCAATGATTTTATCATCAGATGTTTTCAATACAGGATTGATTTCAAACATTGAAGCATCGCAACCGATATATGCATTATACAAAGCAGAAACAAACTTGGTCATTTCTTTATTTGCTTTGCCTTCCAATCCTAAATTAAAAGCGATTTTTCTTGCTTGAAACCCTTGCAATCCCAATGTAGGATCAATTTCTTCTTTGAAAATCAAGTCGGGAGTGTTGTGCGCTACATCTTCAATAGACATACCACCTTCAGTAGAATAGATAATGATGTTTTTACCTTTTTCTCTATCTAAAAGAACACTCATGTAATATTCCTTCGGTTTGCTGTCACCTGGATAGTATACATCCTGAGCGATCAACACTTTATTTACTTTTTTACCTGTAGCGCTAGTTTGAAGAGTCACTAAATGACCACCCAAAATTGCTTTTGCTTTTTCAGGAACCTCATCTAAACTTTTCGCTAAAACAACACCTGCAGATCCAGTTTCAGTTACTTTTCCTTTACCACGGCCACCTGCATGAATTTGTGCTTTTACCACAAACCATCCTGTACCAGTTTGTTCTTTTAATTTTTTAGCTGCTTCAGTTGCCTCAACTGCTGAGTCGGCTACAATACCTTCCTGTACTGCTACTCCGAAGCTTTTTAAAATTGTTTTTCCTTGGTATTCGTGTATATTCATTTGATAGATTTTTTTCTGTGAGCGGCTAATTTACATTTTTTTGGGAATAGTAAATAAGGAATAGCCCATTCTTAATAGATTTATTTATTTTTACTCCGTGATAGAAGTCCGAAACATTAAAAAATCCTATGGTCCTTTAGAGGTACTGAAAGGAATCAATCTCAGTATAAACAAAGGCGAAATAGTTAGTATTGTTGGTGCTTCGGGTGCAGGAAAAACCACTTTACTGCAGATTCTGGGTACTTTAGACAATGCCGATTCAGGTCAGTTGTTCATCAATGACACCGAGGTGTCTTCCCTTAAAGGAAAAAAAATTGCGAAATTCAGAAATCAGAACATTGGCTTTGTATTTCAATTCCATCATCTTCTTCCCGAATTTACTGCTTTAGAGAACGTTTGCATTCCCTACTACATTAACAACGGCAACAAAAAAGAAGCCGAAACAAAAGCGATGAAGTTGCTGGAAATACTAGGCGTTGGCGCCAGAGCCAATCACAAACCAAATGAATTGTCGGGTGGAGAACAACAACGTGTAGCCGTTGCTCGTGCATTAATTAATGATCCGGCAATTGTGCTGGCTGATGAACCTTCAGGAAATCTGGATTCGGCAACTGCCAATAACTTGCACCAACTCTTTTTTAAATTACGAGAGGAATTCAATCAGACTTTCATTATTGTTACTCACAACGAGGAACTCGCTGCAATGGCAGACAGGAAAATTGTAATGAGAGATGGGAATGTTCTAAATGACTTCAATGCTTAAATTTCAAAGTTGAAAGTTTCAGAACATGCAAACTTTTAACTTTGAACCTTAAACTTTGAACTTTATTACTGGTGCTGTACTTGCTGAACTTTCAAAAACTTCAAACCATCAAAATTATCCACCGCATCCAAAAGCTTTGCTAGCTCCTCACGCTCTTGAACACTCTTTTCAGGTTTCATCAAACTTTTTATTCTTGCTACAACTTTGTTGTATTCCTCAACTGATTTCAACATGGTTTTCAATTTTAATTTTGTGCCTGTTTAACTGAATCCCCTACAGTTGGGTTACAAAAATCTTTACTATTTTTTAAATTTCCTATACTTCGCCTCTTTTTCTCTTCTCTCTTTCAACCATTTAGGAGTGTTATCAGAATTTTTATTTACTGATCTCGACTCATCCTCTAACAGCACATTTATTAAATCTGGTCTTTTCATGGCCTTCAAACGCTCGGTTATTTTTTTCTTGTTTTCATCTTTATACCAGAAGAAAAAGATGTTCTGGTCATTTTTATCATCGCGTGAAATAGCGGTTTGAACTTTTTGTAATGTATATGGATGGTAGCCCGAATAGTATATTTCGGTAGCTACAGTCATTGGTGTAGGTGTAAAATCCTGAACTTGTTCCAACTTAAATCCCAATTCTTTGGTTTCGGCAGCCAGCTCAGCCATGTCCTCTTCAGTTGTTCCGGGATGACTGGAAATAAAGTAAGGAATAAGTGGCTGATCCAATCCATGCTTCTTATTCACTGCATCATAATTCTTTTTAAACTCCTTAAAGTGCTTAAAAGACGGCTTGCGCATGATTTTTAAAGTATTTTCAGCGGTGTGCTCTGGCGCAACTTTTAGTCGACCACTAATGTGTCGCGTCACCAACTGATCCATATATTCATCAATACTGTCATCACCATTTTTATTGTAGCCCTTGGTTAGCAAATCATATCGAATACCACTTCCAACGAAGGCTTTCTTGATTAATGGATGAGCATCTACTTTTTTATACAAATCGGTCATTGGCTTGTGGCTCGTATCCAGATTGGAACAAATCACAGGATGTATACAGGACGGACTCACACATCTTTCGCAAATGGCTTCGTCAATACCTTTCATCTTGTACATATTGGCCGACGGCCCTCCTAAATCACTTATATAGCCTTTGAAATCGGGCATTTTGGTCACCTCTTCCACTTCCTTTAAAATTGATTTTTCGGAACGACTCGCAATGAATTTTCCCTGATGGGCTGAAATCGTGCAAAAGCTGCAACCTCCAAAACAACCACGGTGCATATTCACCGAAAACTTAATCATATCATAGGCTGGTATCGGTCCGCGAGTTTTGTATTTAGGATGCGGCAAACGAGTATATGGCAAATCAAAAGTGGTATCCATTTCTTTCTCCGTCATTGTTTTATATGGCGGATTAATCAACAAAGTCTTCTCACCTATTTTTTGGAGAATTCGTCGCGCATTGAGTTTATTTGATTCCTGCTCTACCACTTTGAAGTTGGAAGCATAAGTTTTTTTATCGCCCAAACAAGCCTCGTGCGAAGCCAGCTCCACATCTGTCCACCTTTTATTTTTAGGCAACTCTTCTCCTTCAGGGATGATCACAGAAGTTTGAGGAATTGTTTTCAATGATTCGAAAGGCACGCCTTTTTTCAATAAATCTATGATGTTGCGTAAAGGCTGCTCACCCATTCCATACACCAACAAATCTGCACCACTGCTTTCCAATACAGAAGGCATGAGTTCATCTTTCCAGTAATCATAATGAGTGATTCTTCTAAGAGATGCTTCAATACCTCCAATCAAAACAGGCACATCTGGAAATAAGCGCTTGAGAATGCGTGTATATTCTGTTACGGCGTAATCCGGACGAAAACCTGCTTCACCTCCCGGAGTGTAGGAATCCGAAGATCTTTTTCTTTTACCCGCGGTGTAATGGTTCACCATCGAATCCATACAACCTGCAGTTACTCCAAAAAATAAACGAGGCTTCCCTAGTTTTTGAAAATCCTGTAAATTATCTCTCCAATTGGGTTGCGGAACAATGCCAACACGCAAACCTTC
>JAPLEZ010000007.1 GCA_026390935.1 Bacteroidota bacterium
TAGTAAACTGAAAAGTAAATTGCGCTTATAGCAATGATTAGTGGTGTTTTGGGGCGGTTTGTTCCCGTAGAGGCAGACTGCGTCTGTCTAACTCAATGAAATTTTATGGCAACACCTTAGACAGACGCAGTCTGTCTCTACCATTCGCAACCACGATTCATTCAATTCATGAACAATGATTTTTTTTGAAGTAGGAATCATGTAAGTTTTTTAAAAAATTACGTAAGCTTTCCTTTTATCATTTGGTTCATATTTGGAGAAATCAAACTCTAAATTTTTAGCCATGACAAATCAAGATAACAAAACTGATCTTCCGGGATATCCGGCTTATCCTGCAAGCGAGGATATTTACAACGTCGACAAAGAAGAACAGGAAATTAATCCGGAAGATATTTCTAGGAATAAAGAAGTCAATGTAAAACATGATTTGCCTAATGAGTTAGATTTTACAAGCGATGCAACAGGAGAAGATTTGGATGTGCCAGGATCGGAACTAGACGACCAGCAAGAACAAGTTGGGAGTGAGGATGAGGAAAATAATTATTACAGCATTGGCGGTGACAATCATGATAATTTAGAGGAGGATAGGGGTTAGTTTGTGGATCTCCCTTTTGATGATTTGATGAAGTTGTTATTGAAGTCTTTCGACTGGTCGTTTTAGATTTAAGTATTCCTTGTATCTTGTGTGAAATTATTTCAGAGATGCTTCAATTCAATTTCGATAATTCTTATCTCACTTTAGCGCCAAAACTATTTGAAAAGGTTTTGCCTACGGCTGTGTACGCGCCTCGCTTAGTGATTTTTAATAAAGCGTTGGCAGCGGAGTTGGGATTAAATAGTGATGTTGCAGAAGAAATGATTGCTGAGTTATTGTCGGGAAATAAAATTTTACAAGGCTCGCAGCCTATTGCGCAAGCTTACGGCGGACATCAGTTTGGGCATTTCAATATGCTGGGCGATGGCAGAGCAATTTTGTTGGGCGAGCATCTTACAGCACAAAATCGCAGATTTGATATTCAGTTGAAAGGTCCAGGTGCAACGCCTTATTCCCGCAATGGCGATGGTAGGGCAACGTTGAGTTCTATGCTTCGCGAGTACATCATCAGCGAAGCCATACACGCGCTGCAAATACCGTCTACCCGCAGTTTGGCGGTAGTGGCTACTGGTGAAGAAGTGCACAGGGAGTACACGCATGAAGGGGGAGTGCTTACGCGCATTGCAGCCAGCCATATTCGAGTTGGAACTTTTGAATTTGTGCGCCGATTCAACGATCTTGAAACATTTAAAACTTTTGTTGATTACACCATACAGCGCCATTACCCGGAGGTTATGAACACTGAAAATCCGGCACTGGCATTGTTTACAGCCGTGATGGAAAAGCAAATTACCCTCATAGTAAATTGGATGCGCGTTGGATTTATTCACGGCGTGATGAATACCGACAACATGAGTATATGCGGTGAAACCATTGATTATGGTCCGTGTGCATTTATGAATGCTTATCACCCTGAAACAGTTTTTAGCTCCATTGATAAAGGCGGACGCTATGCCTTCGGAAATCAGGCGCAAATTGCAAAATGGAATCTCACTCGTTTTGTAGAAACCCTCTTGGTACTCATTCATCCTGAAAGCGATAAAGCAATTGAAATGGCGCAGGAAGTTTTGCAGACTTTCAATCCGAAATTTGAAGCGCAGTGGTTGCGAATGATGCGCAATAAATTAGGATTGATGCATGAGGAGGAGGGAGATGAACAGCTTATACATTCGTTGTTGCTTTGGATGCAGGATCATGGTGCTGATTATACCAACACCTTTCTTGCGCTGATATATCCCGAATTTTTAAAGGAAGCATTGTATCAAAACGATGCATTTAAAGCATGGCAGCAGGAGTGGTTAAAAAGAATGGAGATCGAAAATAATTTAGCTTCTATTGAATTGATGCGACAAAGTAATCCTGTTGTTATTCCAAGGAATCATAGGGTGGAAGAGGCTTTGCAAGCTTCGGCACATGATGGTGATTTGGCACCAATGAATAACTTGCTTGCTGCAATAGCGCAGCCTTATCAAAAGAATAGCGAGTTTAGTCAATTTCAAAATCCGCCTGCTGATGGCGGGAAAAACTACAAAACGTATTGTGGTACTTAATAATTTCAAATATTCATTATGACTTTTTCCCAGCTAGGTTTAAACGATTTTTTGCTACAATCGCTTACTGAAAACAAGATTGATAGTCCAACCGAAATCCAACAAAAGGTAATCCCTTTTGTATTGACCAACCGCAAAAATTTAGTGGCGGTTTCTCAAACCGGAACAGGGAAAACTGCTGCATTCGGCTTGCCGATTTTGCAACTGATTGATCCCAAGCTAATGCAAACTCAAGTGCTGGTGATAGTGCCAACGCGTGAATTGGCGCAGCAAGTAGCAAAGGATTTATTTGTGTTTTCGCGCTACATCGTGCGCATTCATACCGAGGCTGTATTTGGCGGAAAAAAAATTGAAGAACAAATTAAAAAGCTCGAAACTCCGAAGCACATCATTGTTGCAACGCCCGGCCGACTGGTGGATTTAATGAACAGAAAAATAGTAGATCTTTCGCACCTTAAATTTTTGGTGCTGGATGAAGCCGACGAAATGCTGCGCATGGGATTTAAAGCTGATGTTGAACGAGTTTTGCGTGCTTGCAAACCATCGGTGCGCAAGTTCATGTTTACCTCAACAATGCCCGATGAAATAAAGCAAATAGCTCGACAGTATTTGGGAGAAGGTGTTGATGAAATTCAGGTAAAACCTCAGGAATTCGTCAACAGAAATATACAGCATTCTTATATCGCTTATGCTTTTGGCTACAAATTCGAGTTTTTAAAAAGCTATTTATTGCAGCATCCCGAAGAGCGCGGAATTATTTTTTGTCGCACTCAAGCTGCTGCAAAATTATTGCGTCAGCAGTTAATTGGCTGCGATATTAATGCTGGTGCTTTGTATGGCGACCTCAATCAGTTTGAACGCGACAAGGTGATGTCGGCATTTAAAGGCAAGCGCATTTCTTTGCTCATTGCTACAGATATTGCAGCGCGTGGAATTGATGTTGCCGATTTAAATTTTGTGATTCATTATCATCTTGCTGAAAACGAAGCGCAATACATCAACCGCAGTGGAAGAACGGGTCGCGCCGGCAAAAAAGGTCTTTCCATTTCTATGGTTCAAGACGATGAATTATTCCACGTCAAAGAAATTGAAGACATTTTGCGCATCCAATTTTCTGAAGAAAAATTAAAGGTGACGATAGATAAAACGTCGTCTATAGAAATTGAATTAAAAATAAATATTGGTACCCGTCATGAGCTAAGCATTGCTTCTTTTAAAGAATTTCTTTTGGAATTTGCGGGATTGAAAGAAGATGCCATTCGTGATGTAAAACTATATCGCGCCGAAACAACTTTCGTACTCGATTCCCGCTATGAAAATCAGCTGATGAAGAATATCAACAACGGCAAGTTTTTTCATCAGAGGGTGACTATTGAAAAGCTGTAGTATTTTACTTTAACTTTAAAAAAAATCTAATGCATGTCGGTTTTTAAAAGCAGATTCCTTTTTATTCTTTTTCTGTTCGTAGTATTGCTATTTGCTTTTTCATGTGCCAAAACCGACAGTAAAAATGTGAAGTACATTGCGTATATCGGTCGCTATAGTGACATTAAAGATACCGCTGCCACTCCCAAAGAAAGTAAGTTTGATAAGTTGCATGAGGTAGCTTTGCAGCAGTACATCGGTCAACTGGATTTGCCTTATACCCGATTGGAACTAAAAACCTTTGATTGTCAAAAAGACGGAAGTATTAGCGCTGCAGTGTACGATAGCATTGCTGCCGATACTAATATTGTGGTGGTTATTGACAATAGCTGGGGACAGGAGATCAAATTTTGTACATCAGCAATTAAAGACAAAAACATTCCAGTGATCTCCATCAATGCCGATCGCAACAACTGTGATTTCGGAACCAATGCCATCTTCACAGGAAACAATGATAATGTGCCTTTGGATATTGCCGCCTTTGTTCATAAAATACTAAAGGTGAACAAGGTTAATTTTATCTCCGAAGAAGATTATCCTTTACACGACAACTACCTGAAGGTTTTTAAGAAAAAAGGCATTCAGTTAAACAAGATGTTTACTTTAAAAGGGAAATCATTTGCATCACAAGATTCTGCTAATTTTTATAATGAGCTAAGCACTTTTTTTTCCAATAATCCCGAAGAGGAGGGAACCCAGCTAGTGATTAATGTGCATGTTGGCGTGGGAAATCAACTGATTGATTATCTGGATAGAAATTTTAGTCACCTTAAAATTTTGGGGCACACGTATATCCTCAACCCCAGTCATGTTAAGAAGTTTGGAGATAAAAACAAAAATGAACTAATTATCATTAGCAGTCCTACCGATGCGCTTTCTCAACAACTCACTGCCGACATTGATCATTTGAAAGAGACCTATCCGCAGTATTTGGAAAATCCCAATCATCCAATGTTTATTCAGCGTTGTTATGATGCGGTGGAGATTATCAAAAATAAATTTCAGTACCAAAACGACACTTTCGCATTGCACAAAAGTGATTTTATTGATTATTTCCATTCCCTAAAAAATTCAAGCATAGTAACCGAAACCAAAATTTACGAATTTGACAGCTTGCTTACCATTATTCCCGAATTGTACTTTACCGAATATTCATCAGGTAAACTGAATTCCTATCCTTTGCAGCTCAACAAGGAAAGGGAGGTAATTCCTAACTTGTTTTTCGGAATGGAGATCGTGGATATTTACAACATTGATGTGAATTCCAATTCTTTCACATCCGATTTTTATTACTGGATCAAACTGGATTCCAATAACCGCGATGCAGAGAAATTTATCATTTTTCAAAACATGAAACAAAACGAAAGTTCTCAGGAACTGGTGTTTGAAAAAACAGATGGATCTACCGTTTATAAGTTGTACAAAGTGTCGGGGATTTTTTACGTGAACTGTCAACTGAAAGAATATCCATTTGATGAGCAGGAATTGTTTATTAGAGCAGAGATTCTCAGTCCGTCCAATAATCTCAAGGTTTCCTTTGATCAGAAAAGTTTTTCTCTCGATAAAAAAACAATCGACAAATTTAAAATTACCGAGTGGGAAAAATCGAGATATTACGTAACTGTCGACAATGAAATAAGTATGGGTATGCATGGCGATCCCGACATTAATCAGGAAGAACTCAATGAATTTAAAAATATTTACTTCCGACTGGATGTGGCCAGAAATCCAACAGGACCCTTGCTGGAAATTATTTTGCCTTTACTGCTGATTGGCTTAATTTCATTAAGCTTGTTGTTTATGCGCGACATCACTTTTGATGCTTTAGGCGAAGTTAGTATTGGTGTATTTATGGCTATAGTAGCTTTCTCCATTTCGTTTTCAGCATCAACACCTAAATCAAATGAATTAACAAAAGCCGACTTGTTGTTTTGGCTGACCTTTGTAGTGGTGTTTGTAAACTTCATGATTGTGATCGTGATTAACGCATTGTACAAAGTAGACAAAGTACGTGAAATGAATATCCGAAGGGTCATTTTTATTTTGGGTATTTTCTATTTCATATTAGTGTGGTGGTTTTTGGTGAAATAGAAGTACTGCTTCATGGACAGATGAGCGTATCGCTTGTAAAAAAATCTCTCGTTGCATTTAAAATACCGTCTTTCCCTCAAAAAGGTGTGAATTACATAACTACTTTCAATAGTTGTGTAAGGTGAGCAACACTTATGTTGCGCAACTTTGTTTGGTAATTCAAATCGAACAATAAATAAAGGAAAATGAAAACTATAAGCAAATCAATTCTGTTAGCGAGCCTGCTGTCAATAGGCATTAATTTAAAGGCACAGGATTCTATTACGATTGCAAATCCGCATGCTGATTTTCCCCGAGCCGAATTGGGTTTTCGTTTTATGCCAACGATTTCAGCCTTTGATATGGAAACCTCAAGTGGAGGAAAGATAAAAGGAGAAGGGACCTTGGGTTATGGATTTGGAGCTTTTTTGGGATTTAATTTCACTGATCATATTGGTATGTCAGGTGAAATCATTTACAATTCCTTGTCGCAAAAATATAAAGACGCTGATTTAGAACGTGCAATAAATGTTCGTTATGTGAACATTCCAATTCTACTTTCGTTAAACACAGGGAAATCAAATCCTGTCAATTTAAAAATTGAAGCCGGTCCGCAAATTGGATTTAACGCCGGAGCAAATGTCACCAGCAGCAGTGGTGCTTCAACAGATACTGTGCAAACGGTGTTTGCAACAAAGAGCGGTGATTTCGGATTTGCCTATGGCGCCGGATTCGAGTTTGTGCTCAATCAAAGAAAAACTATTCGTATGGATTTAGGTTTTCGTGGGGTTTACGGTTTGGTGAACATTAGCAATACCAGCAAAGCCAATGGGACTGATACCTACTATATTCTTGATAGGGCAATAGTGCGTACGAACTCGCTGTATCTTGGAATGACGTTGTTGTTTTAATCTTCTCAAAAAATATTTTACTGGCTTCTTGTCAATTTATTGAGCAAAAACAGCGATCAAAATTAAATTTGATCGCTGTTTTCGATTTCAACTATTGCGCGTTTCCTAATTTATGAAGGTATAAATAGTGCGACTTAATTGCTTTTAAAATTCCCAATTCATTGTATGGATAATTAAATTCCTTAGCGGTTTCTTTAATTGCGGGAGTGATTTTCGCGTAAATGGTATGTGGTAGTTCGTGAAATAGATGATGGGCCGAGTGAGAGTTGAATCCGCCAAAAATCCAATTGGCCAATTTACTCGTAGGGTGATAATCCAATGACACGGCCAACTGGTGTTCTTGATAATTGTATGGGAGTAGTCCGCTCGCATCAGGCTTTGGAAATGTGGTTTCCATGCACAAGTGCGAAATAATTAGCGTCAACACAAAGAATACGGAAATTAAAACATGCATGCTTAGGAAGGCAATTAAGATGTGAGAAAAACTGTAATTCATAATTAGCATTGGTAAGGCGAAGAGATAGAAGAAGTAAAATATTTTCCAGAAAAACACAGTGATCACCATGCTTACAGAATGTTTTTGATTTTTAAGATTGGCTAAATTTTTCTTGTTCAGGTAAATGAAATCTTTTACAAAAATCCATTGCAAAGTATATAAGAAGTAGAGGAGCGTAGCGTAATAGGCTTGATATTTAAACCACCATTTTGCTTCTTGCGATGGAGACAAGCGCAAAAAAGGATTGTCGTCTATGTCTGAATCGCAGCCATCAACGTTTGGAAAAAGATGGTGTGATGCTCGATGTCGAATTTTCCATAAGTAAGCGTTCACTCCTTGCAAGTTAAAAGTAACAACGTAAATAATGTTGTTTACTAATTTCGACGAAGAGTAAGTTCGGTGTGCTGCGTCATGAGAACTATTGAAGGCCAATAAAATTCCCAAAAATCCAATGAGCATGTAATTAATAATCAACGTAAAAAAAAAGTGGTGGAAAAGAAATAGAGTGAGATAAGCAAAAGCAAAAAGAAAGAAGTAGAAAATTAGTTTTACCCATAAAAGGATTTTTGCTTTGTGTAAAGCTTTTGGTGTTGCGATAGCAGAAACTTTGTCGAATAAGGACTTGCTGAAATCAGCATTGTCTGGAAGAAATTTCAAATTTTGATCGTTTGACATAAATTCAGTTTAATTGATTTATGGCGTCAAAACTACTTTCTTAATTAAGTGCGACGGAATTGCATATTACAAGGAAATGAAAAAACTATTGCAGAAAATGCAAAAGGTGCTAAATAAAGTGCTTTGTGGTTTTTTAATCGAAACAAAAATTGAAACAATTTTCTATTGCAATTGAACGGGCATTAAAAATGCCTTTAAAGAAGATTTCAGATTGAAAATCTGAAATTACACTCTAAGCGGAGCGTGGGATGGAAAATATTATTTGCATAGTTTGTATGGATGAAACATAAAAACATCATCGGCTAATTTTATTTATTTTAGGAGCATTATACCTGGATAATGAAAATACTCTTCCTAAATATTACATGGATACTCGTGTTTGTTTCATTCCTTTCATCAACTGAAGATGGTAAGCAGTTTGCATATTTTGATCAGGATTTTGAAATAGGAAGTATTCATTATATGCCGGTGATTACAACGCAGGATGGGTGGGTTATCGAAAGCGGAGCGGCAAGCCATAATAGGAAAGTTATGGACAGTGTGTATACTTTTTTACAGCTTCATCCTTCCTTTAAAATTCAAATTGAACATTACACGGATTACAGAGGTAATGATGATTTTAATTTAAGTTTATCGCAGGCCAGATGTAAATCCATTGTTCATTATCTCGTCGAAAGAGGAATAGATCCAATTCGATTACACGCCAAAGGCTTTGGTGAAAAACATCTACTTGTTAGTAAAGAACAAGCAGAAAGGGAAACTGATCTTAAAAAGAGAGAGAGTTTGATTGGTAAAAATAGAAGGACTTTGTTAAGGATCATTGAGAATTAAGCACCTCAGTAGTTTCAGATTTTTAGATCTGAAGCAAAAGTCAAAGCGATTTTCAATCGCATTTGTATATTTGAAAGGATGAAAGAAAAATATTGCGCATCGGCATTGAAAATGCCTGAAATAAGGATTTCTAACCGGAAAGTATATTTAGTACTTTCTCCTCTTAATCTCAAGTGCTGCGCTAAAGTCTGAAATTACCATATTTGAAACTACTGGAGCGTGATCAATATGGTTGCAGCGACCTAATTACTTTCATTATTGTTTTTTGCAAATTAATTACCGCTCTTACATTCATAATATATTTCACCACCATTTTATATAAACAGAATCTAGGGATGTGCAATTTAACGTGCTTACACTAAACTGTCCAGAATGGTCAGGGTTGTTTATTAAATCCCAACTAACAATTGTTTGTGCCAAATATGAACATTGATTAATAGCAGTGCCATATGCTATATTTTTTGTAGAATAATGTGACTGACGGTTAATAACAAACTGATTAGTGGTACTTGTTACTGGAATTGTATCAAAAGAAAATAAGTCATTGGGTTTTGATAAAATAATTTTATCGCCAACTTCAAAATTCACAGAATTCAAAATTACAAATGGAAGTGTTTTATCAATGTCTTTGTATAATGCACCTAAATCTAGTTCAAATTTACCACTTTCAATCTCGAACCAGCCTGTTGAAAGAAAACTAGCACCTGAAGCAATTCGAAGGGAGCCATTTCGAGGGAAATTCACAGAGTTTTTAGTATCGAATTCTTTCTTAAATTCAAAATTCCCATTGGCGTCTGTTGTAGTTGACATTATTAAATATGCTGGTTTGTCAGGGTCAAAAATGGTGGTTCCTTCTATTAAATTTTGCCATAAATCAAGGGTTACATTGCCCGATGGTAAACCTGTGCAGTTGTCCAAAAGTTGTCCTTTTAGAGTGAATTCTTTATTTGTGCCTTCTTTTTTGCAACTATACATAGATGCAATTATAAAGATGAAGAAAATTATGGTTTTGAAATTTGAAGTATTCACGCCTTTTGATTTTTTAATTATACAAAGTTACAATTCCTATGTCTTTTATACATTATTGATTTGGTTTCTGCTAACGTTTTGCAGATTTGCGATTGGCGGGATTTTACCACAAATGTTGATGCGGAGCACGAAACCCCCGCCTCGCTTAGGTTTCTTTTGCCTAAGCGGGGAATAAAAAATAAACGTCTGTACCTTATTTTTTTTCTGTTTTCCATTTTCTATTTTAATAATGCTTCTTCCTGATTTTTCCGGAAGTGTGAATTACATAAATACTTAAAATAGTTATGTAACGTGAGGGAGCCTATTGTTCAGCAATTTTACCCTAATTAAAAACTGAACAATAAATTAAGCAATTAGAAATATGAAAAAATCAATTCTGTTTATGAGTCTCTTTTCTATTACTGCAGGGACAACTTTAAATGCCCAAGATTCCATAATGATTGCAAAACCACATGCCGATTTTCCAAGAGCTGAATTGGGCTTTCGATTGATGCCCACTATTTCAGCCTTTGATATGCAAACCTCAGCTGGTGGTAAAGTACAAGGGGAAGGCACGTTTGGCTTTGGCTTTGGTGCTTTTTTAGGATTTAATTTTACAGATCATATTGGCATGACAGGAGAAATTATTTATAATTCATTGTCTCAAAAATACAAAGACGCCAATTTGGAACGCGAAATAAATGTTCGCTACATTAATATTCCGCTAATGATTTCACTCAACACAGGGAAATCAAATCCGGTGAATTTAAAAATAGAGGCCGGTCCGCAAATCGGATTTAATGCAGGTGCAAATATTACAAGTAATAGTGGTGCATCAACAGATACAGTACAAACTGTATTTGCAACAAAGAGCGGTGATTTTGGATTTGCTTATGGAGCCGGACTGGATTTCGTGTTGAATTCAAGAAAAACAATTCGCATGGATTTAGGTTTTCGCGGTGTTTATGGTTTAGTGAATATAAGTAATACCAGCAAAGCGTCCGGATCCGATACCTATTACATTCTTGATCGTGCTATTGTAAGAACAAGCTCAGCTTATATTGGTATGACTCTGTTGTTTTAGAAAATAGGAGGGGATGGTAATAGGGAAATAGGGACAGTGATCATATAATAAATTCGGTCGCTGTCCCCATTTTGTCTTTGAAGTAATGTCATTCCTCGTTAGTCGAAAAAACTTCACAACGTTTTTGATTAGCTCAGGGGTGGACTTGCTACATTTGAGTGGACACTAAGTTAAGGGTAAATTGAAACAAATCAATACCTTAATAAAATGAAAAAAGAGAGAAAAATTTACAGCAAAGAATTCAAACAAAAAGCAGTTGAATTAAGCGAAGTTCGGGGCA
>JAPLEZ010000155.1 GCA_026390935.1 Bacteroidota bacterium
GTCACTAAAGGGGGGTATAGTATTAACTTTGATTACTACTAACTAACTTTTGTAAAAGAACTACGCAATTTTTACTACTACTATTCTTTGTAGCAGAACAAGCATACTCAAAGCTACGCCCACATCTGTCTTTTTACAATAAAAAGCCTCGTACAAAACACCTCCAATACTGTATTTTTACAACTGACGGATTACGTATTAAAAATACAACTTGTTGATTTTAATATAATTACAGACGAGCAGCTAATAATACAGTAAAAAAACCGGAAACAGATTGAGACATATCCAAAAGAAAAAACCGCCTGTTCAAGGCGGTCTTTTTATACACTAACATTACTTAAATCAAGATGAAATGCTTACTCTGTGTGGAATTGATTTTTTGTTTCAAAGTCACTAAAGGGGGGTATAGTATTAACTTTGATTACTACTAACTAACTTTTGTAAAAGAACTACGCAATTTTTACTACTACTACTATTTTTCCAGCACCAGAGTAAGCATACTTAAATCTAGTGCACAGATAGCCCTTTAGCAATAAAACCGCACATACAAAACACCTCCTGATATAAAATATGATCACTGACACCTTACGTATATAAAATATATATAACTGATTACTAATGATTTATGAATCGATATAGGGAAAATAAAAAGCAACTGTCCGCCGACAAATGGCTTTTTTATATGTGTTTTTATTAATGTTAGTAGAAAAACTTGCTTTGTTGAAGATTGAAAAATTTCAAAGTCACTATAGGGGGTATAATTTAACTTTGATACTACTAACTAACTTGTAAAGAACTACGCAATTTTTACACTACTACTATTATCTTTCAACAAAGCAAGATGAGTCAAATATACGAAAAATAGAGGCCTTGTCAAGTTTTTTTAATGAATTCGTAAAAAAAGGCGGCCGTGTATGGCTATTTTTTAACTGAAAAAAATCGCTTGAATTAAATACTGACATTTCACGTAATAAATTTGCTTAAACACTTAATATCAAATAATTACTAATATATCACACTAACATGTCCCATACGCTCTTTTGAAGCACTTTTTCCACTTGGTAAATTTATTTCATAATTCACCTTCCACACATAAACATCCTGCTGCACCTCTTTGCCGTGAAATTTCCCATCCCAACCTTGTTGAATATCGCTTCCCGAATAAATTAACTCTCCCCAACGATTGAAAATCAGTAATTCAAATTTTTCAATGTGCTCTCCTAAAACATAAAAGACTTCATTTATATTGTCTCCATTTGGCGTGAACGAATTTGGCACAAAAAACGATGTGGTGCAATAATCAGCCACACTAACCTCATCACTAACAGCACACACCCCTCTGCTCATCACCACACTATAGGTTCCTGCCTTTGTCAATTGAATATCTCGACTGGTTTCCATCGTATTCCACAAGTAAGAGTAGGTATTTCCGTCATTTACAAAGGCGGAAAGAATAACGTGGCCATCGACGTCAAAACAATAGCTGGATTCAATTGCGTTCAACGTGTCATTCAGCATACTTTGAGGCATCACTATAGTTTGCAAAAATATTTGGTCAGTATCAGAACAACTGCCATTACTCACCACTACTTTGTAAAAACCTCGTTGTTCAACTTCCTTGATTTGCAACCCAGCGACGTTGTTCCAAGAATAAGAAATGCCAGATCCCGCGTTACCAGCATCTAAGGTAAGCGACTGCCCGTCGCAAATTGTAGCGGTATCTGCACCAGAAAGCAAATCAACTTTTGGTTGACTCCGAAAATCGGCAATGATAGTATCGCTTCCTTTGCAACCATTGACATCTGTGACTAATAACGAATACGATCCCGATTGACCAACACTTAATGAGTTTTGCGAAGAATTATCACTCCATAAATAGGTCCACGATGGTTTTGCGTTTTGTGGCTTCACTAAAATTGGATTTCCGGCGCAGGTATCAATGTCGGCTCCAATATTAACTACAGGATTTGCATGAGCTATGACCACCACCGTATCACTTGCTTTGCATCCATGAGCATCCTTAACCGAAACGATATAAGTCCCTGCTTCCTTCGTCACAGTGCTGATAGTTTCGCCTGTCGACCATTGGTAAGAAGAAAAGTTTGCTCCAGCAGAAAGTGTAGATATGGTGCCGGGACAAATACTTTTATCTGCTCCTAAATTCACCACCGGAGGAGTGTACAAACTCAAGGTCATGGAATCGCTGCCTTTGCAGCCATTTCCATCGTCAACTAAAACTCCGTAAATCCCAGCTGTAGTTGCTATTATAGTCTGGGTTGCCCCTCCATTATTCCAAGAAATGGTATAATTCAATGCATCGTAACCCGAATTAATCGATAAAGTATCACCAACACAAATTGTTTTATCCACTAAGTTCACTGTCAAATTATTTTTAACGGCTACATAAACGCTATCCTTGTCCTTACAGCCTTTTGCATCAGATGTAGTAACAAAATAATATCCGCTATTGGAAGCGGAAAAAGTATTCCCGGCACCGCTTCCTAATCCACTCCAATTGTGCGTTAAAATGCCTGTTCCTCCGCTAAAAGAAGGTGAAAGTAAAATGCTTTTACCCGGACAAATAGCGAGCGTATCGTTGCCAAAATCAATATTTACAGCAGGCAGCAAAAGGGTATTTAAGGTATCAGAGGCTGAACAACCCAGAGAATTTGTCACCGCTACAACTTGCTGTCCGCTTGCATTGACCACATTTGTTCTAGCGCTTCCGCCTCCCAACCAGCTATAAGTTTTAAAACCAGCACCGGCATCCAATGTCACTGCAGCGCCAGCACAAAATGAAGTATCATTGCCTAAAGAAACTTTTAAATCAACTACGGTCACCACTGCCGAAGCTGTTCCCAAAGTATCACAATTTAAATTCCACACCGAATCCACTTTATAAATCCCTGCACTTTTCGCAAAGAAAGTGTAGGTGTTTGAATTGATATTACTCACCGTCCACTTGGTAGTACCATTGCTCAGTTTAATTTTGAATGGTTTTGTCCCTGTAAGCTCCACCGACAATTGAGTACTATCTCCTTTACAAATCGAATCAGAACCAGAAATAACTGCCTTTGGTTTCACACAAGTATTATTGCAATTGAATGGAACAAACACCGTATCGGTCAAAGTACATTGCGGATTGGCAGTGTTAGTCGCCACAACAGTATAAGTAGTAGGAATCATTCCAGAAACATTGGCCGGAGTCCCTGAAATAGCGCCCGGATTCCATGTATAGGTATAAGATCCGGGAGTATAAGGACAATTCACCGTGTAATCAAAAACCTGATAATTATTGTACTGCGTAGCTGTTTTTATTGGAACATTCCAGGTTTGTACTTTCACGCCAGCCGGATTTTTAATATACACTTCAATAGGCGCATTTTGTTCATTAAAATTGGCCACGCCTGTACAAGATCCCGAAGAGGGTTGTACCTCAATTTCAAACTTAATGTGTTCACCACTGCACATTTTAAAAGTGGCCTTGGTTGGGGCAGGATAAGCATTTACCAATACGTCTTTTCTCAAACGCATCGCCGCGCCGTTAGAAGGAGTAATGATAACGAAAACGTCTCTTTCCCATGCGGCATAAGGCGTATCAAAACAAACACTCCATTCACATTCACAATCGTCCTGCTGCAACTGGGTTTTTAAAACCGCATCACAAATCGTCATACTTTGGATAGAAGCAGTAAGTTCTTCGTTCATCGGCGTAGTGTATTTTACTTCTGCCGATAATTTGAATTTACAACTTGGGGTAGTATTGTCCTGAATGGTGATATTGTAAACGCCATCGGGAACATTGTTGATGGAAGTAGTTGCTGTTGTACCTGTCTGTGAACCACTGAATTCATCGCTTGCATAAGTAACCGTATAGTTTGTGGAACCGGCAATAGTTAAATTTATTTTTCCTCCATGCATGTTCTGACATGGGGTATTCACTGTATTTGCTGTGCCAACAATAGCGCAAGCGTTACAATTTTGCACCACTAATGTTTTGGGGCAGCAGGCAGGAGCACAACCTCCTAAATCGGTATTGCAAACATTTAAGGTGTACACAAAATTGCCTAAGGCAGCTGGTGTCAAAACAATTTGCTTAGTGGTGATACCTGTGGAAATTCCGTCTTTGAACCATGCATAGGTCATATTCGGACCGTCACCGCCGTCTATCATTCCCTCTAAAATTACTGATTGTCCTTTGCAAACCGTATCGCTGCCGGTAACATTTGTGATATGCGACGCAGGTGCGTAATCACCGATACATTGGCGATAACCATTGTTGTATGCAGGTAAACCATCGTTATGAATCACCGACATCAATGGAATTTCCTTAGGCAAACCCAAGATAATTTCATCAATCACTGGTCCGATTTGCTTAAAAGGAACTGCCGCACCACCATTCAATGAATTAAACACCGCCTGAGCATTGGCCGTAGTTATTGCATTTTGCGCAGGAGTGAGTTCGCTGTAAAATGGTAAAACCTCGCTTATAAACTGACTCACATCGGCCCAGGTGATATTGGCATTGTAATAACCATAATCCACG
>JAPLEZ010000043.1 GCA_026390935.1 Bacteroidota bacterium
AGCAATCTCACTGATGTTTGAGCATTGAAATCGTTCGTTTTATTCTCATTGTTTTCATTTTCTATTCAAAATAATAGCCTATCGGGAATGAGATTGCTTCTATTTTGAGTGCGAAGTTCTCGCAAGGACACACTTTCCCTTGCGCGCGTCTGTGACGCGTGCGGATTTATCTTTAACAATTGTATTGTTTCCTAGTCTTGGCATTTCAAATGCCTTAATAAATCCGCACGCGTCACAGACGCGCGCGAGTGGAAGTCCAATGTGGTCCGAACAGTAATGATTGATTTAGCAAGGACGAACTTCGTATACTGTGTAGATCCAAAAAAAAATCCGCTTCATTTCTGAAGCGGATTTCTATTTAAAGAATTAAAGTCTATTAAGCTTTCACATTCGCTCTAATGATATTCAATGCGCCACCAGCTTTAAACCACTCAATTTGTTGTTCATTGTAGCTATGGTTTACTTTGATTTCATTGTTAGATCCATCTTTGTGAGAAAGTACTAAAGTCAAAGGAACATTTGGCGCGAATGAAGTCAATCCAACGATAGAAATTGTATCGTCTTCTTGCACTTTTTCATAATCAGCTTTATCGTTAAAAGTTAAAGCCAACATACCTTGCTTTTTCAAGTTGGTTTCGTGGATACGAGCGAAAGATTTCACCAATACCGCGCGAACACCTAAGTGACGAGGCTCCATAGCTGCGTGCTCTCTAGAAGAACCTTCACCATAGTTTTCATCACCTACTACTATTGAACCTAATCCGGCAGCTTTGTAAGCTCTTTGTGTTGCAGGAACAGCGCCGTAAGCACCAGTCAATTGATTTTTAACCTCGTCGGTTTTTTCGTTGAAGAAATTCACCGCACCAATCAACATGTTGTTAGAAATATTGTCTAAGTGACCTCTGTATTTCAACCATGGACCAGCCATTGAGATATGATCGGTAGTACATTTTCCTTTTGCTTTGATCAACAATTTCAAGTTAGAAAGATCTGTTCCTTCCCAAGCTGCGAAAGGATCAAGCAATTGCAAACGATCAGAAGTTGGAGAAACTGCAATGTTAACACCACGTCCATCAGCGGCAGGAGCTTGGAAACCTGCGTCTTCCACAGCGAATCCTTTTGCAGGAAGCTCGTCGCCGTATGGTCCGTCTAATTTTACTTGCTCACCTTTATCGTTGGTTAAAGTATCGGTTAAAGGATTGAAACCTAAATCACCAGCAATTGCCAAAGCAGCTACCATTTCTGGAGAAGCTACGAAAGCATATGTATTTGGATTACCATCGGCACGTTTCGCGAAGTTACGATTGAACGAGTGAACGATAGTATTTTTTTCTTTTTTCTCAGCACCCATACGATCCCACATACCGATACATGGTCCGCAAGCGTTGGTGAAAATTGTAGTGTTTACCGCAGTGAAAGTAGTGAACAAACCATCTCTCTCAGCAGTGTATCTAACTTGCTCAGAACCTGGATTGATACCAAACTCAGCTTTTTTGGTTAAACCTTTAGCAACCGCTTGTTTAACAACAGAAGCAGCACGAGCTAAATCTTCGTAAGAAGAGTTGGTACAAGAACCAATCAATCCCCACTCCACTTTACTAGGCCATCCATTTTTTTTCATTTCCTCTTTCATTTTAGAAACCGGAGTAGCTAAATCTGGAGTAAATGGTCCGTTCAAATGAGGCTCTAAAGTATTTAAATCGATTTCAATAACTTGATCGAAATATTTTTCAGGGTTAGCATAAACCTCAACGTCGGCATTCAAGTGTTCTTTTACACCGTTAGCTAAATCAGCAACATCGTTACGACCAGTAGAACGCAAGTAACGCTCCATTGATTCATCGTACCCGAAAGTAGAAGTAGTAGCACCGATCTCAGCACCCATGTTACAAATGGTTCCTTTACCAGTACATGATAAAGAAACAGCACCTTCACCAAAATATTCAACAATAGCACCAGTACCACCTTTTACAGTAAGGATACCAGCCACTTTTAAAATAACATCTTTAGGGGCAGTCCAACCGTTTAATTTACCAGTTAACTTAACACCAATCAATTTAGGGAACTTCAATTCCCAAGGCAAACCAGCCATTACATCACAAGCATCGGCACCACCAACACCAATTGCCAACATTCCCAAACCACCAGCGTTCACTGTGTGAGAGTCGGTACCAATCATCATTCCACCAGGGAAAGCATAATTTTCTAAAACCACTTGGTGAATGATACCAGCACCTGGTTTCCAGAAACCGATACCGTATTTATTTGAAACAGAACCTAAGAAATCATAAACCTCTTTAGATTCTTTGTTTGCGAAAGCTAAATCGTCTTTTGCGCCTACCTTAGCAGTAATTAAGTGATCGCAGTGAACTGTAGAAGGAACAGCTACTTTAGGGCGACCAGCCTGCATAAACTGCAACAAAGCCATTTGAGCTGTTGCATCTTGCATGGCAACTCTATCGGGATTGAAATCCACATATGACGCACCTCTGCCATAAGCTTTTGTAGGATCACCTTCGGTAAGGTGAGTGTAAAGAATTTTTTCGGTTAAAGTAAGAGGACGACCTACTACTTTTCTTGCTTGTGCTACTCTGGCGGGAAATTTAGCGTAGAGTGCCTTAATCATTTCGATATCAAATGCCATGTCAATTAGTTTTTGTGTTTATACCTCGTATTGCGGAGCAACCAAAAATAACAATTTTAGGATACAACCGCATGGAAGTGCGTAAAATGTTGAGTTTATTTAAACACAAAAAGTAAAATAAGGTTTCCTATTGCTTGTCGATATCAACAGGAGCCGACTTAATTTTTTTGAATTTGTAGGTAAAGGTGAGCATGAAATAACGCTGTAGCACCAGACTTTTAAGGTCATCCACGTAGGTATCCGTTACATTTCGGGAAACACTGTTGTTTTGTTGAAGTGCATCAAAAACCGAAAATTTTAATTCGCCTGCACCTTCTTTCAACATTTTTTTGGCGATGGATGAATTCCATAGGGCATATGAAACATTAAAATTTTGGTTCAATCCGGCATACCAAGTATGATTCAACTCACTTTGTAAAATAACACCTTTCCAAAAACGATAGGTGATTTTAGCGTTGGTTTGCAGATTAAAATAGTTGTAAGAAGTGGCCTGCAAAGAGTTGTTGGCAATGTTGTAATTGGCAGTGGAAGTAACCGAAAAATCGAGGTTTTCGCTGATGTTGCTTGACAAAGTAATGGCCTCATAAAAGGAATAAGAATTGGAAATCCCTTTTACATTGTTCAATAAGGTGGGTGTGGTAAAGGAGAAAAATCCCGTGGTTAAATTGAGATTTAATTTTAGTTTTTTGATGGGCGTTCCATACACCACATAAATACGTGAATTCCAATAACCATCCACATTAATGGGTTGAGTATAGCGCGTTCCGGCCAACAAATTTCTATCGTTAATCAAACTGTCGCTTTTTAATAATGTAGTGGAGTTTGAAATGTAATTTTCAATTTTCCTGAACATCACAAAAATCATCCAGTTGCTTGAATTTACAGGGTTAGTATATGAGAACCGGTTGTACAGCACCCACACATTTTGTGGTTTTAACTGCGCATTTCCTATCGACAACAGCAGAGGATTGTTGTTGTTCCAAACTTCCTGCAACTGATTGGCAGAAGGCAAATCAATACGATCGCGAAGATTTACCCGCCAATCGGCATTTTTTGAAATCTTGTAACGAAACATCGCGTTGGGCAAAACATTTTGGTAAATCTTATTCATTGAAGATTGCGCCGGCAGCAATTGCTCGTTGTCCATTACTGTATATTGATAATCGGCGCCCACCGAAAACATCACCTTCGCTTTATTGATTCTATAGGCCATTCCGGGCAAGTGGGTAATAAAATTGTTTTGCAGTTTATTGCTCAATGAGCTATCGAGAGCAGAATAATTAGTGCCAGTAAATGTTTCAAACGACAAGTAGCTGCTGAGATAAGTTGCCTTATAACTAAATTGCATCTGACTAAATTTTCCAAGTGGCTCCGTGTAATTGACGGCAAGAGCGTGACTTTGATTGGGCGTGTTTTGCAATGCGTTTTGATCCAATGATGTAGAGTCAGAAGTTTTGAAATAGTAATTGTTTGCCTGCAAAATATTGTTTGCCATTTTATTGCTCCACTCCTCATGCAAACTAAAGGAAATGGTTCTTCCTCTTTTCAAAAACCGATGTCGAAACAACAAGTCGTTTATAGCACGATAAGTAGAATTCTGCGAATTGTAATTGTTGAGCGATTGATTGAGTGAATCACCGGTAGTTAAAGAATTGAGTCCTTTAACATCCAACGATGAATTTGCATTTTGCATCGAAAAAGAGGGAGTAGCAATAAGTGAATTCAACGAATCAATGTAATATTCAAATCGGATATTTGCTCTATGGTTGTAATTGCTATTGGTGTTTAAACTGGATTCATTGTACAATTGAGCGGTATCGGTCACTGAATAATATTGTCGCGACAAACGCTGATCGTTAACATTGTTCAGCTGATTGAAAAAGTAACTGCCCGTAAATTTCATTTTACTTCCCCAAACATCTGAATAATTGAGTCCAATTGAATTGGCAGCATTGATCCCCGATTGTCCTCCAACCAAGAAATTATTCACTGGATTGCTGGCGTTGTTGGGACCACCTGCCCTGCCTAAAATCATTGGCGGAGCTGATGATCCAGTGGCAGCACTAATATCCTGCATTGAAAAATTTGATTGGTTAATGTTGTTAGTTAAGCCAAGTAGAGAGAAGCGTTGCGATTTATTAAAGTAATTGAAATTTCCACCGCCCTGATATCTGCTGTTGTCACCATAGCCCCCGTAGATCTTGGAAAACACACCATCCTTCACATTTTTTTTGGTCACAATATTAATTGTCTTAGAAGACTGCCCGTCATCAAAGCCTGTAAACATCGCCTGATCACTCCATTGATCAAATACTTCAATACGAGCAACCATATCAGCAGTAATATTTTTTAAGGCCAGTGCAGCATCGTCTCCAAAAAAAGGTTTGCCATCTACCAATACCTTCTTTACAT
>JAPLEZ010000042.1 GCA_026390935.1 Bacteroidota bacterium
GTAATATACTTCCCGAAAGTAAACCCCGCTATTTAATGGGCGTTGGCACACCTATCAATATTTTAGAAAACATAGCCTTAGGCATTGATATGTTCGACTGTGTGATGCCTACCCGCAATGGGCGCAACGGGACGCTCTTTACCAGTCAGGGCATCCTCAACATTAAAAACAAAAAGTGGGAAAACGACTTCAGTCCGCTGGACGAATTCGGCACCAGCTTCGTCGACAAAGAATATACAAAGGCCTACGTTCGTCACTTATTTGCCAGCGATGAAATTTTAGGAAAACAAATTGGCAGTATTCACAATCTTGCCTTTTATTTGTGGTTGGTAAAAGAAGCTCGTAAGCAAATCATTGCTGGCACTTTGCATCCTTGGAAAGAAAAAATGGTAAAACAAATGGCAGTGCGTTTATAGTGGAATGAAAAGACTCGACTTATATATAATCAAGAAGTTCCTTGGTACTTTCTTTTTCATTATAGGAATTTTCATTCTTATCACTATCGTTTTCGACGTGTCGGAAAAAATTGATGATTTCCTCGATAGGAATGCGCCGCTCAACGCCATTGTATTTGATTACTACTGCACCTTTATTCCCTGGCTGTACAGCACCCTCAATGCGCTAATTGTATTTTTAGCGGTAATATTTTTCACTTCCAAACTCGCCGGAAACAACGAAATAATGGCCATTCTCAGTTCGGGAATCAGCTTCAATCGCATGCTTAGGCCCTATATGATTTCGGCCATCTTTCTGTTTGTGATGTCGCTATTCATCAACCATTTTCTTATTCCCATCACCAACGAAAGAAAACTGGAATTTGAAAACCTATATTATCACGATAACAACCATATTGATCTTGGCTCAAATATTCACCGTAAACTTGGTCCCGATGTTTTTATGTACATCAGCAATTACGGATCATACAGCAAAACGGGATACAATTTCAGCATGGATCAGATGGAGAACGGCAAACTCATCCGACAATTTAAGTCGGAACGTTTGGTGTGGGATTCAGCAAGCAGTAAATGGTCGGCAAAATCGTGGCGAGAAAGAACCATCAACGGACTCGACGAATCCTTTAAAAGTGGCGACAGCAAGGACACAGCATTGAGTTTCCGTCCGGAGGATTTTAGCGACAAGCCCAATCAAATCTCCACCATGAATTACTTTGAAATAAAACAATTCATTGAAGAAGAAAAACAAAAAGGATCGGGATTTGTAAAACGATACGAGCTGGAACTACACAAACGAACAGCCATTCCATTTTCAATTATTATCCTTACCATTATTGGGGTTTCCATTTCATCACGCAAAATAAAAGGCGGCTTGGGAATGCACTTGGTGTACGGCATCAGCTTAGGATTAATTTATGTTTTCCTTTCGCGAGTAGGTGAAGTATTTGCTACCAATACCAACCTTCCATCGGCATTTGCAGTTTGGATTCCCAACATATTCTTTAGTGCAGTGGCCTATTTCATTTATAAATTGGCTCCTAAATAATTTGTAACTTTCCCCAATGTCCGACAATGCCGTAAACATAAAAAACAAAAAAGCCTTCTTTGAATACGAAGTGCTGGATAAGTATGTGGCAGGAATGCAACTGCTGGGCACCGAAATAAAATCGGTACGAGACGGCAAAGCCGGATTGGCTGAAGCTTACTGCACCTTTGTTGGAGATGAATTGTATGTGATTGGATTGCACATCGGCATTTATAAAAACGCCGGACAATTTAACCACGAAGAAAAAAGAGACCGAAAGCTTTTGCTGGAAAGACGTGAGCTGGATAAGCTTCACAAAAAGGTAAAAGAAAAAGGTCTGACCATCATTCCGCTAAAGATTTTCATTTCAAAAAATAAATGGGCCAAGCTGGAAATTGCATTGGCACAAGGAAAGAAAACTTACGACAAGCGTGAAGATTTAAAAAAGAAAGACGCCAAACGCGAAATAGAACGCACCAGCAAACGTTAAGCAGCAATGACCAAACAACACAAAATACAAGGCTTTAAGTTTTTATTCTTTGCTGTTTTGCTTTTTGCTTTTTTCAACTCCTGCGAAAAAAACGAAGGCAGCAGCATTTATAAAGTGTGGTATTTGCTGGAACTTCCGAAAAAGTTTGATGCCAACATCACTTACTATTCTGATAAATACGCTGCTACCGGAAAGCTGGAAACCATCCACATCACCGATACTACCTACTCCCCTTTTCAGGCAACACTTTCCGAAAACGCCGGAAAAATAAATGTGTGGTTCGCCAGTCACTTACAAAAAGATCGTTCCCTGCCTTATTCCATAGAGGCCCAATTCAACGACAGTACAAAATTTGATTTTACTGGAAATAAAAAATATGTGATGATGGTGTTTGCCAACGACACCACATTGATTGACTCAGTGCAATTCAAACCAACTTTCAATAAAATAAAATTGGAAGGCAAAATTCCTTAGAGCATGGATGAATTTAATAGGTAAATTAAATTCATTTTTTGTCCGAATCTCTATTCTTACTAAGTTCACCACGAAAAAATAATTAAGCAAAAAATCCCCTCAGTTTCCTGAGAGGATTTTTCTTCGGGCGAAGTATGGGACTCGAA
>JAPLEZ010000038.1 GCA_026390935.1 Bacteroidota bacterium
AAGCACAACAGCGCATATCCGCACTAAGTAAGGAACTCGAAGAACACAATCATCGCTATTATATTTTATCGGAACCAACAATCAGTGATTACGATTTTGATATGTTGCTGAAGGAATTGCAGCAACTGGAAGAAAAATTTCCTGAATTTGTGAACGAGAATTCTCCAAGCAAAAGAGTGGGAGGTGCCATCACCAAAGAATTTACAACAGTAAAACATAAATTTCCAATGCTGTCGCTAAGCAATTCTTATTCAAAAGAAGAGCTTGTTGATTTTGAAACGCGTTTGCGAAAACTCACTACTACTGAGCCTGAATATACTTGCGAGTTAAAGTACGACGGTGTGGCCTTGGGCATCACCTATAAAAATGGGGAGTTGGTGCAGGCGGTAACGCGTGGTGATGGCGTGCAAGGCGATGATATCACTGCCAATGTGCGCACCATTCGAAGTATTCCGTTGAAGCTGAAAGGTAACTATCCCGATGAATTTGAAATTCGTGGAGAAGTATTTTTGCCACACAAAGCCTTTGAAAAAATCAACGAAGAGAAAAAAGAAGCAGGTGAGCAATTGGCCGCTAATCCCCGAAATACCGCATCAGGAACTTTGAAAATGCAGGATTCATCTGTGGTTGCAAAGAGAGGATTGGATTGTTATCTCTATTCTTTATTGGGTGATAATTTACCTCACGACACGCATTTCGATAATTTGAAAGCAGCCGGAGAATGGGGATTTAAAGTGCCTTCTCTTGAAAATAAATTCATCGCAAAAACAAAAACAATTGACGGCATTTTAGAATTCATCAACCACTGGAATAAGGAACGTGAAAATCTCCCTTTTGATGTAGACGGTGTGGTGATAAAAGCCAATCAGTTCAGTATACAAAAACAACTGGGAACTACAGCAAAATCGCCACGTTGGGCGATAGCTTATAAATTCCAAACCGAGAGAGCGCACACCAAATTATTGAGTGTGGTGTATCAGGTAGGAAGAACCGGAGCGATCACTCCTGTGGCGAATTTGGAGCCGGTTTTGTTGTTGGGAACAACAGTGAAACGCGCTTCTTTGCACAACGCCGATATCATTGAAAAGCTGGATGTGCGTGAAGGAGATTATGTATATGTGGAAAAAGGCGGAGAGATTATTCCCAAGATAGTAGGGGTGGATTTATCGCAGAGAGGCCACGATTCACTATCATTAAAATACATTACCCACTGTCCGGAATGCAACACAGCGCTAATTCGCAGAGAGGGAGAGGCCCAACATTATTGTCCGAATGAAGCGGGTTGTCCCCCTCAAATCAAAGGAAAAATGTATCATTTTATTTCTCGCAAGGCGATGAATATCGACGGGCTTGGGGAAGAAACCATTGATCAGTTGTACGATTCCGGACTGATCCGCAACATCGCTGATATCTATACAATAAAATTTGAGCAGGTAGTAGCGTTGGAAAGAATGGCCGAAAAATCAGCCAACAATTTATTGCAAGGAATAGAAGTATCGAGAACTGTGCCTTTTGAAAGAGTGATGTTCGCCCTTGGTATTCGTCACGTTGGTGAAACCGTAGCGAAAAAATTGGCTTTCCATTTTAAAAATATTGACGCTATTATGAACGCTTCTGCTGAGGAATTAAATCATGTAGAAGATATCGGTGAAAAAATTGCCATCAGTTTAAAAGAGCATTTTTCTAATCCCGAAAATATTGAGCTGATACAAAAATTGAAAGCTGCAGGTTTGCAGTTTGAAGCGGTGGAAGTAGTGAGAGAAGGTGGGACAAATATTTTGGAAGGTAAATCAATTGTGGTTTCTGGGGTCTTTAAAAATTTCTCACGTGATAGTATTAAGCTGGAAGTAGAAAAACACGGTGGAAAAAATGTAGGATCCATTTCAGTCAAAACAAGTTTTGTGTTGGCGGGTGAAAACATGGGGCCCGAAAAATTAAAGAAAGCCGAGAAGTTGGGTGTTCCTGTGTTGAGTGAAGAAGATTTTGTGAAGATGATAGGAGGGACTTCAGTTGAAAATACGCAGATGGATTTGTTTTCGTGAAATGTGCTTTCGGTTGTGCTTCCCTCTCGGAGGAGAGGGGTGCGTAGGAAAGTGCGAGGGGAGGGAGATGGATTAATTTTATTTTAAATCCATCTCCCTCCTCCCCACAAAATGGCTATCACACCCCTCTCCTCCGAGAGGGAAGCACACCCGAAAAAAAAACATACTTTAAAAATGCAATTGATATAAAACAAAAAACCTCGGTGATTGCTCACCGAGGTTTTTTTATTTGATATACTTCAAATTAAGCTTTAGCTAATTTTTTACCAGCAGCAGCTTTAGTTGGAAGTTTTGCAGATTTAACTGTTTTGATGATAACTGCAGCAACTTTGTAAGGATCAGCAGCAGAGTTTGGTCTTCTGTCTTCCAACCAACCTTTCCAGCCATTTTCAGTAACTGCGATTGGAATACGGATAGAAGCACCTCTATCAGAAACTCCGTAAGAGAATTTATCGATAGTTTGTGTTTCGTGTTTACCAGTTAATCTTAAGTGGTTATCAGCACCATAAACAGCGATGTGTTCTTTAACAACTGGAGCAAAAGCTTTACAGATAGTATCGTAAACTTCTTTGCTTCCTGAAGTTCTCAAAGCTGTGTTTGAGAAGTTAGCATGCATACCAGAACCATTCCAGTCAGTAGCACCTAACGGTTTGCAATGCCAGTTGATAGAAACACCGTATTTCTCAGCAGTTCTTTCCAACAAGTAACGAGCAACCCAAATTTGATCACCAGCTTCTTTAGCGTTTTTTGCAAAGATTTGGAATTCCCATTGTCCAGCAGCAACTTCAGCGTTGATACCTTCAACGTTCAATCCAGCTTCCAAACAAATATCTAAATGTTCTTCAACGATATCACGACCGTAAGCATTTTTTGCACCTACTGAACAGTAGTAAGGACCTTGTGGTGCTGGGTAACCGTTAACTGGGAAACCAAGTGGTTTATCAGTTTCAATATCCCAAAGGAAATATTCTTGTTCAAAACCAAACCAAAAATCACCATCGTTATCTTGGATAGTTGCTCTACCATTTGTAGCGTGAGCAGTACCGTCAGCGTTTAAAACTTCACACATTACGATGTAAGCGTTAACTCTAGCAGGATCAGGGCAAATGAAAACCGGTTTCAATAAACAATCCGATTTTCCACCGCTAGCTTGCTCAGTTGAGCTACCATCGAAAGACCACATGTCAAGGTCTTTTACTTTTCCAGTGAATTTTGAATCTGATACGATTTTTGTTTTGCTACGTAAACTTTGAGTTGGCTTGTATCCGTCCAACCAAACGTACTCTAATTTAATTTTGCCCATGATATTTATAGTTTTTGGATTTGATAATTAATACAGCGAAAGTAAGAATTTTTTCACTAACTAGGAAGAACTTGTTAATAAATAATCAAAATAAAGTTTAGGTCGACCTAAATTTTGGATGTTGCGAGTCTAATAGGGTGGTTATTTATTATTAAATAAAAGTTTATTTTAGCCTATAAATCTACATTTATTTAACACGATGAGAACACTGTACAAATTCACACTTTCATTTTTTTCTCTAGGACTGTCTATTATAATAGTCGTGTCTGCTGTTTTTTATGTTCAGATTAAAAGTGCCAATAGCGAAAGGATTCTTGAAAAATTATCCAGTTTGAACATGTTAAAGAAAAACGCGATTGAAATAGCTATTTATGATAAAATTGAAAAACTCGATGAAGCCCGTGCAATAGGGGATAGCGTGGAATTGTTTAAGGTGGCAAACATTCTTAATCTTAAACCTTTGCCAGTAAATGATTCCATTGGAAGAAGAGTTTTTTCAGTTAAACTCATGGATTTGAGCGTTAAATTCAATGAATTTACTTTGGCCTACATTGTTCCCTTTAGAAAGAAAGTTTTCATTTTTACTGAAAAGCCTCTCTACATTCAAAATTATTTATTGGAAAACACAGCGATAGGAGCGGAAGAAAAAACGTACATCGTTGGTCCGGATTTCAGAATGAGAGCGACCTCCGGGGAGCTCAATGTTAAAAATCCTATGGATGTGTTTGTTCAAAACGAAAGTGTGAAGCTTGCAATTACAGCACAAAACGGTCAGAAAATGACCAAGGACCGTGATGGAAATATTGTGTTGAGCGCATACAATAAAATTAAAATTAAAGGCATGCAATGGGCCATTGTTTCTGAAGCTGGCGAGGATCAGGTGGTGCAGTCGATTATTGATTTTAGAAATAAATTGATAGGTTTCGATTTGATTTTTATAGCGCTCGTGTACTTTATATCTTATTTGATTTCCAAAAAAATCGTGAATGCCATCAGAGCGAAACGAGAAAGAATGAAGTTGGCTGCCGAAAAAAAATAAAGTATTGATCATGTTTGAACACAAGACCTCCAAAGTAATTTCAGTCAATCGATTTGTTCGTCGACAATTAAAATACATTGCTTATGCCCTTTGTATTATAGCGTTTTCATTGAGTATTGGTGTGGTGGGTTATCATCATTTTAGCGATTTAAACTGGATTGATTCATTGTTGAATGCTTCTATGATTTTGGGTGGAATGGGACCGGTAGACATATTGACCAATGATGCTGCTAAATTATTTGCGTCTTTTTATTCTTTATATAGTGGTATAGTTTTTTTGGCCACTATTGCTGTAATGACTGCTCCCGCTTTGCATCGCTTAATGCATATTTTGCATTTGGAAAACGGAAGAGAGGATCAATTGTAAATCCATAGTAAAACTGGTTTTTTCACGATCTGCAATTTTTTATCCAGCAACTTCATCATATTTAAAGAGACCACCGGACAGCCCCATCCTTCGGGGGAACCAGTAGGGTAGAGTTCTGTGTCGGGAACTTCTTCCCATGAATGCAATACCACATAGCGCTCAAATGCATTGTTGTTGGTAGCTTCCAATCCGTGCAACTTGTAATGAATTTTAATTCCCCATGAACTGTAACTGCGCGCGCCAATTTTGTATTTCCCCAAAGAGGAACAATGGCTGTTGGGTTCATTACTAAAAACAGGCTTTTCTTTGGTGTAATCATGGCTCCAGGAATTTGGACCGGAGCCATGACTGCAAAGTGCCGACGTTTCTACCTGTTCTTTTTTGAAGTTCCAGACGAACATCCTCTTTTTTCCTGAGTGAATACTCATGTCGATGAGGATACAAAATGAAGTGTCCATTCCGTTCTTTTTGCAGTAAGCAAAGGCTTCTTTGGCTTTTGTTTTTGCACGGGAAAGGGTGTTGTCTTTTGGTGTTGCCGGTGGCGTGCACATAAAAGACAGGAATACGAAGCCGATTAAGTATTTCATAGGTAGGCATTTTTTAATTTGAATTAAAATCCTCCTTGCATCACACTATTCCTTCGCACTCCTCCTTTTCCAAAGGAGGAAGTTGACGTTCATTTTCAGGCAGTGCTCTTCTCCCTTTGTAAAAGGGAGAGTGTGAAGGCATTTTGTGTGTGAGCAAGAGGGATTTTAAAATTTCACGTTGCCATTAATTTTAATGTTCTTCTTTTCCGCTTGGTTTTTAATGTTTTCATACACTTTGTATTCAAAGGAATTTTTAGCTTCTTCTCCTTTTTTAGCAATGATTTCCTGCTCAATGTATGCTTGGCGTTTGGCCACCAATTCTTTCATTTGAAGTTCGAGCGCTTTTCTTTCCTGAACGTTTTTTTCGATGTAAGCTTTCTTTTCAGTGATAGTCATGTTTTTCATATTGTCGGGCAGTTGATCCGCACGAACGCTATCCAGTTTTACCTTCCCTTTTTCGTATTCGCTCACCATTTCACCGCTACCGTAATAAGCTAATTCTCCAGCTGCAGTGGTGTTGTATTCTGCTCGTCGCGCCGAAGTTGAAGCAGTCATGGCATCCTTAAATTTCGTGCTTTGCTCAGCTTTTGAAAAGTTCTTTTGTTGAATTTCCTTTTTCCCGTAATAGATTCTTGTTTTATCCAATCGAATTGAAATTTCAGTTATTTGAATGTCGTAGGGCGTATTAACGCTAATATTGTTGGCGTCCATACCAACCTGAACAAAGGACCCCTGATTGCAGTTGGCGATTTCATTCCATATTTTATAAGCTTCACTGCTGTTGCCCATGAGAATGGTATTTAACACAACATCGAGCTTAGTAGCGATTTTGCAGGATTCATAATACTTCACATCGTCCTGATAATCCATGTGAGGCGGACAATCGCCTACTAAAAAAATGCTTTTGTATGTTTTAGGATTTTTGTTCCATTGCATTCCCACTAAAGCGTCGTACAATCCTTTGTTTACGCTCTCGGGTGTATCACCGCCGCCATCTGCAGTGATGGCCATGAGTTGTTCGTACACATCATCCAAATCTTTTGAAAGCGGGATTATTTTGGTGACAAAGGCATCTCCTTTATCGCGATAAAAAACCAATCCCATTTCAATATCGGTATTTTGCGCTTGCGATAAACTGCTGGCTATCGACCATATTTTTTCTTTAGCGGTAGATATCAGTCCGGCCATGCTTCCAGTGGCATCCAACGCAAATACAACTTGAATAAGATTTTGTTTTGAGTTTTCATTTTGATTGACTTCAGGATGATTTATTTGCGGATTTTGAGTCACTGGCGGCTGGGCATCACAGGAGTTTAATGTGCTTAATATTGCAGTAAATGCAAAGATGGATTTCACGAGTTTGTTTTTCATATCTGTAGTTTTGTTTCCCTAAAACTAGGTACTTCAAGTGCACTATAAAATGAAGAATTAGGGAAGAGCTCGTCGCACTTAGTGAAATACACTTCCGACTTAGTATGTAATTTTGATCTCTGACAAATCGGTTCTAACTTGCAGTATTGTTAATGATGATGAAAAAAATAGTTTTAATAACACTTCTTCTTTTTGGTTTTCTGTGCACTAAGGCGCAAACAAGTACTAGGAAATCACTGGAATCGCAAAGCGGAGATAAATATTCGTCGCTGATAGATTCGGCCAATGTGTGCATTAATAAACAGCCAGCAAAAGCGATTAAGTTTTTGGAAGAAGCCTTATTGTTGGCCAGTGAGCAAAAAGGCGATTATCGCAGTAAAGAGTGCTATCAATTGTTGGGTAAGGCCAACTACAATTTGAAGTTATACAGTCAGTCGCTGCGCTTTTATGAAAAAGCAAAAGGAGATGAAGAGTCTTTTAAAAGCGATGCATTAAATAGCAAAAACTCTGTTGTTGTTTCTGAAAAAAAATCAGAAGAGAAAGTACTAACAAAAAAGAAAAATATCATTAGAAATTCTTCTGCAGCAGATGCTGAAATATTGAAAGGTCAGGCCTTAAATTACGAAGGTTTGAACGACGATAAAATGTTGGAGTACACTTTGAGTCAGTTGGAGAACATGGCAACTACTGCCGATGCCAAGGCTTGGGTAAACAATGCTCGGGGTAGAATGGCATTTAAAAACAAAGATTATCAAACTGCTATTTCCTATTTTAAAAAAGTATCCAGTCTTGAGAAAGTTATCAGTTCGAAAATTTTGGTCGCAGAAGCAAACGACTACTTAGGTAGAATTTATTCGCTGCAAAACAACAAAGCAGCGGCAAAGACTTTTTATAAAATATCGGCAGAAAATGCGGCAGGGGCAAATGATGACAATTTGGAATATGAACAAAATATTAAATTAAAAGAAGAGTATAAATCGGATAAAGAATTTGACAAGGTTTTAAAACTGAATAAATCCATCGCTGAAAAAACAGCGAACGACACAATCAGAAATCAAATTTTACTGGAGAATGCCAGTGTTTATTTGGAGCAGAATAAACCCGACAAGGCCATTGCTATAGCGCAGCAAAGCATTGGAAATACAAGTGCTAGCAGTGTAGAGGTTCAGGCAGAAGCCTATAAAATTTTATCAAAAGCCTACGAGAAAAAAGGGGATTTTGAAAAAGCTTTTGAAAATCATGAGACTTATGTTGATCTCATGGACTCGGTTCACAAGAAAAGAGAAAGTGAAATTACTACCGATTTGTACGACAACACACAAGTTTCCGAATCGAATCAGCGCATTGAATTGCTGGAGAAAAATAAGGAGCTGAGCGATAGAATGATCATGCAGTTGGATAGCGAACGTAAGTTTCAGGAGGCCTTAATTTACGGACTCGTTATCTTTATTTTGATAGTGGTGGTGTCGGCCTATTTGTTGTATAAAAACATTAAACAGAAAAAAATTGCCAATCAGTTGCTCGCGCTAAAATCCTTGCGCAGTCAAATGAATCCGCATTTTATTTTTAATGCACTCAACTCAGTAAACAGTTTTATTTCTTCCAATGATCAAAAAACCGCCAATAAATATTTGGCCGATTTTTCTAAGTTGATGCGTTCTGTGCTGGAAAATTCGCAAAAGGATTTTGTGCCTTTGTCGGAAGAAGTTGAAGTGTTGCGACTCTATTTAAAACTGGAGCATTTCCGTTTCAGCAACAAGTTTGATTATACTTTTGAAGTGGATGAAAATTTGGTGGTGGAGCAATACAAAGTGCCGCCAATGCTCATTCAGCCTTATATTGAAAATTCGGTGTGGCATGGCTTGCGATACAAGGAAGAGAAGGGAATGTTGGATGTGCGAGTAGCTGGGAGTGGAGATTCATTAACGGTAACCATCACTGATAATGGCATTGGACGCAAGAAATCGCAGGAACTTAAAACCCACAACCAAAAGCAAAATGAATCCATGGGATTGAAAAATATCGAGTCGAGATTGCAAATCATCAACGATCTTTTTAAAACAAACCTGAAGGTTCAAGTACAGGATGCTAATCCTAAAACAGGCGAAGGTACCATTGTAAATATTTCAATTCCTTTTCAAAAAGAATAATCTATGAAGGCTGTAATTATTGAAGACGAGGAGTCGGGGAGAGAAACTCTCAAAAATTATTTGGCGCAATATTGCAAGGATGTGCAGTTGGTGGGCATGGCTGATTCAGTATTGACCGGAGTGGATTTAATTCATAAAACTTCTCCCGACATTGTTTTTTTAGATGTGGAAATGCCCTACGGCAATGGTTTTGATTTACTAGAAAAATTTGAGAATATCACTTTTGAAGTGGTGTTTGTAACAGCCTTTAGTCACTACGCCATCAAAGCTTTAAACCTTTGCGCATCTTACTACATTTTAAAACCTGTTGACATTGATGAGCTCATTTTAGCAGTAGATAAAATCAAGGAAAAGAAAAGCAAAACGATTGCAGAGCCAAGTCACACCAAGGTGCTAATTGAAAATTTAAAGAGCATTAATAAGCAAACTAAAAAAGTGATTTTGCCAGTGATGGAAGGTTTTGAAATCATTAACGTAAGTGATATTATTCGTTGCGAAGCCAATGATAATTTCACATCCTTCCACCTGACCAACGGCAAAAAAATGTTGATTTGTCGCACCCTTAAATTTTATGAAGAATGTTTGAGTGATTTCGATTTTGTGCGCATTCATAAATCACATTTGATAAATCTTCAATATGTCACTAAGTACACCAAAGGCAAGGGCGGATTTGTAACGATGAGTGACAATTCTCAGGTGGATGTTTCTCCGAATAAAAGGGAGGAATTTATTGGGAGGTTTCAGTGATGTTTTGGTAATGGTTTTCGGGAATGGGCTTCCCTCTCGGAGGAGAGGGGTGTGATTGCCTTTTCGCGGGAAGGAGGGAGATGGATTAATTATCTGTTTTATTCCATCTCCCTGCCTTCACACATTCCAACGCACCCCTCTCCTCCGAGAGGGAAGCCCATTCCCGAAAGTTTTTTGTGAGAAAATCTTACTCCAATATCACTATATACTTCTTCGGATATTTAACCTTATACCCAAAACGAATCAATTTCTCTTCTCCAGGATTAATGGTGTATTCCCATTTGATAATACCAGTTTCCGCTTCTAACTGACCTTCTTTCAAATCGGGCATGGTAACATCAATGTCTTTGTTGATTGAAACTGGAATCTGATCTTTTATAATGATTGTGATGGCTTTTTGTTTGGTGTTTCTTACCTTGATTTCCCAGGTAATTTCATTGGATTTATCAGAACCTAAAACACTTTTTTTCGATAACTCTGTAGCTTTTGTTCTACTGATGATTATGCTTTTATCTCTGCCTAAAGAAATGTCCATCGTGTCATTTGCATTATCAGTGTCGATGTATGAATTTCCTACAAAGGCATCTTCAAAAAAGATGCTGGCTTCACCTGCCAATAAATTCAATTTTTCCCAACCGGTGATTTGAGCAATTAAGAAAGCTGTTGGATCCGACTTTGGAACTGCGATGTATTTGTAGGTTGCAGCAACGGAATGTTGAGCTACGTCCACCTTGTGATTTTTTCCGTCGGAAAGAATGGTGTAGGGGGTAGTGATTAGGTATTGGTGAGTGGTGGCGGCTTCTTGGATGGTGGCGGCGTTGTAATTGTAGGATAATGCTTTTTGATTAGAAGATAGACCGTTTAATGTTTGTATCTCCATTGCTACAGGAGCTGAGTCTGCTGCATAACCATAAGTGGGAGCCATATTAGCATTTTTATATTTCCTATTTTCAACATAAGCAACATTATCAATCGTCCATTTATAAATATCCTGCGCTTGTCCTGATACACTAGGATTTCCTGTCGACAATATCAACTCCACATTTTTCCAATCTACTCCAGTGGTTTGATGAATATTGGCTTTGTAATCTAAGGCAATCGGACTGTTGATGTCTTTTGCTCTAACATCGTAGGTGGGTGTCCAAGTTGCATTAGCGGTATAATAAGTGATTTCAAAATTCATGTTGCCACTTTGTGCAGCAAATACTTCCAATAAAATTTCTCCTGTTTGCTGGTTGTTAGAATAATTCAAAGTGTTTTTTTCATTGTTCAATCGATCCATATTTTTGCGGATGCTTCTCAATTGAATTTTTCCATCCTGAATTTTTTCGGCCACTTCATTCAAATGCTCGCGAAAATATTTGGCGGCTTCCTGCAAGTCGGCAATGTCCAAAGCTTCATTTCCTTTGATGGATTTATTGGCCATGATCATAGATTTTTCATCTTCAAGCACCTGAATGCTAGCGCTTCCTAAATCCAATTTGTCCTGAAAGATTTGTAATGAATCGTCAATTTGTTTTAATCTTTTAGGCGCTTCTGTGGATTGAACATAATTGATTTGCGACAACACATTGATCAAGGTAATGTTCGATGAAGTTTTTACAGCAATACTATTTTCCTGTATATAAGGAGTGAGTCCGGTCAACTTTAAAATATGTTTTCCTTTTTCCAAATTGGCTTTTCCTGTTTCGGTGATTTGAGCGCCTTGAAGGAAAACCGTTACTTTTTCAATTTTTGATTTTACTTCGGTTTCTTCTTGGGCAAACAATGTTGCGCTGAGGGCAATGGCGAATATGGATAAGAATAATTTTTTCATAATAGTGTTTAATTTGATGTTAAAAGTAAGCGATAACGAGCATTGATAAATTACTATTGTTCAAGACTTTTACATGATTTTTTAACAGTGCGTAGTTTATCCTTTGCGCATAAATTCAAAAGTATTTGTTTTAAACTTTATACCTTAGACCATTATCCGTAAAATATGACAAAAACAAGACCATTAATTTTAGTCACCAACGATGATGGAGTTACGGCTCCGGGCATACGTGCGCTGATTGAATACATGAGGGAAATAGGCGATGTGGTGGTGGTGGCGCCCAATCAAGGGATGTCGGGAATGGGGCACGCCATAACCATTAACTCTACTTTGCGCTTGTTTGAAAAACATAAAGAATATGGTTTGGAGGAATACAGTTGCTCGGGTACGCCTGTGGATTGCGTGAAGTTTGGAGTGAAGGTGGTGGCCAAAAGATCTTTCGATTTATTGGTGTCGGGAATCAATCATGGTTCCAATTCTTCTATCAACGTAATTTATTCTGGAACCATGTCGGCAGCCATTGAAGGTGCCATTGAAGGTATTCCTGCCATTGGTTTTTCATTGAATAGTCATTCCATGAATGCCGATTTTTCTCCATGTAAATCCTATGTGCAAGAGGTGGCAAAAAAAGTTTTGGAGAAAGGTTTGCCCAAAGGTGTTTGTTTAAATGTCAATTTGCCTTGCTTACCAAAAGAAGAAATAAAAGGAATAAAAGTTTGCAGGCAAGCCAATGCTTATTGGGATGAAAATTTTGATGAGCGCAAGGATCCTTTCGGGAATTCGTATTACTGGCTAAGCGGACAATTTGTAAATATGGACGGAGGGGAAGGCACTGATGAAGAGGCTTTGAAGGACGGATTTGTATCAATAGTACCCACAAAATTTGATTTAACTGCACATGAGTTTAGGAAAGAATTGGACACCTGGTTCACCAGAGCTTAAAAAGAAAAGAAATACAGGAGTCATCATTGGCGCTTTGTTTCCAATGCTGGTTTTTCCTGTGGTGGTATATGTTTTTTATCTCGACAGCAGTAAACGATTTGCTGTGGGATTTCAGCATTATTTGCACAAAATCTTTCAAAACATTCACAACCTTTCCAATGTTACCAGTTTAAGTGTGTTGGGGAATTTAGTGGTGTTTTTTCTGATGTTGCGTCGCAGTAACGACTGGGGTGCGCGAGGAGTGCTGGTTTCTACATTGTTTTATGTGGTACTGGTTTTTATTTTAAAAATATTTGAAGGCGGAATATAATGCGTTATTACATCATAGCAGGCGAGGCTTCAGGCGATTTACACGCTTCAAATTTAATGAAGCAAATCCTTGTGCTGGATCCAAAAGCGGAATTTCGCTTTTGGGGTGGTGAGCGCATGCAAGCAGTTGGTGGTGAGTTGGTGATTCATTACAAAGACATCGCCTTTATGGGTTTTATTGAGGTGATTAGAAATCTCAGAACCATTTTAAAAAACATTTCTTTCTGCAAAAAGGATATATTGGAGTTTAAGCCAGATGCTTTGATTTTAGTGGATTATCCGGGTTTCAATTTGCGCATTGCCGAATGGGCAAAACCAAAAGGATTGAAGGTTTTTTATTATATCTCTCCACAGGTTTGGGCCTGGAAGCAATCGCGGGTGCACAAAATAAATCGCAGTGTGGATAAGCTTTTTGCCATTCTTTCCTTTGAAAAAGATTTTTATAAAAAGTTCAATTACGACATTGATTTTGTAGGGCATCCCTTGTTGGATGCTATTGGCAATGATTTGGTGGAAGATCCTTCGGTGATAAGAAAGCGCTTTAATTTAGGAGATGGAAAGATTGTGCTTTTGTTGCCTGGAAGTCGCAAACAAGAAATTCAGGCCATGCTTCCTGTGATGCTGGAAGCTGCGAAAAAAGATAAGGAGTACAAATATGTGCTGGCAGGAGTAAGTTCAATTCCTGAAGATATGTATGCTTCTATTTTGGGGAATTCGGGAGTGCAAATTGTTTGTGGAAACACCTATGGATTGCTTTCCGTGGCTTCTGCTGCAATGGTGACGTCGGGTACTGCAACGCTGGAAACTGCTTTGTTTGGCGTGCCTGAAGTGGTGTGTTACAAAGGGAGTAAAATTTCTTATGCCATTGCTAAGCGACTCATAAAAGTGAAATACATTTCTTTGGTTAATCTGATTTTGGATAGAGTTGCGGTGACTGAGCTCATCCAGGATGAAATGAATGCGGAGCGACTGAGTGTTGAGTTAAAGAAAATTCTTTCTGATGATCGTACTATTGCTAAAATGAAAATGGATTATACCGAGCTCAAAAGCAAATTAGGCGGTGGCGGCGCTTCCAAAAGAACTGCAGAAGGAATTGTAAATTTTTTGCGACATGTTTAAAGGGAGTCTGTTTTTTGTTTTTCTTTTTAGTGTTCAGTCCATATTTGCGCATCATTTTTCAATCAGCATTTTCTCTTTAAAAACGGTTCATTCAGCTACAGTTAATATTAGCAGGGGTTCCTATAATTTGTTTATTGATAGTGCCAACGTGGCCACTTTCAAGCAAGGTGAAACACTTAAGTTTGCCATAGAGGGAAGTAAAATTAGAGTGCATTATAAAGGAACTTCAAAATTGCTTTCTCATTTTAAACTGACCGGTGAAGAGTATCTCAATAACTTTAAAATTGGTGTTGGTGGCGAACTCCGAACGTATGAAGACAATTTGATTTGTCGCGCCGAAGGAAAATCCATTCTATTGCTCAACGATGTTGAGTTAGAGCATTACATTGCAGGTGTGGTGGAGTCGGAGGCGGGTTTGAAAGCTGCTCCCGAGTATTTTAAGTTGCAGGCGATATTGTGTCGCACTTACGCTTTGAAAAATTTTGATCGTCACGCTTTAGAAGGATTCAATCTTTGCGATAATGTGCATTGTCAGGCTTACTACAGCAAGAGTTCTAAAATCCCCGATATTTTAAAAGCTACTACTGCAACTAACGGACTAATTATTACCGACGATCGTTTTGATTTGATAAATGCCACTTTTCATTCCAACTGTGGTGGACAAACCTGTAACTCCGAGGATGTGTGGCTCACGCCGTTGCCTTATTTGCGCTCGGTAAAAGATACTTTTTGCGTTAAAAGCAGAAATGCGCGTTGGGAAAAAATAATGACGAAAAATCAATGGCAAAATTACCTGATGAGTTTGGATGTGCCGAAGGAATTGGATACTGCTGTGAATGGTGAAGAAGTATTCTTTTCACCCGATGGTCGTCAGATTTCATTTTACTTTCCAGGAAAATCAGTAAAGACCACTAAAATCCGCACCGATTTAAAATTGAAATCTGCCTACTTTAAAGTGGAAATGGCCCATGATTCGGTGTTTATTCAAGGTCGGGGATATGGCCATGGCGTGGGATTGTGTCAGGAAGGGGCCATGCAGATGGCCAAGGAAGGCTATGCTTACAATCAAATTATTGGATATTATTTTGCAGGCGTTTTTATTGTGAATTTAAACGCGCTGGAGTTTTTTAAGGAGGAGTGAAATTTTGCTCTCAGTTGTAAAAACAATCGGTTTTTACCCAAACAACGCATCCAGTCTCAATTTCAAATCACCTTTACTAATCGGTTTTTTAAAGAAATCTTTTGCGCCCATTAAAGTGGCTTTTTCTTTTACCGATGCTAAATCATCACCGCTCACCAAAACAATCGTTCCAGGGAAGTTTTCATTGTGCAGTATTTCCAGTACTTGCATGCCGTCCATGTCGGGCATCATTTTATCTAAAGTAATGAGTTCGGGTTTTAAGTCGCGCGCCATTTGCAAACCTTCATTGCCGCTTTCGGCTTCACCTATCACGTTATATCCCGATTGTGTGAGGATGGCACTGATGATGGTTCTGTCGAATCCTGCGTCGTCAATTACTAAAACTGTTTTCATTTTATAAATCTTTGTGAAAAAATAAACTCAAGGCTAAAATAAATCTTTAATTTAGACAGGTGGCACAATCGTTGCGAAATTTAAAATAAATAAATATACTTTTCTATGAAAAAAACTCTTTTAATCGCCGCTGTGCTAGGATCTACAGTGCTTTCTGCGCAAGTCAATTTAAATAAATTAAAAACTCAAGCAACCACGATCACCAAAACCAACAAAGTTGCTTTGTCGGAAAAAGAAGTGATCGACGGTTTGAAAGAAGCTTTGTCGAAGGGATCCAGTAAAGCCGGACAGTTAGCTTCGGCTGTTGGAGGGTTCAATGGAAACTCATTAATTCACATTCCTTTCCCGGAAGATGCTCAAAAAATGGAAACCAAATTGCGAACAATTGGAATGGGATCGCAGGTAGATAAATTTGTGAATACTTTAAATGAAGCCGCCGAGTTGGCAAGTAAACAAGTGGGAGACATTTTTTTAACTGCTATTAAAAACATGACGGTTAAAGATGGAATGAATATTTTAAAAGGCAATGACGATGCTGCAACGCAATATTTAAATTCACAAACCTATCAGCAGTTGTATGATAAATTTAAACCAATAGTTGTCGCTGCTTTAAAACAAGTAGAAATTACTAAATACTGGAATCCTTTAATGACGAGATACAACTCAATTCCATTGGTGGATAAAGTAAATCCAGATCTAGAAGATTACACTACAAAAAAAGCCATTGAAGGTTTGTTTAAACTGGTGGCACAAGAAGAACTAAAAATCAGAAAAGACATCAACTCCCGAACTTCTGAACTCTTGAAAAAGGTATTTGGAGAGGCGGATAAGAGAAAATAATCTGTTTTTCGGCTGTGTATTCCCTCTCGGAGGAGAGGGGTGTGTAGGCTTTTTGCGGGGAGGAGGGAGATGGATTCTTGATGAGGTCCATCTCCCTCCTCTCACACTTTCCAGCGCACCCCTCTCCTCCGAGAGGGAATGCACAGCCGATTCACTTTCATTTAAAATGGAGCAGCTTCTTTCAATCGCACACCTTTTTCAGTGTGCTGCACAATACATGTTTCGTTAACAGAATCGTGCTGCAAAAATAAAGTGTAGTTTTTGTCGGCGGCTTCATTTAAAAACTTTGCTTTTTCTTCCAAAGTCAGCAGCGGACGGGTATCGTAGCCCATCACATAAGGCAACGGAATGTGTCCGGTAGAAGGCAATAAATCAGCCATAAAAACCACTGTTCTTCCTTTGTGTTTGATGTGCGGAATCATTTGCGCTTCCGTATGTCCGTTCACTGTAAGTATTTCAATATCGGGATGAAAAATTTCTTTCGTCTGATCAATAAAAACCAACTGTCCGCTTTCTTGAATAGGCAAAATATTTTCTTTCAGGAAGGAAGCTTTCTCTCTTGGATTGGGATTTACGGCCCAATCCCAATGTTGTGAATTGCTCCAAAAGCGCGCATTTTTAAAAGCAGGAACTAAAATTCCATTTTCATTTTTTTTGATGGCGCCACCGCAATGATCAAAATGTAAATGAGTTAAAAAAACATCGGTGATGTCGTCTTCTGTAAATCCGTATTTGTTTAGCGATTTACTGAGAGAATCATCTCCGTGCAAATCGTAATACCCGAAAAATTTCTCGTCTTGTTTAGTGCCCATTCCGGTGTCAATTAAGATGAGTCTTTTACCATCTTCAATCAATAAAGAACGCATGGCCCATGAACACATATTTTTGCTATCGGCAGGATTGGTGCGGCTCCATATGGTTTTTGGCACTACACCAAACATGGCTCCACCGTCCAATTTAAAGTAGCCGGTATTAACAGGATATAAGTTCATAAGTTTATCTTTTATTGAAGTTTAAAAGTAAGTAAAAAGATAACTTGCGAGGGAATTATGAATGTTGAATTTTGAGTGTTGAATAAAAATTTTTTACTCAAAGTGGAGCCTCAAATATTCATAATTCATAATTCAACATTCAAAATTAAATATTATGCGCATACATTTGATAGCTATCGGAGGAAGTGCAATGCACAACATGGCATTGGCCCTGCACAAAAAAGGATTTACGATTACCGGATCCGACGATGAGATTTTTGAACCATCAAAAACCCGTTTGAAAGAAAAAGGTTTATTGCCCGAAACCATGGGTTGGGATGCTTCCCGCATCACTTCGGATATTGATGCGGTAATTCTTGGAATGCATGCAAGAAAAGACAATCCTGAATTGTTGCGCGCACAGGAACTGGGAATGAAAATTTATTCTTATCCCGAATATATTTACGAGCAATCGAAAGACAAAAAAAGAGTGGTGATCTCGGGAAGTCACGGTAAAACCACCATTACAGCGATGGTGCTGCACGCTTTGCATTTCAATAATATGGATTGCGATTACATGGTGGGAGCGAAGCTGGAAGGTTTTGATACCATGGTGAAACTCACGAAAGAAGCGCCAATAATCATTCTCGAAGGAGATGAATATTTGAGTTCGCCGATTGATCGCCGACCGAAATTTTTGCATTATCTCCCTCACGTAGTTTTGATGAGTGGCATCGCTTGGGATCATATCAATGTGTTTCCAACTTTCCCTGAATACTGCCACCAGTTTGAATTACTGATTGACTTGATGGAAAAAGACGGTCGACTCATTTATTTCGAAGGCGATGAAAACATTGTGGAAATCGTCAATAAAAAGCAAGTGAATAAAACGCCGTATTCATCACATCCTAATGTGGTGCGCGATGGAAAAACGTATTTGCTGGCTGATGGAAAAGAAAGACTTTTGAAAATTTTTGGACAACACAACTTGCAAAACTTAAGCGGCGCAATGTTGATTTGCAAAGAGCTGGGTTTATCCAATGAACAATTTTACACTGCCATCGCCACATTTAAAGGTGCAGCAAAACGATTGGAATGGGTGGCTGGCAACGACACCTGCGATGTATATAAGGATTTTGCGCACTCCCCAAGCAAACTCAAAGCCACTACCAAAGCTGTGAAAGATCAGTTTCCAAACCGAAAATTAATGGCTTGTATGGAGTTGCATACTTTCAGCTCGTTGAACGAAGATTTTTTAAAACAGTACGAAGGCTCTATGGATACTGCCGATGACGCGATTGTGTATTTTAGTCCGCATGCCATTGAACATAAAAAACTAAAACCAATTACCGAGCAGCAAGTGAAAGATTCTTTCAAAAATGAAAAAGTGAAAGTGATCACTTCTAGTGAAGAATTGAAAAAATATTTGTTGTCGCAAAAATCAGCGAATACTAATTTTTTGTTGATGAGCAGTGGTGATTTTGACGGGATTAATGTGAATGAGTTTGGGAAGCAGTTGGTTTAATGAAACGATTTTTCAAACTCAAATACATTCTTCTTACGGTATTGATTGGCCTTTTGTTTTCAGCTTTGCTGATGTACTACGCCAACAATAAAATTGAAAGTAATGCCGAAGGAAAAACTTTTACTTCGGTTGCTAAAACCCCTCATTTTAAATGTGGTTTACTGCTTGGAACTTCCAAATTAAACAAAAGTGGAAGAGTCAATATTTACTACTCAAAAAGAATAACGGCAGCAGTGCAATTGTTCAAAGCCGGGAAAATAAACTACATCATTATCAGTGGCGACAACAGTAGAAAAACTTATGATGAACCTACCGATATGAAAATGGATTTGGTTAGGGAAGGAGTGGATTCCAATCGCATTTATTTGGATTATGCAGGTTTCCGCACTTTTGATAGCATGGTGCGTTGCAAGGAAATTTTCGGACAAGATTCGGTTTTGGTGATTTCGCAGCAGTTTCACAACGAACGCGCTATTTATATTGGTGAAGAATTGGGATTAACAGTTGTGGGATATAATGCCGCCGATGTGAGTAAAGCGTATGGTCGCAGCACAAAAATTCGCGAAGCTTTTGCAAGGGTGAAGGTGTTGGTGGATTTTATGATAGGCACCGAGCCGAAGTTTCTTGGGGAGAAGATTGTTATTGCTAAATAGTTTTATTTTCGGATGCGCTTCCCTCTCGGAGGAGAGGGGTGTGTTGGAATGTGTGAGGGGAGGGAGATGGATTATTTTATGATTCCATCTCCCTCCTCCCCGCGAAAAGGCTATCACACCCCTCTCCTCCGAGAGGGAAGCCAATTCCCTAAAAAACCATTCGTAAAAAATAATTGGAATTATTAATTCATCTTCTCCATCAACACTTTGTACGCCTTCAGCATTTGCTCAATATCAGTAATTGCTACTTTCTCATCCGGACTATGCACATTGTCTTCGGGCGCGCCGATAAAGCACCAATCAAAAGGGTAGGGGGAATGCTGCAAAACATTGCCATCACTGCCGCCTGCCGATTCCACTTCAATTTGATACAGGACTTTACTTTTATCTAAAATCTTTTTGATTTGATCAAGATAAGTTCTTCTTGGAATTCCTGAATCTCTCATTGAGAAAGCAACGCCATTGCCATGTTGCACACCCGAAGTGATCCAGGTGATATCGCAAATTAATGCTTGTCGAACTTTGTATTTTTCGTAAATGTATTTTGCCAAAAACTGTGCAGTTCCACCGCCATGTTCTTCATAAGTTGAAAAAGCAATGATGCCATTTTCCAGCGTTTCTGCGGTTTTTAATGCGGTGAAAACACCAAGTCTGTTGTCCATGTACGGCGATTGAATGTAATCTTCACTTTCCCTGAAATTCGGTTTGAAAGTTAAAGTGGTTCCTCTATCGATCTCTCTTTTATATAAGTAAGATAAGTTGCGGTCTTTATCAACGTGGAGCTTGCATTCTATGGGGCCTTTGCTGTCTTCTCCTACCAACTTAAAACCCGATTTGGAAGCCGGTCCGCCAATGCGGATTAAGCTGCTGCTGTATCCAACGGTGTAACCAATAGAATCCAAATGCGCGAACATCGCAGTTTTAGGTTTTCCGAAAACCAAAACAATAGTATCGTGAAATTCTTTTCCTGCAAGAATAGTAGGCTGCACCTTCCATTTTTTCTTTTCCTTTTTGATGTATGCCAAAACAAATTTGGTCATGTTGTGCTCCGAGCCCGAAGGCGCGTGAATACTGCAGAGGGTTTTGAGGAGGGAGAAATTCATTAGCGGATTCTGTCTGTTGCGCGAACAAGGGCTTCGTCTTTTTTTATTGCACGAAGGGCGAGGAAAATAAGGATGATTTGCAGAAAGGGAACAATAGCAGAAAATCCAGGGGTTAAATCTTCTGTGCTTGAAAATAATATTGCGAAAAGGCTAATATTAATAGTCAGAAGGAGAATTAAAATCCTACTTATTCTTATTTGAAGCCCCCGGTTTTTAAAAATAAAAATGGTGCTAATACCTGCTAATGCAATAAGTATGATCATAATGCCGTAGTAAGCGTGATAAATTTTTGGAAATGCATTAACCTGCAATAAATCAATTGTTGTAAGAATATATTGATCAGACTGTCCAAGATTAAAAAACAAGCTCACAATTCCCAGTATCGAAGCAATCAACAAATACAAACTCTGAATTCTCTGTATCATGAAAAAAAATTTTGATAAAAGTAATAAATAATCTTTCTTTGCCAGGCGATAAAAACACTCACCTGTCATAGGTAAAATAATTTTAAATTTTCTTTTATATTAAACGATTAATACTTAACATTGCATAGCAATCAGATTTACCGAGTCCGGTAAGTTTAATTTCAAACAAAAATTTCCTGAAATAAAATCCACAAAACAGATTGATTTATTTAACACAAACACATGGACGATAGTTTAGATTTGACTAAAAAAACGGTTTCCGAACTTCAGGAAATCGCGCAAGCCTTAGGATTGAACAACACTCAAGATTTGAAAAAAGAAGAGTTGATTGAGAAAATCTCTGGAAAACCTGCCGATGCTCCTCAGGAAGCTCCCGCTGCTGAAACCGAAGCAGAAGCCAAAAAAAGAAAAAGAACTAGAGTAATTAAAAAAGTAGCTTCCTCCACTGTAGGCAGCAGCTTATTTTCTGCTACTATAAAAGATAAAGATGAAGCAGTTGCTCCTAAAGCAGAAGAAAGTCCTGCAGCACCTGTTGAAAATATTGAAAAAACGGAAACTCCTGCTGCTCCGGTAGTAGAAGCGCCAAAAAGAGAATTTGTTGGGGAAGCAAGAGCTGAAGCGCCTGCTGCTCCGTCAACTCCTTCTCCTGCACCGCAGGCACCTGTGGAACGCAGATTTGAAAGAAGAGAAGATGACAGAAGACCGCAACAACAAAATAACCGTCCCGACAACAACAACCGTCACGACAACAATCAAAACAACAATCAAAACAATCAAAACCGTCAAGATCGTCCTGAACCAGGAAATCGTGCCGATAATCACAACAGAAGAGAAGGTTACCAAGAGCCTGCCAATAAAGAAGATGCTGAACCAATGTTCAACTTCGATAACATTGTTGACAGTGAAGGCGTTTTGGAAATCATGCCTGATGGTTATGGATTTTTGAGATCTTCGGATTTTAATTATCTAACATCTCCTGATGACGTTTATGTATCACAATCGCAAATAAAATTATTCGGTTTAAAAACCGGTGACACCGTTAAAGGCAGCATCCGTCCGCCAAAAGAAGGTGAAAAATATTTCCCGTTAATTAAAGTATTAGAAATCAACGGACGTTCTCCCGAAGTAATCCGCGACCGTATCCCGTTTGATTATTTGACGCCTTTATTTCCCGATGAAAAACTGGAAATTTGCAAGCACAAAGGTGCGAGCATGTCGATGAGAATTGTAGACTTGTTTTGTCCAATTGGTAAAGGTCAGAGAGGTTTAATTGTTTCTCAGCCGAAATCGGGTAAAACCATTTTATTAAAAGAAATCGCCAATGCGATTGCTGCTAACCATCCTGAAGTTTATCTGATCGTATTGTTGATCGATGAGCGTCCGGAAGAGGTGACAGATATGGCTCGTAGTGTAAACGCGGAAGTGGTGTCATCAACTTTTGATGAGCCTGCCGACAAGCACGTGAAAGTAGCCAGCATCGTTTTGGAAAAAGCAAAAAGAATGGTGGAATGTGGACACGACGTGGTGATCTTACTAGATTCTATCACACGTTTGGCCAGAGCTTACAACACCGTTTCTCCAGCATCAGGTAAAGTATTGTCGGGGGGTGTTGATGCGAACGCATTGCACAAACCAAAACGCTTCTTTGGAGCAGCAAGAAATATTGAAGGTGGAGGCTCACTCACAATACTCGCTACTGCTTTAGTTGACACTGGTTCTAAAATGGACGAGGTGATCTTTGAGGAGTTCAAGGGAACAGGTAACATGGAGTTGCAGTTGGATAGAAAAATTGCCAACAAACGTATTTATCCTGCTATTGATTTGAACGGTTCAAGCACGCGTAAAGATGATTTATTGACCGATGAGAAATCATTGGCGAGAATTTGGGCACTGCGTAAATTCCTAAGCGATATGAATCCTCAGGAAGGAATGGAGTTCTTGTTGAGCAGAATGAGAAACACCAAAAACAACGATGAGTTTTTGGTATCAATGAATAGCTAATAATTTGAAATAGCAGATCCTGAAACAAGTTCAGGATGACATAAGCGGGCATTACCTTAAGAGTATGGTTCACATTTGTCATCCTGAACTTGTTTCAGGATCTGTCTTTTACACCTTTTTATGGGAGATAAAACAAAATTGGTTTTGTATTGTTTATTTGTTGGGATGCTTGGTTTGATTACTAGAGTGTTTACCGATGAGGCTTCTACAATAAATATAGTTAGATCCGTTGTTGCCAGCTTATTCATTATTGCCGGTATATATTACTACTGTTATCAAATGTTTGAGCGTGAAATGAACTATCGTTTCAGCATTCGTCCCTTTATCCGCAAAGGATTAATGTTGGGTGGTTTGATTGGTGTATTTACTGGTTTGTCTGTGATTTTACAATTCTGGCTTTTTGGTAACGAAGCGCTGGAAAGCAATTTGGCCATCATTCATATTGATCCGAAAATCAAACCCGAGCATTTGCAGGAAGCCATTGATGGGGCTTATATTTCCAATTCATGGTGGGCGCTATCTATTAAGCAGGTTTTAACTTCTTTGGCGATGGGGGCATTTTATGCAATTATCGTAGCGGCGTTGTTTAGCTTTCATCCGGATAGGATAAGGGAGAAGAAGTAATCATCTTTCACGAAATCCTCCTTCCCTTCGCACAGGCAACGCACTCCTCCTTTTACAAAGCAGGACTGATTCATTCTTTGATCACAAGGTTGATTAATTGCTTTATGTCATTTCCGATAAATCTAATGGTTTTAGATATTCCACCTATGTTGGCCTTAGCTAGTAGATTGATGGCGCAGTTTCTTATGACGCTCAT
>JAPLEZ010000107.1 GCA_026390935.1 Bacteroidota bacterium
ACCATTGTTGATGGCACAAAAACACTCAATAATCTTTTAGAAAAAGAAAAAATTAACACCATAATTCACGCCGCTGCTGAATATTATTTCGATCATAATTTTTTTGAGTTGATAGAAAAAAATGATCTTTTGGCGATCAAGGGCGAATATCTTTTGTTTGAATTTTCCTACATCAACCAACCAGAAAATCCTTTTCCAATTATTGAGAAAATTAAAGACTTAGGCTACAAACCCTTATTGGCGCACCCCGAGAGATACCCATTTTATTTTGATCAACATCATTTACTAAAAGAACTTCGTGAAAAAGGAGTTTACTTTCAAATCAATATTAATTCACTGGCCAATCATTATGGTCCCGAATCTATGTTTTTGGCGCACTGGATGATTGAAGAAAATATTGTTGATTTTGTTGGAAGCGACATTCATAAAGAAAGTCATTTGGAAGTAATTGATCGTGCATTGCGATCCGAGCACCTTTATAAATTGGTGGAATCGGGAAGATTGATCAATCAGAGTTTGTAAGTCTGAACCTTGATTCACTTGACAAAAGGATTAAAGGAGGAAGATCAAGATAATCTTTTAATCAAGTGCATCAAGGTTCAGACAATCTTATAATTCCTATACTCCCCAATTCTTTTCCCCGTCAACTTCTCGGTAAATAATTTGAATTTATCTTTCAATCGCATCTTATTAAATGAGGGATCAAAATCAAATTCCCAATTCATTCTATTGATGCAATCTTGCATCACCGCGGGATGAGTTCCGTCAAAACGATTCAACGCATCTACTTCATCGTAGTTGAAAAAAGTCATCATTTTAGAAGGATCATCGTTGTGCATGGCCTGATTGAAATTCATTTTCTCTGCCATTTTTTTTGGATCACGCACATAGCCGTAATGATAAATTTCAGCGTCGATGAGCTTCACATTTAATTTTTCATTCGGAAGTTTTCTGAAGCCCTGCGCATCTTTGTAAGAAAAAATATTTTTGCGATTGCGCACTATGCGCACTTCCCTGCGATACCAGCGTGGCGATGCACCAACATAATCATAGCTTCCGTAAAAATGTTTGTAATTGAAAAGCAAGCCTTCCACCTTCTCATCGTCTTTCCACTGCTGCATCGCTTTGTAAGTAGCATCCAAATATTTCTCATGCAAAGCCTCATCGCTTTGAATGTAAAAAGCCCAGTCGCTATCGGGAGAAATTGCTTTGAATGCTTTATCCGTTTCAACCGCTAAAATCTGCAAATGTTTGGAGCGGTATTTTTCTTCTTCCCAAACTGTATGAACGATTTTTATTTTGGGCGAATTAATGCTTTTAATCAGCTCTAAGGTGCCGTCTTCACAATCACCAACCGCAACTATGAATTCATCACACAATGGCAATACAGAAGAGATGGCTTCCACCACAGGAAAATCATATTTCACTGCGTTGCGAATAATTGTAAATCCAGATACTTTCATGATTAAAGTTTATCCATCAATTGCGCAACATCTAACATTTGCTGTTCTCCCGTTGTCATATTTTTCAAGGTCACTTTATTTTCATTCATTTCGTTGGTGCCTATCATCGCCACAAAACGAACAGCTTTGTTATTCGCATAGGTCATTTGCTTTTGCATCTTCCCACTCGAAGGATACAATTCACAACTGATTCCACGTGAACGCAACTGCTGCATCACCTTCATGGAATACAAAGCTTCTGCATCTCCAAAGTTGACGAACAACACATCCGTGGTTTGCAATAAATTTTCGGGAAATAAATTATTTTCTTCCAGTACATCGTAAATGCGATCGGCACCGAAAGAAATCCCAACTCCTGATACGCCTTTCAATCCGAAGATTCCTGTGAGGTCATCATAACGACCACCCCCACAAATGCTGCCTTTAAAATTTTCAGCACTCACTTCAAAAATTGCTCCGGTGTAATAATTCAATCCACGAGCTAAAGTAATATCCAGTTTTAAATTTTGATCAACGTTCAATTGCGCAGAAGATGCAAAAATAAATTCAAGCTCTTCTACTCCCTTTATTCCTATTGCTGATGATGACAATACACTTCTCAAGGTTGCAAATTTTTCTGCAGTGCTTCCACTCATTTGAATGATGGGCTGTAGTTTACCTACAGCTTCTTGGCTCACACCTTTTTGCAACATTTCTTCATTCACTTTCTCCAAACCAATTTTATCGAGCTTGTCGATAGCTACAGTAATATCTACGATTTTATCAGCAGCACCAACTACTTCGGCGATACCTGATAATATTTTTCTGTTGTTGATTTTAATTTGAAATCCTGGAACTTTTAGTTGAGTTAATGCTTCGTTGAAAATTTGCACCAATTCCACTTCGTACAACAATGAATCACTTCCAACTACATCCACATCACATTGAAAAAATTCACGGTATCTTCCTTTTTGCGGACGATCGGCGCGCCAAACAGGTTGTATTTGAAAACGCTTGAATGGGAAATGTAATTCGTTTTGGTTTTGTACAACGAAACGTGCGAAAGGAACTGTGAGATCGTAGCGCAATGCTTTTTCAGAAATTTCTTTGGTTAAAGTGCTTGAATTCTGCTCTGCTAAATTTGTCACTCCAGATAAATAATCCCCCGAATTCAAAATCTTAAAAATCAACCTATCTCCTTCTTCTCCATATTTCCCCATCAGTGTAGATAAATTCTCCACCGCCGGAGTTTCAATAGGCAAAAAAGCATATTTTTTAAAAATGCTTTTCAGCGTATCAAACAAATAATTCCGCTTTACCATTTGCTGCGGCAAAAAATCGCGGGTTCCTTTAGGGATGGACGGTTTGGACATATTTTCTGACTTTAAAAGTCAAAAATACATTTTTTCCGCCGTAGTTTTCTGCTGAGTAACTAACTTAAAACAATTCATCTTGTACCTTAACCAAAGGAAAAAGGCGGTAATCCACTGTTCCGCTCATGCCACTTACACCATTCATCTTCCCTCCGCAAAGTTTAGCGAAGCGTAACTTTGTGGAATCTTTTCTTGAAGCTTTCAGCTTCTTTTCATTTTTTCCAATTAATTTTACCCCACCTAATAAACAATAACATGGATGGCAAATACAAAATTTCCAATCCTGAAGGCATTTATTTCATTACGTTTTCAGTAGTTGGATGGATTGATGTTTTTACAAGAGATCGGTATCGTGAAATTTTCACAAACAGTTTAAACTACTGCACGGAGAAAAAAGGGTTAATCCTCTATGGATGGGTGTTAATGAGCAATCATGTTCATTTTATGTGCAAAGCAGAGAAAGGAAACTTATCTGATATTTTACGTGATTTAAAAAGACACACTTCTAAAACTATTTTAAAAAGTATAGAGGAGGAAATAGAAAGCAGAAGTAAATGGATGCTCTATCTATTCAAGGAAGCTGGAGCAAAAAATAGTAATAATAAAGAATTTCAATTTTGGCAGCAGGATAATCATCCTATTCAATTGAGTAGTAACGAAATGATTGATCAACGACTGGATTATATTCACAATAACCCTGTAACAAATGGAATAGTAAGCGAAGCTCAGCATTATGTTTACAGCAGCGCGATAGATTATTATGGAGAAAAAGGGATGGTAGAAATTGTTAGAATAGAATAACGAAGCTGAAAGCTTCAAGAAAAGATTCCGCTAAGTTGAAAACTTAGCGGAGGGGTGAGAGCATGAGCTATTTTATTCGAACAAAACAAATGCCTCTAGGACAATCTTCTCCTCTAAAATAAAATGTTACCCCTTCCATTTTGATTGTCATATGATAATAAAAGGCAAGTTTATCACTTTCGTCTTTGACTCTAAGCCTTATATCAAATAGTTTTAGCGCCACTGAACAAGGATTTACTCCATTTAATTCTTTAAGCTTTACATTTCCTAACATCGTTCTACTAAACTGAATCCCCTCTGTACTTTGCAGCAATTTAAGGGTATCAGAGACTTTCATATCACACACATTTCCAACCAGCTTCCATTTAAAATAAACCAAGCCATCTTCAATAGATTGCGCATTTATACTAAAAACTGAATTGAATAAAAAACAAAAGATGATATAATATCTTTTCATCCGTCAAACAATAGCTAAATCAATGTATACTATTCACTCTCTGCTAAAACTTCTAAGTAGCGGAATATCTTCATAAAGCTTTAGCTTCTACCCTACTTCATCAACTTCTTAAACCTCATTCTTCGCGGCTCCACATTCCCCAATCGCTTTTTCTTGTTCTCTTCGTATTCAGAAAAAGAACCTTCAAAAGGATAAATGGTTGAATCGCCTTCGAATGCTAGGATATGCGTGCACACACGGTCGAGGAACCAACGGTCGTGGGAAATAATTACAGCACAACCCGCAAAGTTTTCAAGCGCTTCTTCCAGTGCTCGCAAAGTATTAACGTCTATATCATTCGTCGGCTCATCTAACAAGAGGACGTTACCACCTTCTTTCAAAGCGATAGCTAAGTGTAAACGATTTTTTTCTCCACCAGACAACACACCACATTTTTTGCCCTGATCGGTTCCACCAAAATTGAAACGGGAACAGTAAGCACGGGAGTTCATCATTTTGCCACCGAGGTTTACATTGTCGGCACCAGCGGAAAGAACTTCGTAAACTGTTTTTTCAGGATCGATGTCTTTATGGGTTTGATCTACGTAGGATATTTTCACTGTAGGACCAACTTTAAATTCTCCACTGCTTGGTTCTTCCAATCCTAAAATCATTCGGAACAAAGTAGTTTTGCCGGCACCATTCGGTCCGATAATTCCAACGATACCTGCAGGAGGCAATTTGAAATTCAGGTTTTCGTACAACAAACGATCGCCGTATGCTTTAGAAACACCAACTGCATCAATTACATCATTTCCTAAACGCGGACCATTTGGAATATAAATTTCCAAATTCTCCATTTTCTCTTTTCCTTCATCTTCCAACATTTTATCATAGTTGGCCAAACGCGCTTTAGATTTTGTACCGCGACCTTTAACGCCCATGCGCACCCACTCCAACTCACGCTCCAATATTTTTTTGCGTTTACTTTCTGTTTTCTCCTCTTGCGCCATTCGTTTGGATTTTTGATCCAACCATTCAGAATAATTTCCTTTCCATGGAATACCTTCACCTCTGTCTAACTCGAGGATCCAACCCGCAACATTGTCTAAGAAATATCTATCGTGGGTTACTGCAATGACAGTCCCTTGGTATTGTTGCAAGAAAATCTCTAACCATTGTACCGACTCGGCATCCAAGTGGTTGGTAGGCTCATCTAACAAAAGAATATCTGGCTTTTTCAACAACAATCGGCACAAAGCCACTCGTCTTCTTTCCCCACCCGACAATACATTTACCGGAGTATCGCCTTCAGGACACTGCAAAGCATCCATGGCTCTTTCCAACTTATTGTCGATTTCCCAAGCATCCATCGCGTCAATTTTCTCTTGCACCACAGCCTGACGAGCAATCAATTTTTCCATTTTTTCAGGATTCTCCAAAATTTCAGAATCCATGAATTTATTGTTGATGTCTTCGTATTCTTTCAACACATCCATCACGTCTTGCACGCCTTCACGCACAATTTCCATAACGGTTTTTGTTTCGTCGAGTTGCGGCTCTTGCTCCAGGTATCCGATAGAATAGCCGGGAGAAAAAACCACATCACCTTGGTAGTTTTTATCAACTCCAGCAATGATTTTAAGTAAAGTTGATTTACCCGATCCGTTTAAACCGAGGATACCGATTTTCGCTCCATAAAAGAACGATAGGTAAATGTCTTTAATAATGGTTTTTCCTGAAGGTAGCACCTTGGAAACCTTCGACATGGAAAATATGACTTGTCTGCCTTCTGACATGATTTTTGATTTTAGTGGCGCTAATATCGGAAATTCTTTTGCTATTTTTGACTATGCCCCGTAAGTCGTCATCAAAATTACATGAACTCATCCATTCGCTTACCAAAGCGGAGAAAAGGCATTTTAAGCTGCATTCCTCTTTTGCGATGAAAAATTCGGAGGACAAACAGTTTTTCCGACTCTTTGATATTTTGGAAAAAGCCAACAGTTATGATGAAGAGAAGGTGATAGCGCAACTGCCCGATGTGAAGGAGTTTTTTGTGATAAAAAACGTGCTCTACAACAACATATTGAAAAGCCTATCGGCATTGTATTCCGAGAAGAGTCCGCGCATGTTCACCCGCAGCAAACTCAACGAAATTGAAGTTTTGTTTCGCAAAGGTTTATATAAACAAGGCCACAAACAAATAGAGCAAACCAAGAAAAAAGCCGAGCAAAACGAGCAGTTTGAAACATTGTTACAGCTCATCAACATGGAGCAGAAATTATTGGTTTCGGCGATGTCATTTAAAAGTTTGAAATCCTATAAGGAGCGCATTCGGGTGTTGATGGACGAAACCAAAAAAGTACTCATCATCATTGAAAACATAAAAGAATACGATTCCCTCTTGCTTCCCATCACCCGCTTGCATTTTGAAGGCGCGCAATTCCAGCAGAAACAGGATTTATACTACTTGCAGGAACTGATGAAAAACGAATTGTTGCAGTCGGAAAACAAAGCGCTTTCGCAAAGAGCTCACTTGAATTTTCATTACATATGGGGAGTTTATTACAAACTCATTCATCAAAAAGAAAAAGCGCTGCCCTATTTTCAAAAGCGATTGCATTTATTTGAAGAAACTTCTGTTTTCAAAGAAGAACTTTTTTCAGATTATTTGTCGACTTTGCAATTGGCCACCGAGCTCGCCAGTGAAACCAACCAACCCCTGCTGGCCGACGAATGGTTGAAAAAATTAAAGCATCTCTATTCACAAAAAGATGCACTATCACCCGAACAGCAAACCAGTTTATTCATCTACTACTTTTTGGCCAGTGCCGAATATTTTAAAACAAAAGGCGATTACAAAGCCATTTTAAAATACGAAACCGAGATCAAAGAAGGCATTGAAGAATACCACGAGCAAATAAATCCCGGATTGCAGCAGGAGCTCATGTATTATGTAGGTTACTCCTATTTTGCCATTGGGGAGTTTGCTCAATCAAAGCTCATTTTAAAACAAATCATTGAAAATAAATCAACAGGGATAAAATCAGATATTTTCAACCTCTCCAACATCTTGTATTTGCTTTGTTTGTATGAAACAGAAGAGCACTCTTTGGTAAAATCGGTAGCTAAATCATGGCTGAAATCGCTCAACAAAGAGAATGTTTATCATGAAATTGATGCCGAAATAATTTACCTTGTGATAAAATTAATTGGCGTAGAAAAATCACGAGTACGCCGCCAATACTACGATTTCCGAGATTATTTAATGAGTCGACAATTTGAACTTGAACACCTAAAACTGTACAAATATTTTGATGTATTTGCCTGGTTGGAAGGGAAAATACACAATCAAACCATTGCTGAATACCAAAAACCATGACTATGAAAAAACACATTGTGATTCTACTTTTTGTGCTTGTAACAGGAGTTGTTTTAGGCCAAAAGAAAAACAAAGCAATTCCTCAAATCAACAACGATTCGCTGGCCTATTCCTTAGCAATGCAAGTTGGTGATACCAATGCTGCGATCAACTCTCTTTATCAAATGATTGGTAAAAGTCCGAAAAACACAGACAAATTGCACCTTTTGGCTTCCATCTATTTCGAAAAAAAACAATACAATCAATGCATAAACACCTGCACAATAATTTTAAACGAAAATGACAAACACATCAAGTGTTTGCAGCTTCTAGCGGTTTGCTATCAGGAAATGAAAAATTCCACCAATGCGATATTCATCTACAAAAAATTAGATTCACTTGCCCCGGAATCCAACTACAAATATCAAATTGCCACCATCTTTTATCAAAAACGAAACTTCCAGGAAGCGCTTAATACTTTGGGCATTATTATTTCCGACACACTTTCTGGCAATGAATCGATACAGATGAATTACCAAAACAAGAATAAACAAAATGTTAAACAAAATGTTTCTGTGAGGGCAGCAGCATACAACATGGCTGGCTATATTTTAATGGAAAATGGGGATATGGAGCGCGCAAAATCCCTATTTGAAAAGTCATTGGAAATAGAGCCCACTTTTGAATTGGCAAAGGGGAATCGTGATTCAATGCCAAAAAAATAAGCAACCTTGGCAACTTCACACTTCCTTCTTAGTGAAACACTTTTCAACTCTAAACGTAAACGCAAGCCGCTACGGGATTAACCGTATATCCAAAACTCTTTTATAATATGATTACCATTAAAAATACCATTTACCTGATAGCGCTGGCACTTGGCACTCAAAACATAGCCGTCGCACAAGTTGGAATTGGCACCACATCTCCCACTGAAATCCTTGATCTTGAATCAAATAGCGCCTCCAAAACCGCACTGGATATCAATTGTACAGGTGCTGGAGATCCAATGATCCATTTTCAAATTTCCGGAACAGCTGCATTTACTATGGGCGTTGACAATAGTGATGCTGATAAATTTAAAATTGGAACTACCGCATTAGAAACAGCCACTGCATTAACTATTACCTCTGCAGGACTGGTTGGATTGGGCACAAACACCGTACCTGAACAAAATTTAAGTGTAACAAATGGGGTTGTTATAGATATGGCAAGCGCTAGTGATGGCACTATAACTGCGGGAGTTTCTACACAAGGGCTCATCTTTGGATCTAGTTCCGGAGAAGGGATCACCTCTAAAAGAACTGCTGGAGGAAATCAATATGGATTAGAATTAATAACGAGTTCCACTGCTCGATTAAGTATTACAAATGGAGGAAACGTTGGGATTGGCTGTACTTCACCTCAATACGCTCTGCACGTAATTGGAGACATTGCCTCCAACGCAACCGTTAGATCCACAAATGCTGTGGTTACCGGAGCAATAACGGCTTGTTCCGACTTTCGATATAAAAAAGAAATTAGCCCATTGACCTCATCGCTGGATAATATTTTAAAACTAAGTGGTGTTTCTTACCTATGGAAAAATGAAGAGTTTCCAAATAAAAATTTCTCCACTCAGCTGCAAATCGGCGTTATTGCCCAAGAAGTAGAAAAAATATACCCACAATTGGTTTTTACTGATATCGATGGATATAAATCTGTAGACTATTCTCGCTTCACTCCAATTCTTATTGAGGCAGTGAAAGAGCAACAAAAAATTATTGATGCTCAAAATCTTGAAATAGCAAATCAGCAAAAACAATATCAAGAATTAAAAATCCTCTTAACAGATTTGAAAAAACAACAAGTTAAAATCGAAGCTGAACTGAATTTAAAAAGTAATTAAGTGCTTATTAGATTAAAAAAAACATATTCTTTTCTTTTACTCCATTTACTATACATTATAGGATTTGGACAATCTTCGTTAACCAATCTTGGCACCACATCAACATTATATATTGGACCCAACCACACCATACATTGTGATGCCAGCGTCTCCAACGAAACTGGCGCTACCATGCAATTTGACGGTGCATCATCCAGCTTAATGGAAGTTGGAGGAGACTTCACAAATAGTGCAACGGGGATCTTAACATCTGGAGTGGGGACCATCTCATTTGTTGGCAGTGCTGCGCAAAACGCCGATTTTGGAGGTGATAATTTATACAATCTTAAAATCAGTAATACCAGTGGGGATGTTACACTTACAAGAGCGGCCACTGTGACCAACAACCTTAATTTCAGTAGTGGTGATTTAAATACAGATGCCGTAAATATTTTAAGCTTAACCGCTGCCGCTACTGCTACTGGAGCAGCAAACGGAAATCACGTGCATGGTCCTATGAATAAAACAACTACCTCTACGTCGCAATTCACTTTTCCGATTGGAAATGGCACAAAGTACCGACCAGCTTCCATTACCCCCACCACTACTGGATCAACGGTTTGGCAAGGCGAATATTTTTTCACCAGTCATGCTTTCGCTAACGTAACCGATGGCACTATTACGCACGTTTCTTCTGCAGAATACTGGACTTTAGCACGAACAAGTGGAGCCGCAAATGGAGTAGTTACGCTTACATGGGATGCTGCAAGTGGAGTGACTGCATTGGTTTCACTCAATACCGGTTACTACAACACAACACCACAATGGACGAAGTCGGGACAAAATAATGTCACAGGAACAACTGCTGCAGGAACCATTGACACGGACTCGTGGACAACATGGAGCGGTGTAGACAAATTCACACTGGCAACAACCGCATCCGTTGACAACGGACTACCAGTTGAATTACTTGATTTTACAGCGACCAAAGAAGATAAAAATGTATGGTTGAAATGGTCCACAGCCTCTGAAATAAACAGCGATTATTTTAATGTTTTAAAATCGAACAACGGCTATGATTTTAACAGCATAGGCGAAGTAAGTGCTGCCGGAACCAGCAACAAAATATTGAATTACGATTTGCTTGACCCTTCCCCAAAAACAGGAATTTGCTATTACAAACTTCGGGAGTTTGATAAAGACGGCAGCTCTATGGAATCAAAAATAGTTGCACTTAATTTCACCAGTGATTTTAATTTACTATCAGAAGTTTATCCTAATCCTTCCGATGAAAACACCACACTCTTTTTCAACTCTGAAAGCGGTGGATTATACAAATTACAAATTCTGGATTTGCAAGGCAACGCCTTATATTTCGCACATGTTCCAGCAATGATAGGAGAAAATAAATTCCATCTTTCTTTATCTGATTTTGCTGCCGGACAGTACCTCATCCGCTTAACCGCTGCAGACAATACTTTTTCTACTTTAAAGTTTGTAAAAAAAGAATAAACTAAAATTACTTTCACTTTTTAGTGAACAAAAAGTTGAAAATCTTTTTACCCGATTTTCCTTCCCTCTCTATACATTAGCAGCGCCTAATTAAACAAGAACACTAAATGAAATTTTTATTCATCGCAGCCGCAGTGCTGTGCTTCGGACTAGTCCGTGGCTCTGCTATTTATTCTATACAATCAGGAAACTGGAATGACACCACTACCTGGAATACTGGAACTATACCAAAAAATGGCGACAGCACAATAGTGTATCCAAACCATGAAATAACTATGAATAAAGATTCTGCACAAATCTTCTATTTAGAAGTGTATGGTGCGTTGAAGTGGACAACTACAAAATCCACAACAGCAAAACACCTTCTGCTACACAACAATGCCGCCCTCTTCAGCACTTTTTTTATAGGCACTTTAAACATTGATTCTGCGCTTACCATAAATGACGGAACTACCACCATTGCCAATTTGCATTTATACAGTAAAAACAACTGCAACATAAAAGGTGAATTGATATTTATTTCTGAAAGCGGAACAAAACAATTTAAAAACATTAGTATTTATCCTTTTGGGAAGTGGAATAACAACACCAATAGCGACCCTGTCATTTTAGGAAATATTAAAAATGACGGCACATTTAAAGCCTGCGCAGGTTCGGGGTGCACCTACCATTTTCAAGGCAGCAACAGTTTCAGCGGCGACTCTCTAATCTCCTTTCCACGCGTACAAAGCAGTGGTGACCTAGTAAACAAAGGTTTTCTGGGAATTACACATTCTTTAAATGGCAATCCAAATTTGATCAATGAAGGAACCTTGCAACTGTACCTTTCACCACTTACTTTTCATGTCAACAACTTCAATACCTCTGCACCAGAAAACACAGTGATTTACAAAGATACCGCTGAGCAAAATATCTTTCAGCCGAACAATGGATACTATGAAAATATCATTCTCGAATACGGAGTGAAAAGAATAATCAACCCACTAATTGTTGATCAATCCCTGAGAATAAAAACTGGTTGTTTACTAAAGTGCGACACGTTTAAAATTTCCACAAACAACAGTGCCTCACTTCAGTTGGATTCATTGGCAACGCTTTGGATAGGCAACAATGACAACCTAATTTCACCTGGTTTTCCAAAAGGATTTTCAAAAGTAAATTTACATGTCAATTCAATGGTGCGCTACATGGCGATGGGGAACGAAAACATCGAATCAACAGTAATTTACGGCAACCTGAATTTAGATGATGGGAATTTATCCCAAAGCATAAAAACAATCAGCAACGATCAATTAAACGTAAAGGGAAATCTCACCTTGGAAGAAAGTTCTGTGCTCTTACAATGCAAACACTGTTTACTCAATATAGATGGTGATTGGGAAGGCATAGGGAATTTAAAAATGGAGGACGGCCTTTTTTATTTCAAAGGAAATGGCAACAACAATGGACTTTTGTATCCCGGAAAAAGCACTGTAATTTACAACGGCAATGGCGACCAAATTGTGAAAGTAGGTACCTACTACAACTTAAACATCAATAAGAATTCGGGTAAAGCAATTGTAAAAGGAAATGATCATATTTTAGAAATTCAAAAAACTTTTCGCATCCAGAAAGGTGCTTTTGAAATTGGTAACGAAAGTGTATTGATCAAAGACAGTATTATAGTGGAAGATGCACTTACTTTTACATCAACTAAACAAAGTAAAACCTTTAAACATTTCGTCATTACCAACTCCGGAAAAGTAAACATGAAATCCGCTGCAAGCATCAACATAGTAGGCAATTGGAGCAACTTCGGAAGCTTCATAGCAGGAAAAGGTGAAGTGATTTTTTCTGATTCCACTCAAAGTCAAACGATCACTGGAAATACAACATTTTACGATTTAAGTCTTCAGAAAAAAAACACGAATGTAGTTTTCAATTCTTCAGTTAACATCAATCATCTTCTGAAAATTTACTCAGGAAAAATTAATATTGGTGATCAAAATATTCAGCTTACTTCCAGCGCACGCATCACTGGAGAAAACAACAAAAATTACATTTTTGGAAAAAGTGGAAAAATTCAAATCACAAAAAATATTATGGCAGGAACCAGAGACTCGGTAGGCGATTTAGGTTTAGTTTTTGACGCCATCACCAATTTGGGATCAACCACAATTTCAAGAACACATCAAACGATTATCATCAATGGTTTATCCTCCATAAAAAGAGTTTATACCATTGTGCCTGCTATCAATAACAATCTCAATGTAAATGTGCTTTTTCATTTTCTACCCAATGAAATGCACGGCACACAAAAATCAAAATTAGAATTATGGAAATCAGAAGATGGTCTTTCCAACTGGCAAAAAATGACGGGCACTCTTGATACTTTAAACAACGGCATCACGATCAATAATATTTCGTCTTTTTCCACTTGGAGTTTTACCGAAGATGAAGCTCCACTGCCATTGAAATGGCTGGATTTTAAAGTTCTTCAAAACAACAACTACCTCGACATATTATGGCAAACGGCCTCCGAAAAAAACACAAATTCATTCGTCGTTGAGCGATCCGAAGACGGAAAAACTTTTCAAGATGTTGCCGCTGTAAATGCTTGTGGAAATTGTGAATACATTAACCACTACAACTACAAAATTTTAACTCCAGAAACGATCACTTACTTCCGAATAAAAAGTATCGACTATAACTCCTTCGCTGATTATTCTGTCATCCGTGTCTTCGCTCCTGAAAAATCAGCAGATGCAAAACGAACCTATTTTGACTGCACCGGAAAAGAAATGGTAGAAACCAATAAAAACGAGCTGCCCAACGGAATATATTTTTATAGAACAAACAACAACGAAACAGGAAAAATTGTTATTCAGAATTAGTCACAGTATGGGGAGTAAAAGATCAATCAAACTTCGATCGCAACTTCTTCACCTCACTTCTATTCTTCTTATTGCTCAACCTTTTTTCTTTAACCGATCTTGATGGCTTTGTTTTCTTTCTCTTTTTTTGTTTTTCAAAACATTTTGCAATGAGCGCAAGAAATTTTTTAATTGCCTGCTCTTTATTTTTTAATTGTGAACGATCACTCTCCTCGCTCAACATCAAAACACCTTCGTCATTAATTTTGTTGGCAGCTTTGGATAGCACCAATTCTTTTTGTTCGTCACTCAAAAACAAACTATTTCTCACATCAAAAAGCAACTGAACTTTAGTTTCCACTTTGTTCACATTCTGTCCGCCTTTGCCACCGCTGCGTGAAGTTTTAAATTTTATTTCCGATTCAATTCCTTTCATAAATCCATTAAAACAAAAAAGCTACACTGCTCTTCAACAATGTAGCTTTCCGAATTCATTTTATATTTTAATTAAGCACCATTTTACCATCTTTAAATGGCTTAACATGTGCGCCAGGAAAACCTTTGTCTTTAGCTTCCTGAGCTCGTTTCACAGCTTCATCTTTTGAAGTAAATGATCCTGTGAAATATCTATAAACACCGTTACTTTCCTCCACAGAAATTTCTTGCAATCCTTTAAATACGGCGTCGTCCTTTTTAACACTGTACGCACCAAGCTGAACTTTATAAATGTAATTTTTCCCTTCTTCCGCCTTAATTTCTTCTGCTTTCAAAGTCTTTGCAAGAGTAGTATCTACAGCAGTGGCCTTACCAAAAAGCACTGCATCAGACAGTATGAATTCCTCTCTGCTGTCAGCTACCACATATAAAAATCTTCCAACGATATGATAATCCTTGTTTAATTCGCCGCTAGCTTTTAATTTATAAGTCACGGTAAAAACCTGTTGTGAAGGAATATTCAACCAAACAATTTTCAATTTCTGTTGCTCAAATGAAAAAGTACCACCAACACTTTCTCCTTCAAAAGCCTTCAAGCCAAAAGGAATATCTTCAACAAATTTTGCTATACCTGTAGCTGCTCCTTTATTGATTTCAACAGTCACCAAAATTTCACCACCATCCGTTAACTGATAAGAGGAAAAATTTCTTTTACAAAAAACTGGCGCGGCTGAAAAAGCAGCTGAACTAAATCCAACTAATAATAGAACAGTAAAAAACGATTTTAACATAGCCTTACATTTTAGTTACAGGAGAACCCCAAATATAGACCCTAGTCTTGTGTTTACAAAAATTATTTACAATTCAGCAGAAAATCAAATTTCGCACTAAACTAAACGGGAACTCGATGCTGTGAACTATATTTGCACCCATGAGCATTAAAGAAGAAATTGAAAAACGAAGAACCTTTGCCATCATCAGTCACCCCGATGCTGGAAAAACAACACTCACCGAAAAATTACTATTGTTTGGAGGCGCCATACAAACCGCTGGTGCAGTAAAATCAAATAAAATAAAGAAAACAGCCACTTCCGACTGGATGGAAATTGAAAAGCAAAGAGGTATCTCTGTAGCTACATCGGTAATGGGTTTTGAATATTCGGGAGTGAAAATAAATATCCTTGATACGCCCGGCCACAAAGACTTTGCTGAAGACACATACAGAACATTGACTGCTGTAGACAGCGTAATTGTTGTTGTTGACGTTGCCAAAGGGGTTGAGCCTCAAACAGTAAAATTGGTAGAAGTTTGCAAAATGAGATCAACTCCAATGTTGATTTTCATTAATAAAATAGATCGTCCCGGAAAAGATGCCTTCGACCTCCTGGATGAAATTGAAAAAAAACTTAACGTAAAAGTACATCCTCTCAGTTGGCCTATTGGCATGGGACAGCAGCTAAAAGGTGTTTACAATATCTTTGAAAAAAAGCTCAACATTTTTGAAGCCGACAAACAAAAAATCGCCAAAGAAAGCGTTGAAATCAGCGATATGGATTCGGAAGAGCTGGATAAAATCATTGGCGACGAACCTGCAATGCAATTGCGTGACGACCTCGACTTGATCAATGGTGTGTATCCCGACTTTAATGTTGACACCTATTTGTCAGGTGAAATTTCTCCTGTAATGTTTGGTAGCGCACTCAACAACTTCGGAATTAAGGAGTTGCTGGATTGTTTTATCCGCATTGCGCCAACTCCAAAACCAAAAGCAACAGAACAAAGAGTGATCAATCCTTTTGAAGAAAAATTTACTGGTTTTGTATTCAAGATTCACGCGAATATGGATCCTAAACACCGCGACAGGATTGCTTTTGTGAAGATATGCTCCGGACAGTTTCAAAGAAATACCAACTACTACCACGTTCGACTGCACAAACAAATGAAATTCTCCAACCCAACGTCCTTCATGGCGCAAAAGAAGGAAGTCATCGACGATGCATTTCCAGGTGATATCGTTGGTTTGTACGACAGCGGCAATTTTAAAATTGGCGATGCATTGACAGAAGGAGAAAAACTCGATTTTAAAGGTATTCCAAGCTTTTCACCCGAATTGTTCCAGTACATTGAAAACGCCGATCCAATGAAAGCCAAGCAATTGGCGAAAGGCATTGATCAACTCATGGATGAAGGGGTAGCGCAATTGTTCGTACGTGTGCAAAACAATCGTAAAATTATTGGAACTGTTGGGCAACTGCAGTTTGAAGTAATTCAATACCGTTTGGAACATGAATACGGTGCGTTATGTGCCTATGAGCCATTGCAACTTCACAAGGCTTGCTGGATCTCCAGCAGCAACAGAGAACAACTGGCCGATTTCAAAATGAGAAAGGCTCCTTATATGGCGCGGGATAAAGACGGAAAAGATGTTTTCCTGGCTGATTCCGCCTATTCTATAGATATTTCGAAAGAAAAATATCCTGATATTAAATTCCATTTCACTTCGGAATTTGAAGTCTAGAGCCTACGTGATTAATCGTATTTATCGAAAAAATATCTTCGCGATGTAACGTTTTATTTGACGAAATTGTTCTATATTTAGACGAGGGGGTCAATTTTTACTACTAACATCGACTTATGAAAAGAGTTATACTATTATCCTTATTGGGATTATTCTACTTTAGCTCCTACTCTCAATCGTGTCCTACCACGATTAAAAATCCATGGCAATGGCCATCTCACAGAAATTGGTTTTTCGCTCCTAACAGTTGGACCGGCATGGTTAGAAACATGTCAACTGCCACCAATACTACTGTTGGTATTGTAGGATCCGTCCCAGTTACTTCTTATGAAGGAATTTCAGCCGCCAGCGACGATTACGGAAATCTTCTTTTTTATACCAACGGTCGAAAAGTTTGGACTGGCACCGGCGCTTCAACAGCAGTGAAGTACAGCGGAGTGATGGAAGGATATGAAAAAGGAGGATCGAATATGGCCAATGGTAGCGCTGCGCAAGGCATTATCACAGTAAGGCATCCTTTAAATCCAAACAACTACTACTTATTTACTACAGATGATGCACAGGGAAGTACTGTAGGATTTAATTACGCAGTGGTAGATAAAAATGGAAATGTAGTTACCGCCTCAACAAGAATTGGAAGCTACAGATCTACAGAAGGGGTAGCGGCCACCTGGCATGCTAACGGTGTAGACATATGGATAACAACTATGGGATCCGGAACATCAGAATTTTATACCTACTTATTAAAGTGCAATGGCTTGGTAACCACTCCAGTTGTTTCTACCGCGCCTCCAGCCTCAGGCCAACAAGAGCGCGGAGGACTAGCGTTTTCTTGGGACAGTAAATATTTTGTTTCAGCTCATCCTAACAACTGGCCCAATGAAACACGTTCAGTATCTGTGTATAAATTCAATAATGCTACAGGAGTAATAAGTGATGAACATGCCATCACACCAGCAGGAACATTGGACACTCCTTATGATGTTGTTTTTTCTCCCGACAACTCTAAAGTTTATGTATCAGGACAAAACTCAAGTATTTATTATTACGATATTACATCGTGGAATGTAGCCACAATGACTGCTTCCAGAACAAGTACTGGAGTTTCTACGGTTTATTCTGCCATAGAAATTGGTCCTGATGGAAATCTATACACGACTTCCGCCAATACATTAATGAAGTTGACTGGAAATTTAAATGCCGGCGGCGCTTTTACAACTGCTGCTGTGGCAGGTACTGCCGGACAAACCTATTATGGTTTACCCAGTATGTTTCTGCCTCCACAGGAAGAACCAGATATTCAAGAAGTACCAGCAATGAAAACTTGCGATGCGGCTGTTGACTTAAGTACTAAATGGTTGTGCAGTGGCTTAGATGCCGAAGATCCTGCTGGCACACCGCCAAGCGTTTACACAGCGAGTTGTGGTGCTTGTATTGTTGCTGGAACAGGCCTATTCAATCCAAACACTGCCGGTGTTGGCCATCATCAAATCATTTTTACAAAATGCAGCGTTGATGACACCATTTTCATTGATGTTACTTCATGCACGGTCACTTGCTTAGATACTACCTTAAAAAATGGCGGACCAATTTGTGTTGGAACTACTTTGGATTTAACGACAATGCTCACCAACACCTCTGCCCCGGGAACCTGGAGTGTTCAATCTGCTCCAGCAGGAGCTACACCGGCAAGCATTAGTGGAACTACATTTAGTGCAGTAAACACCAATACCATTGCTGGATCTTACATTTTGCGCCATACGTTAAATCCCGCGCCGTCTGATGCAAGCTGTCCGAAATACTCAGAAAGAACTGTGATCGTCAATGCCTTACCTACTCCAACGGTGGCAGATAAAGCAATTTGTGCCGGGGATCCTGCTGCAACTTTTGATGCTGGCTCTTACTCCTCTTATGTTTGGAGTGTGAATGGAAGTGGAACTTCACAAACTACCAGCGGAACTGCTCCAGGAAATTATACTGTTCAAGTGACCGATGCCAAAGGATGTAAAGGATCTGCAACGGGAGTTTTAACAGTGAATCCCTTACCAACTCCAACAGTGGCAAACAATGCAATTTGTACTGGTGATCCTGCTGCAACTTTTAATGCTGGATCATATGCGTCATATGTTTGGAGTGTAAATGGAAATGGAACTTCACAAACTACCAGCGGAACTGCTCCAGGAAATTATACGGTTCAAGTGACCGATGCTAAAGGATGTAAAGCATCAGCAACAGGTGTTTTAACGGTGAATCCTTTGCCAACTCCAACAGTGGCCAGCAAAGCAATTTGTGCTGGCGATCCTGCCGCAACTTTTGATGCCGGTTCTTACTCCTCTTATGTTTGGAGCGTCAATGGAAGTGGAACTTCACAAACCACCAGCGGCACTACTCCAGGAAATTATACTGTTCAAGTCACCGATGCTAAAGGATGTAAAGCATCTGCAACGGGTGTTTTAACGGTGAATCCATTGCCAACTCCAACGTTGGCCGATAAAACAATTTGTGCCGGCGATCCTGCTGCAACTTTTGATGCTGGCACCTATTCATCTTATGTTTGGAGTGTAAATGGAAATGGAACTTCACAAACTACCAGCGGAACTGCTCCAGGAAATTATACGGTTCAGG
>JAPLEZ010000036.1:0-4923 GCA_026390935.1 Bacteroidota bacterium
ACGACATACGATGGAAATGATTTTCAGTACGGATATATTTATGGCGCATCCAATGCAAGCACTGCGAACATGTACGGAACCGCAACGAGAACAGGGATATCTTGGGCGATACCATCAGGTGGCGGTGGATATATTTTAGAGACGAGAATTCCGTGGACTACCGTTAATACAGGAGGAAGTGCTGTAGCAGCAGGTAAAACGATAGGTTTTGATATTTACATTAACGACGACGACGACGGGGGATCAAGGGATAACCAGGGTGGTTGGTATTCTACTTCTACTACTTTACATACAAACATCAACCCTGCCGGACTAGCTAAACTTCAAAGTTGTGCCACTACTTTTTATTCAAAAACAGGCGCTGATTTAAATACTGCATCGAACTGGAATACTGCTACAGATGCATCAGGAACCAACGCCGGGGCAAGCGACTTAACCAACACAAGCAACATATTTATTGTGCAAGCATCACATACAACGGTGACTATGAGTGCAAGTACAGCTATTGCCGGTACCTTAACCGTAAATGGTACCCTAACTCCAGTGGCGGCGGCAATAGTAAGCGGTGGAACTTTGAATGGATCGGGCACCGTAAAAGTAACACGTACTGCAGCAACTGCCGATTTTTCTACTCAGTATACCGCCACTACAAAAACACTAACCAGTTTAACAGTGGACTACTCCAATTCCACCGGTGGTCAAACCGTTTCGGCTGTGGCTTATGGAAGTTTGAAAACATCCAACACTAGCGGTACACAAACACTCGCAGGAAATGCAACAGTGAGTGGTACTTTAACGGTTGCAGCGGGTGGTACTTTGGCTTTAAGCACCTATACTTTAGGTTCGCCTACCTCTACAGTTATTTATATCGGATCTGCAGCTACTACTATTTCCGGAACGGGGGTTTTTACTCTAGGTGGAAATCTTACTGTTACAGATGATGGAGGCAACAGTAATGGCGCCACTATCTCCTGTCCGGTGGCTTTAGGCGCCTCCAGAACCATTACTGTTGATAACGATGCGGTAACGACTGATCTTTCCATTACTGGAATAATCAGTGGTGTTGGATTTGGAATCACAAAAGCAGGAGCCGGTACTATGGCTATAAGTGGCGTCAACACTTTTTCTGGAACAACAACAACATCAGCTGGTGTATTGCAATTGGGTGCGGCTGGTGTAATTGCCGATGGCAGTAATTTTTCGGCCAGTGGCGGAACTTTTTCTACAGGATCTGCAGCGGGTAATAGCGAAACAATGGGGACTTTGACTTTAACAGCAAACACTATAATTGCATTAGGGACTGGTAGTCATAGTGTGAGTTTTGCAGCGAGTAATGGCACCACTTGGACGGCTGCCACTTTATTGCGTATTACTGGTTGGACGGGCAGTTACAATGGAACTACCGGAACGGCTGGAAAGGTTTATTCGGGTTCCAGTGCTGAGCTGTCGGCGGGCAAACTGGCGCAAATATTTTTTACTGAACCTACTAGTGGAACACCCCGAACCGCCACACAATTAAGTGATGGTGAAATTGTGCCCACAGCTACTCTTCCAGTTGATTTGATTTATTTTAGTGGTGAAAAGGTGAAAAACACCAATGAATTAGTGTGGATCACAGCAACCGAAATCAACAGCGATTATTTTGAGGTTTTGAGATCTGCTGATGGAATCAATTTCGAAAGTATAGGCAAAGTAAATGCAGCAGGAAATAGTGTTGATTTTTTGCAGTATGTTTTTGTAGACTATGCTCCTTTGAGTGGAGTGAATTATTATAAGTTAACACAGTATGATTTTGATGGGGCGAACGAAACATTTAATGTTATCGCAATTGAAAATAGTTTAGTTGATTTCAAGTGGAATGCAATTTTTCCTAATCCAACGTCAAGTGCTGCAACCATGAGCTTTCAATCGGAAGGAATGGGAATGTATTTTTTAACGATTGTAGATGCGCAAGGCAAGCAAGTTTATGCTGCTATGGTAGCAGGAATTGAAGGAGAAAATCAATTCAATTTTTCTACTTCTAATTTTTCCAATGGAAATTATTTCGTGACGATTGTGAGTCCGAAAAACAAAAGTATCACCAATAAAATGCTGGTGCAGAATTAGTGATTGCTGCGGCGACAAAAAAGCTGTGTTGCTTTAATTATTTCTGAATAATAATTTTGAAAATCTCCTTTTTCTCCTTCCAAAATACATTCAAGAAATATATTCCTGTGGATAAATTTTCACAAGAAATACTTTGTTTTCCTCCACTCCTGGATGCGGTAAAAGAGGATGATGTTTTTATATCTCCCAATACATCGCAAATGCTGTACTGTACAATATCACTCGTTTGTGGAGTGTAATCAATAAATATTTCATTAGTACTTGGAATGGGATAAACAGTGCTGATGATTTTTTGTGCTTGGTTTTCTAAAGTGGTTGAAGTATTGTTTTCTAATTTATAAATTAAGGTGCTTTGAGCTGGGATTTGCGCAAGAGATAAATTTGTGAATCCGCCGCTAGTATTTATGGTTACTGCTGATGCAGCTCCACCGAACAATTCGTTTAACTTATATGTCCCAGCTGTTATTTCACCATTAGTTAAACTTAGTGCAACATCGCTCACTGCGCTTATACCGGTATTGATTACCACTAAAATATTTTCATTGTTGTACTGACGAATGAAGGATACTATTGATGAAGTATTGGCAGTAATATTTTTGTATGATCCTCTTCGCAGTGCAATTTCTTTGTTGCGCAGTGCAATTAATTTTTGGTATTCATTCCATAAAGAATTTTGATCGACTTGCTGACTCTCTATGTTTTTTGTGCTATAGTCGGTGTTTACTGCACGCCACGGAGTGCCAGTAGTGAAGCCGCTTTTCGCAGTGTTGTTCCAATGCAATGGTGTTCTTTTATTTTCATCGGCACCGCTTCCTGTCATACCAATTTCTTCTCCGTAATAAATATACGGCACACCGGGAAGTGTGAGCAAAAGATTAGCCGCAACTTTTGCTTTTCCAACATTACTGCCCAGTTGTGTCATGGTGCGGTTCATGTCGTGATTGGTCAAAAAAGTTCCGTATTGCAAATGAGGATATGCGGCAATTACTTTATCCATTTGTGTTTTTAAAGTTGCAGTAGAACTATAATTGGCAGCATTTAAAATGGCGGAAGCTAAATCAAATTCAAAACAATAATCCAAAGCGCTGTCGTTAACGTAAGGCGCTACTTTTGCGGTGTTGGTCCATGCTTCTCCTACAGCAAAAGCATCAGGCTTTACCGATTTATAATAGCTGCTGAAATCTTTCCAAAAATCAATTGTTGCAGGAAGGTCTTCCAAAGTATTTCCATCTTCAAAAATATATTTCACTGCATCTAAACGAAAGCCATCTACATTCATGTCTTCCATCCAAAAACGGGCGATGTCAAACATACTGTCTTTTACTGCTGCAGTGTTGTAGTTTAAATCGGGCATTTCCGACCAAAATATTCCGTAATAATTGCTGCCATTTTTGGGATACCATACTTGTTGGTTCCACGGACCTTTGTTTCCTGGACTGGTTTTTTTCCAAATGTACCAATCGCGTTGTGCTGACGTGGAGTCGCTGGAGGCTTGAAACCACGGGTGTTGCGAAGAGGTGTGGTTCATCACAAAATCAATAATTACTTTGATGCCTCTGTTGTGCGCTTCATCCATAAATTTTTTGAAATCGGCATTGGTACCATAATCCTGTTCTATCGTTTTGTAGTCGATAACATCGTAACCATGATAACTCGGCGATTGCATGATTGGCATCAACCAAATGGCTGTGATTCCTAAATCGGTGTTGGTGTTTGGATCACCATCGTTGAGGTAATCCAGTTTTGAAATCAGTCCTTTAAAATCTCCTTTTCCATCGCCATCACTGTCTTTGAAACTGCGCACAAATACTTCGTAAAAAATAGCGTCGTTCCACCAAAAAGTTGCAGGTGCAGTTTTGTTTTGAGCAAAGCTCAATAGTGCTGCAAACACAGCAATAAAAGTCAATGCAAGCTTTTTGGAAGTGTAGAAAAACATAGTATTCTTTTTTAGCTAAATCCTTTTCACTGCAATTAAAAAGCCGACCGGGAGAAACGGGGTATAGTACAATCCCGATCGGCAAAATCGCTATGGCTTTTCCTTTTTGTGAAGGAGCCTCAGCTTCAACAGCACATTATTTTATTGCTTTCAAACTAATGGCAAATCCGCCACCTTCCGCCAACTTGAAAGTTTGTTTTGTGTTTTTATCGATGGTCATTTTTACAATTTCAATATCTGTTGGATGTGTTTTGTAATTCGCCTTTTTTCCATCTTGATAAATGATGGCTTCGTATTTCTGACCTTCTTTCAGGAAAGAAAAATCAATCGTCACTTCTCTTTGGTTTTCATCGGTGATACCACCAACGAACCAATTTCCTGTTTCTCTTTCTTCTCTGGCAATGGTGACAAAATCTCCGACTTCGCCGTTCAAAATTTTTGTTTGTTCCCAATCCACACCAACATCTTTTATAAATTGGAAGGCAGGTTGATCTTTGTAGTTTTCAGGTAAATCAGCAGCCATTTGAACCGGAGAATAAATCACAACATACAAAGCCAATTGTTGCGCTAAAGTGGTGTTGATTTGATTGTGCGGTTTCGTTGGTAAAGTGATATCAAAAATACCAGGTGTAAAATCCATTGGTCCAGCCAACATTCTTGTGAAAGCTAAAATAGAAATGTGTTCTGCCGGATTTCCGCCATCGCTTGCCCAAGCGTTGAATTCTTGTCCGCGTGCACCTTCTGCTGAAATAAGGTTTGGATAAGTTCTTCTTAAACCTGTAGGTTTAATTGGTTCATGCACATCAATAGCCACTTGGTATTTTGCGCCTTGATCTACTACTCGTTGGTAGTGATTCACCATCCATTGTCCGTCGTGGTAT
>JAPLEZ010000036.1:4945-54071 GCA_026390935.1 Bacteroidota bacterium
GTGGTATTCTCCTTTAGGAAGGATAGGACCAACATAACCTGTTTTTACAGAATGGATACCTAAGTTGTGCATCATTTTGTAAGCAGTATCTAGTTGTTTGTCGTAAGTGCGCGGAGCAGCCGATGTTTCGTTGTGCATGATCAATTCCACACCTTTTTCTTTGCCATATCTCACTACTTCTTTTAGATCATAATCAGGATAAGGAGTAACAAAATCAAAAACACCTTCTCTGTCTTCAAAGCCAATCCAGTGCTCCCAGCCGGTGTTCCATCCTTCCACCAAAATTCCTTTGAATCCGTTGGCAGCAGCAAAGTCGATGTATTTTTTTGCATTAGCAGTTGTAGCGCCATGTTTTCCGCTGGCTAAATCCCATGTTGATTTTCCGATGTGCATTTCCCACCAAATGCCCACATATTTTTTTGGAGAGAACCAGCTGATGTCGGCAATTTTATTTCTTTCGTTTAAGTTTTCAATCAATCTCGATTCTAATAAAGCAGTTGCTTTATCGGCAATTTGAATTGTTCTCCAAGGCGTAACAAAAGGAAGCGCGCATTTTGCTTTATGTCCCAAACGATCGGAACCCACCAGTTCGCTCGTCAGTAAATATTTATCACCACCCAATTTCAAGGTCATGCCCGCGTAGTTGGTTAAGTTTGCTTCATGAAAAGCCAAATGCACTCCGTCTTTGGTACGCATTGTTAATGGAGTTAAAACTGAATTATCAACGATGTGACTGTTGGCCAATTCATTTTTTTTCAATTCTAAAGCATCAATTTTTGAAAGGCTGTCGGTATAAAACAAATGTTCAGAGCTGTCCCAGTCGCCAGGATTCCACCAACACATGTGGTCACCTGTCAATTGAAATTCTGTGTTTTCATCAAGGATAGTCAAAGAATCCACACTCACTTGTTTAGGGAACTCATAGCGGAAAGCAATTCCGTCATCATAAGCGCGGAAATAAATGTTCAAAGGACGTTTAGCGCCAGCAGTTTCTTCCAACTCCACAAACAATTCTTTGTAATGGTTGATTACATTGCGTTGCTCTCCCCATGGCATTTCCCATGTTTCATTAAAAGATTTTTCGGAAATGTTTTTGATGGCAAATCCCGACTTTAAAGATTCCTGACCTTTTAAATCGAAGCTCATACTGGAGCTGTCAATTTCCACTTTGTTGTTGTGTTTTACCAAATAGTGAGGAGCACCTGTTTCATCCAAAAAGAATTCAATAGTATTGTTCTTGCTTGGTGAAGAAACGCTGTTAATGACTACCGCAAAATTTTTCGATTGGCAGGCACTTAAAACCAAAAGGCATAAAACCAAATACATCAGTTTCACTTCCTTTCTGTACGGTGGGTTAAAGTTTATTTTCATTTTAATAGTTTTAAATTTTTTCAAGAATAATCTTCGTGTTATCACAAATTAATGTGATCCGCTCTCCGTAAGCTATTTGTCAATTGATTATATCAATGAAAATATTAAAATATAAAGTTAAGTAGTTGGTATACAGTGGTAAAGATTGGTTGGAGGTAGAGGGAAATATAGATGAAATATACTGGTTGCAAGGGGTATTTTGGGGTGGAATGTAAGATGGAAAAGTGTTTTTTTTAGCGTTCGCTCCGTTAAGTTTAGCGAAGAGTAACTTGACGGAATTTTTTCTTGAAGCTTTCAGCTTCTTTTATTCATTGTTTTGCAAAAAGAAATTGAAGCTGAAAGCTTCAAAATAGATTCCGCTAAGTTGAAAACTTAGCGGAGAGTTAGCTGGCATTACTTGAACCCCGGGAGTGTTGTCGTCTTTGCGAGAAGCCGCTCTTTAGCGGCGACGAAGCAATCCCTAAAACACAAAGGATTGCTTTAATTTTTGAGTACAAAAGAAAAGCGAAAGCATTTTATGCTTTCTCCTCTTAATATCAAATGCAATGACGAACTATTAGGTATGGTGCAATTGAACTATTTATCCGCAGCCACAGCAATAATTTTAATTTCCTTGATGTGAATTTTACCAGTATAGCCTGTTAAACCCGGATTGATAAAAAATTTCAAACTGTTGATCATTGAGCTGTTTACTGCATGTTTGGGAGATTTTTGAACAAAGATGTCGTTCAATTCAAAATAGTATTCTTTGAAGTCTTCTGAATTTTCAATTTTTTGTGAAGGTCTTTTTGCATCGGCTTTGTAGCCTGATACGTCATCGAGCTGTAAAAATATTGTAGGTAAATCACCTTCTTTTCCTTCGGCACGTGCTGTAATTTTAATGCGCACTTTATTCTTCGCGAAATCGAGTGGAGGGAAGGTAGCGCCAAAGGGAATGCTATCCGGACCAACATTTTCAAAGTCGTACAAAAACACGTCGCCTTTTTCTAAGGAAATTCCTTTTCCAGCCCACCAAATACCACCACGTTTCAAATCGCCGCCATAAAAACTCAATGCGGGCACACCTACTAAATCGCTTTTTTCTTCTTCTGCTTTTTTTGCTTCGCCTGCTGCGGCGCCTTCAAAATGCAAGCTTTTAGCATACTCTTCATTCAAATCATAGGTTTGCATGGTTCCGGCGCAGGAACATAAAATGCACGCACTAATGATAGCTAAATAGATAGTTCCTTTTTGCATACTTTTTTATTTAGAAGGGTTAAAAGGTCCGCCAATGGTAATGATTGGAAAATCAAAGTAAACTTCAATAGCTGATTCCGGAGTTGTTTTTTTTACGGCAATAATATCGAAAGATTTTAAGCGATGTGGCTCATGAATTTTATTTCCGCTACCACCAAACAATAGGTTTTTACTTGCTGTGAGATCACTGTATTTAAAGCTAAACAATTTCCATCCTTTATGATTTAAAGTAATGTAAGCAACAAAGGCATCGTCTTTTGCTCCTTGGTATCCGCTTGGATTGCCAGGTGTTTCATCGGCTTCCTGAAATTCAATTTCTACGCCCGCATTATTATCGCCGGTACCGTACAAATACATATTCACCCAAATATTGTCGGGGGTATTGGGCAGTGGAGTTGTAAATCCTCCCGTGTACTGCATACCACTTATAAATACTTGCTGCGCACCTTTTCCTTTTATGTAATAATATTTACTGCCTTCTACTGCATCAATTTGTTTTCCATCATGATCAATGGCAATTGAATCCACTCCCTGCGCAACGTTGTCAATAGGTGTTGGAAAATTGAAATGGGCCCAATAAGGTGAGTACACTTTTGGTGGTCCTAATTTTGGTTCAATCAACGATGGCGTTTCAAAATCTCCAGTCGTTGGAAACTGACCATAAGTTCGGAAATCGCGTGTTTTCAGTATTTTCACACTGTTGGAAGAAATTATCGACGTTCCATAAAAAGTTAAAACTGCAGTAGCAATTTCTCCTTTTTTAAAGAAGATGACTTCGTTGTGTGTGCCTTTCCATACCAAATTGTTAATGCTGGAAGAAGTTCCTGTGATGGTGCAAATAGCCCCCGAAGTTTTTCCTGTGATGGTTAATATCCACGATGCTTCGTTGCTGAAAGTAGCATTGTATAAAATGCTGTCGCTAGTAAAGTCAACAGTGGAATCAGAGGCGGAGAAATTCAATACTTCAAATCCGGCAGGAGCTGAAACATAGGCCGGACCGATGAAATCTGCTTTTTCTCTTTTGCAAGCCGACAAAAGCAGTAACAAAATGGAAAACTTGAAAATTGCGTTCATACTTTTCATTTTTAGTTTAAAACTTCAATCCGAAAACAAAAAACAATTGATTCATAGTGTACTTGTTTTTAGCAATATCAGCATCGTTGTAATTTACAATGTGGTAATGCATGCTAAAAAAACATCCTGCTTTATCATAGTTGTAGCGCACTCCAGCTGCAATAATGTTTTGCGTTTGATTGAAATGCAGCGGGGAGAATGTTACTATTTGATTCAACTCATTTCTTCCACTTTGTGTTTCGTTGCCTTTCACCGAAAATAATTTAACGCCACCAAGTAAGTGTAAACTTTTCATTACTTCAACATCCAATCCTGCGTCAATCAATGTGCTCGCCAAGTTGCTGCTGCCGCGAGTGGAACTTTCGGTGCGAATTCCTCCGTTGATGGCGATTACTTTTTCCAATTGCAATAATTTATGAAGGTTGAAAGTGAAGCCACCGCGTATTAAAGTGAATTCTCTTTTTTGATGTGCAATGGAATCTCCTTCTGAAACTATTTCCGACAATAAATTTACTTGCACATCGGCATTGATTATTTGTGATGGTTCTTTGATGCTTGCTGAGATGGTGAATCCTCTGCGGTTCGGCGTTGCTTTTCCGTATGGTTCCACCATGTTGTACTGCACAAAATAATTCATTAGTGTGGTGGAAATACCTTGATTGTACAAGTTGAAATCTTGCGCAAGCGGATCAAATGGCGAGAAGGGTCGAGCTGTAATTCCGTCGTTCATCAATCCGAAATTGCTCAAGGCAATGTTTGTCGGCGCGTTCATTCTTCGAGTTTGAGCCATCGGACTGTTGAAGTTAAATCCCACGTCTCTGTAAGATAAGCCTAAGGTGATATTTAGTGGCTTATAAGCAGCTTCAAGGCCTAAGTCGTAAAAGAAGTCTTCAAATTTATGGTTGACAGAATCCGATTTTCTCCACAATTGAAATTGAGAAGCACCGGCTTCACCCAAAAGTGAAAATTTGAATTTTTCCAATTTGTTGATGTTTAGCGCAAAGTCGGAAGTGAATACTTTATTGTCGTAATTGACTTGTGAATTTTTTACCGTCCCTGCTATATCGTTGATGGCTGCTACGTTTCCTGCGATCTTAAATGCAGCACTTTGGTTGAGTTCAATTCTTCCGCCATAAAAATATCGGTCGGGAATAGTGTTGTAATTTGTTTCTCGTGTGCGTCCGCCATACACTCGCAAACCAATATTTTCAATTCCTTTTGTGAAATTTATTTTTGCTTTAGTGTTGAACCCTTGCATTCTCCATGCATTTCCTACAAAATAGTTTTCGTAATTAATGATGTCGCGACGCATAGCAAAAATATCGGCTTCATATCTTGTGTCGTTGGAATCGGCATTCCAAAGAGTGAATGGTGTGTGTGATAAATAAACATCACCAATTTCATATTTTACTTTTTTGGCAATCAACCCTTCCAGCTGCATCTGACGGAATGCGAGCGATGCGCCATTTCCATAAAAACCACCAAAGGGATTTTTCACTCTTAAAATTACACCGCCGCGCAACACTTCGTTTGGTTTGGCATAAATGCCTAAATCAAATAAGGTATATCCTCCAGAGGCCTTTAGTTTAGAGGCTGTGTTGGTGTTGTCGGATAAATCACCATTACTAACCAGGGCCCGCCCCAATCCAGTAAAATATACTGTTTGCGCACTCACTTCTGTGATGAGAAGAAAGGTGAAAATGCTTAGTATCAGATTTAGGTTCTTTTTCATTTTTTTTGGTTTTAAAAGAATACTTTAAACTCTACGGTTGATTCGTAACCTTTGAAATTATCGTGTGTAAAATTTTTGTCGCTGTGTGAAAACCATCTGTTTCTCCAGTGTAAACTTGCTCTACTGTGAAAGTTGTAATCCACGCCAATACCAATTCCATATCCTGTTTGATCCACTGCTTTTCCTGTTGCGCTGGATACTGGTTTTCCTTTTGCGTTGGTAATTAAATTTCCGCTGGCATCAGCCAATTCAGTGCGCTGATTGCCCAACACTCTTTCTGTGGCAACAAAAGAAACGATGGTTACTTTGGAGTGGATGGCATAAAAAGCCATTAGCTCGCTGTAAAATATGCGCAGGAAAGCTTTGTCGGTAAATACCGGAATAGGGGAGTAATGATCTTGTACCGAGCTATAATTGTTGTAGTTGATCAATATTAATTCTTTTCCTACAAGTTTGAATTTGTATTTCAACTCCAAGTTCATGGAACTAAAAGATTTTTTGTAATTCACTATAGTGTCGGTAATAGAAATGTTTTCAAAGGTTCTGCGGTATACAGATTGTAAGCGAGAGTATGGTCCGCCAAATCTTTGGTAAGGAATAAATCGTGAGCGGGTCAATCCATTTAAGCGATGTTCAAAAGTGATGCTGTTGGTGAATGGAATCATGCTTAAACTATCGTGCGCATTTCCAGCAATGAATCTTGATCGAGCGCCATTTCTGGTGTCTCCGACTAAGTTGGTGATTTCTTGTGATGAACCAATTTCTAGTTTGGTCATTAATTTTTTGAATGATTTATTTACAAAGAGATTAACGCCCTGACGGTTGTTGGCCAGCTGACCAACATCGGTCACCATTCCGTCGTAATAGTTGGTGTAATACTCATCTGGAGTATCGGTACTTGGTTTGGCCTGTTCAATGGAAGTGTTGGATACTGAACTGGTATTGTTCACCACGTTTGCACCAATGCGGTAAGCATTTAATTTAATTGGAATTCGGGTGAATCGTTTTTTTGTGGTGATTTCAAAAAACATCGTCTCGTCCCATTTTCTGTTGTAGTGACTAACATTTTGTACACCTGTTTTTGCGCCTTTTGCTAGTCCTAAATTGTACGTGTTGCTTAAATAGGAACCAGCGCCTATTTCAGTATATAAAGCGAAGTTTTTAAAGTCAAATCTGCCATCGACAGTGCTTACTACCTGACTCACATAATTGTCTTCTACATAAAAGGTGTCAACACCCTGTGCAATTTTTTTATAGTCTACTTTATTGCTGGTATATCCATATTGATTGAAATAGCTGAAGCCTAGTTTCTGACTCTTAATTTCATTTCCAATGCGGCCTGCCAGCATATTCATCGGTGTTCCCGAAATGAAAGAAGTGAAGCCTCCGCTGGTGGAATTTTTTCCATATAATATTGCAGCATCAAATCCTGCTGGTAATTTTGTTCCTTCTAAAATGAATCCTTGCACGGCCTGCATTCCAAATCGCTGGTCGCGAGGAATATCGCCTACGGAGTATGCTGAGTTGTATCTGTTTGAAAAATCATGACCTTCTGGATCCCAGGCGTATCTTTCAAATAAGTCATCGCGGTATTGGTATCCCCAAAGTGTTGAAGGGCTTAATCGGTACCAGTTGGCACCGCCACCGGCAATCATTCTGATGTGTCCTAATTTAGTGTCAACAGCTCCTTCTAATTTAAATATCACGTAAAGGTTGGCGAGCTTTCCTGTTGAGTCGGTTAATGTGGTAGTTCTTTTCATTAGGTTGCTGAATTGCAACTCCGTTTGAAAGGAAGTTTTTGCTGTTGGATTGCCCTCTAATCTGAAAAGCATCAGCGGTTGCTGGTAACCATCATCGGCATTGAGCGTGATGGGTAAAGTGAGTCCATTAATGTTGTTGGAAGCTACATTGTAGTAGCTTTTCATGTTTCTGTAGTAAGGATAAAATCTGGCGTAACCAGAGTAACGCATCGATTTGAACCAGGTTATTTTTGAGCTTTTTCCAGCAATGCTGGTTGGCGCAGTAAAAATTGCTTTTGTTTTTGAAAGACCTTGAAAATTTGTTAGTGAAAAATCGTTGAAGAGAAATGCTTTTCCCAAATTCAGCGAGTCTTGGCCTCCTTTTGCAAAGGTGAATACAGGAGACAATGTCAACCCAAAGACAATAAACAATATATATTTTTTTACAGCCATAATCTTTGCAGTTTTAGGTGAAAATTAAGCTGGTTTTAAAAGCTCAAAACCAGCTTAATATTTATGGTGAGTATTTAAATAATATTCAATTATTTAATGTTCACTTTTTGTGATACTGTGCCTTCAGAAGTTGTAAGGTTTAATACATACATTCCTGTTGCGAAATTTGATGAATTGATAGCGATTTTTTGGGTGCCTTCATTGATTGAAGCTGAATAAACCACACGCCCAAAAAGGTCGGTTAAAGTGATAGTAGATTTTGATGTTGCATCAAATGTTACGTTCATCACATCATTTGTCGGGTTTGGATATACATTTAAAGTGTTGTTGTTGAATGTATTCACTCCAACACTTTCTCCTTTTAATTTTCCGATTTTAAAATCGTGAACTAAAATTTCTCCAGAAAATGCACTGATGTTTTTTGCTTCAATAAAAGTATCTGCAGTATGGTCGCCATCACCTTCACTGATGAAAATATTGTCTTTTCCAAAGTTTACCATGAACAAAACCGACTTGATTTTAGTGATGTCAATCTCGTAAGTGGTTGCTGGACAATTGAATGGTCCTGGATCGCAGCTGTAAGCGCCACCAGTTAAACCGCCCACTTTACCTGCTACAGAAGATAAATCGATGGTTACTGTTTTTCTTTCTTTACCACTAGTGGTTAAGCCGTCGGTATTCCCGAAAGTGAAACCATTTAATGATTTACGCTCAGGGTTATCCCAAGTACTACCAACGGTAACGTCAGAAACATTCGGTTCAAATTTCGCCTCTTTTCCATTCACGTCGGTAAGAATTACAGAGATGAAAGTAAAGTTGCTTGATTTGTTTTCAATGTCAAGTACAATGTTTGCACCTGTAGAAAGGTCGAGAGTTACTGGCAATGAATTTACTGTACCAAAATCAACTCCAAATGATGGGTAACAGCCAAGGCCAGTACATCCACCTGCATTAGTTGCAAGAACGCTCATTGCGCCATTTCCAGAACGTGTAATCGCTAACGAAGTTCCGTTAGTAGTTTCCCACCAATAAACACCTTCGTTGTTCGGGCCATTCACGTAGATATCTGCTGTGGCAAAATCATCATGGGCTCCTTTTGTTTCCCATCCTTGTGCATTGGCTGCACCAAGAAATAAAAACATTGCACTTCCGCTTAGTAATAAATTTTTCATTTGTTTGCGATTTAAAGGTTTAACATATTAATAACTGATTAGTTTCAATTAGCCGATCGTCTCGGTATATGTCAAAGGAAGTCCATTGAATTCGCGAAATCCAATTGTATATGAAAAATCAAGAGGATATAGAGGTTTTATGGTATTTAAACCATTGATTTACAGGTTGCAATGTGTTTTTTGTACCCCCTTAAATATGAATAATTCTTGAAATAATATGGAGTAAAAAGGGGTGCTTTCAGGGTGAAATTGCTGAATGCTGAAAATATATAATTCTTTTTTTGAGGGGGGGCGCCGCTTTTTTTAAACAGGGTTCCCAGCCAACCAATAATTTAATACATATATATAGTATGCACTATACTGCTTTACTAAAAGTGTTTTTTTCGGGCACTTTTCTCCAGTAACGTAAATCCATCGCCAAACAGATGTTGCGCAGGAAGATTTTCCCTTTTTCAGTTACCGACAAAGAATTGTGCTTTAGGTCAATGAGGTCATCCAAACTCAATTCATGCAAACGATGAGTAATGCCATTTTCTCTCATTTGCACCAATTCTTCGTGCATCCATTCTGTTTGGGATTTGCACATGATGTTAAGAATTTGATGGCGGATGAATAGATCTTCGGCATTTAAGTGATGGCCAACTGTTATTGGAAGCTTGCCTTCGCTAACGGCTTTTTGGTATGATTCTACTTCTTTAATGTTTTGCGCGAAGGAGGTCCAGGTGTCGCTAATGGCCGAAACGCCAAGTCCTACCAAAAGTTTTGTTTTATCGTCGGTATAACCCATAAAGTTGCGGTGCAACTTGCCGTTTTTTTCGGCGGTAAAAAGTTCGTCGTGAGGCAAAGCGAAATGATCCATTCCTATTTCTTGATAGCCGCTGGCCGAAAGAATTTCTTTCCCTTTTTCGTACAGCGATCTTTTGTATTCTTTTAATGGAAGATCGGCTTCATTGTATTTTCTTTGTCCGGGGCGCTTCCAAGGAATATGCGCATAGCTGTAAAATGAAATCCTGTCGGGTTGCAAACGCGCCACTTTTTGAAAGGTGTCCTCTATACTTTGCAGGGTTTGGAAAGGCAAACCATAAATCACATCGTAGCTGATGGAAGTATATCCTATACTGCGCGCTTGTTCAGTCACCGATTGCACCTCTTCAAAGCTTTGTTTGCGGTTGATGGTTTCTTGCACAATGGGATCAAAATCCTGAATTCCCAAACTCAGTCTTTTAAAACCTAAATCAAACAATACTTGTAAATGTGCAGTGGTGGTATTGGCGGGATGGGCTTCAAAACTAAATTTAGGATCGGCAGTTTTTGTGCAGCCTTCCAAAATACCTCCAATCAATGTTCTTAAATTTTCGGGAGAAAAGAAAGTTGGTGTTCCTCCTCCCAAATGCAATTCTTTAATTTTTGGGGCTTGCTGAAATACGGTTTTGTACATGTTCCATTCGGCCAAAACAGATTGGATGTACGGACTTTCTACTTTGTGATTTACAGTGATTCGGGTGTTGCAGCCGCAATAGGTGCACAAACTTTCGCAAAAGGGAAGATGGATGTACAAACTAATTCCTGTGGCATCATTGCTTTCATCAAAAGTGATTTTTAATTGTTTTTTGTATTCGTCTTGCGACAGGTTATTTTCCCAGTAGGGTACAGTGGGATAACTGGTGTAGCGCGGACAAGCAATGTCGTATTTATCAATGAGGGTTTGCATCTGCTGTGTTTTTAACGTGACAACAATTCATTGTTTTTGTTTTTTCTTCAAAGTGCGGACTCACATAAGGAACGCCCAAATTCAATCCGCGCAAAATAAAAAGTAAGCCAATCACTAATGTGCCGTAAGGAGCCCATTTTCTGAACTGATTTTTAAATTGAGTGCCCAAGGCCGAAAATCCTATGGTGCAGGCCAACAAAAGCGGTAATGTACCCACTCCGAAAAACACCATGTACAACATTGATTCTCCTGTTGAGCCTGCTGCTGTGGCCGCAACCAATGCTGCGTAAACCATTCCGCATGGTAAAATTCCGTTGAGCATTCCCATCAGCGTTACTGAAGAGTAGGTGGGTTGAAATAAATACTTTCCTAAAGATGTTTGAATTTTGTTTACCGGACTGGCTAATTTTTTTTCCATTGCATTTTTAATTTTAGGAATGAAAAATATCAGTACTAAAAATGCTCCGGCAATTATCGACATCCATTGCTCAAAACCCACCAGCGACATTAATGCTCCAACACTTCCCGAAAAAATTCCCAATAGGGCATAAACGAACAATCTTCCTGTATGGTAGATGGCCATTGCGAAGTATTTATTTTTTTTGAAATGCAAAAATGGAATGCTCATCACAATGGGACCGCACATGCCCACGCAATGCAAACTGGAGGCTAAGCCTAATAATATGGCGGTTAATAGTAACATTTTCTTTTTGTTCTATAGTTCCTGAAAAAATTTCAGGATGACATTACTGATCCAGTGTTTGAAGTGTACGATCATTTTATTTTTTGAGTTTGGTTCACATTTGTCATCCTGAACTTGTTTCAGGATCTAAATAATTATGTTTTCTTCCCAGTAATAATCTTTGTTGTTGGCCTTCCAATCAATTTGTATTTCGTAGCTGCCATTTTTAAAAAGATCCAAAGAGAAAGTTTGCTTTTTTCTGTTGGCTTTTAAGTCGAAGTTTTTGTCGCTATTGATATCGGCAGCGCGCACAAAAGTCACTTTGCCCGAACTAATTTCTTTTGGAAATTCAACGTAAACCGAATCGCCCAAAACCTTCACCGTAAATACGGAAGAGTCGTTGATGGCGTTTTGTTTTTTGTCAATTTCTTGTTGAAAAGCGACTTCTTTTTCGTAGTAGTTCTCGCTGGTTAGATTGGTGTCGAAAGTGCTGCTATAAGCCACAACACTCAACATTCCAATAACAAACAGTGAGTACACAATTGTAATTTTCCATCCCCAGTTCATACTGTCAGTTTTAGTGTTTTATTTTATTTTTATGGTGACGTGGCGCCATAAATACTGTGGCCACTTCTTCCAGTTTTCTTTCTTTGGTCATTACTTCCAATCTCAATGGTGTTGTTCTTTTTTGAATTTGAAGGGTATCTATTTTAATCATCAATATACCTTCAATTTTTTGTTCGGGTTGCAACATGATTTCTTTAGTTCCTATGATTTCAATTTCGCCTTTTATGTCGAGTAAATTAAAATGGATAGGAACTTCTTCATTGGTTTTATTGACAATTTTGTATTTGTACAAATTGCTGATGCGCCCGTCGGTCATCACAGTGAACATTTGTCCGCGTGAGCGCAGCACCGATGTTTCTACTTCTCCACGCACAAAAATCATCACAGCAAGTATCACTAAAATTAATGCTAAGAAGCCAGTGTACGCCTTCATTCTTGCAGTGAATTCAAAAGGCAATCCTTTTGAAATCTGATTTTCAGAAGCGTATTTAATTAAGTTCGTTGGCTTGTTAATGTTAAGCATTACTTCGTCGCAAGCATCAATACAAGCGGTGCAATTCACACACTCCAGCTGAGTGCCATTGCGGATGTCAATTCCTGTTGGACAAACCACCACACATTGTTTGCAATCAATACAATCGCCAGCAGAAGAGGAGCGAAGTTTTGTGTTTTTTTCTCGCGGCTCACCTCGCTTGCTATCGTAGCCAACAACAATTGTGTTGCTGTCGAGCATAACTCCCTGGAATCTTCCATACGGACAAATATTCGTGCACACCTGTTCGCGTAGGAAAGCAAATACGCCATAAAACGCGAAGGAAAAAATAGTGATCGTAACTAGTCCGCCAATATGTTCTGCCGGATTGTCCAATTGAATTTTTATCAATTCATTTTTTCCAATAATGTACGCTAAAAAAGTATTAGCTACCAGATACGAAATACCAAAGAAGACAACATGTTTAAACGTTTTCTTTAAAATTTTATCCGAGTTCCATTTTTGTTTATTGAGTTTTTTTTGTGCGATGTGATCTCCTTCAATCCATCGTTCAATTTTACGAAAAACCATTTCCAGGAAAATGGTTTGCGGACAAATCCATCCGCAAAAAATTCGACCGAAAACAACGGTAAATAAAATGATGAATAAAATGAAGGCAATCATGGCAAAGAGGAAAATATGAAAATCCTGCGGCCAAAAAATTTGTCCGAAGATGATAAATTTTCTTTCCATGATATTGAAAAGAAGCAATGGTTCGCCGTGTAGGTAAAGGTGCGGGAGTCCGAATAAAACCGCCAGCAAGAGGTAACTTACCAGAGTGCGGTATTTGTACAACTTTCCTTTTACCGCTTTTGGGTAAACCCATATTCTTTTGCCTTTCTCGTCAACTGTTGAGAGGTGTCCTCGAAAGTCATCAGAATATGTTTCTTGGTTTTCCATTTTTTAAGTTGAGGGCGATAGATCCTTCCTTCGTCAGAAGGACATTACCGGCCCATTTTGTTTACACTATGAATAAGTAATGTCGTCCTAACGAAGGAAGGATCTATCGCCCTGGTTTTATTTTTTTATACTATCCACAGGAAGTGTTGCAGTTGAATCTACAGCAACCACTTCCTCCACATATTTATTTCCTTGAGGAGCTTTGCCATCAGGAGCAGGTTGCAGTTGTTTGATATAACTTACAATTGCTTCTAATTTCTTGCCGCCCAACATACCCCAAGCTGGCATACCTTTTTCAATTTTTCCGTATTTAGCTGTAGAGAAAATGTCTTTTACACTGCCGCCGTACAACCAATATTCGTCGGCAAGGTTTGGACCGTTTAATCCTTTTCCAGCATCGCCGTGACAAGTTTTGCAATTGCCTTCGAACAATGATTTTCCAAAGGAAATACTTGCTGCGTCAGTTAAAAGAACAACAGTATTTTCGTCTACTGATTTTTCATTCGATGCTTTTTTCTTTACTTCTCTGGCAGCTTTGAATTCGGCCAATTCTGTTTCGTATTCTTGTTTTTGTGACGGACCACCCATCACTTGGTAGTATCCGAAGTAAGCTACTGCGAACAAAATACAAGCATAAAACATGTATACCCACCAAGGCGGTAAATTATTGTCGAGTTCGCGAATACCATCGTATTCATGATCCATTAAAATGGTGTGTTCCTCTTCAATTGGAACATAAGCAGTGAGCTGCTCATAAACAGTAGCGGTTTTTTTAGGCGCTTTTTCTTTTATAGCATCAGGGTAAAGCGTTTTGAATACCGATTTGAATACTGAATATAGAATTGTCAAACAAATCAGCAGCACTGCAATAACCAAGAGAAGTGCCAGGTAAAAAGAATCTGATAAAATTGCGTTCATAATTTTTGTTTTTTTATTTATCCAATGGTAAAGAGCTCATTTCGTCCATGTGTTTTTTATCGGCTTTCCACACGTAAATCACAGCAAAGAGAAATACTGAGAAGAAGATCAGGAAAGAGATGACAGGAAAAATTTCAACTCCTGCTATCGTGTCTAAATGATGTTTTATAAATTTTAGCATGGCTTTATTTTTTTGCTTTTGGATAAATGTCGGTTCCTAATCTTTGTAAGTAAGCGATGATGGCTACCATTTCAGTTTCCTCCAATTTCATTTCACCTGCAGCAATTTTATCGTAGGTTTCATCCGAAATCATGAGTCCGTCAATGTTATCGTACAATGGTTTCGCCACTTCTTTTGCTTGCAAGTTCATGTCGCCAATGGCTTTGCTTTCATATCCTTCGGGATAAGGCACGCCCATTTTTCTCATGGCTGTGATTTTTTTCTCTAGCAATTTAGAATCTAGTTTATTCAACAACCAAGGGTAACGTGGCATGATGGAGCCGTCGGAAACTGAGTCGGGAACCAACAAGTGATTGAAGTGCCAATCGTTTGGTTTGTACAAGCGACCAGTTTTTACACCTTCACGCGCTAAATCCGGACCGGTTCTTTTTGATCCCCATTGGAAAGGGTGATCGTACACAAATTCTCCTGCTTTGGAATATTCGCCGTAGCGTTCAGTTTCCCAACGGAAAGGTCGAATCATTTGTGAGTGACAGTTGTAGCAACCTTCACGGATGTATAAATCTCTACCTTCCAATTCCAATGGTGTATATGGTTTTACACTGGTGATGGATGGAATATTCGATTTTACTAAGAAGGTTGGAATCATTTCAATGGCACCTCCAATTAAAATTACTACAACACTTAACAACAACATTTGAATCGGACGTCTTTCAATCCATCTGTGCCAGTGTTCTTTTTCGTGTTTCACATTTGCTTTCGCTAATGGATAAGCTTCTGCTTCTTCGTTGGCCAGTAGTTTTCCTGATTTAACTGTTTTGTATAAGTTGAAAAACATCAACAAAACACCTACGATGAAAATTGTTCCACCAATGGCTCTTGTTGCATACATCGGAATAATTTGCGTTACTGTATCCAAAAAGTTTTGATTGGTTAAAGTACCATCAGCATTGAATTCTCTCCACATTTGGTTTTGTACAATACCCGCCCAATACATAGGAACTGCGTAAAACAAAATACTTGCAGTGGCTAACCAAAAGTGCCAGTTGGCCAATTTTTGAGAATACAATTTGGTTTGAAAAATTCGTGGAATGATGAAATATAAAATCGCGAAAGTCATACAGCCATTCCATCCCAATGCACCTAAGTGAACGTGACCAACTACCCAGTCGGTGTAGTGCGTCATTGCATTTAAAGATTTTAAGGATAACATCGGACCTTCGAAAGTGGCCATTCCATATGCTGTTACAGCAACTACCATGAATTTTAAAACTGCATCATCACGTACTTTGTCCCAAGCACCGCGCAGTGTCAATAATCCGTTGAGCATACCACCCCATGATGGAGCGATGAGCATGATGGAAAATACAGTTCCTAAGGATTGCGCCCAATCAGGCAAAGCTGTGTACAACAAGTGATGCGGGCCAGCCCAGATGTAAATAAATATCAGCGCCCAAAAGTGAATGATGGATAAGCGGTAGGAAAATACTGGACGATCAGCTGCTTTAGGAACATAGTAATACATCAATCCAAGGAAAGGAGTAGTGAGGAAAAATGCCACAGCGTTGTGACCGTACCACCATTGCACCAGCGCATCTTGCACACCAGCATACATGGAGTAACTTTTGAAAAATGAAACAGGTAATTCAACAGAGTTTACAATGTGCAAAACAGCAACTGTTGCCCATGATGCAATGTAAAACCAAATGGCAACGTATAAATGTTTTACTCTTCTTTTAATGATGGTGCCCAACATGTTCCATCCGAAAATTACCCAAACCAAGGCAATAGAAATATCAATTGGCCATTCTAGTTCAGCATATTCTTTACCAGTACTGATACCTAAAGGAAGCGTAATTGCAGCTGCAACAATAATGAGCTGCCAGCCCCAAAAATGAATTTTACTTAAGGTATCGCTGTACATTCGGGCTTTCACCAATCTTTGCAGCGAGTGATAAACACCGGCAAAAATAGCGTTACCCACAAAGGCGAAAATCACTGCATTGGTATGCAATGGTCGTAGTCTTCCGAAGGATAAAAACGATACTCCGTTGGTCATTTGCGGCCAAAACATTTCGATGGCGCAGATCAATCCTACTAAAAATCCGATCAGCCCCCAAAGGGCCGTAGCGAACAAAAAGTTACGAACGATTTTGTTGTCGTAGGAAAATTTTTCCAGTTGCATTTCCATAATTACTCTCTTGGTTTTTTGGTTAGTTGATCAGAAATTAAAATTGAACTTTCGTCTGGTCGAATAGTAGAGAATGATTTTTTATTGCCTACTATTTCATCGTCAAAAAGAATGCGCACTGATGGTGTGTAATCGTCTTCAAACTGATCGGTTTTTATTGCCCAGTAATAGCAGCCCACAAAAAAGGCCGCTACGCTTAAACTGATAATGATTAAAAGGAATAAAACACTCATTTGCGTTACTTTGCCGTAAAAGTAGGGGGCTTAGGTCTTTTTAACTTTGAGGGGGATCAGGGGTGGATATGATATAAATCAGGAAAAGGGAAATTGAATTGAATTTTACGGGCATTGGACCGCATACTAACTCTCCTCCTTTTCAAGGAGGAGTGCCTGAAAGGCGAGGTGGTTATAGATGAATTCTCCTCGCGCGCGTCTCTGACGCGTGCGGATTTATCTTCAGCAATTGCATTGCGATTAGGCATTATAAATGCCTTTGTAAATGCGCACGCGTCAGAGACGCGCGCGAGGGCTTAGCTATTTATATTGCAAACTTCCGGCGGTACGCAAAGTAGGTTCCGCCAACCGCTAATGATACAACGGTAATAGAACTTATCGGCATCAATACCGCTGCAAAAAGCGGCGTTACTGCTAAAGTGCAAGCGAAGTACATGCCCACAATGTTGTATAAAAATGACAAAGCCAAACAAGCGTAAATCACTTTCAATACCGAGCGGGAATAAGCAATCATTTCAGCCAATTCAGTGAAATGTTTTCCATCCAGGATGATTTGTGCCGATGGGTAAAACGAATTTACATTGTCGGAAACTGCAATACCAACATCGCTTACTTTTAACGCAACACCATCGTTAATGCCATCGCCAACCATCATCGTTTTTCCGCTTTCAGCAAGCATTTGAATGTATTGTTTTTTGCCTTCCGGATTTTGATTGAAGTGCATATTTTTCCCAAAGTATTCCGTCAGTTGCGGATTTTCATCTTTGTGATCTCCGCTGAGTAAATAAATATTTGCTTCTGCTGAAAGACTGTTCAGCATTTTCCACAAACCTTCACGGTAGCGACTTTCAATAAAGTAATAGCCTTTGTAATTTCCATTGATGGCGATGTGAACTACCGAACCCTGTTTTTTGTTTTCAATGGTATTGATCGCTTTGGTGAATGTTGCGGATCCAATGCACAAATTGTTGTTTTTGAATTTTGCTTCAATTCCTTTTCCTTTTATTTCTTCGTAAGCATCAGGTTCAATGCTTTTAAGGTGTTTTAGTTTATCGCTTAAAATTCGGCTCAGCGGATGATTGCTGGAATTTACTGCAGAATAGATCATTGATTGTTCTTCTTCCGATAAGGTATTTCCCACATAAGTCACTTCTACTTTTTCGGCAACGGTGATGGTTCCGGTTTTGTCCAACACGATGTTTTTTATGCCTGCTACTTTTTCAATAACGAAGGCATTTTTTAAATAAAATCCTCGGCGCGATAACAAGCGTATGGCGTTGCCCAATGCCATGGGAGCAGATAGGGCGGAGGCACAGGGACAAGTAATGAGCAGCACGGCCGTGAGTGCGTTGAACGCTCCCGACACGTTGTTGTTCATCCAATAATACGAGAATGCCGAAAGGGCAATGAGCAAAACCAAAGCAGTGAAATATCCGCTGAATTTTCCGGTGAGCGATTCCAACACTTCTTTTTTTCCACTCGATTTTACTTCGTCCCACAAACACGCCAAATAACTTTTGTCGGTTTTTTTTAGCACTTTAAATTCTCCGCTTTTACCAACGATTTTGCTGCCTGCATAAATTTTATCGCCTGCGTTAAAACGCTTGGCCATGGCTTCACCAGTGATGAAACTTAAGTCGGCAGTGATGCTGTCGGAAATAACCTCTGCATCGCAAGGAATAATTTCTTCGTTTTTAATTTTAATAAAATCACCTTCCTCTAAGTTTTCAATCAGTACACGCTCTTCACTAGAATTTGTTTTTTTTAAAACCGACAAAGGGAAATACGAATACAATTCGCGTTCAAATGAAAACTGATTGAAGACTTTATTTTGAAAATATCTTCCGGTGAGTAGTAAGAAAACCAATCCGGCCAAAGTATCAAAGTAGCCCGATCCTGTGGCGCTCAATACTTCGTACATGCTTCTTCCGAAAAGCGCTATAATTCCTAATACCAGAGGAACATCAATACTTATTTTTTTGACTTTGAGTGCGCTGATGCTGTTTTTAAAGAAGTCGCTCCCCGAGTAAAAAAGTATAGGGATAATCAACAATATATTGAGGTAACGGAAGAGTTATTTAAAGTCATCCGAAACTTCTTCCAGTGCTAAATATTCGGGGAAGCTCAGCAGCATGATGTTGCCAAAACAAAATCCGGCTACACCAATTTTCCACAATTGTTTTTTGTAGGTATTGTTGTTTTCGGGTGTCCCCGATTTTTTTTGAAGGATGGTTCGTAACCAATTTTAGTAAGTAGTAACGCAATTTCTTTTAGTGATACAATGCGCGGATCATAGGAGATGGCGGCTTCTTTCAGTGAAAAATTTACATTTACAGTAAGTATTCCTTCTTTGAGTTTGTGTAAATTTTCCAAAAGGTAAATGCAGGAACTGCAATGAATTTGTGGTAGTACCAAGCGCACTTTTTCTAGCTCAGTACTTTTAAAATCCAGGAGTTTATCTGCAGCTTCTTCAAGTTCCAAAAAAGCAAAGGCATCGTTTTTCACCAAAGGAGAAAAGCCTGGAGCTTCGGTGAGGGAATAGTAAGCTTGTAATCCGGATTTGTTGAGCAAATGATACACATTTACACAGGCAGCACAGCAAAAGAGGTGCTCGTCGGCAGTGAATTTTTCTTTCACTTCGTCGCCGCAATGAAAACAGTTGATCGTTGTCATGTTGTAAAAGTGAGAAAGAGCAGGGGCTTGTGATATGACGAAAATCAGTTATTCGTCTATTTCATGTCAGGATTGACTTTGCTAAGTTCTTCTCCTTGTTGGTTTTGATCTTTTAAGGTCCAGCTGTCGGTAACAGTAGTTTCCAGCCATGCTTTCCCCGATTTGCGAAAAATTTGTACGCCTAGTCCGTACTTACTTCCAAAACTTTGTTCCACTTCGTTCACTGTCATATCGGGGGTGATGGTGATTTTTCCGCGCTTAAGAATACTTCTGCATTCCTTTAAAGTTTTGTTGCCGTGCTTGAGGAATATTTTTGCCGATGCGCAGCCGGGCTTATGAATGCTGGAAAAAAACTCAATTTTCAAATATGGGAATAGGTTGTTGAATTCTTCTTGAATATCAAATATTTTTCTGTTATCGTTGATGCTGATTTCCATCTTTACACAATTATTTAAGTTGGAAGTAAAGTTAAAGCATCATTGTTTTTGAGGTAATGATGAGGCTTATTAATTGCCCTGATTGAAATCAGTTTTTCATTTTGGAGAGTTTCTCCATCGATAAAATGATGATAGAACTTCCTTTAATATCAACGATACCTTCGTCTTTAAAGTCGCTTAAAGTACGAATGGTTGTTTCGGTTGCGGTGCCAGCTAAGTTGGCCAAATCTTCACGAGGAATATTCATGCTAAACTGTGCATCACCATCTTTTTTGTATCGTTTGCTCAAGGTAGAAAGTGCTTCGGCAACTCTCTTTCTAACGGAGTTGTAAGCCAGTTTTAATAGCTGTTCTTCCTTCTCCTCCAAGTTGTCAGAAATCATTTTGATGAACTTTCTGGAGATTTCAGCATTCTTGTAGATCAACGAATAAAAATGTTCTTTGGGAATCAAACATACTTCGGCATCTTCTAAAGCTGCTGCTGAATCGGAGTATTTGTCTTCTTCTAACAATGCCAGATATCCAAAAAAGTCACCTTCCTTATACAATCCGGTAATCAACTCTTTGCCTTGGTCGTTGCTGCGGAAAGTTTTTACTTTTCCTTTATTAATGAAGAAAATTCCTTTAGGGTAATTGCCTTCAAAATATATGCTTTCTTTTTTCTTGTGTGTTCTGATTTCGTTTTCTTCCGACAGTTTTTTGAGGTCTTCAAATTCTTTTGCGCCCAGCAAAAATTCGGAAAGTCCTTGCGCATTTTTAGCGAATTCTGTTTTGGCTACTTCCGATTTTTTCAATCTGCTTTCAATGGCGCTCAGCAATTCAATATTGTCGAAAGGTTTTGTTAAGTAATCATCGGCACCCATTTCCATTCCTTTGCGCAACTCGCTTCTTTCGGCTTTAGCCGTTAAAAAAATAAAGGGAATAGTTGCTGTTTCATTGTTTTTAGAAAGTAGGTGCAACACGCCATAACCATCTAAAACAGGCATCATTATGTCGCAAATAATTAAATCGGGTTTTTCTTTTAATGCAAGTTCAACACCTTCTTTTCCGTTTTTAGCGGTAACAACATTGTAATTGGAAAGCGAAAGAATTTCTGCTGTGTTTTCTCGCACGTCGTTGTTGTCTTCAATTAATAATATTTTTTTCATTATTGAGGTAGTGTTATAGTAAATGTAGTGCCTTTGTTTTCTTCGCTTTCAAAATGGATAGAGCCATTCATTAATTCGGCGTATCTGGCTACAATGTTGAGTCCCAAACCTGTTCCTTGAATATGAGTAGCGTTATGTCCGCGAAAAAATCGCTCAAATAAATTTTTCTGATCGGCTTTTGAAATGCCAATTCCATGGTCTTTCACCGAAATTTTCACCGACAAATTTTTTACCTCGGAAATCACTTCAATATTTTTGCCTTCGGGTGAAAATTTAATGGCATTCGACATCAGATTAAACAAAATATTTTTCAATATTTTTTTGTCGAGGGACACAATTTCTTTTCCTATGTGCTGATGGATTATTTGATGAACTGTGGTCAATTGCTGCATTTCACCAATGGTGTCATTGATGAAAGATTTTAAATTCATTTCTTCGGGAGCGTTTTCTACTTTGCCTTCTTCGAGCTTGCTAACGGATAAAAAATCATTTAAAATATCAGTGAGGTTGTTGATGGAGGTTTTTATTTTCCCAACGTGCTTGTCTTGATTTTGCTTGTCGTTTTTTTCGCCATACAAAGTAACCAGCGACAATGACGACATCATGGTGGTGAGTGGTGTTCGAAATTCGTGAGAAGCCATTGAAACAAAACGCGATTTCATTTCATTGAGTTCCTTTTCTTTTTCCAGCGCGTCTTTCAGTTCTTTCTTGGTTTTTTCCAATTCTTCCACGGCTTCTTCCAAAATCATGGTTCGGTTTTTCACCTGCCTTTCCAGTTCAGTAGAATAGGTTTTCAATTTTTCCTCTGCATGTTTTCTAATAGAAATATCAATGATGAAAGCAATTACGAATTTTCCTTCATCGCTGGAGTAGGGACTCAAACTTATTTCTACCGGAAATTCAGTGCCATCTTTCTTTAGTCCGTAAAGCTGCATGCCTGCACCCATTGATCGGGCGTGTGGATTTTGGTGAAATTTATCACGATGACCGATGTGCTGTTGGGCCAGTCGTTTTGGAACCAATACTTCAATTTTTTTCCCCAGCAATTCGTCCCTGTCGTAGCCAAATAATTTTTCAGCGCTAGGGTTAATTCTGGTAATTTCACTTTTGTCGTTCGTTACCAATATTCCTTCAGTAGCGAACAAAAACAGTGCTTCTGTTCCTTCGGAGTGGTTCATTTTTATTTTTAATGAATTATTCATCTAATTTAATAAATATGAACACAGTACGGTAAAAATGAAATTATTTGTTTTCGCGATTATTTTTGCTGTTCACCAATGCTTTTATTGAGCTTGCAAGGGCAAATAGTGACATAATCACAATTACGGCAAGAATTCCAAGTATGAAATAATGAGCTGTATTCATAATAATTATTTAGAAGTTTTCATTCCAACCATCATTGCAGCTAAAGTTCCTGCTACGGTCAATAGAAACATTGCCATGGTGAACAATGGTTTTGTAATATCAGCTTGTACATAAGCTAAACGGAAAGGGCCAAGAATTACTACTGTAGCAATTACCAAGGCAGTCATAGTGTTTTTATTCATGGTTTTTATTTTACTTCCAAAGTTGCAAATAGAAGGACTAAAGCGAAATGAGGCAGGTCAGATGGAGATATGACGGTGGTCATGATTATCTAAATACCCCGTTACCATTGACGAATATGTGTTTGTGGTGAGCTAACTTTTTTCTTTTTTAAACGACTTTGAGTAGTGATGGTAAATGGTATTGATAAATGTTAAAATGATGCCTATGCCTATGATGATGTAAAAAATGGTGAATATTTTACCAGTACTTGTTTTAGGGTAAAAATCCCCGTAGGCTACCGTGGTGAGGGTGGTAATGCTAAAATACAACGAATCAAGCCAGCTCCATTTTTCAATGAAATGGTAGCTGATGGTGCCAATAATTAATATGATAGCGGTAGTGATTAGCAAGTCCCTGTATCCCTTGTCCATTACAAAGGAAATTATGGTGCGAAAAAAAATCATAGCAAGTATTTTAGTGCTTTCATGTCCATTGCGCACAATGATAAAGGTCAAAATTTTTCCAAAACATGATGGAGGTTAGCAGGGGGAATGATTATGGACAGGTTCCACCAATAGAAAACGCTAGTGTTGAAAGGTGCTTTAGGTTGAATAACCTAAGTTCTACGTATTATTAAAACCTCTTTTGCTAATGCACCGTATGAGGTCGTACAAATCGATATCAAATGAAGAAATTACTGGTTTTAAGTTTAGGTGTTTCACTTTTTGGATGCGTATCCGATTCCAACGTTGACCCTCTTGCCGAGCTCACGAAAACACAAATGAAGGAACAGGTGCAAAAGGCCGAAGTGGTGATGAGCGATGAGGAGTTTTACGCTCATGTGCAAGCCATTCCTACTCCTTTGCAAACAACGGCCTTGATTCAGGCCTTAGGCATTGAATACAATGAAAGTATTTTAAAAAATCCCGATGGAGCAGAAAATGTGACGTCATGGTTCGGACAAGCTGCAAACCTTGGGGTTTTTGGTGCCGATATGGGCTATGCCAATATATATGGAGAAACTAAAAAATCGATGGATTATATCGGATCCATTCGTGATCTAGCTGATAAACTAAAAGTGGGACAGTTTTTCGATTTTGCCACCATTAAAGAGTTGGCAGAAAATAAAGACAACCTGGAGAAGCTGATCAATTCCTCTCAAATGAATTTTCAAAAAATGAACAACTACCTTCAAAAACAAGACAGAGGTAAAGTATCTGTAGCCATGATTTTAGGTGGATGGGTGGAAGGCCTGCACATTTGCTGTCAAATCAGTAGTAAAAATCCAAATCAACAACCCTTGTATGAATCTATTGGTCAGCAAAAACTGGCATTGGAAACTATTGGCACTTTGTTGAATTTGTACGGTACCGACAAATATTTTGTGGAGTATAAAAAAGACTTTGATAAATTGGTAGAGGCATATACTAATGTGCAAATTATTTACCATGAAGGAGAAGTGACACAGCACGAAGACGCCCAAGGCAACTTGGTGGTGGAAGATACTTCAACCAGCGAAATTAAAGTGACGCAAGCAGATGTGGTAAATATTTCTGTAGCAGTAGGTAGAATGCGCAATAACCTTATTAATCTTCAATAATATGAACAAGGTTGTATCTAAAATACTAATGATTTTCAGCTTTGTGGTTCTTGCTTCGGCATTTGCGCCGCAAACTGTAGATTGTGATGACGAGGCATTTCTGGATGAATGTGCTGGTCAGATTGCAGGATATAAATTTTTGAAGGCGAATAAGATTTCAATTTCAGGAGCTAAATCCGGACAAGCGGTGGAGCTTTCGTCAGTGTTCTCCAACGGCAGTACTTATACGTTAACAGCTTGTGGTGGTGGAACAAATATGATTGTGACGCTATTCGATAGAAACAGAAAACAGATCATGAGCAATTACAACAAAAACACAAAAAAGTTTTACCCATCCATTAATTATAAATGTACCGCTACTGGAGTGTATTATTTTAAATATGAATTTGAAGGCGGCGGCGCTGGTTGCGGTGTTGGTATAATTGGATTTAAACAGAATTAGTTGTGGCAGAAGAAATTTATTTCACAGACGTTAAGCTGATCAATCAGACCATTCTTAATAAATATAATATTGATTTTTCAGGAATGGCTTCAACTTCTTACCGTAGAAGACTTTTGAAGGCCATGAATGCAAATGCTGTTGATACAGTTGCTGCTCTGGTTGGAAAATTGGAAAGTAACGAAGCTTTTTTCAAGCGATTTTGTTGCGATATGATTGTTGATTCCACCGAACTTTTTAGAGATCCTTCATTTTGGAGAAAAATAAAGGAAGAGGTTTTCCCTCGTTATGTTTCACAAGCAAGCATACGCATATGGTTGGTGGGATGCGCCAGTGGAGAGGAGTTAATTTCGTTATGTATCGCTTTGAAGGAAATGGGTTTGTTGAATAAATCGAAAATTCTTACCACCGAAATAAACGACTCTGGTTTTAATAAGGTGAAAAATGCCATTTATCCAATCAAGAACATGGAAATTTCGCTGAGTAATTATGAGCGTTTTGAAGGAAAGGGAAAGCTTAACGATTATTACAAGGAAGAAAATGGAACAGCTGTTTTTGATAAAAGTTTACTAAGTACTGTAACGTTTAAGCCCAATCATTTTGGTAAAGAAGAAGTGGGATCATCTTTTGACATTGTTTTTTGTCGCAATAATTTTATTTACACGAATTCAGCACTGCAGGACTCTGCGTTGAATATTATACAGAAGAGTTTATTTAAAGGCGGGTTTTTAGCAATTGGAATCAAAGAAGATATATCCAATTCCATGGACTATTCAAATTTTCAGGTAGTTTCCCAAGAAGAAAAGATTTTTATTAAAAAGTAGAGCAGTAATGCTTGTTAATATTGAATTGATGTGTATCAATTTATGTCTTTTTTCGATCTGGTATATACGCATGATTGCGTCTTAAAAAAGCAACAGAAAAATTTCTTTTTTAAGACACAATCATGCGTATATATTGGTGGATGTTTTGCGAGGTAGAGCCGCAATGCTTGCTGCTAACAGCAAATAGTGAAAAGATCATATTTAAAGATGCAATCAGGTGTCTCTACTATGCAAACGCTTTTACGATTTTCTTTTGAAGGACTTTAATTGCGTCACGATCTTTAATTACATAGTCGTTTGCGCCTCCGTCCAGCAATTCATCGGCTGTAGTAAGGCTTTCTTGCCCGCTTAACATAATTACTTTACAGTTTGGGGAGATTACCTTGATCTTTTGCAAGGCTTCCATACCATTCATGGCATTGGGATTTTCTTTATCAAGATAATAATCAAGAACAATCAAATCAGGAATCGATCCAATTTCATTTAAAGCCTCTTCAGCTGTGGAGAATCCTTTAACTTCATAAGTATCGTTTTCTGATAAATTATCAGTTAATACATCTAGAAAGAATGCATCGTCTTCTACTACAAATATTTTTTTCAAATTCCCCATGGTATCGCTTTTTAGTCTAGATTATTACTCGAATTTAAACGTATTGTTACCTAAAATCCTATTTTTTGATAAGATATTCTAATTCTGCACATGCTTTTTTACATATTATTTCCATTGAATTAATCATTTTAGGGATTTCATCAATATTACTTTCTGCTGCTGCACTCAGCTCAATTTGTCGGGCTAAGTCGCTTAATTGCTGTAATCCCATGTACATCATTTTGGGTTTTAAGGAGTGCGCTAGGGTTTTTAAAGCCGCAAAATTTTTCTCTTTTAATAAGGCACTTAGTGTTTCCAATTCCTTTGGTGTTTCTTTTAAAAATAGGTTTACCATTTTTTCTAGGCGCTCTTTTTTCCCTTTTGTGAATTGAATTACGAAAGGTGCGTCAACTACTTCATAAGCGATTGCTGGTGCAATATTTTGATTCACTTCAATGTTTTCTTTTTGAGCATCGCTAGTGTGTGATTGAGTTAAATCAAGTATTTTTTTATAGAGAATTTGTTCGTCAAATGGTTTTGATATAAAGTCATTCATTCCGTTTGCCAAACATGTTTCTTTTTCTTTGACAGAAGCATGTGCTGTCATTGCTAAAATAGGGGTATTCAATTTCAGTTCATTTCTAATGATTTTTGTAGCAGTGTGCCCATCCATTTCTGGCATTTGAATGTCCATGAGTATGAGATCGTAATGCTGTTTTTTCACCATATCCACGGCGATTTTTCCGTTTTCAGCAATATCTATATCTATTGGAGTATCCCAAAGTGAAATAGTGTCAATGGCTACCAAACGATTGAATTCATTGTCTTCTACCAGCAATAATTTTAGGTGTTTATTTTTATGCTTATTTTGTAAAGTTGGTGTGGTCTGATTAATTGAATTTTCGCTCGTGTTTTCGAAACTGATGATGAAGGAAAATTCGGATCCAACACCAACTTCGCTTTTTAGTTGAATGAAGGAACCAAAGAGTTCTACTAATTTTTTGGCAATAGCTAATCCTAGTCCGGTGCCACTTTGACTCCTGGTATAAAAGTCGGTGCCTTGAACAAAGGGATTAAAAATGGAAGCTTGCTTCTCCAATGGAATGCCAATGCCTGTATCCTTTACACTAAATTTGATGGTGATTAATCCAGCCATTTCACCCAATAGTTCGGTACACAAGGTGATTTCCCCTTTTTCGCTGTACTTTATTGCGTTTGAAATCAGGTTTAATAAAATTTGATTGAGTCGGATTGCATCACCATTAATATTGCTTTGAATTCGATCATCAAACTGAAGATTTAATTTCAGTTTTTTTTCTTCAGCAATGGGAGAAAGGGATTGACAAGAAGATTTGAGCACCTCATGCAAGTTAAATGGCATGTTGATCAATTCTAATTTGCCAGCTTCTATTTTTGAGAAATCTAGAATTTCGTTGATGATATTTAATAAATTATTTGAATTTAAATGAATGGTTTTTACGTATTCTTTTTGTTTGTTGTTTAGTTCGCCACTTTTACCTAGCAGGTTGGAAAGTCCTATGATGGCGTTCATTGGTGTTCTGATCTCATGACTCATATTGGCCAAAAAGGAATCTCTTAATTTTACCGATTGGTCAGCCAGTTCTTTTTGTTTGCTGAGCTCAATGTTTTTAATTTTTATGTTTTCTAACTGTCGGAATTCTGTGATGTCATGAGCGGTAGCATATAAAATTCCTGTTTTAGTATCAGGACTTGCCGACCACATTAACAAAACGTAAGAACCATCTTTACAGGAATATCTGTTGGTGAAATTAATGGTGTGCACTCCTTGCGCTAGTTTTTCTACTTCTTTTAAAGTGTTTGCAAGGTCATCGGGATGTATGAATTCAAAAAATGGTTTGCTTAAAAGTTCCTCTTCACTATAACCAAGGACACGTGTGAAGGTGGAGTTTATTTTCGTGAAGTAGCCATTGGTGTTTGCTAAACACATGAAGTGTATGGAAAGATTAAAAAAGTTTTGTAATTCTTTCTTTGATTCTTCAGTTTCAATCAGAAGTTCTTTTTGTTGCGCATTTTGATCCGAAATAATTTTTTCGTTAGTGGAAAGCTTGTGATTTATTCTTGTGGTATAATCCAAATTTTGCCGCAATTCTTCCTGACTTGAATTCAATTCTTCGTTCAAAGTTTGTAATTCAAAAGTTCTTTCATCAATCAGTTTTTCTAGCGATGTATTGAATTGCTCAACTTTAACACGATGGTAACCTGCAATTGCGGCCAGCAAACCCAGGAAAATTGGCGCTGTATCAATAATGTAGTGCAGCGGAGTGAGCGCATGTACTTTTACAATGGAGGAAAGTGCTGTTGGTAATTCAAGTCGGTAAATATCAATAACGATAGCAATAACAGGAAAACTCAAGCCAAACAACACACCATAAATGGCATACCATAATGCATAGTTTTTTATATTGAAATTTTTGTTGGTCACGCCTTCCTTATTTTATTAATTTTTTGAATATTTCGTAAGATTGCGGCACCTTGATTTCTAACTGTGAAATGCAATTTTCAATTTTCGTTAAGTTGAGTTCATCAACAGATAGTTCTTCTATTTGTGCCGAAATGGTTTTGAAATCAGGCATTCCCATTATTTCAAATTTTGGTTTTATGCTGTGTGCCAATGTTTTTAATGAATTCATCTGTTTGTTTTCAAAATGAGTTCGCAATAATGAAATTTCGTTTGGCGTATCTTTTAAAAACATTTTCACCATTTTGTTGATTCTCTCTTGATTTCCTTTTGTGAAATTGATAATTATGGAGGTGTCTACCGGAGATTCCAATGGAATTTTTTTATGTGTGACCTTTTCAATTTTCTCCAGCAAATTATTGATATCAAAGGGCTTTGTAACATACTCGTTCATGCCATTTTCAAAGCAGGTTTCAATTTCTTTTGAAGATGCATGTGCCGTCATTGCAATAATTGGTGTGGATATTTGCAATACTTCCCTAATGGTTTTGGTGGCGGTATGGCCATCCATTTCGGGCATTTGAATGTCCATTAATATAAGGTCGTATGTTTTTACTTTTAATTTTTGAATGGCGATCAACCCGTTGTCGGCAACATCAATTTCAATTTTTTCACTTGCGTCTTTCAAAGTATCCACTGCCACTAATTGATTGAATGCATTGTCTTCCACTAAAAGAATGCTGAGATTATTTAAACGCGAATTGTTTGATTTTTTTGTTGTAGGAATTATTTCCAGTTCTTGAGGAAGGTCAAATGCCAAATCAAAGTAAAATTCTGAGCCTTTATTGAGTTCGCTTTTTATATCGATAGTTCCCTTTTGCAATTCAATAATTTTTTTCACGATGGCTAATCCTAAGCCAGTTCCACCGTATTTTCGAGTGGTTTCATTGGTAGCTTGCGTAAAAGAATCAAAAATGCTTTTTTGTTTTTCAATCGGTATGCCTATGCCGGTATCTTTTACCGAAAAGCGAATGCGTAAATTTGATGTGCTAAGATCTATTAGCTGAGCACTAAGAATTATTTCTCCTTTTGCTGTAAATTTTGCCGCGTTTGACACTAAATTAGTCAATACCTGGTTGAGCTTTACAGAATCCCCTTGTATGAAGTCGGGGATGTTTGAGTCAACATAAGTGGTGAACAAAACACCTTTTTCCTTAATTGGCATACAAAGCGCTTCATAAATGTATTGTATGCTTTCTCGGATGTCGAACGCACGGTTTTCAAAATCAATTTTACCTGCTTCAATTTTGGAATAATCCAAAATATCGTTGATGATGCCCAACAGGTTTTTTGAATTGATATTGATTGATTTTATGTATTCGTTTTGTTTGTCGGTTAAATTTTGTGATTTGGTTAAAAGGTTAGATAAACCAACAATAGCGTTCATTGGTGTGCGAATTTCGTGACTCATATTGGCCAAAAATTCCTCCTTCATTTTGGAGGAATGTTCGGCAACTTCTTTGGCTTTGATGTGTTTTTCGTTTTCAACTTGTGCTGTAATGTCCGTAATGAATACGGAAATTAACTGTTCATTTGTGTAAGTGGAGGTTATCTTGTTAAGATTAAGGATGATTTGCCTATTCTCCTTGTTAAGGAGGATTTCTTTTTGAATTGAAAATGAAGTAAGTTCCTTGTTGTGGTAGAAATTTTCTAATTCGCTTACAATAGTTTGATGTAGAATATTATCAATAAAAATTTGAAATTTGTTTTCACCTTTGTAATCAAAAAATAGTAAAGCTGCATTGTTGTGCTTTATTATTATTCTTTTGAGCGGATTAACGATAAAAAATGGGGAGTATAGCGAGTTGAATATTTCATCCAACGCATTAATGCTAAATGCATTTTGTTGCAGTTCTTCCGCAAGAATATTCAAACTCATACATATAACATCGAGTTCATCCTGCTTTTCAGAAATGGTTAATGGTTCAGGAAAAACACCATGACTAATGTTAGCAGCATAGTCTATGATGAGGTCTATTTTTTCTTTGTTTCTCGCATGTGTTTCAAGATATAATTCAAGTTCCTTTAAGACGCCTTCGATTGAATTGTCCAATACCTTTTCCGACTGAAATTCATCAAAATTCAAGCCGTTAACTAATGAAGCAATCTCTTTTATTGTGGTATTCATCAAGGGACTTATTTTAAAATTATTTGCTTTGCTCTTTTAATTCCTTTAACCATGCAACCGCATCTTCTTTACTTTTAAAAGCTTTAAAAGGGATTTTTGGGCTTTTCAGTGAAATGAAAATATTAACAATGAATTTTGTTATTTGAGAATTTACAACAGCGGCAGAGGCTAAAAGAAAATCTTGTCCATGCACGTCAGCATAATCTCTCCCTTCTTTTGTGTATTCTTTTAAATTATTAAAGTGTGCGCACCAAAATTGGCTTTTCCCGCCAGAAATTTCATGCCGTAATTGTACGATTTCTTTTGCCTTTTCTAAGTCGACGGAAGTTGGTTTTTTAAACTCAGAAAATAGAATATCATCTTCAAAATAGTATAGTATGTAATCGTTTTCAATTTTTTTCATAAGTCAATTTTATACGTTAGAAAAGGATTCAATTAATTCAAGATTATAAGTGTCATCAACTTTTATAAATGCGAATGTATTTACAGGTTGAGCTAGATATTTTTGTTTTTCAAAATCTGCTGAAAATCCTAGATAAACATCTTTTTTGCGTAAATCATTTCCCCTTTTTACTGTTTGATATACGGCTTGTTGGTAAATATGATGTGAGTCGGAATAACTATAATCCAATCCCATGATTAATGGGCTATAATGATTTTCACCAACATAACTCCAAATGGCACAGGCAGCTTTTTTTTCACCTTTAATACGAAGTTCAATAAACTCGTAATCACTATGCTTAGACAGTATCGATGTGATTTTTTTTGGATATTTAAAAAAGTTAAAACTGAAATTATGGTCTTTTATATTGGAGAATAAATGAAAGTAGTGATTTGCTTCTTCTTCATTTATTGTTTTTTTTATTTCTATTTCAAATTGATCTTCGTATCTCAAGGCGTACTGTCTAATGTTTTTTCTCTTCCTTGAAGATTCTATCATGGACAAGAGTTCGTCTGAGGAATTCCAAAACGGATTTCTGATTTTATTTGAATTTGGCATTCTCAGTTTCGCATAACCTTCGTTTTCGAGGATGCCATTTATGGCACTATTGTCTTCATAGTCTCGGAAAACAACAACTGTAGCGTTTATTTCTTTTTTAATTTCTTCTACATATTTAAGTAATACATCTATAGCTTCTTTCCATTGAGGATGGTTTGTATCAAGAAATAAGAAATTTCCTTCTGAGAACATCGAACCCTGCGCTAAAGTTTTTGAGCAGAGATAGTAGGGGTTGGTTTTTCTTATTTCTTCAATTTTTTTTGATACGTTTTCTAATGCAAGCATATCGTCTTTATACAGCGCTCCTGTGAAAAAAGTTGTACATACTACATTCCCTTTTTTATCTTTTATAATTGGGTAATGAAAGCTCCAATTGTTTTCAGGTTCTTCATTTTCTGAAAATATTTCTTCCATACATTTTAAACCTGAATGAGATACGTTTCCACGATCTTTCATCATCGAATCCCACAGATCTTGATTTATTTCTTGTATACTTTTGTATTTTTCCAGTACCAGTGAGCTTTGGCGCGTTTCAGTAATTGAAGCGTTAGTATATTCGATTTTAAATTTTTTATAAACCCTTTCCATTTGATCATTTTCCTCTTCCACTGCCTTAGGAAAGTGGAAAGCTATTGCATCAGCAAGTAAATTAATGTCACTTTTTGTATTATGTCTGGTTAAGGTAAAACGCAAACCTGATCTGTCGTTTGGAACAACTGGGAATGTTGCAGTGTTAACATAAATACCTTCGTTTAAAATTCGTTTCACAAGATTGGTAGTTACTTTTATTTGCCCACCACCAATAAAGTAAATTGGCGAATCAGGAGATGAAATGTTAGTTAAATTTTTTTCTTTAATTCTTTTGTTCATGTGACCCATCAAGTCTTTTAATTCGTGCTGGTATTGATAGATCTCATTTGACAAATGAATTTTTGCTGATGCTAGAGCTGCGCCTACGTTGGCTGGAGATAGAGGATGTGTGTAGGTGAGTATGCCACCATAAATATCATTTTTCCTGTAGGTTTCATGATTTGCGAAAATTGCTGTTCCTCCAACGCAACCAAATCCTTTAGCCAATGTCGATATCAGCACGATTCTATCACTAACACCCATTTTGTCAAAGATGTAGCCAGCACCATTTGTTCCGTCCCAGCCCATGCCATGTGCATCATCAAAATACAAATGTAGTTTTGGGTGTTTATTCATTAAGGCTTTTAACTTTTCGGTATCTGGTAAATCGCCATACATAGAGTATACACCATCTGCCATATACCAAATTCGATTGTATTTATTTGCATTCTCAGCAATAAGTTTATCCAATCCTTCATAGTCAGAATGTCTCACCATTTGAACTTCGGTTCCTTGAAGCTTCGTGTTTTTACAAGGATATTGAACGCTGTAATGTACTTGTTGATCCAAAATGATCATGTCGTCGGGTTTTATCAGATTTCCAATAACGGAAAGATGAGCATTTGAGGTAGATGTAAAACATATAGCTTTGTGTCCTTTAAAAATTTGTGAAATATGCTCTTCTAATTCTTGAATATAGGTTGGGCGAATAAATACCCTCGACATAGATAATTGCGAACCAAATTTTCTGAGCATTTCAATAGCTCCTTCAATAATTTTAGGATGTTTTTCTAAACCTAAGTAACCGCAAGTACCAAAATTAATGAGTTCTTTTCCTTTGATTTTGAATTTTGTTCCGTCAAATTCTTGTTCTTCAGAATTGATATGCATAATACCTTTGTCTTTGGCTGATTGCCAGATATTATCTATTATGTCATTGTTGTTGCTGTGAATTATCCGTGCCATTTCCTATTTAATTAAGTTTAAAATTTTACCAATCAACACCTCTTCTTCAAAGGGTTTTGAGATATAGTCGTTCATTCCGTTTTGCTTTGAAAGTTCCACTTCTTTGTTGGAAGCATGAGCAGTCATTGCAATAATAGGAGTATTTATTTTTAAATCATTGCGAATTATTTTTGTGGTTTCATGGCCATCTAAATCGGGCATCTGTATATCCATTAAAATAAGGTCATAGTTTTTGGTTTTTAAATTTTCCAAAGCAATTCGGCCATTTTCAGCAATGTCGATTTCGGTTTTGCTATTCCATTCTTTGAGTGTGTCAACAGCAACCAGTTGATTAAAGCCATTGTCTTCCACCAATAAAATTTTTAGAGTAGGTAAAGTGTCGCCACTTTTTAGTGCGGAAGAACTTTGAGTTTCAGACTGCATAAAATTTATTGGAATGGAGAACTCAAGAGAAACAATAAATTCAGAACCTTCCCCAAACTTGCTGATCAATTCAATGTGTCCGCCTTGTAATTCAACTAGTTTTTTTACAATGGCCAAACCTAAGCCGGTTCCACCAAACCTGCGGGTAGTGCTTGTGCTGGCTTGGGTGAACGACTCAAATATGGAGTCTTGTTTGTCTTCTTCAATACCGATACCACTGTCTTTTACCGAAAAGTTGATGACTGTCGAATTCTTTTCAATTTTTGTTGCCGAAACCGAAAGTGTGATTTTTCCTTTTGAGGTAAATTTATTTGCATTTGAAAGTAAATTAAGCAGAATTTGATTGAGTTTAACTGAGTCTCCAATAATGTGAACGGGCAACATAGGATCAATAATTTTTTCAAACTGCAATCCTTTTTCTTCAATGGAAGAGCTCAGTGAATCGGCAATAAAGCCGATTGACTTTTTAAGGTTGAATTCTTTTTCCTCAAATTCCATTTTGCCCGATTCTATTTTTGAAAAATCCAATATGTCGTTAATAATACCAATTAAGTTTTTAGCGTTAATGTTAATAGAACTAATGTATTCATTTTGTTTTTCGGGCGAGATATTTTTGCTGAGCAAATTGCTTAAGCCAACGATGGCATTCATTGGCGTTCGAATTTCATGACTCATATTGGCCAAAAATTCTTCTTTCATTTTAGCAGAATGCTCGGCAATTTCTTTGTCTTTTTTTGCATTGATAATTTCTTGTTCCTGTTTTTTTCGTTGTGAAATGTCTCTTGAAAAAGTGACGAAATATTCCTTTCCTCCAAATTGAGTGTAGTTTGCGGTGATTTCTAAATTGCTTTCTTTACCGTCCGAGGCCCGCATCGCTCGCTCTACAATAATTTGTCCCTTTACTTTTATTTCATTTGTCCGTTCTTCCCACAGTTGCATATTGTTTTTATAAATAGGCAAAATGTCTCTGATGTTTATTTTTTTTAATTCTTCCAGCGAATATTTAAGCTGCTTTAATGCTGCTTGGTTAGCGTAAATGAAATTTCCGTCAGTGTTTGTTACCTGTATTAAATCGGGGGATTGGTCAATTAAATTGTTTAATAAGATGATGTGATCATTTAAACTTTGTGTTTCGGTAATGTCGTGCAGTGTACCTTGAATTTTAATTAATTTTCCTTCTTCGTTTAACTTGGGTATTACGTTTGCGGCAATAAAAATCACTGATTGGTCGGCCCGCACAATTCTATAGTGCAGAGAAAAGGGAAGTCCTTTTTGCAGGTTGTTTTGAAATGATTTTACCATAGGGTTGTAGTCCTCGGGATGAATCATTGATGAGAAGTCAAAATCTTTGATAATGGTGTTTTTGGGCAGCTGAAAAATTTCGTACATGTACTCCGACCAAATGTATTCATTGGTCACTAAATTTCTTTCGTAACTGCCTATTTTGGCAGAAAATTGTGCTTCTTTTAATGCGTTTTCATTTTCTAGTAATCGCTTGTTTGTTTTTACTTTTTCAGTAATTACTCTTGAAAAAATACTCACCCCTTTTACTTTTTTTGTGCTGCTTAAAATCGGGTTAAATGAATGTTCAACCACCTCTAATGCATTTTTATATAAGTATGTTCCTTCTGCGGAAAAGGATTCGCCTTTCAATGCTCGCTCATAGTAGTTCTCCCAATCTTTTTTAACATTGTCAGGATACACATCTAAATTCACTCGCTCACCTATCATTGGAAATTCCCCAAAAAACTCTTTGCGCATTTCCATGTACGCCTTGTTTGCAGTGAGTAATCTGAGTTTGCTGTCCACCGACCAAATGAGATCTCCTGTGTTTTCAATCAAGGCATTTAGATTGGCTTCGTTTTTTTTTAAATTGTTTTCGGCGTTAATTTTTGCATTTATCGCAATCAGCGTCACTAAGCTGATAGTGAAGAAAATGGTAATGACAATGGTGGTTGAAAGTTCTGATGCAGGAGCTTTAAGGGCAACAATTACAGTAAGCAGAAAGGAATACAGGAGATAGATATTTAAATCAATGATTCTTTTGAAAACTAAGGTTGTGCCTATTAAAACCATTATTATACCAATGGTGTGGTTGGGTTTAAAGCCTATTTCGCTTGCCAGGTAAAGCAAGTGCGATACTCCTGCGTAAACAAAGCATACAATAACGGTGTAAAAGTATTTGCGAATTTTATAGGATAAATATGATAGGAGTAGTGCTACAAATATTACTATACTGAATACAATTCTTTGGAAAAGAATAGTGTTGTTTTCAATGGCAGGATTTACAACGTAGATATTGATATATCCAAAAATCGGGTACATGATCATAGTAATAAGCAAAAGCAAACGGTAGGTTTTTAGTTCCTCCAGTTTTTTAAGGCTTAGTGTACCTGCTTCAATGGAAGCTTGATATGTAGGTGTTTCGTTCATTTATTGAGCGCCTAAGGTGGATGCATACGAGCTATTAATTGTAATGTTACGGTGCTGCTTTCGGGGCCAGAGAATTTGGACAGCCCTTTTGCTTCTGATTAGAAGGCTAGGTTTTTGCCTCGGCCGTTATAGCTCTTAAATACATTTTCATTAATGGGGATTAATCGTAAAATCCTGTTATTTTAGTTGTATGAAATTCAAAAGGCAAATAATACTTAAGTATTTATCTTTAATTGGTATAGGTGCTTCTGTTTTTCAATTGGTGTTTTTCTTGTTGTTTGTACAGTCGTTTTTTTGGGCCGGCTTATGTGTACTAGTAGGTTTTTGTTTTTTTGCTGTGTTTTGGCTCAACAAAAGCAATAGATTCAATATAGCGCGTTTTGTGTACTTTTTATTTAGTGTACTTTCCATTCTAATGTTTGGATTGTTTTTGGGTGAAGGAAGCGGAATGCAGTATTATTATATTCCATTGGTTTCACTGTTGTTTGTGTTATATCAATCTGCCAATAACAAAAAAACAATCACCTTCTTTTTATCCTACATGATGGTAGCTGTTGGTTTGCTTTTTTGGTTGGAGGGAAGGTGGAGTTTTATTGACATACCGGCCTCTTCGCAAGGCCTTCTTAATGGTTTGAATTTTTATACCTGCTTAATTATTTCTGTGCTGGCAATCTATTATCTTATATCTGTAACTCAAAAAATTGAAGACGATCTTTTTTACTCACAGTCGTATTTGAAAGCTGTTTACGATAGTTCTACAGAAGCTAAGTTTTTGATTGGCAAAAATATGGAGATTATTGATTTTAATAAATCAGCTTTTCAGCAAGTTTTAGCTGTGTTGAAAACGGAAATTAATAAAGGAGATTCGGTTTTGCAATATGTTTCTCCTGAGATACATTCGGTGTACATTGAAAATTACAATCGCTGTATCAAGGGTGAAGTTGTAGAATATGAAAGGGAAGCGAAATCACAGGAGGGGTTTGTATATTACTATGAAATAAAAATGACGCCTGTGTATAACGCGCTTGATGAAATAATTGGTGTTTCGTCGCGGGGATTGGACGTTACTCAAAAGAGGCACACTGAATTGGAGTTGCTGAGAAGGAAGGCCCTTTTGAAGTCAATTGTCAAAGAACTGCCTGATGCCATTATTTTGACCGATGCACATACGCGAAAGGTAGCTTCCTGTAATGATAGTGCCATGAAATTGTTTCAGGTGGATTCGGAGGAAGAGCTGAAAGACAGGATAGGTAAGGATTTTCATAAGGTTCCTCCTACTTATAAGGAGCTAAAAGAGGTGCAGGCATCATTAGCGCAAAAGGGAGTATGGAAAGGTGAAATTGAATATGTGAGTAGCAAGGGGAGAAATTTTTGGGGAAGCATTGTAATTAAACGTATTCAAGTATTAGAGACTTCATATAATTTGATTCGTATCGCCGATATTACTTATCGTGTGAAAGAGCGCGAAAATATGGTGGCTTTTTTAGAAATGAAGAAAAAACAGGCTGCTACCGAAGCGAAGCAAAAAAATCTTTCATTGATGATTCATGGGCAAGAGCAGGAGCGACAACGCTTTTCAAAAGAACTACACGATGGAATCGGACAGGTCTTAACCGCTATTCGTTTGCAGGTTTCGGCCTTAGAGATTGCGGACATTTCAACATTTCCAATTCAAAAACAAAAAATTAAAAATACAATTGATAGCACCATTTCTGAGGTGAAGCGCATTTCTCATAATTTAATGCCTAGTGCCATCGAGGATTTTGGATTGACTGCTGCCTTGGAGAATTTGTGTCAGATGGTTCCTCATTCAATGGGAGCAACTTTTGAGAATGACCCTCAAATGAGCGATTATAAATTATCAAAAAAAGAACAATTTGCCATTTACCGAATCGCTCAGGAAGCAGTGAACAATGCGGTTAAGCATTCCATGGCAACAAAAATTAAGGTGAGTTTTTCAGTAACCAACGAAAATGAAATGTTATTAAAAATAGAAGACAATGGAAAAGGATTCAAACAAGAGAAAATTATGTCCTTCTATGAAAGTCACACCATTGGAAGTGGCTTGAACAATATGAAAGAGAGAGCCGAATTAATTAACGCGCGATTAAGTATAGAGTCCCACTCTGGAGAAGGAACAGTAGTGGGTTTATTATTGCCTTTAACAGGCAAGTGAGTTGCAAGTTTGTAAATTTTAGTACAATATAATGGAAAAAAAACTACTAAAATTTCCAGTATAGCGTAAATTATTTATATTTGTGAATGGAATTTCGTGAGCGGATTTTACTGCACAATATTAGAAAATGGCTTTTTAAGCATAAAGCCATTGTAATTACAGGGGCTCGCCAAGTGGGTAAAACCACTCTGCTTGAGTTGTTGTTTGATAAGCAAGAAGTGTTGTGGTTAAATGCCGATTTATCTTCGGTTAGGGCGCGTTTAAGCAATCCCAATCCCGAGCAATTAAAAGTTATTATAGGTGATAAAAAGGTGGTGGTGATTGATGAGGTTCAGCGCATTGAAAATGCAGGACTACTCCTTAAAATTTTAGTGGATAATTTCAAAAGGGTTCAAATTGTTGCAACAGGCTCCTCTGCGTTGGAAATTTCAGAACGTATTTTTGAGCCTTTAACAGGAAGGTATTTATTGTTTCATTTGTATCCTTTTTCGCTGAAAGAATTTTATCCAAAACATTCTTCATTTGAAATGGAGCAAACATTGCCTTTTCATTTGGTGCATGGCATGTATCCTGATATTTGCAATCATAAAGTTGATGCTGAAACACTATTGAATAATCTCGCGGGGCAATATTTATATAAAGATGTTTTGGTTTGGAAAGATATCAGAAAACCTGAACTACTGGATCAATTGTTAAGGCTTTTAGCGCTGCAGCTTTGTTCGGAAGTGTCTATGAACGAGTTGGCTAATCAATTAAAGGTTAAATCAGAAACAATAGCTAATTATTTGGATTTGCTGGAAAAGTCGTTTGTAATTTATCGGCTCAAGTCATATAGTACTAATCCAAGAAAGGAAGTGACTAAAATGAGTAAGGTTTTATTTTGGGACAATGGTATACGTAATGCGATACTTGGTGATTTTCGTCCCTTAGAACTTAGGAATGACAAAGGGGAGTTGTGGGAGAATTTCATTATTTCAGAACGCATTAAATTAAATCAATGGTTGCATCCTCAGCGGAAAAGTTTTTTTTGGAGAGACACTAACCAGTATGAAGTAGATTATGTAGAAGTTGACAAAGGAAAATTGGCTGCCTATGAAATGAAATGGAGCACCACTAAAAAACATAAGGTGACCCGTGTGTTTTCCGGCTTTTATCCTGATGCTGAATTAGGAATTATAACGCCCGAGCATTTTAATAGTTTTTTAAAAGTTAAATATTAATCTGCATTGATTAAATTTGTTCTATGTCAGCAAAAATAAGAGTGGTATTGGCCGATGATCATCTATTAGTAATGGAAGGATTCAGGGATTTATTAAGTAAAGCTCCCAATATTGAAATTGTTGGAGAAGCAGCCGATGGAGAGCAGGCTGTTTTTTTATCTATCAATCGTAAGCCCGATATTTTGTTAATGGACATCAATATGCCGGTGTTGGATGGTATCAATGCTACCGAAAGAATCACAAAGTCAAATAAAGCTATAAAGATAGTGATGCTGTCCATGCATCATGAAGAACGTTATATCATCATGGCCGATCAGGCTGGCGCTGCAGGTTATCTGCTAAAAAATATTGATAAGGAAGAATTGTTGCATGCGATTGAAATGATACAGGCTGGAAATAAATATTACAGCAAAGCAATTCCTGAAGAACTGGTGCAAAGAGTGCTAACTAAAAAATATCAAGTTGAAGGAAATCAAAAGGCCGATCTTACAAGTCGTGAAATTGAAATTTTAAAAGAAATTGCCAAAGGTTTAACAAATAAAGAAATTGGAGATAAACTTTTTATTAGCGACCGAACTGTCAATGCGCATCGCACCAACATTATGGCCAAGCTGCAAGCAAAAAATGCGGTGGAGTTGGTTGTGAAAGCGATGGAGATGAAAATTATTTAAGTGCCATTGCGTCGAGTTTATTTTCGGAAAACTCCTCACAAGTTGTAGTTCCTGAAACAAGTTCAGGATGACATTAGCAGGTAATACTTGAAGAGTGCGGTTCACGTTGGTCATCCTGAACTTGTTTCATTGTTGTCCGGAGAAAAAGCGAGGCTAACGGAAAACACCATTAGCCTCTAGTTGATATATTTGAGTTACCACACCAAAATATGTCAACATGAATAAAGATAATTATTATACCGGACAGCCGATATTCACTCAGCTATTAAAATTACTAGACCGGAGATCAATCAACTGGATCGCCCAGTCAGGTAATCATGATCGCTATTACAAAAGTTTTGATACTTATTCCCATTTGGTAACAATGCTATATTGCGTATTGAATAAATGCACTAGTAGTCGGGAATTCTACTATAAAAACTTATCAAAGTAAAATTGATGTATTAGATAATTCAGCCGATGCAAAAGCAGAAAGTGTGTTCATGAAAATAAATGAAGCTGAAAATCACATTGCCGTTATCGCTGGGTTAATAGCTGTTGATCAATCGGAATTAAGCGTATCATCAAAGATGCAAAATGTCATCATGATGATAATAGGTTTTATTGTGGCGGTGGCCATCGCCTTTTTCTTGTCGAATTATTTGGTGAGCAATGTTCATCGCCTTAAAGATGTTATTGAAAGTATGCGACATGGAGTTTTGCCCGAAAAAATGGAAATTAATTCTAATGATGAAATTGCTGAAATCATTGATTCCGTAAACCATTTGGCAGAAGGCTTGCAAAGCACCAGTACTTTTGCGGGTGAAATTGGAAAGGGGAATTTCAACATGGAATTTAAGCCTTTAAGTGACAGAGATATTTTAGGAAACTCTCTGCTCAACATGCGATCAAGTTTAGTAAAGGTAGCCGAAGAAGAAAGAAAGCGAAATTGGGCCACAGAAGGCATGGCAAAGTTTGGCGATATTTTGAGAGCCAACGGCGAGAGTTTGGATAAACTAGCCGACAATATTATTGGGAATTTGGTGAAATATTTGGGAGCCAACCAAGGCGGATTATTTATTGTTAACGACAGCAACCCTGCTGACAAACATTTGAATTTAATTGCCTGTTATGCCTGGAACAAAAAGAAGTACATCAATATGCGAGTTGAGCAAGGTGAAGGTTTGGTGGGACAGGCCTGGCAAGAAAATGATATGCTTTACATCACTGATGTTCCTGAGGAATTTGTGCGAATTACTTCGGGCTTAGGTGATGCCAATCCGAATTGTTTTTTAATTGTTCCTTTAACTGTAAACGATGAAACTTTTGGTGTAATTGAAATGGCATCATTTCATTTATTTGAAGACTATCAGAAAGATTTTGTGAAAAAAATTGCTGAAAGTATTGCGTCAACATTATCCACTGCAAAAGTCAACGAGCGTACAAAAGTGTTACTGGAACAATCGCAACAGCAAACCGAAGAGATGCGTGCTCAGGAAGAGGAGATGCGTCAGAACATGGAAGAGATGCAGGCCACGCAGGAAGAGATGGAAAGAAAAGAAGGGGAGATGAAAAAGGTAATGGATGAAATGCATCAGCATGAGGAAGAAATTCGTCAGAATTTGGAGGAAATGAAGGCTACTCAGGAGGAGATGACTCGTGTTCAAATGGAAATGCGGGCGCAAAATAATATTATTGATAGTGTTGCCATTGTTTCTAAAACCGATTTGAAAGGTAATATTACTTGCGTCAATGATCAGTTTGTAAAATGGGCGAAATACACCCCGGAAGAAGTAATGGGAAAAAATCATCGCATTCTTCGTCATGAAGATATGCCGGCTGAAGCTTTTGTTGATTTATGGAAAACCATCAGCTCCAGAAAAATATGGAGGGGTGAAGTGAAAAACAAAGCGAAAGATGGCTCTTTTTATTGGGTAGATGCCATCATAGCACCTATTTTAGATGACAGCGGCAAGCCAAAAGAATATATTGCTCAACGCTTTGTTATCAACGAAAAGAAAGAACAAGAAGAGTTGATAAAAAAGCTTACAGAAGAATTGAAAGCGAAAAAATAGTTTTTTTGGTAGAGCCGCAATGCTTGCGGCTGAAGTGTGGATGGAAATTACTGTCCCATGCAACAGCCGCAAGCATTGCGGCTCTACTTTGAAAAATGCTTTCCGATAGGTGAATTGACTTACCCCCCCCCCTGTATTTTACAACTAATTTTATTAGCTACGAGTATCACGTGCAAGTTGTAATCATAAAGATATATATATATGAAAAAATTCTCGTTTAAAAATTTGAAACTAGCGCAAAAACTTACGTTTTTGGCTATTGGGGTATTAGGTTTACTAACCATTTTAGTGATTGTTTACATTGTGAACACTTCATTGGATAGTGCCAACAAGCAAAATGAAGTGTTGGCTAAGGGCCAATCGAAATCCATTATTGAAAAAATTGACCGTAATTTTTACGAACGTTTTGGCGACGTTCAAGCTTTTGCTTACAACAGACTGGCCATTGAAATGGCCTCAACTGATACGGTGAGTCCTCAGTCGCAAAGTTTTATAAATACCATGGTGAGTTATTATGTGCTGTACGATTTAATGGTGATTACAAATAAGGAAGGTAAAGTGGTTGCAGCAAATACAGTTGATAAAGCTGGGAAAACCATTCAAAGTGAATTTTTAGTGGGGAAAGATTATGCAAATGCCGAGTGGTTTAGATCATGTACATCTGGAAGCGGACCAGAGGGAGGTGCCTGGTTTTCTGATTTCATGGTAAATAAAGATGTAGCTCAAATTTATGAATATGGTGGATACGGAATGGCCTTCGCAGCTGCAATTAAAAACGATGCTGGTGAAGTTGTTGGAACATGGTACAATTTTGCCAACTGGGGTGAGGTTACTCAGGGGATACGTAAAGAAGCAGAAAGTCAGTTGCGTCAATCTATTCCCGATGCATTTGTAATGCTTACCAATAGTAGTAATCAGGTGATTGATGGCGACGACGAAAAAATGTATTTAAGCACTTCTGTTTCTGCTGGCGATTTGCAAGCTGGAGCAAATTACTCTTATTTGGGTAAAGACATAAATTCCGACGATTATTTAGTTGGCGCAGCTACTGGCACAGGAGCTTATATTTACAAAGGAAAAAATTGGAATGTATTGACTTTTTTACCTCTTGCTAAATTTAATTTAGCCTATCTGGTCGACAATTTATTGACCTTCATTATTTGTGTGATATTGATTTTTGCAGCTGTTAGTTTTGGTTTTTTAGCTTTTGCAAAAGGCATATCAAAAAATATTAATGTGGTTAAAGAAAGTATTCAGCACCTCGCAAAAGGAGTGTTGGTGGAAGTACCTGCCAATGACAGCAAAGATGAAATAGGTGAAATGACACTTGCAGTTCAGTCATTGTTGGCAGGGTTGAAAGATACATCGGATTTTGCTAAGCAAATTGGATCAGGAAATTTAAATGTGGAATTTAATCCTTTAAGTGAAGAAGATGTTTTGGGTAAATCATTATTGGACATGCGTGCAAATTTGCAAAATGTAAAAGAGGCCGATCAAAAAAGAGCATGGGGTACCGAAGGTTTAGCAAAATTTGGTGATATTTTGCGTTCAAACAATGAGGGACTTAGCGTTTTAGCAGACAGCATAATTAGTAATTTGGTGAAATATTTAGGCGGTAATCAGGGCGGACTATTTGTTGTAAACGATACCAATCCTAACGATAAGCATTTAGAACTGGTGGCTTGTTATGCCTGGAACAAGAAGAAACATATCAATATGCGCATTGAAGCTGGCGAAGGTATGGTAGGACAAGCATGGCAAGAAAATGATGTGTTGTATATTACTGATGTTCCTGAAAATTTTGTGAAAATCACCTCAGGTTTGGGAGATGCAAATCCTAGTTGTTTTTTAATTGTTCCGCTTACAGTAAATGATGAAACATTTGGTGTTATTGAAATAGCTTCTTTTGCAGCGATTGAAGATTATCAAATGGACTTTGTGAAAAAATTGGCAGAAAGTATCGCTTCTACTTTGTCAGCAGCCAAAGTGAATGAGCGTACTAAAGTGTTGTTGGAACAATCACAACAACAAACCGAAGAAATGCGTGCGCAGGAAGAGGAGATGCGTCAGAACATGGAAGAGATGCAGGCCACGCAGGAAGAGATGGAAAGAAAAGAAGGGGAAGTACAAAAAATATTGCAGGATGCGAGAGATAAAGAAGCAGAGATGCAAAATCTTGTTGACGAGTTGCGGAAGAAATTAGGATAGCAAATATGTTCATTTTCAGGAAAAACCATCAGTTGAAAAACTGGTGGTTTTTTTTGGTAGAGCCGCAATGCTTGCGGCTATTGTGTGGAGAGAAATTACTTGCCCATGCAACAGCCGCAAGCATTGCGGCTCTACAACAATTCTTGCTCAATAAGTTTTGGAAAAAGAATTATTTTATTGATGTCGTTTGGATTGAAAAGGAAAGGTTTTACATCGTTTGCCATTTCATTCATGTTGAGTTGTGCGCATTTTTTTAACAATACATTTTTCAATTGCCCAGAGGAACTTACCTTTAGCTTCAGTTTTAGATAATCGTAATTGGGTTGTGTTTTATTCATTAAAAAAACGGCATCAAAAAAATCACGTCCTTTGGCTTGTTTTCTATTACAGATGGCATAAAATTTTTGTGCTAATAAAAGATCCAAAGGAGTGATGGAGATTTGTGTAAACACATCAAATTTGTTTAGGAGATAAGATTGTGGTGTAAACTTAAATTCTTGAGCTTCGGTGTCGAGTTGAATCAATATTCTTTCGTCCTTATGTCCCGATAGTCCCTCTTGAAAAAGTAAGCCCGGAAATTTAATATGGCAATGGAAAGCCCCTTTATACACATTTTTGAAATCAACCAAATAGCCTTCTTTTTCCAATTCAGCTTTTATTACTTTTGATATCGCTTCAAAATTCTTTTCGGATAATTTGAAATTATCGAAATCTAAATCCTCTGAAAATCTTTGATTGCCATGTACAATACGAAGGCAAGTGCCGCCTAAAAAGCAAAGTTTATGAGAAAATGCACTTTCGAAAATAATTTTTAAAATTTTATGTTGCAGGTATTCCCTTATGATAAATCGTTTAAAGTAGCGAAGATTTTCGGGATATTGTTTTTCTATTTCGGTGAGGTTAAGCATGTTGAATATATTGAAGAAGTAGGTTGATTCTTTGTTCTAAAGCCTTATTGTTATAGGTTTTTAAATAGCTCTTTAGCTTTTTGATGTTTAATTTTTCTGTTAAAGTGTTTTTGTTCCAGCGTAGTGCGCTAAAGGCATCTGCATTATTTATTTTTTCATTCAGGTAGAGGTAATCTAAAATCGTTTTTTCTAATTCGGCAATTTTAATATTCCTGTCCTGCCACGGAATCAATTGGTATCCAAAAAAAAGAGAGGGTTTCACATGTCGGTAAGAAAATACCCCAAGTGGTGTTTGGAACTCCATTGTTTTTTTAGTGCTTATTGAAGTGGTGCTATAAACACCTTCGGGAATTATTTGATAATACGATAGAGCGCTTTCAAGAGAAATATAGGATGGGTTGTAAATACTGGACGCTGTAAAAAAAAGGAGATTTTCGGTAATGGTGCAATCGGTAAAATAGTACCATCGATTAATTATTTTATTGATGTAGCTTTTGTTTTGCCAGTAAATTAAGTTTTTTGAATCAAAAGAAGGATCAATCATTTTGATGTTCTTTATAGAGAATATCAAGTGATTTTTGAATTTTTCTTTTGCTGTTATGAAATTCATTTTGTTTCTTTTAATACGTAAATATAGTAAAAAAAGGAAATAAAATAAATTTCAAATAGAAACATCTAATGGTTTCTCGGTAGTGCCGGATGCTTGCGGCTAAGAGCAACAACAAAAAATTTCTCTTTAAAAGACGCAATCATGCGTCTCATACCTAACAAAGGATGGAGTAATCCCACTATTCTTTCTTTCAATTAGGTTATTCAACTTATAGTTGTTGGTGTTGCTTCGGCTTACTTTGAAACAATGTTTTTCTCTTCCACTATAAGGGGATAGATTAAAATCTAATGGAAATAGAAATTGATATACAAGACATCAGGAAGCTGGTAAACACAGTTAAAGCTAAATATGCTTTTGATTTTGGTGAATATGCGCTTTCGTCATTTAAACGCAGATTGGTGCGAATTCTGGATTTGTATAAATTCAAGGACATGAATGAGCTCATCAATAAAGTGAATTTTGACAAAGTGTTTTATGAAAACTTTTTGAAAGAAATCACAGTGAACACTACAGAAATGTTTCGCGATCCTTCCATGTGGAAGAAATTCCGTGAAACTGTAGTTCCCGAGTTGGCAAAATTGTCAAGTATACGTATTTGGCATTCGGCCTGTTCATCAGGCGAAGAAGTTTATTCTATGGCCATATTGATGAAGGAAGCAGGCTTGCTGGAAAAAACTAAATTTTTGGCTAGCGATATTAATGAAGATGTGATTGCTACAGCTCGTTCGGGTAAATATCCGCTGAGAAACATGCCTTTGCATTCAGATAATTATGACAAGTCGGGTGGGACAAAAAAACTAACGGATTATTACAAAACCAATGGCGATTACGCTTATATGGATTTGAGTTTGATTCATACAACTGTATTCAAAAAATTTGATTTGGTATTGGGCAAGCAAGAACAAAAATTTGATGTGATTTTATGCAGAAATGTGTTGATTTACTTCAATCTTCCTTTGCAAGATAAAATTATTGAAATGTTCTCGGGAACAGTGGATACGGGAGCTTTTTTAGTGGTGGGTTCAAAAGAAAGCATAGCATGGTGTAAGTCGGCCACAAAATATTCCACCTTTTCATTTGAAGAAAAAATTTATAGAAAATTATAAAAATGAGCAACTACAAAGCAATAGTAATAGGAGGTTCAGCCGGAAGTTTTCCATTGATAACGAAGATTTTGGCTTCGTTACCTAAGAACTATCCTTTCCCAGTTTTTTTGGCTTTGCATCGTTTGAAGCACGTGCGTACAGGTTTCGTGGAAGCTTTGAGTATCAAGTCGGGAATACCAGTGATTGAACCCAACGACAAACAACAAATTAAGCCGGGAATTGCCTATTTAGCTCCTTCCAATTATCATATGTACATAGAGCCCGGAAATACATTTTCCTTATCAACTGAAGAAATGGTGAAGTTTTCTCGTCCGGCGATAGATCTCACTTTTGAAACGGCATCCAATGTATATAGAGATAAGTTAGTAGGGGTGATTGTTTCGGGTGCAAATACCGATGGAGCCAATGGAATTGCTTTTGTGAAAAAAAGAGGAGGATTAACCATAGCGCAGGATCCACAGGAAGCCACTATTTCCACAATGCCTGACGGTGCAATTAAAGCAACACAAATTGATCATATTTTGAAAATTGATGATATAGTTAAAAAATTGATAGAAGTAGCCAATTAGTAATGAGTTTAAATGCAATGACATATTATTCTCCTTCTGAACTTTCACAAAGAAATGGAAAGTTGATGCAAGAGATTTGGATTGCTTATCAAGGTAAAATTTACGATGTAAGTTCTTCGGAATTATTTAAAGAAGGTAAGCATTATGAGCATGAAAGCGGACGTGATTTAACAGCTGAAATGATTGATGCGCCGCATTGGGATGATGTTTTAAATGAATTTACTGTTGTTGGGTTTTTGAAATAAAAGAAGTATATGAGCGAAACAAAAAATACCGCCGCTGAAAGAGCCGAAAGAGTTTTTTCAAAGTTGCAGCAAAAATCTGCACTCAAGGATTTTGCGCAGGAATTTTTGTGGGCAGTTGCCAAGGAATTAGAAGTTTCACAAGGTGCATTTTTTATTGCAGCACAAAGAGATGGAATTCGTTATTTGAGATTTGTTGCGGGCTATGCCTATCATTTGCCGGAAAGCGAAACTATTGAATATGAATTTGGTGAAGGTTTGAGCGGACAAGTGGCCAAGGAAGGGAAAGCGATTAATTTAAGCACTGTTCCTGATGGATACATCTCCATTTTGTCGGGCTTGGGAAAAGCTAGTCCTAATTCAATGATTATTTTTCCTTTGAAACACAATGATGAAGTGATAGCAGTTTTTGAGTTGGCATCTTTTCATGCTTTTGGTAAGGAAGAAGAAGAATTTTTATCAGAGGTTTCGGCAAAAGCAGAACAGGTGTTCAATGAAGTGATTGAAAAATCTAAGTAAGAAATTATGGATGAAGAAGTAAAAAATAGCAATAAAGGAAAGGTACTCACGAAGTACTTTACTAAAACCTTTCTGATGGGATTGCTTGTTTTAGCAGTGCTTTGGGGATTATTGCTTAAAATGTACGGTTTTGAATTATCAATTTCCGGTTGGGCTACAATGCATCGTGAGCATAATTTGTTGTGTTTAATTGATTTGTTTCCCTTAATTGTTGCGGGAGTAGCCACCTATCTGGGTAGAAATGCATATTATAAAATTTCCACTTTGGATAAGACTTTAAAAAGCCAATCGGAAAACGTTAACAAGGTTGCTGCCTTTGCTGAAAAAATTGGAAAAGGTGAGTTTAAATATGAATTTACTCCTTTCGGTGAGGAAGATGTACTAGGTAAAGCACTCATTGAAATGCGCAACAGTTTGGTGCTTTCAAGCAAAAATGAGGAAGAAAGAAGTTGGATCATTACTTCGATGGCTGAGGTAAGTGAAATTTTACGCAGCAACACCGAGTTGAAAAAATTAAGTGAAGAAGCCATTGCTTTTTTAACCAAGAAAATCAATGCGGTTCAATGTGCTGTCTACATTGTTAATGATGAAGACCAATAGAATATTTATATTGAAA
>JAPLEZ010000035.1 GCA_026390935.1 Bacteroidota bacterium
AAAATATGAGCGTCATAAGAAACTGCGCCATCAATCTACTAGCTAAGGCCAACATAGGTGGAATATCTAAAACCATTAGATTTATCGGAAATGACATAAAGCAATTAATCAACCTTGTGATCAAAGAATGAATCAGTCCTGCCCGCAGGGGGAGGTGGTTAATAGAAAGAAAAAACCATGAAATTAATTTAAATAACCACCTCGCCTTTCAGGCACTCCTCCTTGAAAAGGAGGAGAGTTAGTTAGCAGCCCATTTTGTTAAGACCATCCTCAACGAAACAAAAAACGCCCCAAAAAAATTTCGGGGCGTTCAGTTTAACCGGGGAGATTAAACTTATCCAAACATCACTATTACTTTACAACTTCTATCCAACGGCCGGCGACGCGGGCATTTATGGTGTTGTCATACATCGCTTCGGAGTAAACCGTTGGCAGATAGAATTTACCGAGGTAGGTAGCATTCAATTGAATAGTGAACTTTTTGGTTTCTTTGTTCGACAGTGAATAGTAGCTGTACACCCTGTCGTCACGAATGTCTTGGTAACGCGCAGCGCCCGATGTTCCATCGCCAAATAAGCGGGCATTGTGGATTTCCCATCCGCTTGGAAAAATTTGGTTCAGCGCCATTTCATCGTATTGTGCATAAACTTTATTTCCGGGATGCGACATAGTTACTTCAGCAAAGAAATCGGTTCCCTGCATAATTTTGTCGGGTTGAATTTCATTGCCTTGCATATCTTTGTACACCACTTCCATTTTCAAATCTTTTCCACTAGAAGTTTTATCGCCGATCAAAGGGATTCCCTCCACTATCACTTTCACGAAGAGCGTGGTTTTACCAGTGTTTTTCAAAGTAACAGAAGCCTTTTTAGAAAAGTCTTTGTCGCTATATTTCACCTGATACAAACACTTGGAAGCGTTTTGATTTTTCATTTCCGTTTCATTCAGTTTATAAGAAAAAGTCATGTCGGATTTTTCTCCACTGGCACCTGTATACACCGCCATCGCCAACAATCCATAAGCAGTTTCCTGAGTACTCAACCAACGATCGGATCCTAAAATTTTAGCTACTTCTTTGGCCAAGATTGCACCTTGCGCTCTTTCTCCCAACAAACTTAATGTCTCCAGGATCATCGCCTGATCACGGTTGTTAGAACCATAACTGTACGACAATTCTTTGTACGGAGCAACAACTACCGGTAATCCACGGATGATAGACAACGCAGCCTCTTTTTGTCCAACCAGCATATAAGCCGCAGCCAATCTCCATTTAGCAGCCAGTGCCAAAGTTTTTTCTTCACGCAAACGGTTCATTGCGCCGAGCTCGGCGTTGCCGCTCAAAGCCAGAACATATAAACGGTAAGCCTGAATCATTTGCGCGCTTTCATTGCCGTGAGGATGATTGTAAGTGCTTCCGCCAAACCAATTTCGCGCTTGTTGTTGTTGGTATTTCACCCAGTTCGATTTCATGTTAACTGGCAGACTGTAACCTAATTTTTCTGCTGCGATGATGAAGTGTCCGCCATAATTGGTTCCCCACACACTGCTGTACGATTCGCCAGGCCAGTAAGAAAATCCGCCGTCATGCGTTTGAAACAATTGCAAGCGTTTTATTCCGGCTTTGATATTCTCGGCAATTTTTGTTTTTTGCGTTTCTTTCATGTCCATTAAGTTGATCAAAAACAACTGAGGAAATACAGACGACGTAGTTTGCTCAATACATCCGTGAGGATATTGAATCAGATAATCCAATCGTTTTTCCAAGCCCATCGGAGGAACAGTCGACAACTCAATCGTTGCTTTATTTGTTCCTTCCAAGCCAATGAAATTCATATTCACTAATCCTTCCTTTCCAGGCTCTATCACGATTTCACTGCCATCGGTCACTTTAGGATTTGAAGGACGAACGTCCAATTCAATTTCCTGAGTAGTGATTTCTTTGCCTGAAGTTGCAGTGATTTTCACTCGTGCAATTCCCACTTTTGCTGCAACATTCAATTTGAAATTCAACACTTCATCACCGATGCGGTCAAAATGAATTGTTTGTGATTTAGCACCGTCGATGCTCAATAAATCATTCACTTCAATGTCTACTTTCACATCTTTGATATTCGCTTCCATTGCGAAAACATCTACTGGTAAATACACTTGCTCCGTCGGACCGAGAACGCGCGGCAAAGTAGCCAGCACCATTAAAGGTTTTTTCACAGGCACAGTTTTTTCAGTTGAACCATAAGCCCCTTCATAGCCTGTAACTACCATGATGCGCACTGATCCTACATAGTTTGGAATTTTTACGCTGTGATTTTTTTCCGTTCCAGCTTCCACAGTAAATGGTCCCATGAATTTCACCATCGGTTTAAAGCGATTGGCTTTGGCATCTTTTCCCATACCAGCGTCACCGTCGCCACCAATGCTTAAGAGCTTGTCGAGTTTACCTGCATAAGCACCGATCACATAATCATACATGTCCCATGTTTTCACACCCAGCGCTTCTTTGGCGTAAAAGGTAGTCCAGGGTTGTGGCGTTTTATAGCGGGTTAAATCCAGTAAACCTTCATCCACAATTGCTAAAGTGTAGGTCATTTTTCTTCCGTCTTTTTCTTTCACTTTAATGTTCACAGTTGATTCAGGTTTGAAAGATTCGGCGCAAGCAATTTCAGGATTCAAATGTGTGAGTGGATCATCCACAGTGATAGGTACCACACCATACATACGAATTGGCAAATCGTTTTTGGTACTTGCATGCGGTTGCACCAAAGTAACGTGTACATAGGCGTTTGGCGACATGGCGGCAGTAGATGGAAACTCATAAACGGTTTCTCCTTTTTTGGTAGCGATCCAAAATTTTTCCACCACTGCGGTTCTTGTTTCAACGCTCACCAGCGCCATTCCTTCATCTGACGAAGGGAAAGTCAATTTAATATTTTCACCTTTCACGTATTTCTCTTTGTCGCAAGAGAAATTCAACATCGTAGCATTTTCATTTCCACTGCGATTTCCACGTCTCCAATAAGGCCAATCGATGTAAACCATTTTACCGGTTTGGTGTTTTCCGTGCATGTCGGTAACGGTGATTAAATAGCGACCGTAATCGGGATAATGCGTTTGAAAAGTGAAAGAACCCATTCCGTTTTTTGCAGAGATGATGGTATCTTTCATAGCAAAAGAACCGTGACGCGACACATAATTGGTAAGATCATCTTCGTTGTGTTCATACCACCATCTCCATTGAATTTTATAAATTTTTACTTGCAATTTTTCAGTAGAGGTTAGAGCACCTTTATCGCTTAAAGTTACCACATCAAATTTGTAGTTATTTCCTGTTTCCAGCGACTGATCGTAATTGTCGCTGTCGGGAGATTTCAATCCGACGTAAGTATTGTAAGGCGAATAAATGGTAGTGTTTTTATCGATACTGAAATCGCCACCTTCTTCAAAAACTCTGGTGAGATAAGTGGTGCGCAGCATACCTGGCGCAGTTTGACCCACATTCAATTTTGTTTTCACTAAAGCTTCACCGTTGGCATCGAGCTTAGCATCAAAAATTGCTTCCGACTCTGCATAATAACTTCTGATAGGAGAATCGAAAACATAGTTTTTGAATTTATCTCCGAAGGACGTCGTGGTTTGATTGACACTCACATTTACCGTAGCACGCAAATCTTTAGCCACTGCGCCATGCAACCATTTCACCGTTAATTTGGAAGTACTGTCGTTCACTTTTCCTTTTTCAGGATCCAAATAAATTTTGAGTCGGTTGGGTTTAATGGTTTCTATTTTCAAGCCGTAGGTAAAAGTGCGGTTACCTACTCTTACTATTGCCTGATAATTTCCAGTGGGTGCATCAGCGCTGGTGCTGGCGCGGAAATCAAACATGCCGTTTACATTTTTTGTTTTGGTGGTGTGGTAAATAACTTGTCCGTTAGGATCATGCAATTCAAACTTCACTGGATGATTGGGCGGCAATTTTTTCTGTTTGTCTTCCATGATAAAAGTGAGGTACAAAGAATCGCCAGGACGCCATACACCGCGCTCACCATACAAAAATCCCTTGATGCCTTTTTGCACTTCTTCCCCTTCTACATCGAACTTGCTTAAGGATAAAGCATGACCGTCGCCCAGTTTTAAATAACCACGTTGTTTGCCCCATTTGGCCAACATTAAAAATGGTTTTTCTTTGAGTTGAATATCCAACATTCCGTTGGCATCGGTCACACCAGAAGCAATGATTTGTTTGGCGTAATCGTAATATTCCACTGTTGCACCAGCGAGCGGTTTAGCACTAATCATGTTGGTTAAAAAGGCATGCGACAAGCGATTTTCATCCAGCTTGTAAATCATACCGATATCGGAAGCGAGAATATTTCTGCATACTGCCAATCCGTTGTAATAGCTTTCTTCGCAAGGATTGTGAGAATCATAATAATCATTCCATGTTTGGTAACCGCTAAAACCGTAGCTGTTCCAGTTGTATTCATTCCAGGTAGAATCCCAATCTTTGCCGTAAGAATTGTAATCATAATATTCTTCCTCTTCGTTTTCTTCATCATTATTTTCAGCAGCAACAGCAGCGCAAGCGTACAAAGAATAGGCTTTTGAAAACTTAATGCACACTCTGTAAATCGCACCAGGCTCCGGACTCATCCATTTGTTCAAATCGATCACATGTTTGTTCCATTGTTTTAAATTCATGGTTTTGTCATACTTAAGCGACAAAGTTTTTTCGGCCACAATTTTTCCAACACGGGTTAAATCATCGTCGCCATCGAGGTTATTGGTTTGTAAAAACTGATGCACATTATTTTCGTAAATTTTAATGATGCGCACGTCTACTGCATTCAGATTGATGGCCTCAAAAGGAAAAATCAATCCGTTGGAATTGGGCAAAATTGAACCTTTCCCTTTGATGCGCACCCTTGGTTTGGCTTCATCAAAAAACAAAGAATTGGAATAAGCCACATTCATTTTGTGACCTTTAAAATTTTTTATTCCGGTGCTCACGCGTAGTGTTTTATCGCCTTCAAAACGATTGGGCAAAAAGACAGTCACTACGTTTCCATCTATATCATAAGTCAAATTTTCAATGCCATCCAAAGTGACAATTCCTTTTAAATTCTGACCGTAACTGATGGGATCACTGAAAGTCAAAACAACGCTTTGCTCGTCGCCATCGGTCACCACAGCATTGTTCACATTGAAATCGCCCAAAGCAGGAACCGTCCATTCTGATTTACCAACGCTCATGGAATTGATTGACTCGCCATTCCAGCTCACCAGCAAGTTTCCCTTGGTTTCTTTACGGGGAATGCTATCAACATAAAAATGATGTTCATTTGGATTGTAATACTGCTCAAACGTTACGGGCAATTCCTTGCCATCCAGCGTAACGTGCAAAACCTTTTTCAGATTTGCTGTGTCTTCATAATCGGAAGTATAAATTTTACCCGTTAATTTTTGCCATTCCACATCGTAATCGTCGTAAGTGCGCAAGCCAAAAACTTCTACGTTTAAGGTCTGCGGGAAAGTAGCAAACTGAAACTCAAAATTTTTGAATTCGCTTTTCACTTTCATCACCTTACCCAAATCAAATTCCACATCGTAAAACTGGTTCACCGGCAAAGGTTCAGCAGGAAAAAACTCAATCACTCTATTGGAAACCCAATGCGCCTTTCCTTTGATTTCGGGATCGAAGGTGAAGATATCTTCTAGTAGATTGGAATCAGGTAAAGTGTAATTCCACACGATAGAATCTTTCCCCAAAGCCGTTTTTACAATGGATTTTTCATTGATTCCATGGGCTAGTTCCACACGGATATGACTTGTTCGGGAAATCATTCCTGAAGTATATCCCGAGATAAACTGGAGAAAAGCTGGATTGACCTGCTTGATTTTTGGTTTGTTGTGAAAACAGGAATTGAGCAAGAGTAGCGCGCATCCTAAAAAGAAAAGTTTGCTGAGGAGAAGTTTGGATTTCATGTGGGTTTATAATTTATACCCCAAATGTGCACTGCTTCTCCCCTTATATTAAAGAAGCTTTATAAAGCGTTGGCATTTTTTTATTAAGCGTAGTGAAAAAAGGAGTTTTTGAAAGTCTGAACCTTGATTCACTTGATTAAAGGATATGAATCAAGATAATCTTTCAATCAAGTGAATCAAGGTTCAGACAATATTACTTACTACACAACTCCGATTTTTCCAAATACTCCTTGGTAGGATAATACATGAAAAAGCAAGTTCCATCTTTAAGCACATCAATGATCGGCGCGCATAACTCGGGAGAAACGGCAGGACAGCCCAAACTTCTTCCCAAACGACCATTTTGCTTAATGAAATTTTCACAAACATAATCGGCGCCGTGAATCACAATAGCCCTTTCTTCTGCCAAATCGTTGATACTTGGTTCCATTCCCATCAAGCGCAACGACAGTCCGTGCTTTCCATTGTAGGTGGAGCCTGTAGTGTAAAAACCCAAACTAGATTGATAAGAATTAGCAGTGTTGGAAAACGACTTAGCGTACTCGTCACCCGAATTGCGACCATGCGCAACATAAGTTTGAAACAAAAGGATGTTTTTTTCTAAATCGAGAATATACAAACGCTTAGCATTGGCCGATTGTGATAAATCGGCAATGGCCAAAATGTAATCTTTATTCAGTTTATTTTGAGCACTCAGCTTCGTCCAACCCAACATTGCCTTTTCAAAAGCAACATAACTTAAACCCACTTGCGACAAATTCATTTTTTTGTACAATGAATCGGCAGTTGGTGCCGCAAAGTTCAGCAAAGGTACTAACAGCATAAATGCCGACAACAATACAGTTTTAACGATTGACCTTTTTATCCCCATTCATTTAAGATAGCTATTTTAAAGTCGAAACACTAGTCTTTGTACTATTTTAACATACACACTACAACAACAATAGCGCCTTCATTTTAGCATCGTGCCCATAAACATCATCCCGAAATTGTATGCCGCCACTTGGATCAATCCATGCTGTAAAATAAACGATGTACACCGGAACTTTAGTTTTCAATTTCACATATTTTTCTTCTCCCAAATTCATTGCATCCAAAATTTTCTGATCGGTCCATGTAGTATCTCCACGCAACAAATACTGAGCAAGCTCAAAAGGTTTTTCAATACGGATACAGCCATGACTAAAGGATCGCGCAGTATTGTTAAACAAGGATTTCGAAGGCGTATCGTGTAAATAAATATTATAGGAATTGGGAAATAAAAATTTTACCAATCCCAAAGAATTTGACGGTCCTGGCCTTTCGCGAATCATGTAAGGGAATTTTTTGGGATTGTATTTCTTCCAATTGACGCTTGCAGGATCAACCACCTTATCCTTCAGCACAACTTCCATATTGTGCTCAACAAAATAGTTTTCGTTTTTTTGAATGGAAGCAATCATTTCATTTTTAATTATGCTTTCGGGCACGTTCCAATACGGACTAAAAACGATGTATTCCAAATCATCGTTAAAAATCACGGTGCTTGTAGATTGCTTGCCCAGCACCACTTTGCAGGTCCACTCCAAAACATCATTGTTGTAAACCGATAATTTATAATCGGGAATATTCACAATTAAATAATCACCTTTAAAATCCTTTGGCACCCAGCGACATCTTTCCATGTTGATTAATATCTGCTCTATTCTTTCGTGCGCCGTCACCCGCAAAGCCTTAACAGTGCGAGGCCCCAACACTGAATCAGCTTTTAATCCGTGACGCTCCTGAAAAACTTTTATAGCGTAGCCCAGGTTGTCATTGAACAATTCTGTTGAATCATTTTCTGTCAAATCGCCACTGATGAACAAACGTTTTTTAAGCGTTACTATCAATGACGAAGAATCTCCAAGCTTAAATTTCCCCACGTCGGAACTCACCAATGGCCAACCGCCATTTTTTTCTATGTCGGCATATTTCGCCAATTGTTTTTTCAATAAAGAATATTGTTTGTACACCGGCTCATTGTTATCAAAGGCCGATTGATTGTGCAACAGCGTATCCAATAAAGCTTCATAATTCAGCTTTTTCCTATCGACAAACCAACCCAGTGCCATCGACTTGGTTTCCGACACGCCCTTCCAGTTGCGATGCGCATATTCAAAAAAGTTGGCGCTTAGCAAAAGTTCCAGCTCAATAAACAAACTATCAGTGTTGTTTCTCAAGCAATCACCCGACGATAAAAGCGCAAATAAAGTATGCAAATCATTGTTATAAAAATCATCCGATTTTTTAATCGATTCCACATTCAAGAGGTTCACGAACTTAGCAGCCGATGCATCCAATCCCTCCGCATTCATCCAAGCATAAGCGTAGGATCTATTTTTGTAAAACGAAGAGAGTCGGGTTTTCCAGTAAGCACTTTCCGGATGATGAGTAATGAAAGTATTCACCTTTACCGAATCAAGCACAAGCAATTTACCGTTTCGCACCGGACCTTTTACACACTCCTCAACAATAATTGATTTTGCAGTTTCAGTCGATTTTGGCGCGCAGGAAAAAGAAAGCAATAAAATTAATCCGAATATATATTGTACTCCCAGCTTCATAATTCATTGGGAGAACTTTCCCCCTTTTGCCATGCATCTATATTAGCAATAGTGGTATTGGCAATTCCCGTCAAAGCTTCTTTGGTAAGGAAAGACTGATGTCCCGTGATTAAAACATTTTGATAGGAACGCAATTCTAAAAACAAGCCATCAGTAATTTTTTGATCTGCATGATCAGAAAAAAATATAGCTTTTTCATTTTCATATACATCCAATCCGGCAGCAGCAACTATTTTACCATCAATCGCTTTTCGCAAATCATTGGTATTTACAATTCCTCCGCGAGCAGTATTGATAAAGAAAACTCCCTTTTTCATTTTAAAAAAAAGTTTTTCATCAAACAGATATTTTGTTTTTTCGTTGAGCGGACAGTGCAAAGAAATCACGTCAGATTGGACACACAGCTCATCAATAGAAACATATTTTATTTTTAATTTTTCACTCAACTCCTTATTTACTTCAACATCGTACGCCAATAAATTGCAGCCAAAGCCATTCATGATAGAAGCAAATGCCGAACCTATTTTTCCGGTCCCCACAATCCCAACAGTTTTTCCTTTCAAATCAAAACCCACCAATTCATCCAAGCGATAGTCCTCTTTGTTCATGAGTTTTTGACCCAATACAATTTTTCTATTTAAGGCCATCAACATCGCCACCGCGTGCTCCGCAATAGCGTTGGGAGAATATGCTGCAACGCGCGCCACTTTAATCCCTAAGGTTTTAGCCTTTGGTACATCAACATGATCAAAGCCAGCGGTGCGCAAAGCAATGTATTTCACACCAATAGCACTCAATTTTTCCAGCACTTCTGCCGAAGCATTATCAGAAGTAAAAAGAGAAATAGCTTCGCAGCCTTTTGCCAATTCAACAGTTTCAACATTGAGATGCTGATCAGTAAATATCAATTCATGTTTGCCCGAAGCTTCTTTTTCTAAAAAAGATTTATCGTAAGATCGTGCGCTATAAACTAATGTTTTCATGTTCTTAATTTTTCAATTATTAAAATTCAACATATTATTAATTTCTTCATTTACACAATTATGGAAATGACTTACATATTTCTTTTCCCAAATTTTAGTACTTCGAACCAAATCACAGATATGAAACCCATTCCAATACAAAACAAGAGCTGAAACAGGTTCATCATTTCAAATTCAAAAAACTGAGTCAGTGGTTTCACGTAAAGCAAAGATGCCGATAAAAGCACAGTAATTCCAATGATTAAAAACACCAAATTATTTTTACTTTTTAAAGTATGCCAAAGTGAATAATAAAAAGAACGATTCACCAAAGTGAGGAATATATTGGAAGAAATAAGAACAGTAAAAACCATTGTCCTGGTGAGGGCTTCATCAAAATTGTTTTTTACCGCGTATTGATAGGTAATCAACGTGGCAGCGGTAATCACTAAACCCTGAACGACACTAGTAATTAGCTCCTTCCAATTGAAAAAAGTAGTGGTAAACGGTCGGGGTTTTTGCATCATTGCATTACTTTCCATCGGCTCATTTTCATAAATCACTGAACAGGTGGGCCCCATAATCAACTCCAGAAAAATAATGTGAATAGGAGAAAAAATATTGGGATAAATCCAACCCAATGCCAAAGGTACCAGCACGGTTAGGATTATAGGAATGTGAATAGAAATGATGTATTGAATTGCCTTTTTAAGATTGGTATAAATTCTTCGCCCCATGGCAATAGCATCTACCATTTGCGATAAGTCGTCGTCCACCAAAACCAATGAAGCTGCCTGTTTCGCTATCTCTGTTCCCTTTTTTCCCATAGCAATACCAATGTGCGCAGCTTTAAGCGCGGGCGCATCATTCACACCATCACCTGTCATCGCTACAATTTCGTTGTTGGCTTTTAAAGCGTTTATGATTTTTAATTTTGCATCGGGAAACATGCGTGTGAAAATATTGGTGTCTCTCACCCTAGCGCTCAATGCATCATCGCTCAGTTTCATAAGTTCTTCACCAGTAATACTTTTATCTACCCCATTAAATCCTATTTGTTTGGCAATGGCCAAGGTGGTTGCAGAATTATCGCCCGTGACAATTTTAACGGAAATACCTGCTTTATAAAAAGCTTGAAATACCGTTTGAATATTTTTTTTAGGAGGATCATAAAAAGCCACCAATCCTTTAAACTGAAATTTAAATTGTTGTTGCTCCGCAGGAAAATTATCTCCATCGAATTGAGCCACCCCCACTCCTAGCAAGCGATATCCATCACTCGCCAAAACCTGAATGGCTTTTTGAATTTGTTCTTTTTCTGTTGATGTTAAACCCGACACATTCATTAAAGCTTCAGGCGCGCCCTTTGCTGCAATGATTCTCCTGCCAGCTTCGTTGGCAAACACGTGCGTCATCATTGGCGGATTTCCTCCCAATGAATATTCATGTATCAATTTATAATGCGGACGGTCATCTGCAGAAGAAATTTTCGTGTATGCCGCATGAAGTGCGGCTTCCATAGGATCAAATGCAATTGGCTCGCTGGCCCACATAGCAAGAGTAATGAGTTCTTTTTCGGGATCACCCAAGGCTTCCTCCGGATTAGAAATTTTGTCGCCCGACAAAACAAAAAGTTTGGCCAATGTCATTTTGTTCTCAGTGATAGTCCCCGTTTTATCGGTGCAAATAACGGTAGCGCTACCAAGTGTCTCCACCGTTTTCATTTGCTTTACAACAACCCCCATCTTCATCAAACGCCAAGCACCAAGCGCCATAAAGGTGGTTAAAGCAAAAGGAATTTCTTCGGGCAAAATACTCATGGCTAAGGTGAGTGCCTTTAGTAAACTATCCAAAAAATTATAAGTCCGAAAAAAATTAATTGCCCAAACCACTGCAAAAACCACAGCTCCTGCAATCACCATTTTTTTTACAAACGAATTAATTTGCAGTTCCAAAGGCGTTTTTTCTTCCTTGATGTGTTCCAGACTCTTGCCAATTTTACCCAATTTAGTCTGATTGGCAATGGCCGTTATTCTAGCAATGGCCAAACCACTCACCACCGTTGTACCCTGATAAATAAAATGATCATCAGCACTTGAATCCTTGTAAGCAGCTAATGATTCACCGGTAAGAATGGATTCATTGACAGAAAAATCATTGGAGTGAAGAATAATTCCGTCAGCAGTGATAGAAGCACCTTCCTCCACCATCAAGCAATCTCCAAGCACTAAATCCTCGCTATTAATTTCTTCTACCTTTCCATTTCGGATTACTTTACATTTGGCCTGCACAAAGTTTTTTAATTTCTCCAGTGCATTCCTACTTCTTGAATCTTGGTACAAAGTCAGTGCCGACACCACAAGTATGGCCGATGTTAGGAAAATGCCATCCCCTACTTTTCCACTAACAAAATAAATGCTTGAAGCCACTAGTAACAATAGAACCATAGGTTCTTTGGCCAGACTCTTAAAAGCTTTAACAAAACCATTCTCCGTTTTATATTCAGCAGAATTATAACCAAATTTATTTCCCGATTCTTTTACTTCCTCAGAACTCAATCCTTCAATACCAAAAAGGTTTTCCTGTTTATTCATGCTATGACCAAGATCAGAATTTTAGTTAAGTACAGTACTGATGAATATCACTTATTGCTTTGATTCACCTCACTTAGAAGCATCCTAGAAAGAAAAGCCAGCGAAGTATTTACCAGCGTATTTTTTGCAAGCGGTCGTAATCACAAAAAGTGATTTCACTTCCCTGAATATCTAAAATACCTTCGTCTTTAAATTCAGAGAGCGTACGAGTGACTGTTTCTTTTGAAGTGCCAACCATATTTGCCAAATCTTGTCGCATTACAGAAATGACAAACATTTTTTCATCTGCTTTTTTGTACTTAACATACAATTGTAACAGCGTATCGGCAATTCTTTTGCGAACACTGCTGTAAGCCATGCTTAGTAAGCGATTCTCCCGATCACAAATATTATCCGACAAAATCTTGTTGAAGATTTTAACTACTTCAACATTGTTATTGTACAGCGCTAAAAATTCATCTTTTGGTATTTTTACTACTTCAGCATCTTCAAGAGCAGTTGTGCTGTAACCATACTCCATTTCATTTAACACAGATGGAAAGCCAATAAAATCACCTTCTTTATACAAGCCCGTGATAAATTCCTTTCCATCAAAATTCATTATTGATGCCTTCACTTTTCCTTTCAGCAGATAAAAAATTCCATTTGGAAAATCTCCCGACAAAAAAAGATGGTCTCTTTTTTTGAGCACTCTTGTTTTTTTATTTTCCGACAATTTAATCAGCGCCGACAAAGCTTTTGAATCATTCACACTCCCAATTAATTCAGGTATGCGCATCGACTTTCTACTTTTGCTTAAGCGCTTTTCAATGGTGTTTAACAAGTCGAGGTCTTCAAATGGCTTAGTGATATAATCATCGGCACCCTGATTCATCCCTTGTCGGAAATCGCTTTTTTTCGCTTTAGAACTCAGGAAAATAAAAGGAATACTGCTAGTTTGAGGATCTTTCCCCAACATGTGCAATACGCTGTAGCCATCCAATTCAGGCATCATGATATCACAAATAATCAAATCGGGTTTTTCGCTCTTGGCTTTTTCAACACCAGAAATTCCATTTTCGGCGGTGAGCACTTTATAGTTAGAAAGCACCAAAATGGTGTGGAGATTTTTGAGATTTAAGAGATTGTCTTCAATGACTAATATTGTGTTGTTCATATTGAGCCAAAGGTGAACATTGCATGAAATAATGTGTTATATAACTTTTTAAAAAACTTACATAATTGTCACATTTTAGATTTTTGAATAAGGGGCAGGAAAAATAAAAATGTACTCCTGCCCTATTTTTCGCTACATCTTATGCCTTCTACATATTTCTGCACGCTTCAGCGCAAATCATGCAAGCTTTTGCGCATTCCTGACAATGTTCGTTTTCATGTTGTGAACACTCCTTGCTGCAAGCTTCGCAAATATCAGCGCAAACTTTACACATTTCTTTGGCTTTGGCACTGCCCAAACTCATCAATTGCACAGCCGCGGTGCACGCCGCAACACACTCCATGTCGAGTTGAATGCAATTCGTCATCATTTTTAAATTATTTTCTTTTAAAGAAGATGAAGCGCAGTGGCTGCAAATTGCTATACATTGAAGGCATGCTTCAATACATTTTTTGTTTTCATGATATCCCATACTATAAATTTTAAATGTTAGTGAAAAATGATCTTAGACAAAGATCAAGAGGATGAGACTAACAAGCGTTGTAAAACTTTTGAAAGAGTTTATATAATTCACAGGTAAATGTGATCTGTTCGGAAGTCAGATTTTTAAGAATTGATCTGATTAAATACTAGTGTGATTTTTAGGGGGCTTGCAAATATTTAGGCTACAATTCAATTTCTCGCAAAGTATATATTTTTAATTCAATGTTTATTAAACGTATATCCATACTAATTACATTATTTTTAAGTAGCTGACTAGCATTGCTTTAGTGTTTTGAATTCGTTGCGACGCAAGCGTGAAACTATTTTTTTAACTAATTAATATTCAGCAATTTATATTAATTAACGCTTGCTTTTTGCAGAGTATTGATGTAACTTCTCAAACAACAGTAAAGCACTTAGTTCATTGCGGTTTTGAGAACACAACCTTTTCACTTGTTATAGAGTACTAGAACAAATGCTATTATGAGTTGATTTAAGCTATTCATAATTTGATCAATCAAATTATAGAATGATTAACGCAAAGAAGATTGTTGTTAAAGTGTTAGGTCTCGTTTCTTTTATAATCGCAATTTTTTGTTTTTCAGTTGATTGAAATTTTCAGGATTGGGACTTAGATAGATTTACTGTGTTTTTAAGGGAGATTAGGGGAAAATATCGGACTCATATATTTATTTACTTTGTCGCTGATAATCAAGGCAGTAGAATAAGTATTTATGAAATCGCAAAAAGTAACGATTCAAAATGGAATGTGTATGAAGAGAATTTACCAACTATTTCTATTGCTAGTTTTAACCAATGCAGCTAGTGCGCAAACATTAAACAATGTTGCTACCAATGGATCGGCTGTTGATTTTGGTGGTGGACTTATCCGAATGACTCAGTCTACAAACGGCGTTCAAAAAGCATCGGTTTTCAGTAAAACAAAAATCGATTTAAGTCAGTCATTTGACATGTCCTTTGAAATGTTTTTTGGTTGTGAGAGCGGTGCAAATGGTGGTGACGGGATGGTTTTCGCAATGCACAATGACCCCCGTGGCACAGCTGCACTGGGCGCTGGTTATGGTGAGCTGGGGTATGCGGGAGTTACTAAAATATGGCCTTCGGTGGCGATTGAATTTGATACTTACAAAGGTTCACCTCAAGATATTGCAGACGATCACACTGCCATATTAAAAAATGGAGATGTAGTGAATCATTTTCCCAGCCCAATTTCTATCGGTGCTGATTTAGAAGACTGTAGCATCTTAGGTCTCAATTCCTGGGTAATGCGAATGGTTTGGAATTCCACAACGAAAACTATCAGTCAGTACATCAATGGTAATTTAATGTTCTCTTATACAGAAGATTTTGTAAGCACAATTTTTGGCGGTAAGACTTTAGTTTATTGGGGATTTACGGGTGCTACCGGAAACGCTACAAACGAGCAGTGGATTGCTCCTGTTGGCGCAATAATTCCATGGCAATGCCAAGCAAATTCATGTTGTGTTCCATTTAACTTCAATATTGTAAAACCATCCAAAATTTGCACGCCGGGCTCAGTTATTCTTGGCACTGATAAAGTCTTTAAAAAGTATTTGTGGTCGAATGGTGATACTACTGCTACCACTGCTGTAACTACTTCTGGCCAATATTGCGTTAGTGTTGTTCAAGATCAAGCAGGCTCCATGTGTCCGAGTCAAACTTGCATAACTATTGAAGTTCCTGCCTATACGGCAACAAATGGACTCTATTGCAATTCAACTTCACTATTATCGGTTACAGGAGCTAGCACTTACAATTGGTTTGATACCATTGGTGGTACCTTGCTTGGTGCTGGACCTTCATTTGCGACGCCTGTTTTAGCTAAAGGTGCTGGCACTAAATCCTATTATGTAAGAGACGCCTCGCTAGTTGCTGATGTTGCAGGAGGTGCAGCTAGTGGATTTGGTTCAAACAATTACAGTAACGTAGCATTTTACGCAGATGCTGTAAATACAAATCTGAAATTCAAAAGTGCTGCCGACATGACCATTAATTCAATTGATGTAGAAGTGAATTTTTGGCCTGCTTGCGCCAATGCGAATATCACTTTGAACTTAAAAGATGCCGGAGGAGCGTTAATCAAATCGTTTACTAAAAATTTTACTTGTCCGGGCTCGGCACCATACGTGAAAACGGTGACTCTCCCTGTAAATTTTTCATTGCTGGCAGGAACTTCCTATCAAATTGATGCCGGAGGTTCAGCGAGTGTAATCTCTTGCTACCCGTCATTGGCGGTATATCCAATAGTTCAAAACAATATTACCTTAACGGGGTCGGCAGTAGGACAAAGATTTCCCGCATTTTACAATTGGAATATTTCTCTCGATTATGGTTGTTTTACAGAGGTAAAAGCACTAGAAAATTGTCCGCTTTGCATAGCTCCGTTCAATGCCAGTCTCAGTCCGACAGACACCAGTCTATGTGGAAGTACCAGCCAGCCGCTAACAGTAACTATCGGCAACGGAAATGCTGCAACATACGTGTACACTTTTTATAAAAAAGGAACGCCAAACAAACTCGTTCAGGCACAGTCGACAAACAGTACATATACCGCCATCTCTAGTGGTGTATACTTTGCTGTGATAGGTGATCAAGCGGACACATCAACTTGTAAATTAATAAGCAATGAAGCAAAAGTCACACTTAATGCTTTACCTATAGCAAATGCTGGCGCTGACACTTCAATTTGCATTGGAGAAAGCATGATTTTGAAAGCAAGTGGCGGGAAAAATTATTTGTGGGAAAATGGATCAATTGCAGCCCTTCGCTCGATTAGTCCTGTAACAACAGGTAGTTATTCTGTAACTGCGACTAGTGATTCGGGCTGTGTTGCTAATGACACGGTAACGGTGACTGTTAATTCAAAACCAATTGCAAAAATCAAATACTTAAACGACAGCATATGTGCAGGAGCAACTATGATTTTAGATGCTTCAGGACAAAATAACATGCAATACAAATGGTCAACTGGATCAATAGATTCTGCAATAACAGTAAGCAGCACAAAATTGTATTTGATGGAGCTCACTAATGTATTTGGGTGCCAGTCGCGAGATAGTATTCGCATAATAGTTAGCCCTCTTCCCGCACCAAGCATTGCTAATCATGCAATTTGTGCCGGAGATCCAGCTGCTATTTTTGACGCAGGAAAATACTCTTCCTATTTATGGAGTGCCAATGGAACCGGGGTATTGCAAAGCACTAGCGGAACGAAGGCCGGAAATTATACTTGTCAAGTCACAGACACAAATGGTTGTAAGGCTTCTGCAACAGGGGTGCTAACGGTGAATGCTCTTCCATTGCCGAAAATTAGTGGAGATACTAGTTTTTGCGATGGGGAAAAATTGACATTGAATTCCGGACTTAATAATACTTCGCTGAACTATAAATGGTATCCAAGTTTACAAAGTACGTCTTCCATCCTCGTTGAAAAAAAGGGGCAATATATTTTGTCAGTCACAGATACAATAGGTTGTGAAGGAAGAGACACGATGAACGTGTTAAATGTTTATCCTTTGCCTACAGTTAGTTTAGGATCGAATATAGTAATATGTGATAATGGTTTTGGTTCTGAAACGCTATCGGCAAGTTATTCAGGAACTAGCGTTTTGAATTGGAGCACGCTTGAAAACAACGTTGATTCAATTGTGATCCATCACTCAGGAGCATATTGGGTTCAAGTGATTGACTCCAATCAATGTGAAAACACAGACAGTATTGAAGTAGCAAGTTTTTGTGAAGATTGCGAATTAGAATTTCCAAATGTAATCACCACAAACGATGATGGTGTAAACGATGCCTTTGTACCGAAGCATTGTAAAAGTGTTGATGTTAACGTACTAGCCAATGTGGAATGGATAAATTTTGTGGTGTATGATAGATGGGGATTACTTATTTACGCTTCAGGAAATGGTGTTTTGCCATTTTGGAATGGCACTTTTAACGGATCAAAGGTTCCAGACGGAACTTACTATTTCATTGTACGGTACCTGGCTTCTTCAGGTAAGGAGCACGAAGCCGTTGGATTTATCACTGTGCTATAGATCATTTAAAGCAGATTTTTTTGGGGTTAATACAGTAAAGATTTTCAATGCATTTCAAATATTTTTTTCAGTACATTTTTTAAAACAAGCATCAATGTCACTTGATCAAATTAAGATCAGGAGTTGTATAGAAGAGAATAAGAGGGTGAAATTGTTTTTTAACTGTGAGAGCTATTTACAGCATTTAGTGTAAGTGCTTCTTTTTCAGTGCAAGTGGATTGCAATTTAAGTGTGATGAAGTTTTTTATTGTGTTTTTTGGGGCGATTTTTTAAGCTGTAACAATTAAGATCTTCGCGTTGTTTGGGCTTTGCGAACAAATAATACTAAATCAAATTTAAATGAGAAATATCTACAAAGTCTTCATCTTGCTGTTTTGCGCCGTGAACGCAAATGCTCAAAATTCAGCATTCACAGGAGGAAGTTTCTTTACAAATGGAGCAGCTACAAATTTTGGAAATGGAGTTGTTCGATTAACAGAATCAGGCGCAACGGTGCAGACAGGAACTTTTTTTAGTTCTCAAAAAGTTGATTTGTCGCAGCCTTTTGATGTTTCATTTCAAATGTTTTTTGGTTGTGACAATGGACCAAACGGTGGAGACGGGATGACTTTCGTTTTGCAAAACGATCCAAGAGGAACAAATGCTATTGGCGCTGGTTATGGGGAATTGGGTTATTCGGGCGTTGCAAAAATCACTCCGTCACTTGCTATTGAGTTTGATACTTATCAGGGATCTGCAACTGACATCGCAGATGACCACACAGCATTATTGAAAAATGGAAATGTACTCGCACATTTTCCGAATCCGGTTTCTATAGGTAGTGATTTAGAAGATTGTCATGTCATGACTTCAAATTACTGGATCATGCGCATGGTGTGGAATCCCGCAACAAAACAGTTTTCACAATATGTTGATGGTAATTTAAAATTTTCGTACACAGAAGATTTCGTAAACACATTGTTTGGTGGAAACAAAATGGTGTATTGGGGATTTACTGGAGCCACAGGAAGTGCATCGAACGAGCAATGGGTATCACCAGTGGGAGCGATTATTCCTTGGCAATGCAAAACAAATTCATGTTGCTTGCCTTACTCATTTAACATCACAGGTCCATCTAAAATTTGTGCAGGAGGCACTGTCACTTTAGGCACGAGTTTACCCTTTTCAAAATACAAATGGACCACTACTGTTGTGGGCGGTATAACGGGTGCTGATGATGGCGCTACAATAATAGTTTCTAAGCCTGGAACCTATACCGTTAGCGTGATTCAAAGTCAAGGTGTTTCCAACTGTCCGAGCAGTGCTACTATTCAAATTATTGAGATTCCACTTTTACAGGTGATTGATAGCACTTATTGCAATACAAGAACAACACTGTCGGTAGTTGGCGACGGAACATACGATTGGTATGATGCGGTTGGCGGAATTAAAGTAGGTACAGGAAAAACATTTAAAACACCAGTTTTAACAGCTGGTACAGGGACAAAAATCTATTACGTGAAAGATGTCACTACTGGCAGTTTCACTGCAGGAGGTAAATCGAGTGCGTTTGGATCGAACAATTACGATGGTGCCGAATATTATAATGACGCGGCAAATACAAACTTAAAATTTACTGCCGCTTCAAATATGATCATCAATTCTTTGGATGTAGTAGTAAATTTCTGGCCCATTTGCACCAATGCCACGGTGGTCATTAACTTGAGAGATGCCGGAGGAGTGATCGTTCAAACGTATTCGCAAACAGTTATTTGTCCGGGTTCGGCCCCTTATGAAAAAACAGTTACCATTCCGGTTGGTTTTTCTTTAGTCGCGGGAAATTCCTATCAGATGGATGCTGCGGGTTCAACACATCTTATAGCAACATATCCATGGTTGGGCGTGTATCCAACAGTTCAAAATAAAATCACTTTAACCGGTGCAACTACCGTTACAAGATTTCCTGCATTTTACAATTGGAATGTTTCGTTGGGTTTTGGATTTGGTTGTATGACTCCAGTGCAGGCATTGGAAAAATGTCCTCCTTGTGTAACGCCATTGAATCCCTCTATTAGTCCTGTGAGTGCTAGTTTTTGCGTTAGTGGCAATCAAGTTTTAACGGCTGCGGTAAGCAATACAGCGGCATCTACATTTGTGTATACCTTTTACAAAAAGGGCACACCTAATGTTTTGGTGCAAGCACAGTCAACTAATAATAAATACACCGCAACATCAGCAGGAACATACTTTGCTGTGATAGGAGATCAGGATGATCCAGCAACATGTAAGGTAAACACGCCAGATGCAGTGATTAAAATAAATCTGAATCCTCAATTTAATTTGGGTAAAGACACATCCATTTGCCAGGGGACGACGCTTGCTTTAAATGTTGGTGCAAACTATCAAAGTGTGAATTGGTACAACCTAAATTCTTCCGCTGTGATTAGTACAAGTGCGGGCATCGTGGTAGATAAATCGGGCAGCTATCACGCAGAGGTAACTGATAATAATAGTTGTGCTTCCAAAGATTCGATAAACATTACAGTTCTTCCATTGGAAGTAGCCGACTTTACAATGACAGATTTTTGTGCTAATTCGCCAGCCCCATCTCCTATCGGTGCAACAGGATTTACCACAGGAGGAGCGTATAGTATTATAAGTCCAACTGTGCTCAATGGAGCAAGTATAAATGCGGTGAGTGGAAAAATAAGCAATGCTATAGGCGGAACTTCGTACACCGTTCAATACACTACAAAAGGCATTTGTAAGGATACTGCAACTGCAGTAATTAAAGCGAATGCAATTCCGATAATTATCAACCAACCCAGCAATAGTAGTATTTGCGGTGGCGCTACTAGTTTTGCTGTAGGGGCAAGCGCTGGCACAAACTATCAATGGCAGGAAAATATTGGAGGTACTTTTGTCAATATCAATGGAGATGCAAAACACAGTGGAGCAACAAGTGCCACACTGGATTTGTCGGGAATTGATCTGTTGTGGAATGGCTGTCTCCACAGGCACGTGTTCTGATACTACAAAGAATGCGCTATTAAGTGTTTCCTCGGTGACATCGCTAACAGATCCTGCAAATCTTACGATGTGCGCAGGAACAGATGGCGAGTTCACAATAGTTCCCACCGGAGTAACAACCATAGAATGGCAATACAGTAGCGATAATGGTCAGAATTTTCAAGCAGTTCCGAATGCGGCGCCGTACAGTAATGTAACAAGTTCAATATTGCGCATCACCGGAGCTACATCAAACATGGATGGATATCTGTATAGATGTTTCGTTGTGGGATGTTTGCTCAATGCAACATCTAAAAGCGCAAAAATAACAATGCTACACTCGCCATCAATAACCACAGATCCAACAGATGCAAAAGTGTGTTCAGGAACAGCGACAAGTTTTGCTGTTGCATCACCTGATGCCACAAATTATGAATGGGAGCTCAGCACCAATAGCGGAGTAAGTTTTACCAAACTCAGCAACACCAATTCTACGTTGAACATCACTGACCCGAATACAATGATGAATAATTTTCAATACCGCGCTATAGCAAAAGGAAGCTGTGCTCCTACTACATCTGCAATAGCTTCTTTAACAGTAGATACTACAACCGTATCAATTACGGTAAATAAACCAGTGGTGTGCACTGGAGATTCTTCTGTATTGGTGGCAATAGGTAATCCAATCAATGCAACATATTTATGGAACACGGGAGAAGTCAATTCAAAAATAGGCGTTAACAACAACAGTATTTATACCGTGGTAGCGAAGGCAAACGGATGTTTGAGTGGACCAGCGAGCGCAAGTATAAAAGTGGTTGCAAAGCCAGAAGTAGATGCAGGTGAAGATGCGTTGGTTTGTCCGGGAGCAACAATTCAGTTAGGAGGTCCGACAAAAGAAGGGCACAGTTACAGCTGGAGTTCTGATCCAAAAGGAACATTTGATTCCAGCATAAATCCCAAAGTTATCATTACTGAAAATGTGATTTTTGTGGTAAGAGCCACCATAGCAGAATGTCCTGATGTGGCATCCGACACCGTGATTTATACCATGATAGAAGGATCGAGTTTATTTGTTCCTAATGCATTTACTCCCAATGGCGATGGCGTGAATGATATTTTTAAAGTAGAGTCAATAGGATTAATTGAATTTAGTGCAATCATCTTCAATAGATGGGGAGAGGAAATATACCAATGGAACAATGCCGCCGATGGATGGAATGGCATGGTGCGCAATGCTTCAGACTTTTCACAAGAAGACGTTTATGTGTATAAAATAACATCTAAAAACTTATGTGACATTGAAGCAAAACAAAGAACAGGTACAGTCACTATCATTAAATAGCATTCGTCAATTTTCAAAAGAAACTGAAAGCAAAAAAGATGAGAGAAGAAGAATTACTATCTGTTCTAAAAGAGAAAATTGAAAAACAATTTTGTCATGGCGAATATCATAGTTGGGTGAACAGTGACTATATCAAACTAAGTGAAGAAATAACAGAGAAAACAAAAATATATCTCAGTCCTATCACACTAAAGCGAATTTTTGGTAAAGTGGACTATACTGGGCGCCCGCAAGTACACACAATGGATGCTTTGGCTATTTATGTGGATTGTAAAAGCTGGAAAACATTTAGTGAAGATTTACAGCATGAAAAACAAGAAGTAAAGACTTCTGCTGAAACACAAAACGCAACGAAAAAAAAAATAAAAACAACCTATGTTTTTATTTTCATTTTGCTTGCACTGGCCATTGTTTTTATAGTGCTTAAAAAAAATCAAAAGGATAATGTCTTAATATTTTCCTATCAAGGAATCGCAAAATTAGCACCGCACAACGCGGTGATAAATTTTGATATTTCAAAAGTGGACGGTGAAAATTGCAAAATCGATTACGACGATCATTTTGTAAAAGACTCGGGAAAAGTGTCTGTGCTAAAAGATAAAAACGTGCACATGGTTACGCACACGTATAAATTTGGTAATGTGTATCATCCTAAATTATATATAGATGATAAAATTGTTTCAACTACCAATGTTCCTGTTTTAACGAAAGGTTGGGAATTTGTGTTGGTGAATTACAATGTAAAAGAAGATTTAAACTTCATACCTGTATTTTCTGAAAAAGTAAAACAAACAGGAGGCGCGCTATTTGTCCCCCTTAGGGTTGTAAAAGATTATGGAATGGATACCATGTCCAGTTATTTTGTTAAATACAGATATGTGCATGATTTTAAGGTGGGATTCGATGACTTTTCCTGTGAAATAAAAGCAAGAAATGTTTTGCAGAAAACAAATGTTTGTCCGGAAATCAGCGTATTCATTTTGGGACTGAAGGCCTCCATCAGATTTAAAATTTTCAGACCGGGTTGTGGAGGGAAATGGACAATAGTTGAGATGGGGCAGAAAAAACTCAACGGAGAATTCCATGATCTGTCGGCTTTCGGACATGAATTAGATAAATGGAGAATCATTAAAGTAGAGGTACATGAAAATGTTGCGAAGATATTTATTGATGGAAAAATTATTTATCAAAGTAAAATCGAAGGAGAATTAGGGGGGTTTTATGGGATGGTGCTTGATTCGCAGGGATCCGCTGAGTTTGATTACATTCGCATAGCAGATAGGGACCGTCCGATATTTGCTCAAGAATTTGATTAATAATATAGGAAACCAATGAAATGGTTTATGTACAAATGGGCGAATCAAGTGAAGAAGTTGAAAGTGTGTTTGTTTGTTTGTTTTAATGGTTAGCTTTGCACAAGCATGTTTATGAGTAAAAAAATAGGGCAAATAATTTTAATCGTTCTACTGCTGGGTATTGTTGGAGTATCTAAGTTGAACGCAACAATATATTACGTTAACGACAATTCAACTACAAGTGACACATGGTGTTCAGCCGTGGGAAATGATGCCAATGATGGTCTCTCTGCTTCAACACCAAAACTAACTTTAGCCGATGTATTGGCGGATTACGCTAATGCTGCCGGCGATATTATCCGGATTGATAAGGGCACATACACCTGGTCTCAGGTTTCTATGGATGCATCAGGTTCTGCCGGAAATGTTATTACTATCATTGGTGCTGGTCAGTCGAATACAGTAATCACAGGAAGTGGCGGCGGTTATGGAGTAACCACCGCCGACTATGATTATATCACTTTTCAAAATTTGCAATGGATCAATTCTCTCAATTATGTTTTTTTCATGAGTGCAGGATCTACCAATATTACGGCTTCCTATTGTACTTTCAATTGCACTGCTGCGAATAATGGATATCGCGCCGTTGGGTTTTACAACGGCTGTTCCAGCTGTACAGTAGATCAATGTATAGTAAGTGCTGAAAGAAATCCGGTATTGTTTTACAATTCTTCCAGCAATACATTGTCGAATTGTAACATAAGTAGTGTGTCTGGTACGCTGGGGCTAATTCGTTTAGAACAAACGAGTCAGAACAATACAATAAGTGATAACATCTTGAACGGGGTTGCAGGTATACAATACATCATTTATTGCGAGACTACCAGCACAGGAACGACAATTTCAGGAAACAGGATAGACGGAAATACTTGTCAAACGGGGATATATATGGTGGGAACAGCAACGAATTTCACTATCAAAAACAATTATTTTTACGATATAAAGGATGGAATTAATTCTACTGCTACAACCTGCACAGGAACCAACTGTTATTTTAATTCAATGTATTGTACTGTGAATTGTTTGAAAGGATATTTTGGAACGTGGAATATTAAAAATAATATTTTGTACACCACGAGTAATAGTAATGGCGATTATTGCTTTAATAATTGTTGCGCTGCGTATTATCCAACTACATTGGATTATAATTTATACTATCATCCTAATGATGCCCGTGCCGCATGGTTTGATGGTGCTGATTATGCTGCTAAGGCAGACATTGTAACGGGCACTGCCTTTGAAGACAATGGATTGGAAGCCGATCCCGGTTACCCTTTAGCCACGGTATGGTATCTGGATATTGATGCAACAGATCCACAATATCTTACTGGAGTTGCCATAGGTGGTATTACCACAGACATTAAACGGAACACGCGTCCGAGTCCGCCATCTATAGGCGCTACAGAAGTGGGTTCACCACTTCCTGTTCAATTGATTTCATTTACAGGCGAAAAAACAAAAAAAAGCAATCGATTATTTTGGGGTACTGCAATGGAAATCAATAGCGAATATTTTGAGGTATTGAGATCTTCCGATGGAATAAATTTCGAGTCTATAGCAAAAATGAAAGCCGCAGGAAACAGTAATCATCTTTTAAATTATGTTTTTGTTGACCACGAGCCACTGAATGGAATGAACTATTATCAATTAAAACAATTCGATTACGATGGTGCCAATGAAACTTTTGATATTGTTGCCATTAACAACAGTGAAAGTGGATTTAAAATGAACGCCATATTTCCAAATCCTATAGCCAATTTAATGACGGTTAATTTTCAGGCGGAAGAGTCGGGTGCACATTTTATTTTCATCGATGACGTTCAGGGAAATGAAGTTTATTCGGCAATGATAGCAGCACTAAAAGGCGAGAATAATTTTCAGCTATTTACCACTCAGTACAGCAGTGGAAATTACTTCTTAAGAATTGTGAATCACAAGCAAGAAACTATTTTTAGTCAGATTGTTGTGCAGCACTAATTCAAAACAAAAAGCTTTATTTTCTTAGGATGCAGAGCATCATTCAAAGAGCTAACAATGGGCGAAAAATTTTTCGCCCCTACATGAAACCCTGCTAAAAATGGACAGCTATTGCTTGGTAACTTGCAATGCAGTTAAATCAAAACCTTTCTCTTTCAATCGAGAAAGAATATTTTTATAAGTTTCTTCATCCATTGTTTTGGTTCTTGAAAGTATCCACAAATATTTTTTGTTTGGATGACTCACCACCGCATAACTGTAATCATCTGCTAAATCAATGATCCAGTATTTTCCTGTAAAGGGCCAAAAAAATTGCACCTTTAATTTGGCATTGCCAGAGTTCGCTTCAACAAATGCTTTTCCTTTGATAGAAGTTTCCTTTCCATCCCTTTTGCATTTGTTCTCCACAATAACATAGCCCTTATCTGTTGGCGTATATTCTGCTGTTGTGCATTCGCATCCTTTTTGAAAGTATTGAGGAAAAGAAGCTATCTCATACCAAATTCCTGCATATTTTTTGAGATCAACACTCGACACTGTTTTTACTTCTTGGGCATTTGAAATGGTGGTCATGAAAGACAATAGTGTTAATAATATAGTTATTGTATGGAATAGCTTCTTCATGTATAATAAGTTTTAGTTTCAAAAATTAAGTGCGAATCAAATATATCTTCTTTTACATTCTATTGCTATTTGTATTACCAAGGATTTTGAATGGAAGAAGGTCATAACTAGTTTTTCAAGTAATTTAAATTGTTTATTGTAATTTCAATATTGTGCTCAAGCTTATCATTGACAAGATGTACCACACCATTTTTCTCTTCCACGCCATCCACTAAAACAAGCAACTCATTCCCTTGATTTTGCTGAGCTACCGCAATATGGTACATAGTGCTTTTATAGCGATAGTGAATTTTAAATGATGTCCACTCCTTTGGTATGCAAGGGACAAAACTCAATTGATTTCCTTCTTTTTTCAAACCTAAAAACGATTGTATAATCAAGCGATACATCCAGCTTGCTGAGCCGGTGTACCAGGTCCACCCTCCTCTTCCGGCATGAGGTGCACAGGCATAAACATCGGCTGCCAAAACGTAAGGTTCCACTTTATAGATGGCAATTTCTTCAGCTGTTTTTCCGTGATTAATAGGATTGATCATGTTCAGCAATTCCCACACCCTCTCCTTATTTCCCAATTTGGCAAAAGCAAGAATCATCCAAATTGCAGCGTGAGTATATTGTCCGCCATTCTCCCTCACTCCCGGCACATAACCTTTGATATAGCCCGGATTTACTGATGATTTATCAAAAGGCGGATCCAGTAATTTAATGATACCTGTATCTTTTTGCACCAGATTTTTGTAGGCCGATTCCATTGCAATTTGAATGCGTTCGTTGCTTCCTGCTCCTGATAAAACCGACCAGCTTTGGGCGATCGCGCAGCTGACGAACTAACTCTGCCACAAAAGCACCCACCACAGGAGGATTGGAGCGCGCCATATCAGAGATCACCAAAATAAGATTTTTAGGATCCTTCTCCGTTGTTTCAATCATTTGCTTTGCCCAATAATCGGCCAAATTTCTATCCACTCTATCAATAGCAATTCGCGCTGAAACACGACGTAAATTTTCAATCAGTGCAAGTCGAAGCATAATTGGAATAGCCCACAATTCGCCCAATTGCAAATTAGTGTGCGATTGATAGGCTTTAATAAATCCACTTAAAATATCAATATCAATTCTCCCATCACTGTGGGAAATAATTTGAAGTACTATGTCGTATACTCGTGTAAATCCGGCTGACGAAACCCCTGCCAACTGTGGCAATCCTTCACTATAATCTTTTGGGAAATGTAATTTAGCAATTCGTATATGTTCTACTATCAAATAAAAATTATCGATCAGCCATTCACCGGCTGGCGTTATTTGAGATTTCCTTTTGATTGAATCTGTTAATAAGCGACGTACCTCATGAAGAATAATTTCATTGTCGGCCAAACGTTTTAGCAAATGATCCTTCGCAGGTTTCTTACTTAATTGATGCGTGCTGGCCAAAGCCTTTCCAAAACGTTCCATCTGATCGGAACTAAACAATTCGGCTCTCAAAGGTTCTTCATTCAAATAACTCAAATTTGAGTTATTAGTTTGGAAAAAACCCCTCATATTGGAGATCAGTTCGTGTGCTACTGGTATTAATTTCATATGTAGACAATTTGTTTTTTGATGGTCATATGTTATCCCCATGTTCTCTTCATCATTTTTTGTGTGCTGATGTGCTTGGGGATTTCATATTACTCTTTATTGATGTTCCATTCATTCAAATGAAAAATCAATAAAGATCATGCGATAAGCGCTTTAAATTCTTACACAGTTTTGTGAAAACCTTACATAGTTCACACTAAAGATTTTCGATCAGATTCGTCAAAAGCAAAAAAAAATCGGTCGGACGATTAATTAACAGCGGCGACATTGCTCCTTATTAACACCATGAGTTATGAAAAAATTGCAAGCCGGTACGTCAATACAATCCCATCGGTCGACACGAAATTTTTATACTCAAAGATTGAAGCAATCCCTCTGATAGATCCTGAAACAAGTTCAGGATGACAAATGTGAACCTTACTCTTCAGGGAATGCCCGCTAATGTCATCCTGAACTTGTTTCAGGATCTACCTATCTCAGCTATAAAATTTCTTTAATTTTTGAGTGCGGAAAATTTCGAAACGAGCCGGAGTATAATTATTAACTAAAATAACATGACACTCACCAAGGATTTAATTTTTTTCCTCGCGCGCGTCTGTGACTTACTGGTATTAAAGTTTATTATGTTTCAAACAATAATGGATGACAAATGTGAACCTTACTCTTCAGGGAATGCCCGCTAATGTCATCCTGAACTTGTTTCAGGATCTATTTAACTAAGTTATAGGATTGCTTCAATCTTTGAGTACAAAAATTTTCGCAATGACGAACTGGGTAGAATTATCAACTAAAAAAATATGACGCGCACCAAGGATTTTACTTTTTTTTACTTAGAGGCAAGTAGTATTTCCTGGTGTACTCCTTAATCATCCTTTTGGTAGTGAATTGAGGCGAAATTTGAGCCATGCTGCTTTTAATTTTAGCTATCCATTTTATTGGAATATTCTTTTTGTTTCGCTCAAAATAAAGTGGAATGATTTCATTTTCCAGCAATTGATACAACACTTCCGCATCAGATGCATTGTTGTTTTTTCCGCCAACAACAGGTATGGTCCACCCTACTTCATTGTTGGCAGCCTCGGCCCACCAGCCATCGGCAACACTGCAATTGAGCACGCCGTTCAATGCGGCTTTCATGCCGCTGGTGCCCGATGCTTCCATGCCGGGCTCGGGTGTGTTGAGCCAAACGTCAACACCTTGCGTTAAATATTTTGCGAGAGCGATATCGTAATCTTGTAAAAAAATGATGTGTCCTAAAAATGCATCCTGAGAAGAAATTTCCATGATGCGTTTAATGAGTTGCTGACCTTCATAATCTTTAGGATGCGCTTTTCCAGCAAACAAAAACACAACAGGGCAATCAGCCTTGGCAATAATATTTTCTAACCTTTTCAAATCACTAAACAACAACGCAGCACGTTTGTATCCTGTGAATCTACGGGCAAATCCGATGAAGAGCGTTCTATCGTCCCATAAAGAAATATCAGTCAAAAAATCTTTTTTGTTCTTCTGTTTTTCCAGAAAAAAATCATTTCTACAAAGCACATCAATCAATTCAATCAAATTCTTTTTGAGTTGCAAACGGATATTCCAAATTTTTTGATCGGGAACAGAATAGAATTTTTCCCACAATTTTTTATCGGAAATATTTTGCAAAAAATCTTTTCCCAAAACACTTTTGGTCAACACCTGCCATTCTTCCGCAGCCCATGATGGGTAATGCACACCGTTGGTAACATGGCCAATATTGGCAGATCCGTTTTTTAAATTTTTGAACATGCTTTTTGTTACCGTTTCATGAATGGCACTCACACTGTTCATCTCTTGAGAAAGTCGAGAAGCAAGATTACTCATTGAAAAAGTTTCAGATGAATCGTTTTCATTTTCTCTTCCCAAAGCCATTAAATTTTCCCAGCTGATGTTTAATAAATTGGGCACGTAAGAAAGGTAATTACGTAGCAAATTCTCATCAAACCTATCGTGTCCGGCAGCTACTGGTGTGTGCGTTGTAAACAAGGACGACGATCGCACCTTTTGCAACGCCTTATCAAAAGGCAATTTTTTATTTTGAACCCAAAAGCACAAACGCTCCAATCCAGCAAAGGCCGCATGCCCTTCGTTGTAGTGATATACATCGGGATGAATATCCAACACTTGCAATAAACGCACACCCCCCATTCCAAGCACCATTTCTTGCTTTATTCTGTTATCCGAATCACCGCCATACAAGCGCGAAGTAATCATTTTATCTTCTGTGTTATTCTGAAAAATATCGGTGTCGAGCAAATACAAATCAATTCGCCCTACTTCCGCTTTCCACACTTTTGCAAACAAAATTCTTCCAGGGAACGGAATACCAATTTTAAGCGAGTTCCCTTTTTTGTCGCGGACAACAGTTAAAGGTAATTTTGAAAATTTTTGAAAATCATCAATCACCACTTGTTCACCCTGCGCCGATATTTTTTGTTTGAAATATCCGTTGTGATACAGCAAGCCCACTGCCACCATGTTCACTCCGCTATCGCTGGCTTCCTTCAAATAATCTCCAGCCAAAATCCCCAAACCTCCCGAATAAATTTTAAAGAAAGATGCAATCCCATATTCCATGCAGAAATAAGCGATTTTAGGAGAGCTTTGAACAGTTAAATTACTTTCGTTTTCGTAAAGCTGTTTGCGCAGTTCCGCCTTGTTTAACGCAATAACATAAGTCTGACGGTAATATTCAATATAATTTTTCCATTGCGCAGTGTTCGCGCAAGAGAAAGCAGCTTGGCGACAAGCATGCACTTCTTCAGTCGTTTTATTGGCGTATTGCTGAATAATAGCAGCGATGCTTTTCACCAATTCCTGATCGTTACTGTCCGTTCTTTTCAGCACAGCAATTCCATTCTCAATTTGCGTGGAATGAGTCGAAATCATTTTTCCAAAACCAGAAAGATTAGTGGTAACAGAAGGAATATGAAAAGCCAAACTTTCCAGGGGAGTATAACCCCAAGGCTCGTAATAGGATGGAAAAACTGAAAGATCAAAACCAATCAGCAAGTCGTAATAGCTTAAATTAAAAACACCATCATGGCCATTCATGTACTCGGGCACAAAAAAGACTTTCACTTTGTTGTCGACTCCGTTATCGAGTTTATTTTGATAAATTCTATTTAAAATCGCGTCCGATTTTTCATCTTTCAATCCGTGCGTTAAAATGTTGTTTTCCGGTGTTGGTCCGGTGTGGGAAGCAGGAACAAAAATAAATACCACTATGGTTTTATTCAAGTTAGCACTTAATGATCCTAATGCATCTATAAAAATATCGGTCCCCTTATTATGAAATTCATAACGTCCGCTGTGAATAATGAGCAAAGCATCGTGAGGTAGGCCGCAATTCAATTTCGATTGTGCCACATCAAAAAGTTTTGCACGCGCCTCTTGTCGTTTTTTAGCATGGATCATTTTGTTGGGCAACATCAATTCATCAAAGCCATTGGGTGTAATCACATCAGGCTTTTTTTGCAGAAACTGAACACATTCCTTTTCGGTAATTTTGCTCACCGTGGTGAATCCATCAGCATAAAAAGCAGCTTGTTTTTCCAAGGAATGTTTGGAACTACAATTGAAACGACGAGCAATTTCATTGCCGTTGTATGCATTGAAATTACTGTACAAAGGCATTCCGTGTCCGGCAACGAGTCGACCAACAGTAGTGGCGTGCGTAGTAAAAACGGTGGCAATTTGAGGAACATTTTCATTTAAGCGCAAGAGCCCTGCTCCAGTTAGCCATTCGTGAAACTGAGCAACAACCTTATCCTTCAAACTCAAATGAAAAGCATAAAAACTTTCTATCACTTTTGCCGCAGCATGACCAAATATAGCAGGCTCAATATAATCCCATCCACCATTGAGAGAATCCACTTTGTATTGATTCCACAAAGTACCAAACAACTCGTTTTTATGTATCAAAAAAGGCGTGAAATCCACCAAAAAAACAATGGGATTTCCATCTGTTTTCCATCGACCAATTTTTAGTTTAAGTCCGCATTCCTCCGCCGAAGTTCTCCAAGAAGCAAATAGCGATAGGTCCTCTTCAAAATCGTTACTTTGATTTGAGTTCAATAGATCAGGACCAATCATCATCAAGCGATTGCCGCAAATTTTCTGCAAAGCAAGCGCCTTTGAAGTAATCACTGTATAAATCCCCCCTACCTTATTGCACACTTCCCAACTCACTTCAAAAATGTAATCGGGTTTTAATTGTTCTTGATTCATACTTACTTATGTTAACTTCCTTTGTAAAGCTATAAAGCTACGCGAAAGTATCAGGATGTTTTTTCTCACCTTCTTATGTGACCTTCATCACATAAATTTAAAAAAAGGTTTCTTTCTTTTGAATAACCTTTAATTGCAATATAAATGAAAAGCATTTTAGTCCCAGTTGATTTTTCTATTTTCCAAAGAAGCACTACATCCGAGCCAATCAACCGAAGATCATTGCCTTTACTTATACTGCATCATAATTAATTTTTACACATAGCACAATGAAACAACTTTTCCTATTGCTCGCTTTTGCATTCAGCTTTTCAATAGCAACAGCTCAAAATCCAAGTTCTGATAGTTTAATCAACAACAGCAATGAAGAAGGAGATTCCTCTCTTTTGCTCATGGATGAACAACCTCAACAAGCTTTACTACCCGAGCGAATGATGCTTACACAACGCTTAATTTATGGTGAAAAAGGCGTATTAAGAATTAGCAACTTAATACCGCTTACATTGGAAAATCGAGAAAAAGAAATGAAGGTAAGAAGAGGAATGTTGTTTACACACCAATTGGTAGGTTACTTAACATTGGCATCTATATTGGGAACAGCAACTACTGGGATATTTTTATACAATGGCTATCCTGTTAAAGATCTTCATGAAGGTTTTGCCTCTGCCACCAATGCTGGTTATATTGCCGGAGCATGCTTGGCATTTTTAGCACCACCTCCGCTGGTTTACAGAGGTAAAGGAAAATGGGATTCTATTGATTTCCACAAAATGTTTGCATGCATGCACCTTACCGGAATGATTACCACCAATATTTTAAGTGAATTTGCAGGACAAGGCGGAGCTTGGAAAAAAGCGCACGGAATTGCAGGAGGTTTCACCGCATTGACTTTTACTGCAGCATTTGTATCTATAAAATTTTAACTCGTGTTTATGATCAATACAATCAAAACATCTGCTCTACTGCTTGTTGTAGCGCTTGCCTTTTCGTTTAATCCAGCAGTAAAATCAAAACGATTAACAGCTGATAAAACAAAATCATACATTAAATATTACATGTACCATAGTGCTCACGATTGGGATGGCACGTGCAACAACATCAGTTGCAACATCACTTACAACGACAGCACTAAAGTGATTAATGGTGTTGGTGTGGCAGCAAATATTTCGTGTTTCAATACTGCCAACGACAGCAGAGACAGTCACACGCTGGAAGTAACCGAAGCTTTGAAATATCCAAGTGTTCAATTTTTAAGCACGTCTATTGTCAACCAGGATACCAACCTCACTGTAAATGGTAATCTTACTTTTCATAACGTAAAAAAACCCATCTCCTTTAAGGCGAGTAAAATTATTTCTAACGGAGAAATGACGGTGCGCGGCACCTTCTCTATTAAAATTACAGATTACGGAATGGAGTTGCCAACCTTAATGATGGTGGCAACGGAAGACTTAATTAAAATTGAGTTTGTTACAGTATTTAAAGTAAAGTAGTATTTTACATCTACATTCCCTTCATATCGTGTCCCGACATTGGATTACTTCCTTTTTTGAAGAGATATTCACTGCTGAGTAAATACGCTCCCGACACCACTACCGAATCACCCTCACGGAGTCCATTTACAATTTCTAAATATTCGCAGCTTTCCAAGCCAGTTGTAATCATAATGCTTTTAAAAGAGTTGTGTCCCGATTTTATCCAAACAGAAACACCCTTACTATCTTTAACTGCTGCATTCACAGGCAAAGCCAGTACTTTGGATTTATTAAGTAAAACCATCACGATCACCTGCATTCCACCTGATCTTCTATTACCTGCGGACTACATCCCATCCACTCAGTAAACACTATCACCTGATTTTCCGACAAGTCGGGAATGACATCAATAGGATTTTGTTTTACCGAATACATGCCCCACCCGAACAATCCCAAAGTGAGGAAAATAAAGATGTAGCGGTTGCGCAGCGATATGGATATTAATTTTTCTACCATGTGAATTACATTTTCATTGTGCTGTCGGCACCATCCATTTTCATTTCTTTTTTCTCTACTGGCATTCCGCATTTCGGACAATCGCCTGGTTCGTTGGTAATCACTTCAGGGTGCATCGGACAAGTGTATTCCACTTTTTCTGTTGTGCTGGAAGGTGTTTCGTCAGCTGCTCCATTTTCACCTCCGCAAGAAGTGGTAAACAATGTTGCTACAGCCATGCTTAGGAATAAGATTGTTGTTTTCATAATTTTAATTTTTAATGGTTTATTGATTTTATTTTCGTTCGTATTGACAACATGCATTTAATTTTGAATAAGCTTTATCATCGCCTTTGTATTTGTCCGTGTCATAACCAACAGCTGCAATATGCTTTTGAATTTGATCCAAGCTTATTTTAGTGCTATCGTAAGTCACGGTGATCATTTTGGTTTTCACATTCCAATCGGCTTTTTCAACGCCTTTTACTTTCAGAGATTTTTCAATAGTTTTTTTACAAGTTCCGCAATTGCCCCATACTTTAAAGGTTGATGTAACTTGGTTGCTGCTTGATGTTGCGCTCACAAAGGCAAATAAAACAAGCAATAATGATGTTTTTAAAAACAACTTTTTCATACTACAATTTTAATAATGAATGAATAGGGAATATAAAAAAGCCCTTCATCATAAAAAAATGAAAGGGCGAAAGAGCAATCAAATACGGATTACTCTGTTTAATAAATAGCTTGGGTTTTTACTTATTCCCGGAAGGGAATTGGCAAGGAAAGACTTATGGTCCAGCTCAAAATTCGAAGGAGCTTCACTGGTCTCCTGAAAAACCGCAACAACAGAATCTCAGCACTTTTAAATATTTTCTTCACCACTTTTTTAGCGGGAGCCTCTGATTGTGCTTGTTTGGTGATAAAGTCGTAGATATCTTCTAATGCTTCAAACGCTAAGTCAGTCCAATCTAATTTGTATTTTCCTGCCATTAAAGTCCGAAATGTTTTTTCACTTCATTATGACTTTTCACCTTGCCTCTTTCTATTTGTTTTACAGATTTAGTATGGCGAGCATACATTTCCTCATTGGAAATTGTAGGCGGATGGATATAAGAATACTTATTATAAATTTTTTCCAATTGTTTTATTGAATCCTCATCATGGAGATGTAGTACCCAATCAATTATACTTAATTTTCTTGCTTGTAAATCCATGTCAGTAATATACGAAAACCCAATTAACGAGGTCTTTTTTTGTTAAAAAAAGCAGGAAAATCCCCGATCTTGTCAGAAGGTTTAAGTTATGGGCGGTAGATCCTTCCAAGACCACCCTGCTTCGCAAAGTTTAAGCGCAGCGTAACTTTGCGAAACCACGAGTTTACTTGGAAGTTTTCAACTTCCTTTTTCTGCAAGAAAAAAAAATTTATGGTAGTGTTCTTCTTCGAAGAAAGAAGTTGAAAACTTCTATGAGGGCTTGTCAAATCACCAAGTTCGCTGCGCTAAACTTGATGAGGTGGAGATTATTCATACTTAACAAAAAAATACATTTTACTCTTCCCTGAACCAACAACTAAACTATAGGGCAACATTTTCCCTGTTGAATTAGAATAGAATATTGTCATTGGAGAATATCCCAAATATCCCCAGCTTATTTCACGAATCAATCCTTCGTCGTCATATTTGTAAGTCGACTTATTAAGGCGATTGGATTCTTTTACTAACAAGCCATTTTCATATTTGTATTTCGTTATTAAAACCGTGTTTTTACCACCATACATTAATTGTGTAAAAACAGATTTTACGAGCAACGAATCCTCATATAGGTATATCGTCTGCTCAGCAGGCAAGGAATCTTTAAAATAAAATTTCAACTCTTTTTCCAGCAATCCATTCTTATAAAAATAGGATGTACGAGATGAATAAACCGACGAATCTCTATAAGTTCGTTTTATCTCTTTAGATTGAATTTCTTGAACCTCACAATTAGTTCCATAAACATATTTATTTTTCTTCTGAATTTTATATAGGTTATCATATATCAGATTGCCACATTTATCATAATTGTAGATTGTAGTATCATAAAACCGACAGTTTATGCATTTATCATATACGAGATAATGTTCATCGTTAATTTTTTCAATTATTCTGTTATTGGCTTCTGACGGCATTTCCCCATACATTGATGGATGCAATTTAAACCCGCTAATAGTAATTTTCTTAAAAGTAATCTTGTAATAATTCTCTAGTTGTTTAGGATCGGAAGTCAATAAATTCTGGGATCTCAAACTTAACCCAAACAATACAAGAGCTATAAACAAAAAGTATTTCATTATCCAACTGTTAGGCCTCTAAAATAATAAAATCAAATTAACTATGCTCTAGAAGGCATACGATTGGGGATTTTTTCAATCTTCAACCTACTTCTCAAGTTGATTCACCTGTTGCACCTTGTTTTTTCCATGTTGCTGTAAACGCAACAATGCCTCTTGTTCGGTGAGTCCGGTTGTACTATCCGATTTTAATTCTTTTATAACAGCATTTATATCGGATGAATAATATTCCAAAGCGCTATATGTTTTGCTTGATTATTCCTACCAACATTTCCTTTGGCATCACTCCCGACTGTTTCCAAACTTGCTTTCCATCTTTAAAAAGAATCATGGTTGGAACTCCACGCACTTGGTAAGCGGTGGCCGCTGCCGGATTTTTATCAACATCAATTTTTATCACTTTCACTTTGCCTTTTAAATCAACTGCAACTTCTTCTAAAATGGGCGATAGCTGTTTGCATGGCCCACACCACGTGGCAAAAAAATCAACCAACACCGGGGTTGATCCATTGATGAGTTCGTTGAATTTCGACATACTTATTTACTTTGAAGGTCTTTGATTTGCACAAATAATTTTTTCTGTTCTTCACTCAATTGCGTTGGAATTGCAATTTTCACCGTTACTATCATATCTCCAAAACTTCCGGGCTGATCGTACACCGGCATTCCCTTTCCTTTCAATCGCAGTGTTTTATTGTTTTGGGTGCCTTCGGGAATGCTTAAGTTGAGTTTCCCTGAAGGCGCTAATATTGCAGCTTTTCCGCCCAACACTGCGGTATATAAGTCAAGAGAAATATTTTGATGAATATCGGCCCCTTCTACTTTAAATTGCGGATGCTCTTTCACATGAAAAGCAATATACAAATCGCCGCGCTCTCCCCCATTACGGGCAACATCGCCCTTGCCCTTGATTTTAATTTTTTGCTCGTGGTGAATTCCCGGCTTCAGCGTTAAGCGAATTTTATCGTCGCCAACATTGATCACCCGCACTCCACCATGATAAGCATCTTCAAAAGAAAGCTCCAACGCAGCTTCTAAATCCCTGCCCTTTCGCGCGCTTTGCTGAGATTGACCGCGTTGCTGCGAAAAAAACGACTCAAAGAAATCGGAAAAATCTCCTTCGTTTTCATAGTTTTGAGCTTGTTGCCTTCTGCCGTGATTTTGCGATTGAGCTTGCTGCTGTTGCTTCCAGTTAACACCCAGCTCATCGTATTTTTTTCTTTTTTCGGGATCACTCAACACTTCATTGGCTTCATTCACTTCTTTGAATTTATCCTCTGCCGCCTTGTTTCCCTGATTTTTATCGGGATGGTATTTCACCGCCAACTTCCGGAAAGCCTTTTTAATGACATCCTGCGTAGCGTTTTTCTCTACCCCTAAAACTTTATAATAGTCTTTGTATTCCATTAATGTTCAAAAATCGCCCATTAGTGGGAATTCTCCGATGATGAAGATCAACAATTTAATTGATTAGGGTCACGACCAGCAACAATTACCAAAATAAATCTCGGCATTTCCTTTTTGTTGCTATTTTTGTAACGTTTAATCCAATACAAATGGCTAGAAATTCCTATTCAACCTTGACTCTATTCAGAAAATTCATCCTGACGCCCTTGCTGCTGGCCATTGTTAGCTGCGGATTGGTTTCGCCAAAAGAACATACCAACGAAACGGTAAACGGTGTCATTAAAAATGCTGGCGATGATTTCCTGATTGTGGAGAAACTTACCCTCAATAAAATTGAACCGGTAGATACCCTCGACTTGGAAGACGACGGTAGTTTTAGTTTTAAATACAAATCGGATACAGCGTGGTTTTACCGCTTCCGTTTACAAAATAAAAACACGTGGGTGCAGGTGCTCATTCACCCTAACGACAAATTGGATGTTACAGCCGATGCCAACGACCTCATCGCTTCCTTCAATGTAAAAGGAAATCCTAAATCAGAAAAATTCAGAGAATACCTCCGTCAATTCATCACCTTCGGAAACGCGAAAGATTCTATCAATCAGATTTATCAAGCCGCGCAGGCCGAAAACAAAGCCCATCTTATTTTTGACGACATGCAACAGAAATACATGAAGCTGATGGCCGATTTTGAGACTTACTCTCACGATTTCGTAGTGGCCAATCCCGATAACCTTGGAAGTTTAATTGCTGTGCAAAACCTTGATCCTGTTAAAAACCAGGAGCTCATTGGCAAATTAACAGTAAGTCTTAAAAAGGCTTATCCTAACCAGCCTTACGTTTTAGACTTTGTAGATAAAACCAGTAAAGCCATTGCTTTAAGTGTGGGTGGAACTGCTCCCGATATTCAACTCACCGATCCAAACGGAAAAGCTTTGTCGTTGTATAGTTTAAGAGGTAAAGTGGTATTGATTGATTTTTGGGCTACGTGGTGCGGACCTTGTCGCAAAGAGTTTCCGTTTTTGAAACAGGCTTATGCTACTTACAAAGACAAAGGTTTTGATATTTTCAGCGTGTCTCTTGATAAAGACCTTAACACCTGGAAAAATGGAATTACTCAATATGAATTGCCTTGGAACCACGTGTTGGAATCACAAGCGGGCGCAGCTTCAAAAACTTATGAAGTAACAGGAATTCCTAAGACTTTGTTAATCGACAAACAAGGGAAAATACTTGCTGTTGATCTTCGCGGTGAGGCCCTATTATCAAAATTGGCGGAAGTCCTTAAATAAAAAATGATGAAGAGTGCTCTCCGTTTTTTCGTCACTCTTTTTCTGGTTTTTATTTCAAATACATCCTTTGCTTATTGGCAACAGGAAGTGAACTATAAAATTGAGGTAGCCCTCAACGACCAGAAACATGAGCTCAATGGTTTTATTGAAATAGAATACATCAATAATAGTCCTGACACACTAAATTTTCTTCTCATTCATCTTTGGCCAAACGCTTATAAAAACGAGGAAACCGCTTTAGGCCAGCAATTGCTGGTGGTGGACAAAACCAATTTCCACTGGTCGGAAAAAAAAGACAGAGGTTTTATCGACAGTCTGGATTTTAAAATAAACCAGCAAAACGCAAAGTGGAGTTATTACAATAAACAGATTGACATTGCTAAAATTGAGTTGGGACAAGCTTTGTTACCCGGACAAAAAACTACCATCACCACCCCCTTCCGCGTTAAAATTCCTTTGGGCACTTTCTCTCGACTAGGACATATTTCACAGAGCTACCAAATCACACAATGGTATCCTAAACCTGCTGTGTATGATGCGCAAGGATGGCATCCGCTCAACTATTTAAATCAGGGAGAATTTTATTCGGAGTACGGATCTTTCAATGTAAAAATAACTTTGCCCGAAAATTATGTAGTAGGCGCAACCGGTGATTTACAAGGAGAATCAGGAGAAAAAGAATTGCAATGGCTTCAATATAAAGTGAAGCAAACCGAAGAAAAAATTAAGAAAGCAAAAGACGGACGATGGGCCAAAATATTTGATAAGGAAAATGATACTATCCGCACCGCATCTAGTAGTAGAGTTAAAACTTTAGAGTATGCTCAGCACAACATTCACGACTTTGCTTGGTTTGCCAACAAAGAATGGAACGTATTAAAAGGTGAAGTGCTATTGCCACAATCGCAAAGAAAAGTCACCACCTGGGCCATGTTCACGGATGCTGAATCATACCTATGGCAAAAATCGCTCACGTACTTGCACGACGCTACTTACAATTATTCTTTGTGGAATGGTGAATATCCTTACAACCATGTTACTGCGGTGGATGGATCTTTGTCGGCAGGAAGCGGCATGGAATATCCAAACATTACCGTGATTGGTGAAAGCGACAGCGACCTCAGCTTGGAAGAAGTGATTATGCACGAAGTAGGTCACAACTGGTTTTACGGCATTTTAGGAAGTAATGAGCGTCGCAATGCATGGATGGATGAAGGCATCAATTCCTTCAACGAAATGCGTTATCTCAAACAAAAATATCCAAAGGCTTATGCTTCTTCGCTGCTTTTCGGACCTATTCACGGACTGCTTGGAAAAAACGATCCTCCTCTTTTTGATTTGTACTACATCAACTATATCCATGCTGCGTTGAAAGGGGAAGATCAAAAACTGGATCTTACTTCTGCCGATTTCAGCAATGATAATTATGGCGCTATAGTTTACTCCAAATCGGCAGCGATATTTAATTATTTATTCAACTATCTCGGACAAGAAAAATTCGACTACTGCATGAAAATGTATTTCAATCAATGGAAATTCAAGCATCCGCAACCTAAAGATTTGGAGCAAATTTTTACAGAAAATTGTAAGGAAGATTTATCATGGTTTTTTAATGATTTGTTGAAGACGGATAAGGTGGTGGATTATCAAATTATTAATTCAGGACTTGTAAATGAAACAACAACTTACAACGACACCAAAAAATCCATTAGTGTGCTTGTAAAAAACACAGGAGAGATTGAAAGCCCTGTTTCTATTTCTTGTTTTCAAAACGACAGCTTAGTGCTTCACGAATGGTTTTCGGGATTTAAAGGAACAGAAGTCCTGTGTTTTAATTCAAATGTTGATTTCAATAAAATTGTAATTGATGCCGAACATTCTATGCCCGAAATAAACCGTTCCAACAACACTTTGAATTCGGGAATCTTTCCGCGAATGGAACCCATCAAATTATCTCCAGTGCTCAGCATGGAAAATCCCAAATACAACAACGTATATTTTTTACCAACTGTTGGTTTCAACGAATACGACAGATTCATGCTGGGAATGGCTTTTCACAACTACCAGTTCCCGATGAAAAACACTCGTTTCTGGATCAACCCTACTTACTCCTTCAAAAATAAAATCATGAATGGCGATGCGCATCTTCGCTATTTCATAAGAAAACCACTTCCGTTTTTGAGTGGTATGGAAGCGGGTGTTGCACTGAAACAATATTCCATTAATGAGTATGCTGGAGTGAGTGCACAGTTTCAAAAAATTGAACCATCTATCCGTTTCATCTTTAAAAAGAAAGATGCCAATTCACCTTATTCTACTGAATTGGTGACGCGCATGGTGCGACTCAATAAAGAAATGATTGCTGGTTTAGGCGACAATAAATATGAGGTGCGCAACAACTGGAAAAATTATTATGAAGCGAAATTCATCATCACTAAAAAAGCAGCAACAAATTCATTTGTACTTACTCCGCTTTGGCAACTCGGACCCGATTTTCAAAAAATTACCATCACTGGTGATTTCCGATTTAAACTCAACAAACAAGGCAATGAACTGAAGGTCCGAATTTTCGGAGGAAAATTCCTTGATCAAGCTTACCTTCCCACGCAACAATTTACTTTGAGAGGCCACCGCGATGAGGATTATTTGTACGACAATGTTTTGATTGGACGTGGAGTTTACAACTCTATTTATATGTCGTCGCAACAAATTTATACTGCAGATGGCGGATTTAAATTCGGCTTGTATGGCAACGACATCAGAGGAAAAAACTGGATGGCGGCCATCAACTTCACTTATGATTTGCCAATTCCTGCTGGTCCAAATGGACCTTCTAAGCCGACATATCTCTTCGCACTTTTCGCCGATTTAGGTACATCCGATGGAGTGTTGAACAACGGCGCTTCCTTTTACTACGATAGCGGAATACAATTGACTTTACTGAAAGATGTAATTGAAATTTACTTTCCGATTTTCATGTCGGACCAGCTCAAAAATTCATACGAAACATCTGCGTTTTCCTTCAATTATTTCCAAAAAATTCGTTTCTTGCTGAACTTTAACAACATGAATTTATTGAAGAAGCTGAAAGATTTATAATGACCACCAAAAACAAAATATATTTTCTCTCCGATTTTCACCTCGGCGTTCCTTCCAAAGAGGAAAGTTTGATTCGTGAAAAAAAGATTGTCGCTTTTTTAGATTCAATAAAAGATTCGGCAGCTGAAATATATTTAGTGGGTGACATTTTCGATTTCTGGTTTGAGTACAAACATGTTGCTCCGAAAGGGCATGTGCGCATGCTGGGGAAATTGGCGGAACTTTCCGACAGCGGAGTTAAACTACACATTTTCACAGGCAATCACGACATGTGGATTTTTGATTACCTGCCTTCTGAAATTGGCGCTACACTTTACCGCACACCGGTTGAAAAAACCTTCAATGGCAAAACATTTTTAATTGGTCACGGCGACGGCTTAGGTCCGGGTGACAAGCCATACAAAGTCATTAAAAAAATATTCGCCAGTAAATTGTGTCAGTGGTTATTTGCGCGTATTCATCCCAACCTGGGAATTTCAATTGCAAATTTCTGGTCGGGAAAAAGCAGAATGGCCAACAAAATAAAAGATCAGTTTTACTTAGGTGACGACAAAGAATATCTGGTAGTTTACTGCAATGATGTTTTAAAAACAAAGCATTACGATTATTTCATTTTCGGGCATCGCCACTTGCCACTCGACATACTTTTATCTAATAAAAAATCACGCTACATTAATTTGGGAGAATGGGTGATGAATCCGCATTACGTGGTAATTGATGGCGAGGAAGTGAAGTTGGTGAAGTTGTAATAACAAACAGCCCACACGCTCGTCATTGCGAAAATTTTTGTACTCAAAAATTAAAGCAATCCCTCTACTTTTTTTCAAAATCAAATGGATCCTGAAACAAGTTCAGGATGACAAATGTGAACGATTCTCAAAAAAGAATTCAAAATATATTTCAGGGAATGGAACGGTAATGTCATCCTGAACTTGTTTCGCCGCTTCACCAAGTTTAGCGAAACGAACTTAGTGATTTTACGAACGCACTTAGAAGCTTTCAGCTCAAAGACCGAAAGTTCCTTTCGCCTCTTAATATCAAATCTCGAAGAGGAACATCCCGAATAACCTTAATTTTTTCTTTCAGAAAAAGGAAGTTGAAAACTTCCAAGTAGATACGAAATTTCGCGAAGTTCGCTTCGCTAAACTTCACGAAGCGATGAAAATAAGAGCGCATTGGGAATGAGATCGCTTCACTTTTGAGCACAAAATTTCCGCAAGGACGCACTGAGTATAAGGTGCGTAAGGTTTCGAACAGTAATGAATGACAAATGTGATCGATTCTCAAAAAAGAATTCAAAATATATTTCAGGGAATGGAACGGTAATGTCATCCTGAACTTGTTTCAGGATCTATAAAACATTAGGGATTGCTTTAATTTTTGAGTACAAAAATTTTCGCAATGACGAGCGTGAAAATCAATACATCACCTCCATCCATCCCGTTGCCTCCCCTTTTTTATCTGCAGTATCTGTCCACCTCACAATCCAATAATACACTCCAGGCGCAACTGTTTGTCCGAGATAAGTAGCGTCCCACTCAGGAATTTCAACTACTTTGCCTCTTTCATACATCAACAATCCCCATCGATCGTACACCACAAAATAAGTTTCTTTCAATTTTCCTAAGGTAGAATCGTTGACATATTTAGGATAAAAATGATCGTTTTTTCCATCACCATTCGGACTCACCCAGTTTGGAAAATCCCATACGAGGGGAGTACAATGATCACTTAAAACAAGAGTATCGCTGGCAGTGCATCCACCTTTAGAAACCTTAACTATCACCGTTTGTGCATTGGTAATTTCAATGGACGATAAGCTACTATTGTCCATCCAAGTCACCGAAGCAAAAGTATCGGGAACAGCAATTTTAAAAGTATGTCCGAGCTCCATAAAACACAATGCTGTATCCTTGCCTAAATTCACTTTTGGTTTTGCAACAGGCTCTACAGTAACACTATCAATTCCTTTGCAATTTCGAGCGTCAATTACCATCACTTTTTTCTTTCCAAACGATACCAGTAATATTGAATCAATCCCTGCTACTCCATCCCAAGCGTACGATAAGGGAACTGTGTGAACACCAGTAACAGTAGCTTTCAACACCACAGGATCTCCTGAACAAGCTGGCGATGGATCGTTTAAAGAGACATTTAAATTACTTCCTGCATTCACCTGAACAAATAAAGTGTCCTTACATGAGTTGTTGTTTTCTACCAACACCCAATGTTTTCCAATTGAAGAAATAGATGTTGTTTTTGCTGCAGCAGCATTGTCCCATAAATACGATTTCCATGCTCCAGCATCTACTGTAATACTTCCTCCAGCGCATACCGAAGTGTCGCTGATAGCTCCTGATGGCAAATCATTAACGATTAAAGTTGTGGTTAAACTATCTGTACAACCCGCTAAATTTTGAACCACCACCCAATATACGCCGGCCGTTTTTGCTACAATAGAGGAATCTATGGAACCATTCGACCATTTATAAGAAGGATAAGTTCCGGGATACAATAGCGCTGAATCTCCGTTACAAATAGTAGTATTCGGTAAAGAACCTACATTGATTGCATTGAGAATAATATTCATAGTATCTGATTGATCACAACCTGAAACGGGATCTGCTACTTTTACAAAATACTGTCCGATAGTATTCACTGAAAGAGATGATGAATTGTCACCCGTCGACCATAAGTAATTATAGCCAGCAGAAAGTGAAGGATTCAAAACAACAGCTGGAATAAAAGGATCGGAGCATCTTGTGAGATCAGCTCCCAAATCAACTTTAGAAATAGGATTGCCAAGCAAAGAAAATGAAAAAGTGCTTTTGCAATTCTTGTTGTTCTCCACAACTACCGAATGAATGCCGAGCGTTGAAATAGTATTAGTAGAATTTACAGAAGCATCATCCCACAAGTACGACAACCATGAACCTGCATTCACCAACACTGCTTCACCGCGACAAGAGTACACATCGTTAATTACTCCGACAGGTTTTAAATTCATGGAAATTGTTGCTGCAACACTATCCGCGCATCCCACAGCATTTTTTACTACTACCCAATACACGCCAGGAGTTTTTACTTTCAAGGACGAAGAAGTGGAATTATCCGACCATCTATAAGAATTAAAAACGCCTGGCGTCAACAGCAAAGAATCATCTTCACAAAATTCAGCGTCGCTTAAAGCAGCAGAAGGCAAAACTTCTTGAGTGATTTTTATGGTGTCCGAATTTGAACAAGTAGAAACATTATCGGTCACCTTCACAAAATATTCTCCAAAAGCATTTACAGAAATTGTTGGAGTAGCTTCAGCAGTAGACCACAAGTAAACAAACGCGTTAGGTAGTGCCGGATTTAAAATCACTACTGGAGAAAAAGGATTGGTGCAACGTTTTAAATCGGCACCGAGATTTACTGTGGGAATTGATTTTTGTTTGATCTCAAAAGTATCGCGATCAGCAATATTTTGAATGCCTTTCACTTCTACCCAATATAATCCAGGAGTCACATTGCTTAGCGTAAGCGTTGGCGTCACAGCCCCCGTCGACCATAAATAAGAAGTAGCGCAAGCTTGTGTGACATCCAAATTTAATGTGATGGTAGAGCACGTTGCTGTGTCTTTAATATCCACTATAGGCTGCGTGCACAGCGATGCAAATTCAGAAGTATTTCCCAAGGCATTAGTAGCAGTTACGATGAGCGAATTACATGCAGCACCACCCACTTTTGAATAAGTCCAAGTGCCATCTCCCGCTACCACCACACTGGCCAGCCATGTTTGTCCCTGCGAATTTCCACTGAAACATAAATTACAAGCATCAGGCACATAAATATCAATGATATCGCCTGGAGTACCGGTTCCAAAAGTTTTGGTTTCAGTAGAAGTTCTGTCCACAACAGGCTTTGATTTTCCATTATTACCGATAACAGAAGTGAGTAATCCGGTTTTTTCACTTTGCGTAATTCCTTTTACGCCATTGCAATAAATTGCATTTTTACGCACAGTAATTTTTGATGGAGCGCCACCAACATAAGCAACTCCACTGTACCATTCGCTGATAAAAACACCCGCTTGTCCGTTGTTAAAAATTTGATTGGCCTCTCCCACTCCATTAAAATCAACACCCACCACAACATTTTGCACATCGCTGTTGAGTAAATCCACACCATGTTCGCCATTGTAGGAAAAAATATTTCCGTACACTTTATTTCCTGTTGAATTTTGGTTGAACGACAATCCGTCGCCAGTATTATAACTTATATTGTTGTGCTGAATCAAATTATTATGAACGCCCAACTGATACTCTACACCAGTAAAATTAGGCAATGCAGTACCATTGACACTAATTCCTACTTTGTTGTTTTCAACTGTATTGTTGGTAGCAGGAGCTGTAGTCACCCAAACGCCACGAGTTAAGTTTCCCGACAAAATATTTCCATCGGAAGCCGAAGCACCACCTATGATATTATTAGAAGATCCCATGATCCAAACTCCATTCACATTTGGCTTTGCTATTGTACCAGTAACGTCTGTACCAATGTAGCAACGCTTCACAGTAACGTCGTGAGCCAGCGAAATTAAAATAGGAGAAGAATTCGTATTATAAGTAAAGCCATTCAACACCAATCCCTGAAACACTGTGAAACTACCGCCAACAGAATTCAAATCAAATCCGGTTTGCGCTGCGCATAAGGTTCCATCAAATTCAATATTTGGTTTCCCAGCTGCTAATCCGTCAATAGTCAACTGTTTTCCAATGCTGTAAGAAGATAGAGGTTTGATGGTATGTGGGCCAGGTCCGGGAATATTAAACTGAATTACATCGCCATTATTGGCTGTGGCCAACACCGCTCTGAAAGAACCTGCACCAGCATCGTTGGTGTTTGTGACAAATAATGTTGCGGCTTCTAATTGTTGTGCTATAATTAGCAACAAAAAAAACAATTTGAATTGAATATTGTATTTACGTCTCATAACATTAGTTTTAGTTCACAAAACCTATTAGTGTAAATATAACACTATTAAAGACCGGTGTCAAGTTTATTTTTATATATACCACAATCAATTGATATTGTGATAATTAAATAAATTAAAAAAGCCATCCGCTAGGCAACGGATGGCTACAACACATACAATATTCCAACTACACTTGTTCTTTAATATTTATCATTAGGTGAACACAAGAAATCCGCATTCGTCCATAAATCCATAATATTCAGTTTCCAACCATTCTTTACTTTGTGTAAATGCATGTTTAAAAAATACCTGTCCGCAAGTATTGGCAGGAACTGCCTTTTTTTGCTCATCGAGAATAGTCACAGTAACACCCGGCAATGGTTTTCCAGCAGCATCTTCGCGTGTTCCGATAAAATCAAAATCATTTCCCATTAAATCTTTAATGGTATAATTGGGTGTATTGATGACCACGTCTTTCAATTCCAAATCTTCAATTTTCTGAAAAACATCACCCTTTCTGTGCACCTGTTGCGCAGCGACATTGGCAGCTTCAATAGCATTCAGTTCTTTTGTTCGTCGCGAAAAATTATTTACCTCCAACTCCTTAATCGCCTGACGCAATTCAAAGGCACTCACTGGAGAGGAAATGGCTTTTCCCAAAGAGATAAACACTTTTTTTCTCAGGTTTTTCAATCCGAAACCATATTGTTTAGCCGTTCCAATTTTGTACGACAATGGCGTTCCCACAACGTTATCAATGTGCATCGGATAAATTGGAGCATTGGTTGCTTTTGAAATATGCTCTATCCCTTTTTTAAACGGCATCATCTGTCCGTTTCTGCTTAACATCCCTTCAGGAAAAATACAAATCAGATGTCCGTTATTAATTTCAGTTTTACAACGATTAGTAAAGGCACGCAACGAATCTTTGTCTTTACCGGCAGAAATAGGAATCATGTTGCATTTCTTCAACAGTGGTTTCAGGAATTTTATGTTGTAAAATTTTTCGTGCATCACAAAGCGCACGTTACGTGGGGCTGTAGCAATGATCAGTAAAAAGTCGAGCATCGAAACGTGATTACACGCAATGATTCCTCCCGATTGCACCGGCAAATTTTCATTGCCTTCAAATTTCAATCGGTACAACACTTTAGTTGTTACCACCAACATCCATCTCAAAACAGCAAAGGGAATTTTAACCAATACTATCAAGGCAGTAAGCAAAGCAATCCATCCAGTGATTTCAAATATTTCACCCGACGTAAAAACACTTTGCAACAAGGCGAAAGAAACAGAAGCCAGCAGAATAGCAAGAAAAATCATCATATTGGAGTAAGCCAGCATTTTACTTATTTCTGTTTTTTCGGTGCGTTCCTGCACCCATGTGTTCAACGGAATTTTATAGATCCCACCAAAAAAAGCAGTGAGCATCAAAACCACAATAAAAGCAGATGTAGAAATTCCTGTTTTTGCTAAAACGAACAAACAAATCGCCATCACCAACACACCAAAAAAGATGAGTCCCATTTCCAATCTCTTTTTTGATATCAATCCGGCTACATAACAACCAACACCTATTCCAACCGCAACAAAGGCAGTGATTAATCCTGTGCTGGAATTCGACATATGCAATACTTCTGTACAATGCACCAGCAAGTTCATTTGCAACAAAGCACCAATGAACCAAAACACCGCCAAGCCCAACACAGCAGCATTTACACCTTTGTATTTTTTTGCGCCTTTATAGCTTTGAATGAAATATTTAATCGGATTTAAAACACGTTCTGCTTTAGAAGATTCGGGCTGATTGCTGGTTTTAATTTTTAAGCTAACGAAAAATGAAACAGCAGAAATCGACAATAAAACAATGGTGATTATTAAGTTTTTATTGTGTGCGTTATCCGCTAAAAATCCGGCAATGGTTGAAGCTAGTAACACCGCAACAAACGAAAGCAATTCCATGATACCAAGTTTCAAGGATACTTTTCCACTTTCGGAAAGCTCATTCACCAATCCGTACTTTGCTGGAGAAAGCAAAGAACTGTGTATCCCCATCAACAACATACACAACAATACCACAAGCAAACTGTTGCTGTAAAATCCAACACAAGCCAAAAGCATAATGAAAATTTCGGCCAGCTTGGCAATTTTAATAACTAGCGTTTTGGTGTAACGCTGCGCAAAATATCCAGCCAATGGCGACAACAAAATAAATGGAAGCACCATCGTGGCTGAGGCTGCAGCAATAATTAGACTTTTATCTTCCGGTGCCGACCAGTAAATGGCGACGAAGCAAATTAAGTTTTTTAGCAGATTGTCGTTCAGTACTCCTAAAAATTGTGTGATGAATAAGTTGATCCAATTTGTTTTCATAATTAAAATTTATGGAGCAAACTTAGGATCGGAATTGCACGTGACCCACCCAACAATTTCAAATTACGTACTTTATATTTTTTAAATATATTTATCAAAACCATTATTATTAGTACATTTACATACATAAATACGTATTTTTAAAAATGGATTCATTACAAGAAGTTATTCATTCTTTCAATGTTGATCAGCAAAAAGAATTCATCTATTTCATCCAAAGAAATAAGTACCGCAAGGGTCGAAAAGACTTGCAACTATTTAATTTACTGAAGCAGGAAAAAGAATACAGCACCACCTATTTGGTGAGTCAGTTAAAAACAACCAACCACAATGCCTACCACACCATTCGAAAGAGACTCTTTTCGCATTTGGCCGACTATGTAGTGCTGCAATCCACGTCGGGAGATGCCAGCACATCTTCACACGTGAACGCCATCATTGGTGTTGTTAATTATTTATTTGATAAAGCCTTAATCAAACAAGCATGGAAATATCTTTTTCTAGCAGAAAAAATTGCTATGGAAAATGAATTTCGGGATGTGCTTAACACCATTTATTTATTACAGATAGAAAAATGTCATTTGAATAGCGACATTGATATTTATTCCATTGTGATGAAATACGAACAAAACCACGAAGCATTGCAGCTCAACGAAAAACTGCAAATTGCATCGGGATTGATACGCAACAAACTGATACAGGAAAAGAAAAAAGGCATTGACATCAACTTCAGCGACATCGTGCAAAACGCTTTACAGAGCTTGAAACTAGATGAAAGAGTCCTGAACACGCCTAAAATAAGTCTGGATTTCGTGAAAATAATCCGCGCAGGAATTATCGCGAAAAAAGATTTTTACAACTTCGAACCTTTCATTTTAAAAGCGTACTTGAAACATTATAAAAATCAAAAGCAGGAAAGCAATCCGATGGTGAAATCGGAATTTCTTTATTTACTGTCGCATGCTTTATACCGCAATAAAAAATTCAGTGATTCATTGCACTATGTTGAACAAATGGAAATCGCCTTGAAAGACTGCTCTAAAGCGCATCAAAAGCAGCAGTTGGCACGTTGCTCACAATTGAAAGCAGCCAACCTTATGTTTTTAAATCAGCTGCCTGAAGCATTGAACTGTTTAAATCTCTTGCTTAAAAACGACAGTCAATTGAGTCTCGAAGAAAAATCCAACACGCTCGTCAACCTTGGTATTTACCATTATTTAAAAAAGGATTACAAAAAAGCCAATCAACTATTATTGCAACTGAACCACAGCGACAGCTGGTACAAAAAAACAATGGGCGCCGAATGGTTATTTAAAAAATACCTGATGGAAATTTTATTGTTTATCGACCTCAAACACATTGATGTTGCGGAATCAAGAATTAGAACCACAGAACGTTCTTTCAAAAATTTTAAAACCAATCCGGTGTATGAAAGAGCTTTCGGATTTTTGGATTTGATAAAAATCTATCTCGAAAGCAACAGTAAAAAATTATTGAATGAAGCAATCGAAAAACAAGTTGTTTTTATTCCTTTTGAATATGAAGATTTACAAGCAATGACATTCTTTGCGTGGTTGCGGGCGAAGGCGAAGGGAGAAGATTTTTATAGTACGTTGTTGGGGGTGACAAACAGAGAAAAGTAAATATTTTTTTTTAGAGTCCTTATCAAAAAATGCCAGCTAACTAACTCTCCTCCTTTTTTAAGGAGGAGTGCCTGAAAGGCGAGGTGGTTAATAAAAAAAACAATTGAATCTATTTATATAACCA
>JAPLEZ010000040.1 GCA_026390935.1 Bacteroidota bacterium
ATGTAAGCTGGTTCCTAAGAATTTATTGGATATTGCCTTCACTCCTCATGAAAAAGCAGCAACCCATGGCGGATCCTATGGTTTAGGCTGGAGATTAAAAAGCAATGAAAACTTCAAACAAATCGTGTATCACAGTGGATGGTGGAAAGGATTTAAATCATTGTTCATAAGGGTTCCGGAAGCACATGCCACCATCATCATCCTCTCCAATTCTGTACGTGGAAGCTTCTTCCATGTGAACGACCTTGTAAATTTATTTGCCGAATGATTTTATATTCGGATGTTTTCTAATAAATTTAGCAACAGTAAGTTATAATCATGACCAAAGAAATTTTAAAAAAGATTGAAGGCATTCTCGCGTCCAACTCAATGATAGGACAGGAAAGTGCTATGGAAGCATTACAAAATGAATTCCTAGAAAGCACAGCTGCAGTAGAAAACGCAGAAGAAGGAGAAGATCCAAAACAAGATCTGACTGCCGACAAATCAGAATTTCAAAAGCTTATTAACCACTTCCAAATAAAATTAGCCAACGAAAAAACGCAGGCCGAAAAGAAAAAAGAAGAAATCTACGCTGCCAAAAAAAATCTGGTGAGCAAACTTCAGGATCTTATTCAAAATGAACAGGAAATTGGAAAAGCCATTCAGCTTAAAAAAGAATTACAAACGGAATGGGACGCTATTGAAGACAACAACTCGTCTTCTGTTCGTCAGTTGAACCAGCAATTCCACAAGTTGATTGAAGATTTTAATTACAACCTCAACTTATACAAAGCTATAAAGGACCACGACTTCAAAAGAAATCAACAAATAAAAGAAGAAATTCTGCTGCAGTTGAATGAGTTGCTAAGCAAAGACAGCAATCTGGGTGAAACTTTCCGTGTGCTTCAAAAAAGATGGTTCGATACCGGTCCGGTAAAAAGAGAATCTCAAGACGAATTCTGGCAAAAATTTAAAGACGCTTCCCAAAAAGTAATTGATAAGCTGGCAGAAAAAAAAGAAGCTGCTAAAAGCGCCGAAAAAGAAAATCTCGCTAAAAAAGAAGCCATTGTTGCTTTCATCAAAAATTTGATGGAAGAACCTAATACTAAGGAGCGACAATGGAGAGCTAAAACCGACCTCATCATTGAAAAGCAAAAAGAATGGAAGCAAATTGGTTTTGTGCCTAAATCCCAATCTGCAGTGCTTTGGGATAGCTACAAAGCTTGCTGTGATTTGTTTTTCAAAGAGAAATCGGCTTTTTACGAAGGCTTGAAAGAAGAACACAAGAAAAATAAAAACGAAAAAATAAGTCTTTGCGACAAGGCGGCAATCATTGTGAACGATGCGAAAATGGGTGGCGAAGAAAAAACCCGTGCACTAACGCAATTGCAGCGCAACTGGAAAAATATCGGCCAAGCACATCCACGCGATGAGCAAAAACTATGGAAGAAATTTCAAGATACCTGCAACTTGTTTTTTGTGGAGTTGAGAAAAAGTAAAGACGAAGAAAAAGTAAACATTGAGCAATCTTTGTCGGGAAAGAAAAACCTGATCGATCAATTGCAAAATGTAGCCACTAAAGAAGAAGTACTCAGCATCCTTAAACAATGGTTCCTTTTAGACGACCATGTGAGAAATCTATCTTCTGAACTGAACAACAACTTCAACGACAAAGTAGTGGAGAAACTCGCAGCGAGCGGAATGAATAAAAATGAAATTTCCGATCTCCGTTTTGCCACTAAAATTGAAGCGTACAAAGAAATCAACAATGCCGATTTGATCAACAAAGAATTGTACCATTCCAAAGACCAGATTTCAAAATTGGAAGAAGAAAAAGCGAAATTCGAAAACAATCTCGGTTTCTTTAAGCACACCAAAAAAGACAATCCAATGCTGGTGGAGCTTTTAGATAAGGTGGAAAAAATGACCAAAGACATTGAACACCATAAAAAACGACTCTCACAAATCAGAAAACTGATGAAATAATTCAGGGCCCTTTCCTCTTTCAGACAAGTACTTTCTGCAATTTCTTCAATACCACACCCACCCTCAAACACTTACCGATGGCGGTTTTTCATCTTAAGCCTGTTTCGGTATTGGTTTTTTTATATCTTCGCTCCCTAAATTGGGTTTCACTTTATTAATTAACGATGAAAAAATTATTACTACTTCTATTTGTTGTAATTGCATTTACTTCAAACGCACAAGACTTTTCAGGATATACCAATAGCAATTATGCCGGTGTAAACGGTATTGACCTGCAACCAGCGTCCATTGTGGACAACAGGTATAAATTAGACATTTTGCTACTTGGAGCAAATGTGAATGCCTTAAACAATTACTTCGTTTTGAAACCAGGTTTCATGCAAGACATCTACAATCCATCTTTCAAATATATCTACCTTGATCACGACACCAACAGTACTCCACGTACATTGATGACATCCACTCAAATACTAGGACCCTCATTCATGTTTACTGCCAACGAAAAAAACTCATTCGCTTTTACTACAAAGGTGCGAATGATGACGAATATCGATAATATGGATCCTAGTTTGATTCAAACCATTTTCCAACAATACACCGATCCTATGGTGTGGGGACTGGCTTTAGCAAATAAAGGATTCAACATGAAAACCATGTCGTGGGCCGAATACGGAGTATCCTACGGTAGAGAAATTTATAAAACCAAACATCATTATTTTAAAGGAGGTTTGCGACTTAAATTATTACAAGGAATTGCAGAAGCTCATATGGATATACATCCAACGCAAATTACTGTTGAAGCCGATTCAACGGTAAGCTTAGTAGGCGACAGATTTTCCTACGGACATTCAGCTGGACTCGACAATCCTGGCGCAAGCTTGTTCAATCCTTTCGCAGCTGGAGCAGCATTAGGTTTAGGTGGTGATTTAGGTTTTGTTTACGAATGGAGACCTCATAGTGAAAAGCACACTTACGAAATGGATGGCGTACAAAACTCATCCAGAGATGAAAATAAATACAAATTGAAAGTTGGAGCATCTTTATTAGATATAGGTGGCATTAATTTCAAAAGCGGTACTTACAGCAAAGATTTTAATCCAACCATTAGTCACTGGAGCTACGGCGGATCAGCATCTTTAAGCGCTCTGCAAGTTGACAGTGCTTTATCCGCAAATTTCACCACTACAGCAGTACCAGCCACATACAGAGTAAGTTTACCAACGGTATTTTCCCTACAAATTGATTACCACATTTGGAAAACCTTCTTCGTTAACTTTACCGCTTATCAAGCTTTCCGCTTTAGCAGCAACGTCAATCAAATTCATGAAACCAGCACCTACTCTATCGCTCCACGATGGGATTACAAATGGTTTGGTTTGTATGTTCCAATGAGTTACAACACGGTTACCGGATATAAAGTTGGCGCCAGCGCTATGGTAGGACCTTTCTTTTTGGGAACAAGCTCTCTTAATCCTTTGTTTTTGGATAGCAAAGGAATGGACGTGTTTTTCGGTGTTAAAGTATCTTCACTGCACTACAAGAAAAATGATGGTGACGAAGACAAGGTTTCTGATAAATTTGATAAATGTGATGAAGTTAAAGGCTTGTGGGCTTTCCAAGGTTGTCCTGATACTGATAACGATAGCATTCCTGATAAAGACGATGCTTGTCCGACTATCCCAGGCTTGAAAGCTTTCAAAGGCTGTCCTGATACCGATAAAGACGGTATTGAAGACAAAACCGATGATTGTCCGAATGAACCAGGTTTGAAAGAATTTTATGGTTGTCCTGATCGCGATGGCGATAAAGTAATCGACAAAAAAGATGAGTGTCCTGACGAAAAAGGATTGCTACAGTTCAATGGCTGTCCGGATAACGATGGTGACTCTTTAATCAACAAACTCGATTCTTGTCCTGATATGGCTGGACCAAGAGCACACAATGGTTGTCCTGATACTGACGGAGATGGTATTTACAACAACCTTGATAGCTGCGTTACTGAAGCCGGACCAATTGAAAACCAAGGTTGTCCTTTTGGTGATGAAGACAGAGATGGTGTAATCGACAAAGAAGATGAGTGTCCTAAAACAGCTGGAACAAAAGAAAACAAAGGCTGTCCGGAATTGAAAAAAGAAGAAGAGGAAATTTTAAATACAGCTTTCCAAAATCTTGAATTTGAAACTTCTAAGGCGATCATCAAAGAGGAATCTTTCGCTTCATTAGATGGTTTGGCTGCTTTGTTGATCAAAAAATCTACATGGAAATTGCGTGTAGCTGGTCATACTGATAACGCAGGTGACGCTAAAAAGAACCTTAAATTGTCAAAAGACAGAACTGAGGCAGTAGCGAAATATTTGGCAAGCAAAGGTGTTGACATCTCAAGAATCATCATTGAATTCTACGGTTCTACAAAACCAATTGCCGATAACAAAACTCCTGAAGGAAGACAGAAAAACAGAAGAGTTGAAATGACTGTTGTGTTTGAATAATGATCTTCTTTAAAAGTATAATGCAAAAGTCGCAGCGTTTATTCGCTGCGGCTTTTTTGTTTTACTGCATTTCAGCTTCTTCCCAGGTAAGCGATTCTTTAATCATTAAAGCTGCACCGCAGTTTTCCGGGCAAGTCGCCATCATTAAAAATGATTCTTTGGTTTTTTCGTTCGCAAAAGGATGGATGAATTTCCCCATGCAGATTCCTATGAATAAGGAACTCCTGTTAGAAATTGGGGAGCTCAGTTCCTATATTACCAGAGAGGCCATTTATGATCTCATTAAAAACAAAAAGCTCGACAATGATTCGATGGTTAGCAAGTACATTCCTCTTTTTCCCTACAAAAACATTACTATTCAGCATCTATTAAACCAAAGCTCAGGCTTGCCTTCCAACTATCTTAAATTGTACCACAGATACATTTATGATGACGAGAGCATAAAACTTAGAGACAAGGCAAAAGGAATTTCCAATGCCGACATCATCCACATCCTCAATAAATACGAGCCTGCACTGGAGTTCAATCCCGGAGAGAAATCGGTGCAGTGCAACACCAACGATATTGTTTTGGCTTACATCATTGAAACGATGTATTTCAAATCGTATGAGGAAACCATCAATGAAATGCTCATACACAAATACAAAAACCTAAATATTATTGCCAATAACGACATTGAATATACTCCACTGCCTTTGCGAGCTTCGGGACACAGAAAAGAAAGCGCAAATCTTTTGTCGATAGAAGAATCATTAATGAATTTCGGATTTAAATACTCCGATGCAACAATGGGCCATCACCATCTGTTTGCTAGCGCAGAAAGCTTGTCGAAATATTTTTCTACTGTAGTAGCCCCCCTTGAAAAAAACGGCACTTCCTATGCAGGCCACGAACCCGGTTACAATTCTTTGGTTTATTTCAACAAAGGAATTTGCATTGTCATTCTTTCCAACACTAGCGATGAAGTGGATTCGCAACTCATTTTAAAAGCCCTTCTATCGCAATTTTGATTTACAAAATTGAGAGATTTTCAATACCATTGTATAAGCAAAACTAAATACCATGAAACATCTATTAATAATTCCAGCATTTATACTACTCATTGCCTTTGTTGCTCTTCCCGACTGGAAGAAAGAACAATTGATGGAACCAGCTGATTTGGCTAAGATTTTAAAAGATGACAAAGCCAAAAAACCTGTGGTATTGAACGTAGGATCGGTTGAAGACATTAAAACAGCCATCAATGCGGGTCCATGCAGCATTGCCTCTGGCATTAAAAAACTGGAAGCCGAATTGCCTAAAATCAAAAAAACTCAGGATATCGTGATCTACTGCGGTTGCTGCGCTTTAGAGCATTGCGAAAACATTAAACCGGCATATGATTTAATTTTAAAAGCTGGCTACAAAAAAGTAAAGATTTTGAATATTCCTGTTGGATTGGCGGAGGATTGGAGAGCTAAAGGTTATCCGATGAAGTAATTTTGTAAAAGGAATAAATCCCTCTGCCTGCGCACAGAATTCCTTCGCACCTCCCTTTTACAAAGGGAGAAGTGCACTACTCAACAATACTCAAGCAGTAAGTAAATGTTTTTAGGGAGTGGGCCTCTCCCTTTGTAAAAGCAGGACTGATTCATTCCAAAAATTTATATTTTTGAAAAAATCAAAAATATGAACCTAATAGAACTATTTCAAGAAGTAGAAGACCCACGGATATCGAGTGGTCGTAG
>JAPLEZ010000014.1 GCA_026390935.1 Bacteroidota bacterium
TATAAATGCGAGGAAGAAGCATCAATATTTTGAACATCCCAAGTTGTTCCATCACCAAAATCCCAATGCGCTGTAGCAACATCTGCTGTTGAACTATCGGCAAAAACGAATACTACGGGAGCACATCCTTTTAAGAAAGTGGGCGCTATGACTGCAGTAGGAATAGAATCAACTTGTATTTGAATGGAATCGGTGCTTGGACACAATCCGTTTTGTGTGTACTTAATCCAATGTTTTCCAGCTCCTGCTTTGGCAGGATCAAAACTTCCTGTAGCAGTCACTCCCACTCCGCTAAAAGTTCCACCGTTTACTTTTGGCAGCAATTGATAGGCTGCAACATTTTGGCAAAATGGTCCGGCAGAATTAATAGATGCATCCAGCGGCGCCTGCACTATTATTTTAATTTGTTTTGTGTCGGGACATTGTCCGTTGGCACCATTCAAAGTATAATTTACTGAGTAAGGTCCGCCAGCTTTAGCCACTGCCGGATCAAATTTATTAGCACTCACTCCTACTCCACTCCACACTCCTCCCGGGTTTGTTGCTACAAGCGTTAGTGCGGAATCGTTGACACATAAAGTTTGATTAGTGGTAACGATGCTTGCGTCTTCACGAGGAACAACGGTGATATCAACACTATCCACAGCGCTACAAGTAAGCATTGCACCAGCCACTGCGTAGTATACTCTGTAAGTTGTTCCTGGTTTTGCCAACGAAGGATCAAACAAACCAGTAGCACTTACCATTCCGCCAGGAACAGAAATCCACATTCCACCAGGTGTTGATCCTGTTAATTGAATTTGATAGGCTGCGGTGTCTTCACATAAGGATACTGCAGTTTTAGAGATGTTGGCAACCATCAATCCTGTTACTGTTACACTTATTGTATCCATTGTCGGACAAGCACCCGTTGTAGTGTATTTAATTTTATAAGTGCCGATGCCTACGCTTGGAGAAAAAATTCCGGCAGCAGTATTTGTAATTCCTTTTCCACTCCAAATCCCACCTGAACTACTTCCTGCAGTTAACTGCACTGCAAAATCGGGATCAGCACTACAAAACGGACCAGCACTTAAAATTTTCGCGCTGTCAATTTTATTAATGGTAATCACCTTAAAAGCTGTATCACCGCATGCTCCACCTTTCCTATACCAAATAGTATCAGTGCCAACATTGGCTAACTTCGGATCAAAATAACCGAAGTTAACATCCACCATTCCTTTGCCACTTGAAGTGCTAAAAATACCTCCCAAAGTATTTACTTCAATGGTATCCAATTTATCGTTTTGACAATAATTTATTTTTGTTGAAGTGATGTTTAAGCTCACGCTATTTGAAATTACGATGTCAATTGAATCGCTAATCGGACAAGCCCCAAAAGTTGTATACCTTACTTTATAAGTGCCAGTATTTAGCGTAAAAGGGGAAAAAACTCCCATTTTGCTATCGCTGATCCCCGGACCACTCCAAACGCCAATGGCACTAGCAGTAACTATTAAATTGTAATCAGGATCAGAGTTACAAAAAGGACCAGCAGGTAAAATAGTGGCTGTGGCAATAGGATCAACAACTATACTACTCATCGCCGAAGAATCTACACAGCCATTTAGAGTGGCTATCACTTTATAATTATGAGTACCAACAGTAGTTAATCCATTTATGGTTGCTGTTGTTCCTGCGCCATCATACTCCCACTGAAAAGTTGAACCTGCTGTTGCCGCAGCAGTGAGTGTGTGCACATCACCAGCGCAAAACTGTGTTCTGTTTGGGGTAACAGAAACAGTAATGTTTGCTGGCAATGGCTTAATTTCCACTGAAACACTATCTGAAATCTTAGCACAGGTAAGTAATTCGGCTGCAGAATTTGCGATCATAAATCTGTACATTCCCGAAAAAGCGAGAAGGTTTAAATTTATTTTTCCACCGCTTACTGTTCCGCTTGAGCCCTGCACATCGATCCATGTTTTTCCGTTATCGGCAGTTGTTTGCCACTTGTAAGCGAGTCCGTTGGTGAGTGTTTTACTCACAACTTCAGCTGTGTTCGGATTACAAATGCTTAAAGTACTCGCCGCTGAATCAACCTTTGGATTGTCAATTGGTTTAGCACAACAGTTCACCGCTGTAATTACAACGGGCACGGGATCACAAGCATCGCTTCCGCTAAAAACAACATCTCGCCCAATGAAACCATTGGCGCTTGGAGCAATTACCACAGTGCCTCCACCTAAATCTGTTGTTCCTCCAGTATTGAAATACAAATTATTGAAAGTACTGCTTAAAGTATAAGCACCGGCAGGTAAATCCCAGTTGGGCGTTATGGTTGTTGGTCCGGTACAACTTACATTTTGAGTGTACGAAGTTTTTCCTGTCAAATCAAAAGTAACCGGAACTGATGTTGATTGCGCACCATTCACCCACGGACAGGCAAAATTGGGCGCACTCACTACAAAGGAATTCAACACCGTTGGTTTGGTGGTGAGAAAACTCATGGGAGCATTTCTAGTGAATCCTCCAGCCGTTGTTGCACCTACCGTTCCCAAAGGAGTTGAATTTGCACTTTGCATCCACAAAGTAATATCTCCTGTGGTGCCAGGTGCTGGAGTAAAAGGAACACTTGTCCCTGTTCCAAGCACAGGCAACATGGTAGATGATGTTGACCACTTGTACAATTTAGCATCGCTTTTTGTTAAAGCAATTGCACTTCCTCCGCCATCACAGTAAGTAAGATCCGGCGCTGTTGGAATGTTGGTAGAAACGGTAAATGATTTATTCAAAGCACAACCGGGATGAGATCCAATTGGAGTTACCACAACGGTATGCACACCAATTTTACTGGCCGAATAGGTTTGTCCGGAACCCGCTCCAGATGGACCCGACCACGCAATAGTCATTGTAGGATTTGGAAAAGTATAACCTACATCGTACAAATAACTTGACGCCGAGCAAAGCACAACATCGGGCGGTGTGTAGGCAATGACTTCATGCGCAACTATGGTGGCGCTCATCGGACAGCCATTCACCGGATCGTTCACACACACTCTATATACATCAGCAGCAGTGATAGTAGGATTAAGTTGGTTGGCCCAAGCTGTAATTTCTGTTTGCACAGCACCTGCACCACGATACCAGGTAAGTGTTTTTCCAGCCAAGGTTAAATTGGTTCCATTATTTTTTAAAACCTGCGCCACATAAGATCCGCCTGAAGTACATAAATTAACAGAATCAACAGCAAATTTAATGCTGTATGAATTTTGAGTGGCCACATTCTGACAAGAATTGATAAACGAAATATCGTCGATGATAATGTCGTCAACATTATTATTTCCTGTTGGATCGGCCTCGATATACAAATTAGCTTTTACTGCATTGCCCGGAGAAATTAAATTACCCAAAAACTGATCAAATACCCAACCTTGCGTTGGCGTAGCTGTTCCCACAACACTTGGCGCACCAATCACAATTCCTCCTGCATCTAAAAACTCAACTCTAAAACGCAATTTAGGCACGCTACCTTGCAAGCGATATTGCGTGAACCATGCCGAAAAATAATAATTTTGATTGGGATAAACATCCACTGTTTGCGACCACGCTTTTTTCCAAACATTGGGCGCAACATCGGTTGGATCATTAAAATCGATGAACAAAGCAAAACCTTGATCAGTGCCGGTAGTATGATCTTTATAACCAGCTCCGTTATCGTTACCGTAAGCACCGTAAATGGTATTTTTTCCGCCACCATTACAAGCTGGAGTTTCCACTCTACCAACGCCGTACTGATTGTTTATACTGCCTTTACATTGCCCCGTTGGCGACCACATTCCGCCGTAATCCAAATCAGAATCAAAATCCATCAAGCCACCTGTTCCCTTTGCAGGATGATCTTTAACAGGAGAATTTCCGCCAGTGAAAACTGGTCCACCTAAATAACCGGCTTCAAAATCACCATTGCGCACCGCCTCCTTTACCGGAGTTGTTGAACATTGCGCTTGCATCTGCAAACTGCTTGCAAGAAGAATTAAGAAATAAAATATTTTCCTTGTCATACCTAAAACTTTAATCACTATACAAGTTCTACAACAAGAGTAAAATAGTGATTGTTACATCGCTTTTATGGTGGGTAAAATTTGGAACAAGTAGAATATCGTCGACTTTTTTTGCGTTTTTTTGTGAAGGAAGGCAAAGAAATTACTGCAATAAAAAAATCACAAAAACCTCATGAAAGTCAATGCAAAATAGGAATTGGGAAATATTTAAAAAATACTTTTACGAAGCAATAATTGCTCGTCGCAATTTTTTTTCGAAATAGAATTCAAAGATTTTTCATTGCGATTTTGAACAAAAAGCAAAACACTTTGAACAATTTTCAAATGAAAAAAAATGAAGGCCGAAGTGAGATTCTCTAGTTTGAAAAAAAATTAATGATTCTCCGCAATTATGCCAAAAACGAACGATACATGTTCTTCACCCCCCAGTACGTCATTGCGAAGAGCCGCGCTTTAGCGGCGACGAAGCAATCCCTAAAACACATAGGATTGCTTCAATTTTTGAGTACAAAAATTATCGCAATGACGGACGTGATGATAATTGTTCTGTATTGAAGGAAATTGTCCCTCTTGGTTTGAACAATTTTCAAATGAAAAAAAATGAAGATTGAAAATATCCATGAACTCCTGTTGAATGACAATCTTTTGTACAACTTGAAAAAAGCAATCCAAGCGCGAACAACCCAAGCATTATTACATTTCTCATACTTTACAATTTAATAGTTTTATTAATTATCAATAACTATTATGGGTACGCCCACTAACTCGGAAAGGTTGGGTCAACTTAAAATCCTTTTATTGGAACTGTTTTTTCTTCGGTCCATTTGACTGGCCCAACTTTCTGAAAAAGCTTTTTAATATTCATTTTACGCTTACTTTTAGAAGGTGCTTTTGCCATTTTTGGTAACTCTACAGTCGACAAATGAATAGTATCTCTTTTTAGAAAATACGCAGACAAGGCAATGCTTTTTCCACTATCCGCAAATAAAATTTCGTCCGTAGAAAAATAGTTTTTCTGTGATAAAGTTGATTCGGATTCCATTGGCTTCACTGCAATGCGTGGTGCTTCGCTTACTGGCAGAGCATTTTCTTTTAGCGACTTCTTTGTGTAGCTTGACGTTGCTACTTTTAAAGGCTCAGAATTTTCAATTGATGGGATGGTAGAAATCTCTTTGTGATCAGATTCATCCTTTGTAGCAGCGATACTATTTTGCTTTTGCGACAATTCATTGGTATTGTCATTTTGACCTTGAAAGAAATACAACAAGCCCAAACTTACAGCGACAACTAATGCTGTTCCTGCTAAAAACTTTTTTGTGCTAACAAAGTGGTACCACGGTTGAATAAGCAATTGCTTGTTGGGATAAACCATTTTGGGTAGCGCCACTTTAGTGCTAGTCCACAGCTCAAGTTCTTCAGCCATTTCACTATCCACAGCACATTGATCTAGGAGTTCTTGCTGCTCTTTAGGAGACAAGTTTCCTTCGGCATATTCAAAAAATATGTTTTCAGTAGATTTCATTTGCGCTTATTTTTGTGAGTGATTCATAGCTGTCTCTAAATTTTTGTCGTGCACGGAACAAGTAAACTTTCACCTGCGCTTCCGACAAATTTGTTATTTCTCCAATTTCCTGGTAATTGTATCCTTCCAAGTCTCGTAGTAAAATCACGGTTTTTTGTATGTCGGGTAACAAAGCCAAGCATTTATCAATAGAGTCCTGTTTATCAAATTCATTGTAAGTTGAATTGTCGCTGTGTTTTATTTCCTCTCTGCTTTTAGCAACCACTTTATCTTTTCTGGCAAGATTGTATATTTTTCTTTTGGCCACTACAAACAACCATTTCACAACTTTTTCTTCATCCACATCATCGCGATTTTCCCACAGACTAATGAAAGTATCTTGCACAACATCTTTGCTCGCATCTAAATCTTTTAGATGGTAGAACACAAATCTGTATAAATTATCAGATAGGTTTAAAACGGTTGTATTATATGTTTTTCTATTCAACTACTTTTTTTTTGTGCAAGCAATAGGTTAACGATAATTCAAAAACCTCCAGCCTTCTTTGAGCTCCATTATATAGTGGCATGAAAAATACTGTTGGCGTTAACGCTGCATTTACCGACCATCTGTTTTTTTCATAGCCAAGCGAAAACAACACATTTAGATTACTGAACCATCTATTTTTTCTGGAGGCCCGATACTTAAAGGGATGAATTCAATTTTTTCTCCAATAATCCCAATTCCAGTTTTAAATGATTTGTACTTCATCCGCACGGAAATTTGCTGTTGGTTGATTTTGTATGGCAATGGATAATTATAGTTAAAAGCCTTTACAGGAGATATCAAATTAGAAAGGAATCCTACAATTGAGAGAGACATATTTTTATTAATTTCTATTTTTTTTCCGATATGAACGTTGGAATTGATGGTGAATCCATAGTTAGTTTGAATGAATGCGCCAGCAAAAATTTTACTACTATTCATCAAAAAGCCCAGCTTACCTACCAAATATTGTCCATAAAAATCATTCTGATAACCTAATACCAGCGATGGTGCAAAAGTGTACTTTTTGGAAGTTGTAAATTTCGGCGAATAAATAGCAGTTGCCGTTCCGTAAATCCCTCCCGCCGATTTGGTTTCAGCACTTATACCAATACTTCCTTTCAATTTAGGAATAAATTGATCGTAGAATATATAAGTTCCATTAAACGTTCTGGCCAAGTTAAACCGGGCAACATTTTCACTTCCAGCGAAAGAAGGATTAAGCACTAAGGGTTGATCTGTTAATAAATGCTGTCCATTACTAAGCTGAAACAAACAAATACTCACGATGAATAAAGAGAGCGTTTTCATGTGTTTTTTGGTAAAAGACACCTTTCAAAGGTTTAAAGTTACAATACTAAAAAAATATTTTTTTGATTCGGGAAGCGCGTGTACAATTTAGGATCACATTAATATAAATATGTTGAAGACGAAAAAAATCTTTAAAAAAAGTAGAACAAGATGTTCTTCTAGAAGCAGTCGAAGCTTATACGGGAACACCACCGGTGAATTTTATCATGTAAGTTCCTTGAGCTTTATTCTCCATAGAAACATGGTAAGTTGTTTTGGATGCATCTAATGAGATCACTTCCACAACTTCACCCAATAAATTATAAATTGTTGCCTGACCTTTGTATCCATCAGTAGTGAAGTTTAAAATACCTTCTGTAGGATTTGGATACACCATGAATTGTGGATCTTCAAGTACTTCAATTGCATCCGCTTTTTTCTGAGCTGTACAAATGTACGATGGTGAATAATATCCGTAAGATGAGCATCCTTGCGGACTAGTATAATAACAATAAACTGTTTTTCCAATTGGTCTTACAACAGATGTTCCTGTTCCAATTTGAACTCCATCAACTTTCCAGCTGATAGCATAGCCAGCGTTGTTTGTTACAGACAAATTCGTGCAGTTCGTTGCATCTGAACATTTAACATCTGGTGTAGGAACTGCAGCATTCAAAGTAATTGTTTTTGAAACGATTGGAGACGCACCGCAAGCGTTGAGTCCCTGGCAACGTAAGATAAAAGTTGTTTCAGCTGGTTTGCCTGGAATGTTTAATTTACAGCTAGTTGAACCATTTACCGGAAAGGTTACCCCGATATCAGCACCATTTTGAATGTTCCAGGTATAATCTGCTCCCACTACAACTGGAGAAACACTAAATGTATTTCCGCTTGTTCCAGCGCAAAGAGGTGATGGTCCGTTAATCGCGAAAGACACCACATCATTAACTGTAATTACTTTTGTAACTGTTGTTTGACAAATACCTACAGTCACAGTGTAAGAAATAGTTGCGCTTCCTGCGGCAATACCTCTAACCACTCCCGTTTGTTTTACTGTAGCAATTGCTGTGTTTGAACTGCTCCAAACACCTCCAGTTGTAGTTGATTCAAATTCCGTGATTTGATTTTTACAAACTGTTGCACTTCCTGTTATAGCTGCAACTACTGGTGGTTGAATGATAGTGATTTTAGCCGCAGTAGAATACCCAAGTGCACATACTCCCGATTGTACCACAGCTCTGTATGAAATTGTACTATTCAAATTAGTATAATTAAGTGTTGTAGAAGTATTTGCTATTATTGTTTTGGTAGCAAAATTATCTGTTGAGCTTTCCCAATTTTTCACACTTCCTATTTGTCCCGTTAAAGTTAATGTACCGAAATTACTTCCTTTGCACACCGATGCACTTGAAGACACAACACCAGGAACTGTTGGCGCACTCACTTGAATGGTAGCAGTAGTAGAATAAGCAGTTGCACAAGCCCCTGATTTTACTAAGGCTCTAAACTGTCTGGTACCAGGTAGGTTACCATAAGCTTGAGTGGCAGTTGTATTCTGAACTATTGTTTTTGTAAGAAAGTTGTCGCTTGATACTTCCCACCAAACTATTGCACCTGTATAACCACTCAAAGTCAATGTTCCAGAGTTGCTACTTGCGCACACTGTTGCACTGCCAGCGATTGTGCCTCCAACCGCAACAGTTGGATCCACAGTAATAGTCACTACGTTTGAAGTGAGCACCGAACAGGTCCCAGCTTGAACAACTACACGAAACTTTGTCGTTTTAGTGATGTTAGAATAATTATATAAATTACTTGTATTTGCGATGGACGTAACCGTTGTAAAATTATCTGTTGAACTCTCCCATCTTTTAATACTTCCAACAAAGTTAACTAAGTTCAAAGTTCCGCTATTACTTCCCGGACATACCGTAAGATCAGAATTTAAAATCCCTGCCACTGTTGCTGGATTAACTGTAACAACTCCTGCTGTTCTCGGACTCAACTGACCACACTGATCAGAATAAGAAGCGTAGTAAGTAGTTCCTGCATTTAAAACCGGACTAACGAAAGTTGCGCCATTGCCAATAGAAGCTCCGCCTGCAGCAGCGTTAAACCATGAATAGGTAGGATTTGGAGTAGCTGTATTAGCTGTTAAACTTGCAGTGGTTCCCGCACAAATAGTTACAGGATTTACTGCAGGTGCAGGTAATGTTTTTATTGTACAATTATTATAAACTCTAAAATTATCAAATGTTCCAGTTAATGACCTTGCACTTGATGACCCTGTATTTACACCTGATTGCAGCGTGTTCAGACCCACAATTTCTGCTGGTATGGCAACGCACATACTCGCAACAGTTGCCATAGTAGCACTGTTTAAGTAGGAAAGTCGACCTTGAGTTGCAGATATTCTTTCGAATCTGATTGTAAAATCACCAACTGCTGCAGCTGGTATTGCCAAAGGTGCTGACGTAACATGATTTGCAGCACCAACCTTTGTACTTATGTACAAATTTACTCCACTTGTAAGGTCAGCATTATTGGATAAAATGAAAACTGAAATTTCCGATTGATTTGTATTAGTATAAACGCAATTCTGCGCAGTAGTTTGATCAGGGCAATTAGCAGAAGAAACTACATCGAGAATGCCCGCAGTAAAACCCATAGCAATGTGACCTGGTTGTGACCCAGCCGTTAACTTCACTTGAACTTCAGCTGAAAATTTTGTGTCATTTAACGCTCCAACATTAACATAACCTCTGCATTCATGCGCCCCAAGCACATTGTTCAGTTGAATACCATTCGTTTTTGAAATTGTTCCACCTGCAGCTCCATTTTGATCAATCAAAGTGAAGGCACTTGTTCCTGCTCCACTAAAAGTTGCAGTTGGCGCACATACCTGCCCATACATCACATTTCCTGCCATACACATGCCAAGAATACTATCAACGTTGCCTAAGCGAAAAATCAACCTAACAAAACATGGAAAGAAAGCAAATGCGAGAAGCAAATGTCCAGTACAATTAGGTTAGTTCAACATTAAAAAAACAATTAAATGCAACAGGAGATGAGATTTAAATGAATTTAATTAATGTTAGGCAAAAGCAAGTCAACAGATAAACTTGCGGCGAAGGAAAACAAAAAAAATACGGCATGCAAGTAAATGCAATATTTATTTCCATTATGAATGAAAAGCAATAAACTTTGATTGATTTTTATAGAAAATAAATGACCTTCATCCTTACTGAACACTGATCCACAAGTCATTTTTTAGTAAACAGCTTATAATCTATTATCCCCTCCTTTTTCAACACGACAGTACAATTCCGAACACTCAAATTACTTGCATCCAACAAAGTACATTTCACAAAAATTTGGGCACTCACCATTTCACTACCATTAATTTTCTTAGATGATCGAATATAAATCCGTGTAAATTATCACACAGATTTAAAACGGTTGTATTGTGTTTTTTTCTATAAATCAAGTTTCTTTTTGTGCAAGGCGTAGGTTAGAGAGAATTCAACAACGTTCACCCTCCCGTAATTTCTGTCACCATACATATTCAAGGAACTAAATGCTTTTGGTATTGCTACTGCATTTACCGACCATCTATTTCTTTCATAACCCACTGAAAACAATAAACTTGTTTTTGACCTATAAAACAGATAAGAAGGACCAGTCAAGGCTGGATCGCTTGGAGTCACAGGCGACATAGAGGAAAAATCCACGTAAATATTTTCCCCACAAATACCAATTCCAGCTTTAAATGACTTGTACTTCATACGAAGAGAAATTTGCTTTTGATGGATTATAGAGACACCCATGGAATTGATCTTATAGTATCCCAATATTGAAAGAGACATGTTTTTATTGACTTCAATTTTTTTTCCTAAATGCACATTTGCATATAAGTTGCTTCCGTATTGCCCATCAAATTTCTCTCCATAATTCGCTTGAATGAATGCACCAGCAAAAAATTTAGCACTATTCAATAATACGCCCAATTTACCTACCAAGTATTGATTATAATAATCATTCTGATAACCTAATGCCAGCGATGGTGCAAAAGTGTACTTTTTAGATGCCGTAAATTTTGGTGAATAAATAGCCACTGCCGATCCGTAAATCCCTGCCGCCGATTTGGCTTCAGCAGCTATACCAATACCTCCTTTCAATTTAGGAATAAATTGATCGTAGCCAACGTAAGTTCCATTACTCGTGTTGGCCAAGTTAAACCTGGCAACATTTTCACTTCCAGCGAAAGAAGGGTTAAGTACTAAGGGTTGATCTGTTAAGAGGTGCTGACCATAACTAAGCTGAAATAGACAAACACTTACGATGATTAGAGACAGAACTTTCATGTTTTTTGGTAAAAGACACCTTTCAAAGGTTCAAAGTTACAACGCTAAAAAATATTTTATATTAGTGGACCTCGCGCACAATTTAGCGTCGTCTTTCATTAAGACAATGGGTGTTCCTCCTCCGTCGCAGTAAGTAAAATACGGAGCTAACGAAATCAATATTGCGAATTTTTTAATCCAAGGAATTCATAGTTTTTTCCAAATTTTGAACAAAAAACAAAACACTTTGAACAATTTTCAAAGGAAATAAACACCGCATTCCTTACAAAGAAGTTATAATTCATAAAAGTGTTAATAGCATAGCATTCAATTTTTTGATTTCCCAAAACAGTAACCCACACTCACATTAAAAATAATTGGAGATCCTGCAAATCCAATATTTGAAACTGCCAACGTTTCATTTTTTTGAGTGAATTTATTGTGGTACGTAAACTCATTATTTGATAAACTACTACCAATATTTGGCCACCAGCGAACACTGGTACTGGTTGTTATTCCTTGTAGCCAAGTGCTGCTTTTCCTGAAAGGCATATAGCGGTAGTAGGCACCAACACCTAAAGTATAAGTGAAATAGTGTTGAATTAAATTGCTCTTGTTTTGTTCCACTCCATCATAATACACCTGAAAACTATGAATTTTGGGCTCAATGCGCACATCAAAAAAAGAAGTAAAGCGATAGCCTATTCCAAAACCCGTAGAGAAAGGTAAATGATATGCTAAGTTTTGAATTTTCGCATCGCCTACCATTGTTCCTCCAGCCATATCCAAACTAAAGCCGTGTGAATAGTCGTAACTCATTCTTTTGCTGAAATAGGTTAACTCTAAATTACCACCTTTCAAAACCAAAGGTTGAATTAAACCAGCAACTAAACTTATTCGATTGCTGTACTCAAATTCTTTACTTTCTGATTTTTGCGCATGAAGGTTTTGTACAAAAACTATCAATACAATTGCCATTACTTTTTTCATCGTATCATTTTTAAATGTGAATGATACAAAGTTGATTAAGATAGAGACGACAGCACTGAACAAATGCTAAGAAATTATTTTACCTACGTTTTTTCTCAGCCGACTCAAATGCTGCGGAGAAACACCAATGTACGAGGCCAGATATTGCAGAGGCACCATTTTCAATAATTTGGGGCTGTTTGCCATCAGATAGGAATATCGCGCTTCAGCCGCTTGGTTTAAAAACAAGGCCAAACGTTCTTCCATTTTAATCGCTACCTTTTCCATTGCTTTCATGGCAAATTCCTGTGTTTTGGGCAGCACATTATACAAGTGCTCTAAATCTTTCTTTTTAATTACCAAAAGTTCCGTAGCAACGATAGCCTGAATATTTTCAACAGAATTACATTTAGAACTAAAGCTTTTTAATGATGTGATGAACTCGTTCTCCAAAGCAAAATAACAAGTGGTTTCTTCACCTTTTTCATTGAAATAAAAAATACGCAGTATACCCGATTGAACAAAGGCCACCTCATCGCATATTTTACCCTGCTGCAAAAATTTTTGTTCTTTGTTTAGTCGAATCAATTTAAAAAACGACAATACAAATTCAAGTTCATCATTTGAAAGAGCAACATTCGCAGTTATAGCCTTTCTTAATTCATCATTCATTCACTAAATTATTATTTGCTATTGAACCACCAACTTTATTGTTTGTTTGCCCGCAGCACCACTTACAGTTAAAAAATAAATACCAGAATTTTGAATTACACTTCTATCCAAGTCCACACCGCTACCAGCAAACTGAGTTTGATAAATTAATTTGCCTTGTACATCATGAATTTGAATTTGCGCTTGAGATTGATCACTCATTCCTTTAATAAACAAAGTTCCGCTCACCCATGGATTTGGATACAACTGCATGTTTGACACTGTTACTTTTGCTATCGAAACATTGGTACCCACTGCTTGTGGCAACAAGCCAATAATTGTTCCGTCATTACCTCTTGGATACGCACCTATATCTTCTCCGTTTTTCCCTGCACCAATGCATTTACTTGCGCTGTTCAAATGAAAATCCATTATGCCCGCAAAAACAAAATCAGGGTCGGCAACAATGCTGTGCTTATCAAAATGCGTAGCTGTTGTCCACGATTGTAAATTGCTATACATAAGCCCTTTTCCGGCAGCAAACCAAACTCCCTTTTCATTGGCTGGAAAGTTATAACAATTGTAATCGATGAAATAATGTGCAGTATCAAAATTTTTGACATCGCTGTACTTGTTAACGTTCAAAATTCGGGCTGGCATATCTGCTCCGGTTCCATAATTATAAGCAATTCCAGAAGCAATAATGTTGTTGTAAAAACTATAGTCGGTGGTGTAAGTATCATCCCAACCGCCTATTGCTTTTTGGCAATTGTAAAAGGTATTGTTGTATAGATGCAATCCGTCGCGCATTTTACCATAGGTTCCCATGCCCGAAAGCAAAAAACCTAAACTGCAATTCACAATAATATTTTCGGTGATGGTTACATTGTGTGTGTCATCCTGTCCGGCAAACATCAAAGCATATCCTTTTGAACCCAATATAAAATTGCGTCGAACCAACATATCATGCGGAGAATCCTTCCCACCGATGGCCTGTTCGCAATTCACAAATTTATTGTTTTCAATGATCCATCCTTTGGTATCGTACAGACGCATGGCCGGCGCGAGATTGTCGTGAAAATAATTGTTTGCAAAATAGCAGCTGTCGGAAAAACTTGTTGGCCCCGATCCCATACAACGAATTACCGAAGAATTTTCTCCACCAACATCGGGCTGCATTCCATAAAACTCGCAGTTAATTACATGAATAAAATCACTTTGCTCCATGTATATCATAGCCGAAGCTGTGTTCATAGCTTGATTGGTAAAAATTAATCCATCCAAAGTGATGTATTGTTTGGCAGTGAAGGTCATGCAATATCCCACTCCGCCATCAATGGTTACGGTGTCACCAGGATAAGATTTATAAGTAATGTACGCTTTGGCCGTCCCCGAATTTGGAACAATTAAAGAGCTTAATTTATGCACGCCCTGACGAATTATCACAGTATCGCCCGGAACAGTTAAAGTGGCGGCTATTGTAATGCTTTGCAATGGCAAAAGTATGGTGCCTGGATTGGAGTTGGAACCATCAGTGGCCACGTACAAATTTTTAGAAAATGCAGCGTTGCTGATCAATACGAAAAAAAGAATTTTGTATAGCGCTAAAGTATTTTTCATGTTTCTATTTTTAAGTAGCCATTATGTATATGCTGATTAAATGTAGAGTATCGATGAAGCCCACGTTGAGATAATTATTTTCAAGTGCTGTTTTCATGATGAAAGGAGGCTTTCATTTATTTAACGGCTAGATACAAAACAAAGAAAGGCGCCATAAGCGCCTTTCTTCATCTTAACCTAAACCTACTACTCTATCACTAATTTTTCAACTTTCAATTGATCATTCACCAGCACATGAACAAAATACAATCCTGAAGAAAGATGCGATAAATTCATTTCTTCGTTGATTAATGTTGTTGCTGTGTAAGTGCGTTGTGCAACTTCGGCTCCTGTTACATTTAAAACTTTTAGAGTTACGTTGGATTGTTCTTGCAATTTCACCGTTACGATTCCAGTGCTTGGATTTGGATATAGTGAAAACACATTCGCAACTATTTGTTCAACATTACTAATTTCAGTTGAGTTGTCTGTTTTAAACATTTTACCACAAGCAGAAAGCAATGTCCAAATTTTACCCATTCCTGCAAATAAAGTTGGCGTTTGATTTATTGTTGCAACATTGGCTTTATAAATATAACCATTAAAAGAAACCAACGATCCTGCGCTATACTGCTTCAATGCACTATAAGGTAATACTGAACAACCATCAGTAAAATCAGCATAAACACTAACAGCAGCTGATAATGTGCTGGCGCCTTCGTTATCAAATGCTTGTGCAGTGTATAAACTAACTCCTGCCTGTGCAGGGAAGGTCACTGTATACGGACTTGAAGTTTTTTCGCCAACCACAATGCCGTCTCTGCGAAATACTACTTTGTTTATATCTCCGTCTGCATCATATGCACTTGCAGTTACAGTAATTGTTGCCGGTTTTATTAACGCTGTATTGGTTACCGGACTTGTAATTGATACTGTTGGCTTTTGATTTACCTGTGGACAAATGTTTATTTGCCAATATCCAGCACTTGCCTGGGTAGCAGGATTTATATTCGTATTTGTCTTAAGACAAGTGACAAATGTTGTATTGGTATATGGAATTGCAACTATATCGCCAGGGTAATAGGTTCGTGTGCTGCTCCACTCCCCACCAGTACAACTATTTGACGGTGTTACAGATATATTAACGACGGCAGATTGACTTGATTTGTTATTATTGTCGTATGCCACAGCTTGGATGACATGAGCTCCAGGCGTAGCTTTCCAAACAAAAACATATGGCGCCATAAGCGAAACAGATTGCAATACATTATCAATTAAAAAATCAACTTTTAAGATTGAACCGTCAACATCAGCTGCATTAGCAGAAATTGTTACTGGCGCTCCTGCATTGTATTTTTTACCAGCAACAGGATTCGTAACAGAAACTGTTGGAGGCGTATTTAAAGTAACTGTCACAACTTGTGAAGTGCTCGTTGCTCCCTCATTGTCAGTCACCTTTGCCGTAAAGCTGAATTGTCCGTTTGCTGCGGGAATCGCGATGGTATAAGGACTACTAGTTTTTTCACCCACCTTAACACCATTTCTAAAAAACTCTACTTTGATAACGTCACCATCAACATCACTTGCTGCAGCAGTTATAGTTGACGGTAGAAAAACAGTACTATTGTTTACCGGATTTGTAATGGAAACTTTTGGAGATTGATTTACCCCAGGACAAATATTACCAAATTTCCAATAAGCAATACCTTGTTGCAAACCAGGACTTATATTAGTATTTGCGGCAATGCAAGTCACTAAATAATTTTTATACGATATTACGGCACCAACTTTATATGCAGTAGTAGCATTCCAAGCAGGCACACCACACATAACCCCGTTGTTTACTGTAACATTTACATTACTAACTCCAAATCCACCTCTATAATCATACACCACCGCCTTCAATGCATGAGTACCAGAGGTGGCTGTCCAAGCGCATGTATATGGCGCTTTAGTAGCAATACCAATTTCAGTTGCACCATCATAAAAATGCACTCTTGCAATCACACCATCAACATCGCTTGGATTAGCAATTATAGTAATTGGCGCTCCTTTATTATATGTTTTTGTGGACGATGGATTAGTAATGCTAATTTGTGGAAATATATTTACTGTACCAGTAATTTTATAATATCCTAACGAAGCATAATCAGTATAGCCAGCACCCGAAGCAATATCAGAAGCCGATCCAAAGCCTACTCCATTTATTCTTAAATCATAGTAACCTGCACCAAGCTTTTCCCTAATTTGTATATCTCGATTGGTTTGTGATGGCGTAGAATAACTTTTTACTATAATTCCATTTTGATTGATCAGATCCACAGCCAAATTCAAATTACTTGAAATCCCACTAGTCGAAATTTTTAAATCAATCTCCCCTGAATTAGTAAGAGTAAATCGAAAAACATCTAAATCAGACGAGCTTCCTATAACTCCAGAATTTAAATTTTCTACAACATCACTATTAGACAAAGGTAAATTAATGCTTGAAACATTAAGATCTTCATCCAGCCTGTATCCGATTTTTGATGCAATAATAGCAATATCATCTTCTTTATTAGTTGCACCAAGATACTCTCCTTTACTCCATTGTGTAACTTTACCACCAGCAGAATATCCCATTATTGGAGCCCAAGCTGATGTCCCATTATAGTATTCTAGTTTACCTGCATTAAATGTTTTAAGACCATCGTGATCCAATCCAAAAGTGTGTCCTATTTCATGCGAACAGGTCTCGGCCATTTGAACAGCATTTTCTCTATTAATAACCCAACAAGGATACTGCCTAAGGCCTCCAAATGAACCAACCTGCGCAATTCCTCCAGAATTTAGAGGCACAGCATCTCCGGTTTCAGTAATAATACATCTCTGTCTATTCGATAAAGAATAACTATTAAAAACTGCTTCACTAGTTGTTATGTTGATATTGAAAGGACGATAATCTTCACTAACGATTTCCCAAGCCTCTAATATCCATCCATCGCTTAACCCCTTGATAGGAAGAGCTACTATCGTTTTAGAAACAGGTGAAATTCCTGTCACCGTTTCACCATTAAAGTCAAGTAATGCACAGTACTTTGCACCAGGTAAACTTTGCAAATTAAAAACGTCTACTGTTGCTTCAGTTTTAAAAGTTTGAGTTTTTACTGCTTGCTTTGGCATATCTTTCCCTCTTTCATAGCCTACACAAACTAGCGTATTAATATCTACTTCTTGAACAAATACCTGACCTTGAACGGTAGTATACTTAAATGCTTTTTTTTCATCTATTAAAATCGAATGCCCTGATACTTCTCCTGATTTTACTGTTAGAGAAAACGTGTTGAATTTTTTTCCAGCAATATTACCAATGAAAATCTGTTCATTTTTATCATTTTTGCTCATTGCAACTGTGCCTTGTAAACTTTTCCCCTGTGCCACAGGAAGCAATATCGCAGTGCCATTTCCATCACCGGTCTTATTACTTTGTGATAGCGCAGAAGTGAATGATTGAGTGCTTCCCACTGCATACTGCTGCTGATCAATTTGCGCCTGCAAATTAACGTTGAAGGTAAACGCCGCAAAAAGCACCAGCGTTTGAAACCTTCGTTTAAAAAAATGATTTTTTGATTTCATATATTATAGTTTTGATTAAGTTGAAACCAAAAATGTATTTTATTTGAAACGATCAACTGACTAAGTATTTAAAGGAACGTTTCCCTTGGTAAGCGGAGAGGATGAATTATTCAACGGAAAAGATTTAAAACAAAGAAAGGCGCCATAAGCGCCTTTCTTCATCTTAACCTAAACCTACTACTCTATCACTAATTTTTCAACTTTCAATTGATCGTTCACCAGTACATGAACAAAATACAATCCTGAAGAAAGATGCGATAAATTCATTTCTTCGTTGATTAATGTTGTTGCTGTGTAAGTGCGTTGTGCAACTTCGGCTCCTGTTACATTTAAAACTTTTAGAGTTACGTTGGATTGTTCTTGC
>JAPLEZ010000059.1 GCA_026390935.1 Bacteroidota bacterium
AAAAATGATGCAAGCAGGCGGTGTTCGTCAGTTCTTGCCATTAAAATTGAATGCCTCAGGGGTTATGCCTATCATTTTCGCTCAAGCGATTATGTTTATTCCTCAAACACTTTTGACAATGGATCTTGTGAACAGAGAAGGAACAGCGGCTTCGGTGCTTTCTGCTTTAACTGATCCAAGAGGATTCTGGTACAACTTCGCCAATGCGTTGATGATTATTTTGTTCACATTCTTTTACACTGCAATGGTGATCAATCCTCGTCAGTGGGCCGATGACTTTAAAAAGCAAGGTGCCTTCGTTCCAGGAATCAAACCTGGTACCGACACAGCCAACTATATTGATGCTATTTTATCTAAGATTACTTTTCCGGGATCTATCTTCTTGGCAGCAATCGCAATATTACCTGCCTTCGCAATGATGTTCGGAATTCAAACTGCTTTTGCTTATTTCTTCGGAGGTACTTCATTGTTGATTATGGTAGGTGTTGTTATAGATACTTTACAACAAATTGAAAGTCATTTATTGATGAGACATTACGACGGGTTGATGGAGACTGGTAAAATAAGAGGAAGAGCAGTGACCGGTGCTACATCATCGGTAGGTGTTTAGAGAGTATGATTTATTACAAGACGAAAGAGGAGATTGAGTTAATAAGGTTAAGTTCTTTACTTGTTGCAAAAACGCATGCAGAATTAGCAAAACTAATTCAACCCGGCATTACTTCTAAGAAATTGGATACTATTGCTGAGCAGTTCATCAGAGATAATGGAGGTGTTCCAGCTTTTAAAGGATACCGAGGTTTCCCAGCTACATTGTGTGTATCACCAGAAGATGAAGTGGTGCACGGAATACCAAACAATGTGGAAATCAAGGAAGGTACTGTTTTAAGTATCGACTGTGGTGTTGTGATGAATGGTTTTTATGGTGATTCGGCCTACACCTTTGGTGTTGGTGAAATTTCTAATGAGAAAAAGAAATTGCTTAGAGTAACCAAAGAATCCCTGTTGAAAGGAATTGAAAATGCTGTTGAAGGAAAAAGACTTGGAGACATAAGTTTTGCGGTTCAGTTGTGTGCAGAAAGAAATGGTTACGGTGTGGTTAGGGAACTGGTTGGACATGGAGTTGGAAAACGACTGCATGAAGAACCTGAAGTGGCCAACTACGGAAAACAAGGAACTGGTTTGCTTTTGAAGGAAGGTTTGGTTTTGGCTGTTGAGCCAATGATCAACATGGGAAGAAAAGATGTGAAGCACTTGAATGACGGCTGGACGATTAAAACTAAAGACGGTTTGCCCTCTGCTCACTTTGAGCATACGGTAGCGGTAGGAAAAGAAAAGGTAGATATATTGTCGTCTTTTGAGTTTATTGAAATAGAATTGAGAAAACAAAACATAGAAGTGATTTAAAAAATGGCGAAACAGTCTTCGATTGAAATTGACGGAACAATATTGGAAGCTCTTTCTAATGCAATGTTTAGAGTTGAATTGGAAAATGGTCACATAATAACGGCCCATATATCAGGTAAAATGAGGATGCATTACATCAAAATTTTACCCGGAGATAAAATCAAACTGGAGATGTCTCCATATGATTTGACAAAAGGAAGAATAACATTTAGATACAAATAGTAGAGTAGAAAAGTTTAAATAAAGAGAAATGAAAGTTAAATCGTCGGTAAAGAAAAGAAGCCCTGAAGACAAAATTGTTAAAAGAAAGGGTGTTGTTTATGTGATTAACAAGAAGAATCCTAAACACAAACAAAGACAAGGATAATTCCCTGAGAATTATTAGCTTTGCAAAAAAGAATTTTAAATTAAGATTAATATATAAGTATGGCAAGGATTGCAGGTATCGACATCCCGGATGCAAAAAGAGGAGAAATCGCTCTTACGTATGTTTATGGGATTGGAAAGTCTTCAGCAAGAAGAATTTTGAATAAAGCTGAAGTTGATGTAAACATCAAAGCTGGAGAATGGACGGATGCTCAGACTTCAAAAATCAGAGAGATCATCACTGAAGAATTAACAGTGGAAGGTGCTTTGAGATCGGAATTCCAATTGAGCATTAAACGCTTGATGGATATTGGTTCTTATCGTGGTATTCGCCACCGTTTGGGACTTCCTTTAAGAGGACAAAGAACTAAAAATAACAGTAGAACAAGAAAAGGTAAGAGAAAAACTGTTGCCAACAAAAAAATGGTGACTAAGTAGTAGAAAGTAAAGAAACAAGTTATGGCAAAAGGTGCAAAATCTTCTAAAAAAGCGGGTGTAAAAGTTGAAGCTGCTGGTCAGTGTCACATTTATGCTTCATTTAATAACATCATTGTTTCCTTGACAAATGCACAAGGACAAGTGATTTCCTGGTCATCATCAGGAAAAATGGGATTCAGAGGTTCTAAAAAGAACACTCCATATGCAGCGCAAGTTTGTGCTGAAGACTGTTCTAAAGTGGCTTTTGAGAAAGGCTTAAGAAGAGTGAAAGTGTTTGTTAAAGGACCAGGTGCTGGTAGAGAAAGTGCTATCCGTGGTGTTCATAACAACGGAATTGAAGTTACTGAGATAGTAGATATTACTCCACTTCCTCACAATGGATGTCGTCCACCGAAAAGAAGAAGAGTATAGTTTCCAAGAGCTTATAAAAAAAGAATAATTATAGTATGGCTAGATATAGAGGTCCCAAATCAAAGATTGCAAGAAAATTTAAAGAACAAATTTTCGGTCCAGACAAAACGGTTGAGAAAAAACCTTACGGTCCAGGACAACACGGTAACGCAAAGTCGAAAGCAAAAAAATCCGACTATGCTGTTCAATTGGCTGAAAAACAAAAAGCAAAATATACTTACGGTATTTTGGAAAAACAATTTGCTAACTTATTTAAAGAAGCAGCAAGAAGAAGTGGTATTACCGGTGAACTTTTGTTACAACTTTGCGAATCAAGATTAGACAATGTGGTTTACAGAATGGGTATTTCTCCAACTAGAAGAGGAGCTCGTCAATTGGTAGGTCACCGTCACATCACTGTAAATGGTGACGTGGTAAACATTGCTTCTTACCAAGTTAAACCGGGAGACATCGTTGCGGTTAGAGAAAAATCAAAATCTTTGGAAATTGTTGTGAACTCAGTAGGTAGTTCTGCAGCTAAGTTTTCATGGATGGATTTCGACAAAAGCGCACTTTCCGGAAGATATTTACAATTCCCTCCGAGAGAAGAAATTCCTGAAAATTTGAAGGAACACTTAATCGTGGAGTTGTATTCTAAATAATAAGTTAATTTTAATTTTAAAATATTTGATCTATGGCAATTTTAGCATTTCAAAAACCCGATAACGTTGTAATGATTAACTCAGACGAGTTTGAAGGTAATTTTGAATTCCGTCCTCTTGAGCCTGGTTTCGGTTTGACAGTAGGTAATGCATTAAGAAGAATCTTGCTTTCCTCATTGGAAGGATATGCCATTACTTCTATCAGAATGGACGGTGTTAGCCACGAATTCTCTACCATTAAAGGTGTAGTGGAAGACGTAACTGAAATCATCCTTAACTTGAAACAAGTTCGTTTCAAAAAACAAATTGAGGATGCTGAAGCTGAAAAAGTAACAGTAAACCTAACAGGTAAAAAACAATTGACGGCTGGAGATATCGGGGCTTTTGCTTCTGGTTTCCAAGTATTGAACCCAGACTTAGTAATCTGTACTATGGAGGGTTCTGTTAAATTGCAAATGGAAGTTAATATTGATAAAGGAAGAGGTTACGTGCCTGCTGATGAGAACAAAGCTGCTAACGCTGCTGCGGGAACTATCGCCATCGACTCTATCTTTACTCCGATAAAAAATGTTCAATACAGTATTGAAAACTATCGTGTTGAGCAAAAAACGGATTACGAGAAACTGATCATCAACTTAAAAACTGACGGTTCAGTTCATCCTAAAGATGCTTTGAAAGAAGCTGCTAAAATTTTGATTCACCATTTCATGTTGTTTTCTGATGAGAAAATCACATTGGATACTGAAGAGAAATCTGCTGCTGAAGAGTTTGATGAAACATCATTACACATGCGTCAGTTGTTGAAAACCAAATTGGTTGACATGGATCTTTCAGTTAGAGCATTGAACTGCTTAAAAGCGGCTGATGTTGAAACTTTAGGTGACCTAGTTTCTTTCAACAAAAACGACCTTCTCAAATTCAGAAACTTCGGTAAAAAATCATTGACTGAGTTAGAAGAGTTGGTAATTACAAAAGGTTTGTCATTCGGAATGAATGTTGCAAAATACCTTGATAAAGAATAAGAACGAAGAGAACAATTGATTATATAATAGAGAGATGAGACATTCAAAAAAAGTAAACCATTTAGGCAAACAAGCTGGACACAGAAGTTTAATGCTTGCTAACATGGCGTCGTCGTTGATTAAACATAAAAAGATCAACACAACAGTTGCCAAAGCGAAAGCCTTAAGAAAATATGTTGAGCCTTTGCTTACCAAAGCAAAAACTGATTCTCAGCATTCAAGAAGAATCGTATTCGGTTACCTTCAGGATAAAGATGCTGTTAAAGCTCTTTTTGGAGAAGTATCTTCAAAGATTTCTGATCGTCCGGGAGGATACACTAGAATCTTGAAAACAGGAAACCGTTTGGGTGACAACGCTGAAATGTGTTTGATCGAATTGGTAGACTTTAACGAACACTATTCTGCAACGGCTACAACAACCAAGAAGAAAAGTAGAAGAGGCGCTAAAAAGAAAAGCGATGCAACAGCTGAAGTTTCTGACGCTGCTGTAGCAGAAGATGCTCCGGTTGCAAAGGCGCCAAAAGCAAAAGCGAAAAAATCAACTGACGACAAAAAAGAAGATTAATAGTTGAAAATTATTTTACATAAAAAAGGATAAAGTCTCAGTACTTTATCCTTTTTTTGTGTTCGGAAAGAAAGAAAAATTACGAGGATGAAATACCCAAGCACAAAGTCTCGAAAAAAGTGATGAAAAGAAGTGGGTATACTATCTTACCATTAAAAGAAAATAGCGACAGATGAAATATATACAGAAAAAGAAAGCAGTTTTAGTACTACAAGATGGTACGGCTTACTTTGGTAATGCAGCAGGAAAGATAGGCACCTCAACAGGTGAACTCGCCTTCAATACAGGGATGACCGGTTATCAGGAAATTTTTACTGATCCTTCTTATTTCGGTCAGATTATGCTTACTACGAATGCACACATTGGAAATTACGGGATCCACAAAGATGAAACAGATTCCTCAAGCGTGAAGATATCAGCTCTTGTGTGCAAAAACTTTAGTGTTCCTTATTCAAGAGCAGCCGCCGACAGATCTATTCAGAAATATTTTGAAGATGAAGGCATCGTAGGCATCAGTGATGTGGATACAAGAGCACTGGTTCGTCATATCCGTAGCAAAGGCGCGATGAATGCTATTATTTCTTCAGAAATACTGGATGTGGAAGAACTGAAAAAGAAACTAGCATCGGTTCCCTCTATGGATGGTTTGGAATTGTCTTCTAAAGTATCTACAAAGGAAGCATATTACTACGGTAATGAAAACGCTAAATATAGAATTGCCACGCTGGACTTGGGTATCAAAACCGGGATCCTGCGTTGTTTCGATGAAAGAGATTGCTACGTTAAGGTTTTTCCTCACGATGCTTCTCATGAAGAAATGTTGGCTTGGAATCCTGACGGGATTTTCCTGTCGAATGGTCCTGGAGATCCAGCTGCTATGCCTGAAGTGATCAAAGAAGTTAAGAAAATCGTTGCAGGAACTCTTCCTGTATTTGGAATATGCTTGGGTCACCAAATGATCGGTTTGGCCTTAGGACTGAGTACTTACAAGATGCACAACGGACACAGAGGTATCAATCATCCGATTTTGAATTTGGAAACTAATAAAGGAGAAATAACTTCTCAAAATCACGGATTTTGTGTGAATATGGATGAAGCTAAAGCACATCCTGATGTTGTGGTTACGCATCAGCATTTGAATGACGGCACTTTAGCTGGAATGCGCATGAAGAGTAAAAAAATATTCTCTGTTCAATACCATCCGGAATCTTCTCCAGGTCCACATGATTCAAGATATTTATTCGATCAATTTATCAAAAATCTTACAACAGTTAAACATAAACAAACAGCGTAATCTAAAAAAAGTATGAGTTACATTGCAAAAGTAGTCGCAAGACAAATTTTGGATTCCAGAGGAAATCCAACAGTAGAAGTAGATGTTATTACCGAACAAGGTATTTTAGGAAGAGCAGCCGTTCCATCCGGAGCTTCAACTGGTGCCCACGAAGCATGCGAGCTTCGCGACAATGACAAAAAAGTATATCTTGGAAAAGGTGTGTTAAAAGCAGTTCAAAATGTGAATGGCGCTTTAAACGATGCTTTAGCCGGAAAATATATTTATGATCAGGAAGACATCGACAGAGCAATGATCGAGTTGGATGACACCGCTAACAAATCTAACTTGGGCGCAAATGCTATTCTTGGTGTTTCGTTGGCCGCTGCAAAAGCTGCTGCTGAATCTGCAGGTTTGCCTTTGTATCGTTATGTAGGAGGTGTTAACGCTAACACATTGCCTATTCCAATGATGAACATCATCAATGGTGGTTCACATGCTGATAACAGCATCGACTTCCAAGAGTTCATGGTTTATCCTATCGGTGCTTCTTCTTTCAGCGAGTCTTTAAGAATGGGTGTTGAAGTATTCCATAGCTTGAAAAAAGTATTGCACGATAAGGGTTTGTCTACCAACGTTGGTGACGAAGGAGGATTTGCTCCTAACTTGAAATCGAATGAAGAAGGAATCAAAGTAATTTTACAAGCGATTGAAAAAGCTGGATACCGTCCGGGTGAAGACGTTTGTTTAGCTATGGATGCTGCTGCTTCTGAATTTTATATTGAGAAAGAGAAAAAATACCACTTC
>JAPLEZ010000096.1 GCA_026390935.1 Bacteroidota bacterium
AAGTACATTCGTCAATTTCACCAAGTTCGCTTCGCTAAACTTGGCGAAGCGAGGGTTTCCAGCAACAGAATATCAGTGCCAAGATAGTGGTGAAAAATTAATTTGAAATAGTTTTATTACCCTCTCTTCAATCTCGTCAGCAAATCTTTTTGAACATCCATCCAATCGTCGTAAAGATGCGATCCTTCATACATCTCTTTCAACTCCGATCCGCGAGTGATTTTATTTAAACCGTCGATGGCTTTTTTCACCAAGGCTTCGTCGTTTTTCAATTTATTTTCTTTGATCCAATCTTCCAATGGTTCGGGAATATCATCAGCAGGATCGTCTTTTACAGCAGCCACAATTTCTGCTGCTGCCAGGAAGCAACAACAAGTCATCATGTCGGTTTCAGAAGGTTTGAAGTTTTTAAGGAAGGTATCAATCTCTTTGGCAACTGCCGCTGCTTTTCCTTTTTCAACCAATTCTTCTACCCATTCCTGAGCCGAATCATTTTCAAAATTGCTAATTCCCCATGCCATATTTAGTTCAATGTTTAAGGTTTAATGTTCAAAGTTATTTGGTTCACATTATTTTTTTCAAAATCTCCATCGCCGCTTCCGGTATTTTTGTCCCCGGTCCGAATATACCAAGCACGCCGCTTTTAAACAAAAAATTATAATCTTGTTTTGGTATAACGCCACCAATAATTACATAAATATCTTCGCGCCCTTTTTTCTTTAATTCGGCCAATACTTCAGGAACCAATGTTTTGTGACCAGCTGCCAAAGATGAAATTCCAATAAGATGCACGTCGTTTTCAATGGCTTGTTTAACGCACTCTTCAGGGGTTTGAAACAATTGTCCGAGGTCAACATCAAAACCCAAATCGGCAAAGGCTGCTGCAATTACTTTTGCACCACGATCGTGACCATCCTGACCAAGTTTTGAAATTAATATGCGTGGTTGTCGACCGTGCTTTGTAGCAAATTCTTTCACCACCTGTATCACTGCAGCGAATTCCGATTTATTATGATAGCCTGCGCCGTACACTCCTGAAGTTAAATTTGTTTTGGGTTGATAACGTTGGTAAATTTTTTCCAAAGCCATTGAGATTTCGCCCAATGTGGCTCTTGTACGGGCGGCCTCCACGCACAGTTCCAAAAGATTTGCATTTTCTTTTTCGGCGGCTTCGGTGATTTTATTTAAGATGGTATTTACCGCATCAGTATTGCGTTCTGCCTTTATTTTTTGCAAGCGGTCGATTTGATTTTGTCGCACTTTATCATTGTCGATTTGCAAAATGTCAAATTCATAAAACTCATTGGTGGTGTAGTTGTTGAGTCCTACAATGGTTTCGGCATTGCTGTCGATATTGGCTTGACGTTTAGAAGCCGATTCTTCAATCATCTTTTGAGGAATTCCGGCGTCAATCGCTTTTGTCATGCCGCCAATTTCCTCAATTTCATTGATGATTTTCATGGCCTCAGCAATCATGTTTTGAGTTAATTCTTCAAGATATATGCTGCCACCAAATGGATCAATGGCTTTACAGATGTCGGTTTCCTGCTGCAAAATAAGTTGGGTGTTGCGTGCAATGCGTGCCGAAAAATCGGTAGGCAAAGCTATCGCCTCATCAAAAGAATTGGTGTGTAAGGATTGCGTTCCGCCCAGCACAGCGGCCAAAGCTTCAATGGTGGTGCGTGCAATATTGTTGTAGGGATCTTGTTCGGTGAGGCTCCAGCCTGAGGTTTGACAATGTGTGCGCAACGGTAAAGACTTTTCGTTTTTGGCACCCATTTTTTGCATCAGTTGCGACCAGATCACTCTGCCTGCTCTTAGTTTTGCAACCTCGTGAAAGAGGTTCATTCCTATGCCCCAAAAGAAAGAAAGGCGCGGAGCAAAATCATCAATATTCAATCCCGATTTGATTCCTGTTTTTACGTACTCAACTCCATCGGCTAAAGTGAGTGCCAACTCCAAAACCGTATTGGCGCCAGCTTCCTGCATGTGGTAACCCGAAATGCTGATAGAATTAAACTTCGGCATTTTTGAAGCGGTGAACTGAAAAATATCTTTCACAATGCGCATCGACGGAACTGGTGGATAAATGAAAGTGTTGCGCACCATAAATTCTTTCAGGATGTCGTTTTGAATGGTTCCCGAAAGTTGATCGGCACTAACGCCTTGCTCTTCTGCGGCCACAATGTAAAAGGCCATGATGGGCAAAACCGCACCGTTCATGGTCATGGAAACCGATACTTCGTTGAGCGGAATATTTTGAAAAAGAATTTTCATGTCTTCCACAGAATCGATAGCAACACCGGCCATTCCAACATCTCCCTTTACTCGCTGGTGATCGGAATCGTAACCGCGATGCGTGGGCAAATCAAAAGCTACCGACAAACCTTTTTGTCCGGCTGCTAAATTTTTTCTGTAAAATTCATTGGATGCTTCTGCCGTGGAAAATCCTGCGTACTGTCGGATGGTCCACGGTCGCTGAGTGTACATGCTAGCGTATGGACCGCGCAAATAATTAGGATTTCCGGGCAATCCCAATGAAGTATCTTCTGTTTTTTGCGGAGAAAAGTCACTGTGCTGTTTAATGATTTCAAGGGTTAATTCCTCAATGAAATATGCGCCTGCAATGGCATCATGAATTTTTGCCAATTGAGATTCTTCTTGCAAAAGATGTAAAATGTTTTGTGAAATTCTTTTCGGATTGGCGGCCGTACTTCCATCAAATGGAAGCAGCGCAATTTTATCTGCTCCACCTAAAACAAAGGCGAGGGCCTGAATGCTCTGACGAATTAAATTGCTTTCTGGTTCCCTGCTGGTAAATTGTTTTGTGTCGCTGATGCAAAATATTTTTGGGTACTCAGTAGCGTTGGGAAAGGTTGAAGAGACCATCTCGTTCACCAAATATCGAAGCGCTTTTAATTTTGAAATCTCCAGTAAAAGTTGAGTTCCAGCTGATATTTTTATTTCAATTTCTCCCGAATGTTCTTTTGGTAAATTTTTTAAAATCGCCTTCAGCTCCAAGAGTACCGCAGAAATTTGCTGCTGTACAGACGAACTATTGATTTGATCAATAATGTGTTTCGCGTTGGAATGAGCCGAAGTGCAAAGCTCCCAGCTTTTGTTTTTTATTGGAGAATAATTGTAAGTTTTTGAGCCCAGTGCCGGAATTGTAAAACCCTCTACTGAATAATTTATTTGGGTTTTATCGCTCATTGTAACTTGAATTATTGTTTTTCAATGATTACAAACAAATCTTCATCGTCCTTTTTCATTCGGAATTGTTCGCGGGCGAATTGATCAATGTACACCGAGTCGTTAAGGTTTTTCAGGAGTTTTTTGTTTTTTTCTATTTCTCCTTTGTAGTGATCTGTTTTGTCGCGAAGTTCTTGTTTTTGTTCTTCCAAATCGTGGTGAAACAGCAAATTGTTCTGATCGAAAAACGACACCCATATCACAAATACAAAGGAAATCACAAAGTATTTGTTTTTGAAGAGGGTAATTATTTTTTCGCGTGGAATTTTCATGAATTAAAAATACGCGAATCGCTATAGTTATTCAAGAAAAAGTATTGTTGATTATAAACAAAGGGCTGTTGGTGAGTGAAAAATAATGATTCATTGAACTCTAGATCCTGAAACAAGTTCAGGATGACATTAGCTGGCATGTACTGCAGAGTATGGTTCACATTTGTCATCCTGAACTTGTTTCAGGATCTATAAAAGGAAATGATTTTGCGTATAAACGCCAGTTTAAAACTGTATAGACAATCCTGCTGTAATACCAAAACGTGGAGCGTTTGCTTTATCCAAGTTGGTCAATCTCCACAGCGCATCCACACGAAGCACTTTAAAAATATTTTCCACTCCGAAACCTACTTCAAGATATGGATCTTTGAGTGCCGACATGCCCGTTGGAAGAATGCTCTTTTTTTGATTCTCTGTTGACAGCGTTCCGTACACACTACGTGCAAAAATAAGTTCGCGCCACTGTAGTTTTCTGAACAAGGGTACTTTGTTTAAAATGGCGCCGTTAAAGTGATGTGTAGCCACTAACGAAGCATACTGATCGCTCACAAATTCAAAAGGATTCATGAGGTTGAAAGCTTCTTTATCAAAATAATAAGAGTTGTTTCCATAGTGAATGGTCAACAGTCCATAAGGTAGCGTGCCCCAGGTTTTACCAGCTTCAGCCACAACATCAATGTAGCCTATTGGCCCCAGATACCAGCGGTCTTTAAATTTTATTTTCGCTTTTTGAAATGCATATTCTGATCCGAGAGTTCCTTTTAATCCTGCTTCAAATGAGTAAGTGATGATAGGTCTTTTAGTGACCAAGCTAACTCTGTGAAAACCATCTTCCAATAATTTTTCTCTGCTGGCAAATCTTCCGGAAAGTTCAATGCTGGTTACCGGAATGTTGCTTAAATAACTGCCATCGCCATTTTGAAAAGTAAGATTTCCTATTGATGAAAGTGTGGTTTTTGAAAAGGTAATTCTGTTGTTGATTCCTTTGATCCACTCCTTTTCAAAATAGGCAGCGTATCTTTCAACGTTGACGTATTGTGGCATTACGCGGCGGGTGAGGGACGATAGAATATTATCAGGTAAAAATGCATCCGGACTGGCATTTAAAATCCTCAAGTCGTTGCTCATTTCAACAGCGGCAAACATCCTTGGTACCATGTTGAAGTAGTAAGTGAAGGTGGATGAATATTTTACTCTTTTGTCGGTGGTGCCATAAGCCACATAACCCTGCCATCTTAGTTTTTTAAAGAGGAGAGGAGTGGTGGAGCCGCCTACTCTGAAGCGATTTCCTTCAATGCCGTTGAAGCTGTATGTGGTGTAATAAGGGCCGTATTCAAACTTACCGAGAGGGTAAAATCCGGAGGCAAACATTCGCGCAAATGATTTTATTCTCTTGGCATATCTGGTATTCATCAAGCTATCCACATTTTGATACACTGCTGCTTCGTTGGCTGATAAGGTATCTGGCCGCACTTTATTCCAGTAGGTGTTATCATGGTGCACGTTCACCGAATCGCTGATAAATAGTTTCTGGTTAAGAGAATAAAATTCGTCTCCGTGTTTCTGATTGAATTGATAGTCGCTCAATATTGTTTTCTTTAATCCGTAAAATCCAATTTGGTTGTTTTGTAAATTGAGTTCTACTAAAATGGTTTCTTTTGCTGGAAGCCAAAGTTGTCCGTATTCACTGTATTCTCTTTGGAAGTAAAGTTTTTGCACCATGTTGATATTGGCGTCTTTCGACATCTCCATGTCAAATTTCATAAGCGCAGAACTCGCGCTGTCGATCCATAAAGTTCCTCGGAAAGTAAGTTCTTGCGGACGTTTTGGAGTGAAATAAATTTGATATACTTTTCTGTTGTTGACGGCAGAAGAATCAATCATGAAATATTTGTAGGAGAGGCCAGAAGCGACGGCCAGCGGACTCAAAAAATCTTTTTGAAATGCATTGACGTAGTCGTCGTAAAGGTTGTAATCAATGGAAAGATTTCCTGAAAGCTGGGAAATACTGCTGTTGTCTACTCCCGAAATTTTATTGGCGTCGATAATTTCTTTGGATCGTTCAGGATTTTTTTGAAAATAAACGTGCGAGTAGGTTTCTGATAAAAGTACCGGAATACTAGGTTTGTCAAAGGTGGTGGAGTCGATGGTTTTAAAAATAAATCCGAAAGGCTTAGTCAAAGTTTTATCGGCATACGTGCTGTCAACATTGTTGATGTTGCACTGAATGCGGTTGTATACTTTGCATTCGTACTCATCCAGATTTTTGTAATTGTTCTTTTTTTTGTTGGCGATCACGCGATCAATAATGGCTTCGGCTACCAAATCTTTTTTCTTTTTCTTCTTTGATTTTTTGATGACAATTTGGTCGGTCTTTCCTATGCTTTTTTTAAGACTGATAATCATTTTTGTTTGAGACTCGGTAATGATGATTTTTTTTGATTCGTAGCCAATCATCATCACCAATAGCGTGTCGGTCGTTGCAGTTTGTAAAGTGAAATTTCCTTTTTCATCGGACGCCGTTCCAAATTGTTTTTTTACCAGATAAAGGTTGGCGTAAGGAATCGCTTCTCCCGATTCGGCATCTTTTACTTTGCCTGATAGTAGGATTTGCGCGGGCGATAGCAATGAACATAAAACAGAAAGTACAAGCAGTGTACTTTTAAGTTTTTTATGTGCTGAAATCGTCATCATTCTTATGGCATAGGTACGCAAAAATTTATAAAGCTCCGCTTTTTTTTGGCGGAGCTTTATGACCTATTAATAGTTTTTGATGGTGATTAATTCTTTGGCTATGCCATTGGCTACATCGTACACCCAGCCGTGTAGTGAAGGGGTTTGTTTGTTTTTCCAGGCAGCCTGTATGGTAGCTGATTTTTCCAAATCCTGCACGCCTTCAATAACGTTGATTTCCACAAAGCGGCGGAAGCGTTCTTCTTCGTTATTGATGGCATCCAGTTCAATTTTATGGAAACGGTAAACGTCTTTGATGTGGTGCACCCAGTTGTCCACCAGTCCGTAATGATTGTTCGTCATGGCCGCTTGCACACCGCCACAACCATAGTGACCACAAACAATAACGTGTTTTACATCCAGGATGGAAACAGCATAATCGAGTACACTTAGCATATTCATATCTGTATGGATCACCATGTTGGCGATGTTTCGGTGTACGAAAACTTCACCTGGTTGTGCACCTATGATTTCGTTGGCTGGCACACGACTGTCGGAGCAACCTATCCACAGTAGTGGTGGTTTCTGGCCTTTGGCGAGTTTGGAAAAAAACTGAGGGTCTTCACCTAGTTTTTCGGCGACCCATTTTTTATTGTTTTCTAGAAGAGAATTATAAAAGCTGTCCATATTGTTCATGTTTTAAAATTAATGTAAATCTGTTTGTATTCCCAAATCAGGAATATCCTGGAGGTAAAGTGTAATGCCTATCTCCTTAGCCTGTTCCTTGAAATTGTGTATCATTTCAAGTACGTCGTGATCAATACTGACGGACTGTGAGCCGTCAATGATCACGATACTGTTAGCTGGCAATGCCTTTAGTCGGGCAAATAATCGCGCCTTGTTAAGAAAGGAGACATGTTCACTAAATTTGATCTTTATTTTAGGCTGGATTTGATTCGGTTCTTGGGAAGAAATATAGATGATTTTGTATTTCCCTTTCACAATGATATAGAGCTTGCTGATATTGGTTTTAATGATGAAAAAGATCCCAACAGCCAGACCAATGCTGATTCCTATCAGCAAATCGCTGAAGAGGATCGCCAACACCGTCACTACGAAAGGGATGAACTGATCCCAGCCGAGTTTGTATTGTGATACAAAAAGAGATGTTTTTGCCAGTTTGTAACCTATCAGAATCAATATGGCAGCTAGTGCAGACAAAGGAATCTGGTTGAGGATGGGAGACAACAAGAGAGCAGCTACGAGGAGTAGAACACCATGTATTACTGCTGACGTTTTGGTTTTTGCTCCTGCGGAAATGTTGGCAGAGCTGCGCACGATCACCGCTGTAATTGGTAAACCGCCTATCAAGCCCGAAAAAATATTTCCGGCACCTTGCGCTAGGAGTTCTCTGTTTTGCGGACTTTTCCTGTTTAAAGTATCGAGCTTATCGGCGGCTTCCAGACTGAGCAGACTTTCCAGACTTGCTACAATCGCGATAGTTATAGCGATAAGGTAAACATGCCCATTGCCTAGTGCCGAAAAATCGGGAAAGGTGAACAGTTTTTTAAATCCCTCAAAATCATTGAAAGTTGGAAGTTGCACCAGATGTGGACCCGAAATAATCAATTCGGGAAAGAAAGCCTTGTATAGCATGTTGATCAAGGTAGCAGCAATGACCGCCAGCAATGCACCTGGGATTTGTTTTAAAACATTGTTGCGCTGGATGGCTGCACGGCTCCATAAAATCAAAATGGCAAACGCCAACAAGCCTGCGAGGAGTCCGCCCCAATGTACCTTTTCTATGGATTCCAGAAGATAGCTGAAGGTAGTATTTCCATCACTTTGCACATATTCTTCTTCACCGAAAGCATCTTTGTCTACCCCCAGCAAGTGCGGTGTTTGTTTAAGAATTAAGAGAATACCAATAGCGGCGAGCATTCCTTTGATCACACTGGAAGGAATATACAGACTTACTATACCGGCCTTTACGAGTCCGAAAATTAACTGAAATACTCCCGCTAGTACAATAGCAACAAGGAAAACTTCGTAACTACCTAAGTCTTTGATGGCCGGAACTACAATAGCGATGAGTCCTGCAGCAGGCCCGCTCACGCTGGTGTGTGATCCGCTGAGAACACCTACGATTACGCCACCGACGATGCCTGCTATAATCCCTGAAAACAGGGGTGCTCCCGATGCTAGGGCGATACCGAGGCAAAGTGGTAGTGCGACAAGGAACACTACCAAGCCGGAGGGGAGATCGTTTTTTAAATTAGAAAAATTACCCATGTTATGTAAAATTTTGCACAGCTTTTATGCTGTTGAATAAATAATGAATTTGAAGCTCTTGATGACAGAGCTGCTGAATGCAAAAAATTATACTTCAGGTGGAGGATTGAAGGTTTTGAAAAAACCTGCGGGGAGACAATGATGTTTTAAATGTTTTTGAAGCGTAGAAAGCTTTGTTTCTGCGATGCCTGATAAAAACAGAAGTGGATGCAACTCTTTGCAGTCATCTTCTTCATAATCTTTCTCGCTTTCTTTCTCCTTTTCTTGATCGTCTTTTGATGAGTCGTCGTCCTGATTCTTCTCTTGCAAACTGCTTTGTTTTTTATTCCAATCGCTCAATTTGAAAACGGTGTCTGCAGCGATTTGCAGCAAGAAAACACTGCAAAAGCAAAATGCTATAAGACGAAGTGCGTTATTTTGAAAAAGAATTCTCACGATCTAAAAATATAAAATATAATGTAAGACTTTAGATTTTATTTAAATCACCTTTTGAGTAAATAGATCCTGAAACAAGTTCAGGATGACCAACGTGAACTATACCCATAAAAAGTAGAATGGATTTAAGCAAATGTTAGAGTAATGTCATCCTGAACTTGTTTCAGGATCTATTGCTGAGTATAGCTTTTGTGTTATTTCGGACTTACCGGCAATGGCATCCAGTGAGTTACTTCCTGAAAAAAATGATTACTTAAGCCTTCACCACTCCAAAAATGGTCACTAGAGCTGTTTTTATGCCTTGGTTTATGCGCCCCATAAAAGTCTTTATTGAAGCGAAGCATTTTAATGGGTTGAAGAGTTTTTTCGGTGGGATCACCAGGGGTGGGAACCCAGTTTTCTGGAAGATAGGCCAGTACTAGTTGTTCGTCTTCAGGAAGTACTTCTTCAATTTTGTTCCACTCCATTGACAACAATTATTGCTTTAATTTACTTGAACGGTTATAATAGGGTAAATAAATCATTGAAATTACACCCGCAATTATTACGCTCATTGTGAGCATGAAATGTGAAACAAATGCAAAAACGAGCGCATGCGGTTGGGATAACCCAAACATAACAAGCGATAAAATAATCATGGCATGATAAGCTCCTATTCCTCCGCTGCTTGGTGCAATCATACCAAGACTACCCATGATAAAAACCGCAAATGCTATGGAGTGCCCGAGTGTTGATGTAGGGCCATAAGCCAGAAGGGAAATGTAAAAAACAAGATAATATAAAGCCCAGATGACTACTGTGTGAAACAAAAAAGCCCATTTTCTTTTAATGTATTTTGTGCTTTTTACGCCTTCCCAAAGTTCTTGCAAAAATCCAGCTACCTTGCCGCCAATTTTCGTTTTTATAATTCTTTTTCGCAAAATAATAACGGCTAAAAATCCTATGATGCCAATGAGTCCGATGGTAATTAAGATTGGAAAGAGTTCTTTTTTCTCTGCCCATGTCTTTTGAAATTCAGGAGTTTTGAAGTAGCTGGCCATGAAATCAAATTGACTTATGAGCATTATGCCTACCATAATAAAGAAACAAAGAAAATCAAAAGCCCTTTCAACAACTACAGTACCTACCATTTTAGAAACCGGTACTTTTTCATATTTATATAAGATTGAACATCGCGCTACTTCACCTGAGCGAGGAATCCAGAGATTCATGAAATACATTATCATGATCGATAAAACAGTATTGCCTTTTTTAGGATTGTAACCAGCGGATTCAATCATAATTTGCCAGCGGAATGCACGTGAAAAGTTGCTATACGTAGTTAGGAAAAACCCTAAAACGAACCAGCTTTTGTCCATATTGGCAAACTCAGTAAAAAGGTCAATATGGTTTTTGTCCATTTCCTCTTTACTGTCTTGGTAGAGCCAGATCATTACACCAATGCCTAATGCAGAGAAAATAATGTATTTTAAAACATTTTTAAATTTGCCATTCATAACGCTGCAAAGGTGCTAAAAAAACCTCAAAGTTTAATATCCGAAAATCTCCTCCAGCGACAATATCTTCACTTCTCCCTGTGTTTTCAGCCATTTCATGTCAAATTGCTTGGTGTTGCCAAGGATGATGACGGCGAATTTTTTGGATTGTAGGTATTGCGACTGGAACGTCAACACATCCTTGAACTGTATAGTGTTCAGGGCTTTGTACAAATCTATTCGTCGGTCGTAATCGTAGCCCAAACGAAGGTTGTTTCTGTAGTTGGCAAAAACGGAACCTTTGATGATTCTTCCGGTTTCAATATTCTGACGAATGGCATTGAGTGATGTTTGCCAAGCGTTTTCTGAGTAGGGAAGAGCTCTCATCAGTGAATCTATCGCCGGCAGAGCATCTTTCATTTTATCGGCTTGCGTGCCAATATTTGCCCAAAAGGTATAAGGTTCTTCTTTGTAATAGGGTTCGTTATAAGATCCGCCTACAGAGTAGGCCAAGGCTTTTGCTTCCCTAATTTGCTGAAAAGTGATGGACGACATATCGCCACCAAAATACTGGTTGAATAGTTTAACGGTGGAAGCATATTGCGGATCAAAACTTTTGCCTTTCGTGTAAATGCCAATGCTGGCTTGTTGCATATCATAATCCACCAGATAAATCTCGTTTTTATCAATTTCTCTTTTAGGATAGATTTTCTTTTCCGGACCGGCACTTAGTTTTGCTGGCAGTAGCATGTTGATTTGACTTTGAAAATCACTCAAAGCCAGAGGTCCATAGTAATTGATCTCGCTTTTGGTGTTCCAGAGCGTACTGATTTCGGCAAGCAATTGCGCCGATGTCATTTCCTTGATTTGTTTGTTGCTTAGTTTATTGAGGAAGGGCGACGATTTGCCGTACATGGTGTAACTCGCCAATGCCTTCCACAAAATAACGTCCTTGTTTAATTTATCATCGGCTCGTTGTTTTAAGATTTTCATTTTCAATTTTTCCAAGGCACCTTCGTCGGCTTTGGCTTCACTAAATATCGCTTTTAACAAGGCAATGGCTTGTGGTGCGTTTTCGGATAAGCCGGTGATGTTGATGGTGCTTTCATGTTGCCCAACATTAAAGCTGTATTCGCATGCCAGTTTATAAAACTCTTGGTGAATATCAGCATTGGAGAATTTGGTGGTTCCTAGTAAATCAAGGTAATCGATGGCTGTTTCTAATAACGGATTTTCATAAGATCCGAAATTGTAAATGATGGAAGCAGAGAAGAGTCCGTTGCTTGTGTTTTGCTTGTACCACAGCTGACTGCCATTGCTGTTGTCAACAATTTCAAATTCTTTTTTATAATCTACAAATACCGGTTGGATGGGAGCAGGAACCGATTTTAAAAACTCTTTTCCGAATTCCGATGAACTCTCTCTGTTGATTTGAATGGCCGTGATGGCTGGTTTTTGAACCTTTGCATTTCCTTTTTCTTTGGAGGTTCTTTTGTAAACCAACACGCAATTTTTTTCTGAATAATATTTATTGCAAAATTCAATGACGTCGGCTTTGGTGATTTTTTCAATTTCGTTGATTTCGTTGACTATTTTGTCATAAGGAACTTTTGCGTTGAAAGCATCCAATAAAATTTGCGCCCTTCCTTCCGGAGTTTCTTTGTCTTTAATGGCTTGGTATTTCAGGTTTTTTATGATAGCATCAATGAGCCAGTCTTCAAATTCTCCTTTTTGTAATTTTTTAATTTGCTCAAAAATCAGGTCGCGTACTTCTTCCAAAGATTGATTTTGTGTAGGAAAACCTAAAAAGATATGGGCTGCATAATCGTTGTATTTCACTAGATAAGTCCCGGCGTTGGCCACTTTCTGTTGCTGATTGAGATTGATGTCGATTAATCCTGCATAAGCATTATTCAGGATTTGATCCACCATTGTTAAAACGTACGATTCTTTGGTATAAGGATGAGCATCAAATCGGTAGCCCATAATGAAAACTTCAGCTTCGGCGCCATAAATGTTTTCTATTGTTGGCGTGGTGATGGGCGCTTCGGGTTGATAAGTGAATTCAGGAAATGGTTTGGCTTTTAGCTGTCCCATAGTTTTGTTAACGGCTACTATTGCCGAATCCATATCAAAATCACCAGCCATTACCACTGCCATGTTGTTGGGCACATAATACTGATTGTAAAATTCTTTGATTTTTTTGATGGACGGATTTTTCAAATGCTCTATAGTGCCCAATCCGGTTTGGGTTCCGTAGGGGTGATTTAAAAATAAATCTTTTAAAGTGGCTTCGTAAGCGTTGCGAACATCATTGTCGAGAGCGCGATTTTTCTCCTCATAAACTGCTTCCAGCTCGGTGTGAAAGAGGCGGAAAATCGGATACATAAATCTTTCACTTTCAATTTTCAACCAGTTGTCCAATTGATTGGAAGGAATATTATTGACATAAGTAGTATGATCGGCAGTGGTGAAAGCGTTGGTTTCTTGCGCGCCAATTTGTGAGGTGAGACGGTCGTATTCGTTGGCAACGGCATAACCCGATGCGGCATAACTCAAGCTATCTATAATATGGTAAATGGATTTTCTTTTGAGGGAATCGGTGGTTTGACGGTACACATCAAACTGTTGTTCAATTTGATCCAACAGCGGTTTTTCTTTTTCAAAGTTGATGGTGCCCAGGTGTTCCGATCCTTTAAACAGCATGTGCTCCAGGTAATGTGCGAGTCCGGTGGCATCGGCAGGATCGTTTTTGTATCCCGCGTTAACGCTGATGTAAGTTTGAATTCTTGGTTTGTCTTTTACCACGCTCATGTAAACTTTCAATCCATTGTCGAGAGTGTAAATCCTTGTTTGCAAAGGATCACCAGCCACCGTTTCAAAAGGAAAAAGTTTTTGAGTTGTAGTGCTGACAGGATTTTTATGTGGTGCATTTTTATAGCAGGAGAATGATATTAAGCTGAATAAAAATAAGGATAGACTGAATTTCATCGTTTGTTTTTTTTGGAAGATAAATATAGATAACTTATTTTTTTCTGCACACCATTAATCCGTCTCTAACGGGCAGCAATACATTTTCTATTTGCGGATTGTTTTGGACAAAGTCATTGAACTCCATTAATTTTTGTGTGTCGGTATCATTGGCTTTTACAGTTTCAACCACTTTTCCGCTCCACAGCACATTGTCGGCAATGAGGTATCCTCCCTGCTTTACTTTATCAAAAATGAGATTAAAGTAAGTAAGATAATTTTCTTTATCGGCGTCGATGAACACGATGTCAAATGGACCATCCAGCATTGGAATGATTTCCAAGGCATTTCCAATATGATAATGAATTTGGTTTTTATGTTCCGATGCATCGAAAAAACTTTGCGCAAAATCTTTCAGTTCTTCGTTCACATCTATGGTATGTAATTCACCTTTTTCTTTTAAACCTTCTGCAAGGCACAATGCCGAATAACCGGTGTAAGTGCCAATTTCCAAAATTTTTTCGGGCTGAATCATTTTGCTCATCATCGACAAAACTCTTCCTTGCAAGTGACCGGAAAGCATGCGTGGTTTTAATATTTTCTGATGCGTTTCGCGGTTGAGGCGGTAGAGCAATTCACTTTCTTTGGAAGTGTGTTGGAGAGCGTAGTTTTCTATATCTTGAGGGAGGAAGTCCATAGGGTAAAGTTATAAATTGCTTTTGTTAAGATTTAAAAATTCCCACATCTTTTGTTGACTTATAAAAAATAATCGTTTACATTTATGTAAATAATACACTAAGTGTTTTTGTGTTACTATATAAATAAGCATATTTGTAAAAATAAATACCTTTTGTATGCAAAGATTGATTGTTTACTTCGCGTTGATTTTGATGGGTGTGGTTACTTCGCTATTCGGACAAAGTACCGGCAAATTTTCCATCCCTCAGGATAAGATGTTATTGGTAGTTGGACAGGATTTGAGCGCCATTGGCGGATTTGATGCGCCCAACAACAATGGTTATGTGGATAATTTTAATCAGCTCCCGGGTGGAGTTACTTTTTATACCAATTTGCCATCTTTGATGGGTTTGGAAGATCCCGTTAATTATGGTGCTGGAGATGTTTGCGGTCCATGCATTGTGGATAATCTTAATTTGAAAAACTCCGCTATTTCTATCGGCTTGTATATGGTAGATGCTTTGGAATCTATTGGCAGAGGTACTTATGATGATGAAATAAGGGAATTGGGACGCTTCATTAAAAAGACCAACCGACCGGTATTTTTAAGAATTGGTTATGAATTCGACGGGAATTGGAATCATTACGATCCAAAGGCCTATCAGGTGGCTTTCCGCAGAATTGTTGATGTTTTTAGAGAAATGAAAGTGGAGAATTGTGCTACAGTTTGGCATTCGGGAACATCACCTGTTGATGATAAAATTGAAGGTTTTCATGAAGATATTGCTGCCTGGTGGCCGGGTGATGATTACGTGGATTACTGCGGTTATTCCTGGTTTGTGGCCAATGATGAGCAGGTAAAACTGACTGATGAGTTGGTGAACTTTGCACGTGAGCACAAAAAGCCGGTGATGGTTTGCGAATCGAGTCCGCAGGGATATGATGTGGTTCGCTTGACTCGTCGAAATTTCGGAATGATTTACGACGGTCCGGCAGGAGAAAATTTACAGGTAAAAACTTCAGAGCAAATCTGGGCTGAATGGTATGTTCCCTTCTTCGATTATATTCAAAAAAATAAAGATGTAGTTAGAGTAGTGGCTTACATCGATTGCAACTGGGACATTCAGCCAATGTGGGGACCGCCGTACAAAGATGGCTACTGGGGCGATTGCCGAGTGGAAGCCAATCAATACATTAAAGCGAAATGGCTGGAGACAGTTACCCAGCCGCAGTATTTACATGGTGCGCCGGAGTTGTTTACGGTGATGGGGTATGTGAAGAAGTGAATTAACCACCTCCCCCTTCGGGTACTCCTCCTTGAAAAAAGGAGGAGAGTTAGTTAGCAACCCACTCTCGAAAAACATAAATTAAATCGTCACGAAATGAACCGGTAATCAACTCTCCTCCTTTTTTTTTTTTTTTTTACCCGAATGGGGAGGTGGTTAATTTTACTTCTTCCTAAAAAACAATGTTATCGGAACCCCACTAAAA
>JAPLEZ010000141.1 GCA_026390935.1 Bacteroidota bacterium
TCCTAGAAACCCTGCAACTATAGCTGATAACGTTGGTGACAACGTTGGTGACGTGGCTGGTATGGGTGCTGACTTGTTCGGTTCTTATGTAGCAACAGTTTTGGCAGCAATGGTTTTGGGTAACTATATTATTCAAGACAATGGTGGTGAAATTAAAGATGCCTTCGGTGGTATCGGTCCAATCTTATTGCCAATGGCAATTGCTGGTTTTGGTATTCTGTTCTCAATCATTGGAACAATGGTTGTGAAAATCAAAGACAATAACGCTAAAGAAAAACAAGTTCAGGGTGCCTTGAATATGGGGAACTGGATTTCTATTATTTTGACTGCAATTTCTTGTTTCTTCCTTGTGAAATTTATGTTGCCTAATGAAATGACAATGGAATTTTACGGAGAAGGTCCTAAACAAATTTCATATTTGAATGTGTTCTATGCAACTATCGTAGGATTAGTAGTAGGTGGTGTGATTTCTTCAGTAACTGAGTACTACACAGGATTGGGTACAAAACCAGTATTGAAAATTGTTCAAAAATCTGCAACAGGTGCTGGTACTAACGTAATCGCTGGTATTGCAACTGGTATGATTTCTACCTTCCCAACAGTATTGATTTTCGCTGGTGCTATCTGGGCGTCATACGCTCTGGCTGGTTTCTACGGTGTGGCTTTGGCCGCTTCTGCAATGATGGCTACAACAGCTATGCAGTTGGCGATTGATGCTTTTGGACCAATCTCTGATAACGCTGGTGGTATCGCTGAAATGAGCGAGTTGCCTAAAGAAGTTCGTCAACGTACAGATATTTTAGATTCAGTAGGTAACACTACTGCTGCAACAGGAAAAGGTTTTGCGATCGCTTCTGCTGCTTTGACTTCATTAGCTCTTTTCGCTGCTTATGTGACTTTCACAGGTATCGACGGGATCAACATTTTTAAAGCTCCGGTTTTAGCGATGTTGTTCGTAGGAGGTATGATTCCTGTAGTGTTCTCTGCATTGGCAATGAACTCTGTAGGTAAAGCTGCAATGGACATGGTGTACGAAGTTCGTCGCCAGTTCAAAGAAATTCCAGGAATCATGGAAGGAACAGGAAAACCTGAATACGGTAAATGTGTGGAAATTTCTACAAAAGCTGCCTTGCGCGAAATGATGTTGCCAGGTATCTTAACCATTGGTTTCCCAATTGCAATTGTACTGTTAGGTAAATTGGTTTACCAAGATAACAACCAACTGATCGCTGAAATGTTGGGTGGTTATATGGCTGGTGTTACTGTATCTGGTGTGCTTTGGGCAGTGTTCCAAAACAACGCAGGTGGTGCATGGGACAACGCTAAAAAATCATTTGAAGCGGGTGTAATGATCAACGGTGAAATGACTTTCAAAGGTTCTGACGCTCACAAAGCTGCAGTAACTGGTGATACAGTAGGTGATCCATTTAAAGATACTTCTGGTCCGTCAATGAACATCTTAATTAAATTGACTTGCTTGATCGGATTGGTAATCGCTCCGATCTTAGGAAGTGGACATTCTACAGAAGACGGTGCTAAAGCTTCTTGTCATGGTACTGAAGCTTCATGTGCTGGTAAAGATGCCTCATCTTGCTGCAAAGAAGGAACTGATAAATGTGCTGGTCACGCTGAAGGAAAATGTTGCAAAGCCGAAGCTGCAGCATCTTGCTCAGGTCACGAGGAGAAAAAAGCATGTTGTCACAAAGACTCAGCTTCTGCTGGAGACGCAATGCACATGGAGACTCCACAACCAAGCACGGATGCTACTCACGACAGTCATTAGGATTTGAAATAGATAAACAAAAAGCTCCGGGAATTTTCCCGGAGCTTTTTTGTTTTAATGATTTACGGAAATGCATTGGTGTGGTTCACTAACTAACTCTCCTCCTTTTTTCAAGGAGGAGTACCCGCAGGGGGAGGTGGTTAATGAAAGGAAAAATCATTTGAGTTTATTTATATGTAACCACCTCGCCTCCGGCACTCCTCCTTGAAAAAGGAGGAGAGTTGGTTAGCTGGCATTTCGTGAAGATAAGATCCCAAGCGCCCGTTATTGCGAGAGTTTTTGTGCCCCGCTCCGATGAGTTTAGCGAAGCGTAACTCAGCGGAATAACGAATCAACGTGGAAGTTTTAACTTTCTTTTTCTGTAAGAGAAACATGTTCCTTCTGCGAAGGAAAGAAGCTGAAAGCTTCTAAGTATACTCGTAAAACCAACAAGTTCGCTTCGCTAAACTTGTCGGAGCGAATGATTTTAAAATTTCTTTTGATAATGATTTCCAATTATTTGGTATCCTTCATTTCTCCAAAAGTTATTTCCTTTTTCATTTTGAACATAACAATTGAGTTCAGAAGCAATGCAGCCTTTTGATTTTGCATAATCGTAAATCCAGAGCATTAATTTTTCTCCAATACCCTGATTTCGGTATTCGGGAAGTATAATTACATTATCGGGTTCAATGTGTTTTCCTATGTAATATTGTGTTCTAATCCACAGGCCGGAAATACCAATTAATTTTTCTGTATCAAAAATCCCAACGCATTCGTAGCCTTGTGAAAGCATTTCCTTCAAACGTGATTTTATTACTTCTTCCGGAATAGTTGGATTAAGAACCTGTAATAGAGGAACTATAGTAAATATATTTTCTTGAGAAATTAATGTGAAATTGCACATGGTTTTCTTGTTAATCAAGGTTCAGACTAATGCTTCCCCGTCACCGCCTCACTCACTTTAATAATGTAATCCCCAATCCTTTCGCAATTAGAAAAAAGATCTTTGTAATACATCCCGCTTCTATAGCTGTAATCGCCTTTTTCCATGCTTTCCAAATGCTGGTTTTGTGCGTTATCACGGAGAGAATCAATTTCATTTTCAATTTCACGGGCTTCCGACAATGATACTTCAACGTATTCAGTGCTGAGGTTTTTGATCATCGCATCAAATGCTTTGTCGAGTTTATCCAATAAGACATTTAAATGATCGCGCTGCTCCTGGATGAACCACACTTTACTTTCTTTTTTGCGCTCCATGATGAGGGCCATGCCGTAAAAAATATCGCCTATTTGTTCCAAATCGCCAACAATACTTAGTAGTCGGCGAATTTCAAAAGAGTTCTCTTCGGTCAGCTCTCCTTGCGAAACCTTAGTAAGGAAGTTGGTGATTTCTTCATCGAAGTTATCTGTCAGATCCTCATATTTTCTCATTTGCGTAACGAGATTTTCAAAGGCATCGTTCTCTTGTTCCTTAAGCAGATGGCGAAAAGTATCGTTCATCGCTTTGGTGAGTTGAGCAAATTTTACCAATTCTTTTTTCGCTTCAGAAACAGAAATTTCAGGAGAGGTCATTAAGCCCGAATCAATAAATTCCAAGTGATATTCCTCATCCATCCCACCTTTTGATTTTACTGTTTTGGTGGCTATTTGCGCGAGATATGGAATGAACCACATCATTATTAAAACGTTGATGGCGTTGTAGGTGGTGTGAAAAATGGCTATGCCTATTGGAGCGCCAAATGCAGAATAAATGCTTCCCGTTCCCAATATATTTTCACTGATAAAATTTATTTTAGGAATAATAAACGTTAAGAATAACGAGGCCCAAATAACGCTGACAACGTTGAATACAGAGTGAATACGTGCCGCTCTTTTGGCGTGCACATTTCCGGCAAGAGCCGTAATTTCTGTGTTTATGATGGAGCCTAAATTATGTCCCAATACTAATTCCAAAGCTGTTTCTATAGGAATGATTCCGGTAAAGGCCAAGGTTTGAGTGAGGGCGATGGCAACAGCTGTAGATTGAAGCGCGAAGGAAAATAGTGCGCCTATTAGTACAATGAAAGTGCAACTGAAAATGCTGTCGTTATTGTCTTGAAGAAATGAATATATTTCCAACAAATTCGGGTGAGACACTGCATGCATTAAGAATTCTAGTCCGGTAAAAACAATGGCAAAGCCGATAATAATTTCTCCAATGAATTTTACTTTTCTCTTTTTTGCAAAAAGGAAAGGAACACCTACTGCTATAAGCGGTACAGCAGCACTCATGTTAAACTGCATTTTAAATCCAAGTACTGCAATCATCCATGAACTCACCGTGGTGCCTATGTTGGCGCCTAAAATTACTGAGCCTGATTCAATTAAAGTGAGTATGCCAACGTTCACCAAACTCACTGCAACGACTATGGTTGCTGAGGAAGATTGAATCAAAGCAGTGGTAAAAAATCCGTTGAAAATTCCTTTGAATTTATTTTCTGTTGACGATTCTATGATGCGTCGTAAACTATCGCCCAATACCTTTTGAATGGCCTCTGTCATCATTTTCATTCCGAAAACGAGAAAGGCTAGAGAGCCAAGCAGGAAGAGGATATTGGAGAATTCAGAGTTCAAAATTAGTTCAAGGTTAAAGGTTTAAAGTTCAATGTTTGTTTACTTTTTTTTGTTGTGACGTAATACTTTTGCTTCGATGTAAAAAATGATTTCTTCCGCCATATTTTTGGTGAGGTCGCCCATTCTTTCAATTTTTCTTAAGGCGCCCATGATGTACAAAATTTCTTCTGCCAGTTCGGGTTGGGTTTTAATGAGTTCGATGGCGGTTTTAGTCGCCTTTCTGTTGTATTCATTCAATAACTCATCGAGGTTAAAAACCTTTCTGGCCAAAGCTGGATCTTCCTGACGGTAAGAATCCATGATGAGTGAAAACATTTGCAAGCAGCGGTCGAAAGCGGGAGCGAGGTTAAATTTTTCCATGATCTCCTGAGGAAAAGCACCAGGGGAAATATTCACGTATACCGCCAATCCTTCGGCGTTGTCGCCAATTCTTTCCAAGCTGTGGTTCATTTTAATACAAGCCAAAACGAAGCGCAAATCAATAGCTACGGGATTGTACAGTGCCAAAATATTTTCGCAATCGCGATCAATTTTTAATTCTGAAGCATTTACACGTTTGTCATTGGCCACCACGTGACTCGCTAAATCCTTATCGCTGGTTAAGAGGGATTCCTTGCTTTTCTCAATTTGAGAATGCACCAATTGAAGCAGTTCGAAAACTTCGTTTTTCAATTGGACCAATTCTGATTCTAAATGCGACATACTTTTTAGTTCAAAGTTTAATGTTCAAAGTTCAAAGTTTAATGTTCAAAGTTCAATGTTAGCTAACCTTGAACTTTAAATATTGAACTATTTTTATCCGAATCTACCGGTGATATAATTTTGTGTTCTTTCCTTTTCAGGATTAGTGAAAATCTTTTTTGTTTCATCGTATTCTACCAAGTCGCCCATGTAGAAAAATGCAGTGTTATCACTGATTCTACCAGCTTGTTGCATGTTGTGCGTAACAATAACGATGGTATATTTTTGTTTCAGTTCCCAAATTAGATCTTCAATTTTTGAAGTGGAAATCGGGTCGAGGGCAGAAGCTGGTTCATCCATCAGCAAGATGCTTGGCTCCAAAGCCAAAGCACGTGCGATACACAATCTTTGCTGTTGTCCGCCTGAAAGCGACAAAGCCGATTTTTTCAAATCGTCTTTTACTTCATCCCACAATGCCGATTGTTTCAAAGATTTTTCTACAGTTTCTTCAATCAGTTTTTTGTTTTTGATGCCTTGTATTTTCAAGCCATAGGCTACGTTTTCAAATATGGATTTCGGAAAGGGATTTGGTTTTTGAAACACCATTCCTATTTTTTTTCTGAGCTCTTCTACACGAATCATTTTTTGGTAAATGTCTTTACCATCCACAATAATGTCGCCTTCTTTGCGGAAGCCTTCCACGTAGTCGTTCATTCGGTTGAAGGTGCGCAGGAAAGTGGATTTACCACAACCCGACGGACCAATAAAAGCAGTTACTGTATTGGCTTTAATGGCAATGTTTACATCCTTCAGCACTTGCTTCTGTCCGTAAAAAACATTGAGGTTAATGGCCTCCAGCTTTTTTTCTTTAATGCTCAGTTTTTCCATAAAAATATTTTACCACTTCACTTTTTTCTGCCATCTGTTGCGGAGGTATACCGCTATGCCATTTAAAAGGAAGGTGATCAATAATAAGATGATGATGCCGCCAGCAGCATTTTTTGCGAACTCAGGATCGGGCATTCCAATCCAGTCGTACACCTGCATAGGCAACACAGTAAATTTATCCATGGGGCCTTCGGGAATATAAGTGATATAGGTTGCAGCGCCGATTACAATTAGCGGAGCAGTTTCTCCAATAGCTCTTGAAATCGCTAGAATAATTCCTGTAATAATTCCGCCAGCAGAAGCAGGTAAAACCTGGTGCCAGATGGTTTGCCAAGTGTTGGCGCCCATGCCGTAGGAGGCCTGACGAATACTGTCGGGTACAGCTTTTAAAGCTTCACGTGTTGAGACAATGATGATAGGCAGAATGAGCAGTGCAAGCGTACATGCACCTGCCAAAATACTTGCGCCGAAGTTCAAGCTGCGCACAAAAATTTGCAAGCCTAATAATCCATAAATGATGGAAGGCACACCAGCTAGGTTGGCCAAATTGATTTCGAGGAAATTCGCCATTTTGCTTTTTTTGGCATACTCCTCAAAATAAATTCCAGCAGCTATACCAATAGGTATAGCAATTAAAGCAGTTAATCCGAGAATCCATAAAGTTCCAGCCAGAGCTGGATAAATTCCCGCTTTTTTCGGTCGGCTGGAGGAGTAGTTGGTAAGGAAATCGAAGTCTACTTTTTCCCAACCTTTCATTACGATGTCGCTTAAAAAAACGAGTAGCATAATGATGCCAAACAAAGTACAAGCTAGTCCGAAATATCCGAACAACTTATCTTTTATTCTATTTTTTTCGGCGCTAGTCATATTTTTCCTGGAAGCGTTTTTTGATGTAGAAACTGATGCTGTTTAAAAGGAAAGTAAACACGAAGAGCGTTACCCCTGCAGCAAAAATCGTTTGGTATTCAATGGAGTTTTGAGGCACGTCGCCAGTGCTCATGTTAACGATGAAAGCGGTGATGGTAGCTACTGTTTCACGTGGGTCAGCAGTTAAGTTGGCCATATTTCCTGCAGCTACAGTAACTATCATTGTTTCTCCAACAGCTCTTGCGAAAGCAAGGATGACAGAAACAATAATACCTGAAGAAGCAGCTGGTAATATCACATTGAAAGAAGTTTGCAAGCGCGTAGAACCCATACCGTAAGCACCTTCGCGCAAAGATTTTGGAACAGCGTAGAGCGCATCTTCACTCAGGGAAGAAATCATTGGAATGATCATGATGCCCATGACCAATCCTGCGCTCAGCGCATTGAATCCCGCCAATCCGGGAATATAGCCCTGTAAAAAAGGAGTTACTACTGTTAATGCAAAAAAGCCATAAACCACTGTTGGTATGGCTGCCAGAATTTCCAGTAGAGGTTTAATGTAGTATCTGAATTTTTTAGGAGCATATTCGCTCAGGTAGATCGCGATGGTGATTCCCATAGGAACTGCAAAAATCATGGCAATGAATGTGGTAAGTAAGGTTCCTGAAAGCAGGGGTAAAATTCCAAAATGTTTTTCTGTTGAAATGGGACTCCATTTGGTGTCGGTCAAAAAATCCCAAAGCGATACTTGCTGGAAAAAGGAAAAGCTTTCGGAGAAGAGCACATACACGATTCCAACGGTAGTCAGAACTGTGATGATGGCACATATCATTAAAACCCTTTTCATTCTTTTCTTCTATTTCATTTTTAACAGCAAAACCTGCCGCCAATGGCAGCAGGTTTCAAATATATAGGAATTATCTAAATATTTTTATTTCAATCCTTTTACAAAAGCATCCCATTTTGCAGCTTCTTCTTTGTATTTATCAGCAGGAAGAGCAACATAATGTGCTTCTTTCACTAAAGTTGGTGCATTGGTTAAATAGTAGTCAACAAAGGCAGCTACTTCTGCTTTTTTAGCAGATTCCGCATTTACATAAATAAACAGCGGACGAGAAAGTGGAGCGTAAGTTCCATCCATGATGGTAGTTTCATTTGGAGTGATGGCACCAGTACCATTATCAACAGCAACAATTTTCAATTTAGTTTTGTTTGTTTCATAATATCCGAAGCCAAAGAAACCCAAAGAGAATTTGTCGCCGGATACACCTTGTACCAATTGGTTGTCGTTTTCGCTTGCGTTGTAATCTGTGCGGCAAGCACCTTTTTTACCATTGATCACTTCAGTGAAATATTCAAAAGTTCCTGATTCATGTCCTGCACCGTGCAAGTGGATAGGCTCGTTAGGCCATTCTTTACGGATTTGGTTCCATTTCATGATTTTCCCTTCAGCAGCCGGTTCCCAAATCATTTTCAATTCAGCAACCGTTATGCTTGTCAACCATGTGTTTTCAGGATGAACCACAATAGATAAACCATCTTTTCCGATTTCTAATTCCTGGTATTTAATTCCTAAGCTATCGCATTCGTGTGCTTCAGAATCCTTGATCGGACGTGATGCATCACAGATATCAATTTCTTTTCTGATGAATTTTTTGAATCCGCTTCCAGTTCCGCCTGCAGCCACTGCAAAATTCACTTTAGGATTTGCTCCGTTGAAGTCTTCCACTACCAATTTGGTGATAGGCAATACGGTGCTTGATCCGTCGATGTTTACATTTCCTGAAAGAGTTGCAGTTGAGTCGGATACTGATCCTTCTCCGCTAGCTGATCCACCGCAAGAACTGAAAGAAAATAAAGCGCTTAGTGCGAGTGTTGATAATATTAATTTTTTCATTTTTTTCTGATTTATAAGACGAAAATAGAAAGTAATTCATCCTTCTGTTCTCATCCAATGTTAAGTAATAGTTAACTTTTAATAGTTCACCTGTAGCTGGATTCTCAATAGGTTTCCAACTTGCTGATTTACAGGTTTTTTAGAGTCTTCAAAAATTCTGTCCGACATGTTGTAGGCAACGGTCAGCTCAAAGTTTTTGTAAGGTTGCCATTCCACACCGAACTCTGTTTCATGCACCATGTATTTTCGGGCATCCAACTCATGTTTTTTGCCTCCCTGATAATATTGGTAGCGGATGAAGGGGATAATAGTTTGTTTGGCAACATCTAATTTGTAAGTTGCTAATACGTAGCCACCTTTTAAAGGCTGAACAGTGATAGTGCCGGTAGCAGGATCAAAGCAAGGTCCATTTCCAATGTTGTATTCCGCCTGGATTCCAAAAGGTTTTGGATATAAAACCGCTGTAATTCCTGCGCGTTGATCAATGAATTCCCTCGCGGAAGTTTTTGTAGTATTTACGCTTTCCAGCGTGTAAATTCCTGAATAAGCCTGAATTCCTGCCTCAAATATTTGTTTGTTTTTAAATTCAAAAGGATAGGAAGCTTTGGCCACGTAATGAAAAAACGGATTCAAATCGGCTCTGTTCATGGTTTGTCCGGTATAGAGTCCCAGTGCTAAAACACCATAATCGCCCGAACCTTTCAAACCTTCTTTTACCAATGATTTGTAACGTTTCTTGATTTTTTCTGGAGTGAAATAAAGAATGGTTCCTAAATCACGTTCGTTCCAGAGGGCACTATTAAAAGCATCGGAGCGATCCAGAGACAAGCGATTCTGACTCGATTGCATGTTGTCGAACCCGAAAGGAATTTTTTGCAAACCACTTCTTAACCAAAATTGATTTTTTTTGTCGAGACCCAAATCAAAGTAAGCATCACGCAATTGAAAAAATCCGCCCACAGAACCACTGCTTGTAGTCACACTATTGGCAAGGTCGGCCTGGATATAGAAATATACTTTTTCATGAACTTGTCCACTGAATTTCCAGCGTGCACGACGAATCATTAGGCTTCCTCCATCACCTACGGATTTGTCACCCTGTTCCATCTTCAGGTTTTTATTGGTTTCCAATAAGCGGCTATATCTTATTTGAGTATATCCACCAAACTCAATTTTATCAAACCAATGAGATTTTTTCTCTTCTGGTTTTTTTTCTGCGGCTTTTGCAGCAGAATCAGTTTGAGCATAAGCTGAAGCAGAAATCAAAATTCCAACGGCAGCACTTAACAGGTTTTTTACATTCATATTACATTAATTTAACTCAGGCAAATCTATTTCAATGATTTCTGAACTACGTTAACAAAAGGTTAAGCAATGGTTAACCTTATGTAATCGCTTGATATGCGCGGGAAGTGTGCTTAAATTAGAGAGAGTATTATTTAAATATTGTATTTTTGACGAGGACTATGCAAAATATAAAAGAGAAAATATTGATTGTGGACGACGACAGAGATATTCTGGAGTTCCTCTCCTATAATTTAAAGAAAGAAGGCTTTGAAGTTTTTAATTCGGATAATGGTAAAACAGCTGTTGAGATAGCCGTAAAAGAAATTCCCGATTTGATTTTGCTCGACGTGATGATGCCGGGAATGGATGGTATAGAAACATGCTATCAGCTCAAAGAAAAACCTGAATTGAAAAATACCGTCATCGCTTTTTTAACTGCCCGCAACGAAGATTACTCGGAAATATCAGGTTTGGAAGCAGGTGCCGATGATTATATTTCTAAACCAGTTCGACCACGAGTGTTGATTTCGCGCATTAAAGCTTTACTCAGAAGAAAGGGGAAAGGTGGAGATGATGCCGGTGTTATTGAAACACGCATTAAAATCGACAATACCCGCTATGTAGCCATTAAAGACAATGAAGAAATTGTTTTCCCGCGAAAAGAATTTGAACTATTGAAATTGTTATTGTCGGAGCCAGGCAAAGTATTTTTACGCAATGAGATTCTAGATAAGGTGTGGGGAAAGGAAGTAGTGGTAGGAGACAGAACGATAGATGTGCATATTCGTAAATTGCGTGAGAAATTAGGCGAAGATTATATTGTCACTGTAAAAGGTGTTGGCTATAAATACCAGGAATTAGAATGAATATTTCCAATCCAAAAACTTTAGTGTTGGCGCTGTCGGCTTTTGTTTTAGCCGTGTACCTACTTTTGGTTTTTTCTTTATTCCCTGCTGACCATTTGTTTTTGAAAATAGTAGCCGGATTGGTTTTATCGGTACTCACTTATTTTTTTAGTTATCATCTTTTCAAAGAATTTATTCTCGAAAAAATTAAAGGAATTTACAAGAATATTGTTTCGCATAAATCGCAGGAATTACTGGAAATTGATATCCGTAACTCATGGGCTGATGATCCGGTGAAATCAGCAGGGGATAAGGTAGCCAGCTGGACGGAAAAACAAAAAACGGAAATTGCTACTTTAAAAAAACAAGAGCAATTCCGTAGAGAATTTTTAGGCAATGTGGCGCATGAATTGAAAACTCCTGTGTTCAATATGCAGGGATATATTCTCACTTTGTTGGATGGCGGATTGGAAGATGAAAACATCAACATGGATTACCTAAAACGTGCAGCCAGCAATGCTGAGCGAATGATTTCCATCATTGAAGATTTAGATGAAATTTCTCGTTTGGATTCGGGAGAAATTGGTTTGAATAAAAGCACTTTTAATATTGTTGATTTGGTGTTGGAAGTTTTTCATTCGCTGGAAATTCAAGCCAAAAAGAAAAGCATTGAATTGAAATTCGATAAGGAAAAACCTAGGGAAATATTTGTGTTTGCTGATAAAGATAAAATTCGACAGGTACTGGTAAATCTTATTTCCAACGCGTTGAAATATGGTATACAGGGTGGATGGGTTCAAGTGCAGTTTACTGATATGGTTGATGCACTAATGGTAGAAATTGAAGACAATGGTATTGGCATTGAAGAAAAACATTTGCCGCGATTGTTTGAGCGTTTTTATCGTGTGGATGAAAGTAGAAGCAGGGAATTGGGCGGTTCGGGCTTAGGCTTGGCCATTGTAAAACACATACTGGAAGCCCATCAGCAGAAAATTGGAGTGAGAAGCTCTGTGAAATCGGGAAGTGTATTTCATTTTACGCTCGAGAAGAAGAAAAAATAGATTATACTTACTCTTTATTGCGCGTCTGGCGCAGATTTTATTTCATTTCTCAACACCTTATTTACAAAGCATTTTTATGAGATATTGTTTAGCGATAGCTTTAGTGGTATCCTTTTTTAGCAATGGCTATACGCAGGATACAGCCACCATCTCACTGCCAATTAAAGAGGGTTATAAAAAGTGGACAAAAACCGAGCTGGCTGGGCGATTTGGAGTGGGGCTACAGAAAGAATTTTATACTGAATTTGGGGTTTCTTTTTTGAAGTTTTATTACAACAACAAAATATCTTCTTCTTTAAATTACTATGGCGCCATTGAATGGTCGCAACCTAAAAATATTTACGGATATAAAGTGGGCTGTGAAATCAACGCCAATTCTTTGGCTTTGGGATTAGAAGCGAAATATCAAATGGACAAAACAAATTTTGATTTTGTGCTTACACCCAAAATTGGTTTTGGCGTTTTGGGCATCATTAATGTTTTTTATGGCTACAATATTTCTATGCTGGGACAGCCTTTTTCTGAAATTGGCCACCACCAATTTTCAATAGTATTCAACTTAAATAAAAAGATGTTTAGTCGTAATACTTCCAAAGCCAATCAACGGTCGCCAGCATTACCCAATCCTTAGTTTTGCTGCAAGATATTCCTGTTCTGTTTGTCCGGGAGTAGCAATAAATTCGGCGGATAACCCTAAAACGTGTAAATCCATAATGCTTGAATATCCTGAGCGGCAAATGATTTTTTCAGCAGCATATAAGGCTGATAGAAATTCATCGTCCGGCAAATGATCAACGATGGTAAGTTCGCCAACTTGAACTTTTTTTTCTGTTTCTGGTTTGCCCGAAATCAGGAGTGTTTTTCCTTTTGTTTTTTGAAAGTCGCTTTTCAGTTTTTCAAAAAACACGGTGCGCTGTGGCTCGGGTCCGGAAACAATTCCAACACAGGTATAAATTTTTTGCGTTGAAGAAACGCCTTTGCTAAATCGCGATTTCGGACCGATGTATTTTATGTTTTTCGGAAAGTTTTTTTTGTAATAGATATTTTTAGGATGCGACAAATCTCCCGATAAATTTTTTTCTTCAGCATAGTCTGGAACCCAGCATTCATCGTAATTTGATATGAACCAGCAATTTATTTTGAATAGCAGTTTTTCAAAAGCAGGTGCTTGAATATTGATTTGATGCGTAATAAAGATCGAAGTAATTTTTTTGTTCCACAATCCATAGCGATTGTCGGAAATCACCATTTCAATTTGTTCCTCTTCAATGATTTTTTTTAGCGTTTGATGCTCTTTAAAAATGGAAAATAAAATTTTAGGAATTTGGAAAATCATGGATAGTACCATCCATTTTGAATAAGAGATTTGCGTTCCTTTCAAGACAATGAATTTGCACTCCGGAAATTTTTTCTGCAACAAAGCCAAAGGGCCTCCATCGGCCGCAATGATAACTTCATTGCCGATATCCATTTGTTCACGGATGATCGGGATACAGCGTGTTGCGTGTCCGAGTCCCCAGTTAAGCGGCGCAATCAGTATTTTCTTTTTTTTGTTCAGAAGCGAAAAGTGTTTTCTAATTTAGCGCAAATTAATAAAATAAGGTGGTGGTTGCGCAGCGCGCACTTTAAACCTTGAACTTTAAACCTTGAACTGTTATTAATGGCGAAAAGAAAGTTACAGCGTTTTGCAGATGTAGAAACCTTTGATAATGTTGCTAAACCCACCACCGAGCAGGCGATGCAGGATTCTTTTCCATTGAAGGGGAAGTGGCACAAGGAATTTTTTAAAAATGAAAATCCGATAGTGCTGGAATTGGCTTGTGGAAAAGGAGAATACACCGTTGGTTTGGCAAAGAATTATCCAGGAAAAAATTTCATTGGCGTGGATATCAAAGGCAATCGACTTTGGCATGGCGCTAAGTATGCTTTGGAAAATAAAATGACCAATGTTGGGTTTTTGCGCACCAGAATTGATTTTATCACTCAACTTTTTGCGGAAGGTGAAATCAGTGAAATTTGGATCACCTTTGCTGATCCGCAGAAGGAACGTCCGCGTAAGCGTTTAACTGGTGAAATGTTTTTGAATCGCTATCGCAAAATAATGAAGTCAGGAGGGAAAGTAAATCTTAAATGCGACAGTGATTTGTTGTATGAATTCACAAAGGAAGTAGTGGCTGCGGGAAAATTGAAAGTAGAAGTGGATTCGGCCAATATTTACGAAGAATTGGTGCCGTCATTGGGAGATGCACCATTAGCAAAGGATCTTGAAATTAAAACATATTACGAACGTCGTTGGTTAAGTGAAGGAAAAAAAATCAAATTCATTTCATTTATACTCTAGTTCCTGTTTTTATCTCTTATTTTGGCTTTTGAATTTTAACTTTTCACATTTTATCATATGTTTCAACTCGCTGTTATTGGTGCCGGACAATTGGGAAGCAGGCATTTACAAGGTTTGGCCAAAACAAATTTTTCTGCTGAAATATGGGTCATGGATCCTTCTGCTGATTCATTGAAAACTGCGGAATCGCGTTATAATGAGGTGAAATCCGACAATAAAAAAGTTTTTTTTGTTCAGAGTATTGCCGAAATAAAAGCCAAAAAAATAGATTTGGTCATTGTTGCCACCAATTCCTTTCATCGCTTAAATGCCATAGAAAGTCTGGCCGCTCATTGTGAAATAAAATACATGGTGCTGGAAAAAGTTCTTTTTCCATCTTTTGAAGAATACGATATTTCCGGCAAAATTATTCGTGAGAAAAACATCAAAACCTGGGTGAATTGCTGCATGAGGATGAATGAGCTGTACAGCGAAATAAAAAATGAACTGAAAGGAAAATTTTCTTTTACGGCAGTTGGAAATTCTTGGGGATTGGGTTGTAATACCATTCATTATCTGGATCTTTTTGCCTTTTTTTCCGGCACTCAGGATATTCATTTAACGCAATTGATTACCGAGACCTTTCCAGCTAAAAGAAATGGTTATATTGAGTTTGAAGGTTCAATGAAGGGAGTAGATGCCAAGGGCAATCATTTTTTAGTGACCTCTGTTGAAAATACTCCTGTGGAATCTATTATTACCATTCAGGGAACCGACCGCACTTACATCATTGATCCTTTGACCAACAATGGTAATGCATGGATTAAAACTCCTGAAACCAAGGGTCAATGGAAATCTCCTGAGTTTCGCATAAAGTTTCAAAGTGAATTGTCTACCGAATTGGGCGAATTAATTTTAAACACAGGGGAATGCCCATTGCCTTCTTTTGAGGAATCTTCTGAATTGCATAAAATTTTTCTGACGCCTATTTTTCAATATCTTCAAGAAAACTCATCTGAAAAAATTACAAAATGTCCGATCACCTAAATAAAAAAGTATTACTCATTGGAACTACTCCAATTGCAATTGATCATTGGAAAGTATTGAATGCACTGGGCTGTGAAACTGTTGTTGTTGGTCAGGGTCAGCAAAATGCTGCTTTATTTGAAAAAGAAACAGGCGTAAAAGTTCATGTTGGTGGCGTGGAGAAATTTATTGCAGAAAACTCTCTCAATGATTTTGATTCAGCATTGGTATCTGTTGGTGCAGAAAAGCTAAAAGAAGTTACGATTGCTCTTTTAAATAAAGGATTGCATAAGATTTTGCTTGAAAAACCGGGAGGATTGAATAGGCAGGAAATGGAAATGCTGGCTGCCGAAACATTAAAACACAAAGCTACTGTTTTGCTGGCTTACAACAGGCGCTTTTATGCATCTGTACTGGCAGCAGAAGAAATTATTGCAAAGGATGGAGGCGTAAAATCACTTCAATTTGAATTTACGGAATGGTCGCATCAGCTGGATACTTTACCCCTGAAGGAGATTGTTAAAAGAAACTGGATATACGCAGGCTCAACTCATCCTATTGATTTGGCTTTTTATTTTGGTGGTAAGCCAAAGGAGATGAAGTCTTTTTCAGCAGGCAAATTAGCATGGCATGACAAATCTATTTTTTATGGTGCAGGTAAAACGGAGAAAGACGTTTTGTTTTCATATGCTGCGAACTGGGCTGCGCCTGGGAGGTGGGTTGTTGAGATTTTAACCAACAACTACCGCCTGTACTTTAAGCCAATGGAGCAACTGCATATACAAAATAAAGGGAGCGTTGCGGTAAATAAAGTAGAAATAGATGACTCATTAGATGTTCAGTACAAAGCAGGTTTGTACCTTCAGGCCAAAGCTTTTTTAGAGGGCAATCATTCTCGTTTTTTAACTATTGCACAGCAAGCTGAAATGGCTGTGATTTATGAGCAAATGCTAAATGGCAATTAATAAGTTAAAAGTTAAAAGTCAGAAGGCAAAAGGAGAAAACGAAGATTTCTTTCTTCAGGTTTTTCAAGTAGTTCGCCTCGTTCCTAATGGCAGAGTGACTTCTTACGGCGCAATTGCAAAATATCTTTCTTCGCCAAAAGCATCGCGTAGTGTGGGCTATGCGATGAATGTTGCTCACGGACAAAAACCTGTGGTGCCTGCACATCGTGTGGTGAATCGCAATGGTTTGCTCACAGGAAAGCATCATTTTTCGCCGCCTTCATCCATGCAAGAAAAGCTGGAGGCAGAAGGTGTAAAAGTTAAAAATGATCAGGTGCTCAATTTTGAAAAAGTGTTTTGGGATCCTACTCTGGAACTAGCATTGTAATTCTCCTTAGAATAATTCTAAATAATAACTTAAATTTGCTCTTCAAATTATAGCATGAGCATTTCAAAAGAAAAAATACTGGAAGCCTTGGCTTCAGTTCAGGAGCCTGATTTAAAGAAAGATCTGGTTCAGTTGGATTTGGTTTCTAACATTGTTATCTCCGATAAAAAAATCTCTTTTTCTGTAAAGGTTCACAACCCTGCAATGCATAATAAAAAGAAAATGCAGGAAGCCTGCGCTTTTGCCATTGAGCGATTTATTGGTAAAGATGTTCAGGTGGAAGTGGATGTTATTCCTTTGCCCGCTGATCGACCAGCAGAACTAAGAAAAGTTTTGCCAAACGTAAAAAATATTATTGCTGTTTCTTCTGGAAAAGGTGGAGTTGGAAAATCAACTGTGACTGCGAATCTTGCGGTGGGACTGGCGCAAAAAGGATATAAAGTAGGATTGGTGGATGCTGATATCTACGGTCCGTCAATGCCTTTGATGTTTGATTGCATTGATGAAAAACCCGAAGCTTTTGAAAAAGACGGAAAAACATGGATCAAGCCAGTGACCAACTACGGTGTGAAAATGTTGTCGATTGGTTTTTTTGCCAATGCCGATCAAGCAATCGCTTGGCGCGGACCAATGGCTTCTCGCGCTATGGGGCAAATGTTTACCGAAGCCTATTGGGGTGAGCTGGATTATTTATTAATTGATCTTCCTCCTGGTACTGGCGATATTCACTTGTCATTGGTGCAAACAGTTCCTGTTACAGGTGCTGTTATTGTTACCACTCCGCAAGGAATAGCTTTGGCTGATGTACGCAAAGGAGTGGCCATGTTTAAAATGGATTCTATCAATGTACCTGTTTTAGGCATCGTTGAAAATATGGCGTATTTCACTCCTGCTGAATTGCCAAATAACAAATATTATATTTTTGGAAATGGTGGGGGAGCTGCTTTGGCCGAAAAATTAGACTTGCCATTGCTTGCACAAATTCCTTTGGTTCAAAGTATTTGCGAATCGGGAGAAGCCGGTCGCCCAGCAGTGTTGCAACTGGACACTCCACAAGCTTTGGCTTTTATGGAAATGGTAGAGAATGTAGAAGCAGCTGTTGCAAAAAGAAATGCAACACAAGAGCCCACTAAAACTTTGAAATTAAATCATTAACACTATGAGCTCTCGCGAAATAATTAAAAGAGTGGAAGAGTCTTTAGAAAAGATTCGTCCCTTTTTAAAAGCCGATGGTGGTGATGTGCGCATAGTTGAATTTACTCCTGAATATCATCTAAAATTAGAATTTTTGGGAGCTTGCAAAGGTTGTTCTATGAACCGCATGACCTTTAAAGCGGGTATCGAAGAAAATATCAGAAGAGATGTTCCTGAAGTTTTAAAAATTGAAGCCATTGATGTGAATTAGTGTTTTGTTTACGCATTGTAAACAAAAAATAATTTGCACTTAACAAAGCGCTCAATATGCTGTATTTATTATGTTTTTACGCATTTTATTTTCTGTGAATTTGACAGGAAGTATATAAATTCTATTTTTTTTTTTTTTTTGTTGCTGATGAAATATTAGATTTTAATTTTAGATTCGCAGCGGCATTATTAAACTTAAAACCTGATCTATGTATTTAAATTTACCCAGCTACATTCGTAGCAAGGCAATGACGTTTGCATTGTTTTTTTCAATTATTTCTTTAGGGCTAAGCGCCCAAACACAAGCTACTGAAGTAGTTTTCCAAGGATGGAAATTATTAGGTGAGTCTTCTAAAACAGTTGATATTACTGCTAAAGTAATTAGCTGTGATGGTGTGAACCAAGTTTTGTTGAATGTTTTCAACGAAAGCATGGTGAATCAAGATGTTGATTTTACTGTGACGATTGTAAACGAAGACAATCGTGAAGTATCTAAAAACATTAAGGTTGAGGTATCAAGAATGAAAATGAAAGTTGCTGCTTGTGGCGATGCTACCTACGACGATCTTAAGATTAATCTTCCTTTAGGATTCAACCCAGCAACTGTTAAGTTGTCAATCGTTTTTAATTAATACTAACATCTACTAATCTTTTTTAAATGAGAAAACTATTACTCTTTTCTGCATTGCTTTTGGGCTTGTTCCAAATTCAATCAGTCCAGGCGCAGAATTGTTCTGCTCCTACTATTACAACTTTCACTCCTAACACAGGATTTATTGGAAGTATTGTAACCATCAAAGGATCAAACTTTGATGCAAACCCTGCAAATGACCAAGTGTTTTTTGGTGCTACGCAAGCACAAGTGTTGTCGGCTTCTTTCGGTTCATTAACAGTGAAAGTGCCTGTTGGAACAACTTACGCTCCTATTTCTGTTAGAAATGGTTGTGGATTGATTGGCGTTTCTTCAACATCATTCAACGCAATTTTTTGTCCTACAACAGTTACTTCTACTACATACAATACTGTATCGTATTCAATGAACGTGTCTGGAGGATATCAAATGATTTCTCAAGATATGGACTTAGATGGCAAGCCTGACCTTTTGGTTTGCGGATTTACAGCCAACGCGGTTTCAATCGCAAGAAACTTGAGTAGTCCAGGTAATTTCAATTTTGCTCCAAAATTTGATTTAGCTTTTTCTGGCGCAACTCGTTGTATCGCTCCTGGTGACTTTGATGGTGATGGTAAAATTGATATCGCTGTTGTTGACAATGGTATTGATGGAATTAAAATTTACAGAAACTTAAGTGTTCCTGGATCTTTGAGCTTTGCAGCTCCATACAGCCTTTCAGCTAGTGGTGCTTACCAAGTTACAACTGGTGACTTGAACGGTGATGGTAAATTGGATTTGGCTTGTACTTCTGGAAATAACGTAAGAACATTCTTAAATACATTAAATACATCTGCTGGTGCAGGTGCAATTGCTTTTTCAGCAAACACTGTTATCAATAATACTTATTATGCTACAGGTATCGCGATTGTTGACGTTGATGGTGACGGAACAAAAGATATCGGAACAAGCTGTCCAAGTGACAACTTGGTAACAGCAATTAAAAATACTACTACAGGCGGAAGCAACACTTTTACTTTCGGAAGTGTAAATGCATTTGCTACTAATTCAGCATATCCATACCGTTTATTTGTAGGTGACTTTGATAAAGATGGTAAAATTGATTTCGTAACCAACAACTTTAGTGGTGCTACTACTTCAATTTTCAGAAATACTTCAGCTGGTTCAATTTCATTTGCTGCAGCTGTAAACTTGACTTCTCCATCTTCTAACTACAGATTAGGTGTAGGTGATGCTGATGGTGACGGTAAACCGGATTTGGTGACTAAATCTTCTGGTGAAAATCTTTTCTCTGTTTATGTAAATACTTCTTCTGGTGCAGGAAATATTTCATTCGCAAATCGTATCGACTATCCTGGTCAAGCTGAGGTGAGCGGTATTTTAATTGCCGACCTAGACCTTGACTTTGTTCCTGATATAGCTACTTCAGGTATTTCATACAATACATTAAGAGTTCATAGAAATCAATCTTCTGTTACCGATAACAGCGCTCCAACTGCTGTTTGTAAAAATGTAACAATTGCATTGGATCCAACAGGTCACGCGGTGTTAACTGCTGAAATGGTTGACAATGGTTCAAGTGATGCTTGTGGTATTGGTTCAATCTCAATTGACAAAACTGCTTTTACTTGTGCTAACATAGGTGCAAACACTGTTGTTCTTACAGTGACTGATAGAGCTGGTAACGTAGCTACTTGTTCTGCTACCGTGACTGTTGCTCCTGCTGCTGTTATTGTAGCTGGTCAAGCTACAGTGTGTGCCGGACAAACAGTTGCTTTAAGTGCTAACTTAGGTGATACTTATCAATGGTTTAAAGATGGTGTAGCAATTAATGGAGCTACAACTCAAAATTATACAGCAACAACTAGCGGGGACTATTCAGTAGAGGTTACCAACGCTGGTGGTTGTTCAGGTGTTTCAAGTGCAACGACTGTTACTATTGGTGAAGCGCAAGCGGTAACTACAACAGTATCTGGTCCTTTGAGCTTGTGTCAAGGAAATACAGTAACAATTACTTCTAGTCAAGCTAGTTCGTACAAATGGAATACAGGTTCAACTGCTTCTTCTATTACTGTTGGAACTGCTGGTACTTATTCTGTAACTGTTTATGATGACAACGGTTGTTCAAGTACTTCTGCTCCGGTAGTAGTAACTGTTAAATCAGGTGCATTGCCAACAGCTAGCATAAGCGCTGCTGGTGCAACAACTTTTTGTGATGGTGAAAGTGTAGTGTTGACATCTGCTGCAAACGCAAGTTACTTGTGGAGCAACGGTGCAACAACTCAATCTATTACAACAACTCAATCAGGAAGCTATTCTGTAACAGTAACAAATGCTGACGGATGTTTCGCTGTGTCGTCTGCAATTGATGTAACAGTTAAACCAAATCCTTCTGTAGTTGCTAGCGGTGATGCTAGAACTTGCGATAGAGAAGTTCAATTGAATGCTGTAGGAAATAACAATGGTGCTTCAAGCACTCCTGTGTATACTAAAGTATGTTTGTTTACTTCAAACGGAAGTTGTGATTTATCTGGAAATATCTGTTCTGATTCATACGCATGGATCAACAGTACAAACTGGAGCACTACTCAAACTACTTCTGGCGCAATGCCAATGAGCATGGATTACAATTTGTATTTTACTTCTTGCGGTGGAGCTGTTTCTTTCAATTTAATATTGAACGGTGCTCTTTTGCAATCAGTAACTAACAATGAAAATTCTTGTACTTGTACTCCTAATACATATCCTTGGAAAGTTTCAATTCCTGCAAATGTTTTTGCATCGCATTGGAATGCTTCAGGAACTAACACATACGCTATTGAAATGATCGGTAACAGTCAAGCTGTAACTGGTATGACCGTAGTAGTTGGCTTCCCTGGTTCATCTTACAGCTGGTCACCTGCTGCCGGATTGAATGATGCTTCTGTGGCTAATCCACTTGCTCTTCCAGCAGAAACTACTGACTATGTTGTTACTTATACTTCTGGTAACGGATGTATTGCTAAAGATACTGCTACAGTTACTGTAAGCTGTAACACAGCTCCAGTTGCTGTGTGTCAAGCTTTGACTTTGTCAACCGATGCTTCTTGCTCTGCTTCTGCTGAAGCTGTTCAATTTGATGGTGGTTCAACAGATGCTGAAGGTGATGCAATGACTTTCTCAGTTCTTCCTGCTGGTCCTTACGCAATTGGTACAACAAACGTTGTGTTGACTGTAAGTGATGCTAAAGGTTTAAGCAGTACTTGTGCTACAACAGTAACTGTTGCTGATAACACAGCACCAATAGCTCTTGCTCAAGACTTAACAATTCAATTGGATGCAAACGGTCAAGCATCAATCACTGCTGCTGATGTGAACAACGGTTCATCTGATGCATGTGGAATTGCTTCATTGACTTTAGATAAAACATCTTTCGATTGTTCAAATGTTGGCGCTAACACAGTTACCTTAACAGTAGTTGATGTAAACGGAAATAGTTCTTCTGCAAATGCAGTAGTAACAGTTGAAGATAAAGTTGCTGCAGTAGTTGTAACTCAAGACTTAACAATTCAATTAGATGCAAACGGTCAAGCATCAATCACTGCTGCTGATGTGAACAATGGTTCATCTGATGCATGTGGAATTGCTTCATTGACTTTAGATAAAACATCTTTCGATTGTTCAAATGCTGGCGCTAACACAGTTACCTTAACAG
>JAPLEZ010000084.1 GCA_026390935.1 Bacteroidota bacterium
AATGGAGCTTCAGCACAATGCTTCAATTGCTCTTCCATATTTTCTTTAATGAGTTGCATTGGAACGTGACCCGGACCTTCTATCATCACCTGCACATCATGTTTCCACGCAATTTGTGTGAGTTCACCCAAAGTTCTCAATTCGGAGAATTGCGCTTCATCATTGGCATCGGCAAGAGATCCCGGACGCAAACCGTCGCCCAATGAAAAGGCAACATCGTAAGCTTTCATGATCTCGCAAATTTCTTCGAAATGCGTGTACAAGAAATTTTCTTTGTGGTGCGACAAGCACCATTTCGCCATGATAGAACCACCGCGAGATACAATGCCAGTAACCCGTTTTGCAGTCATTGGCACATAACGCAACAACACACCTGCGTGAATGGTAAAATAATCCACTCCTTGTTCTGCTTGTTCAATTAAAGTATCACGGAAAATTTCCCAAGTAAGGTCTTCTGCCTTTCCATTTACTTTTTCCAATGCTTGATAAATAGGAACTGTTCCAATAGGTACTGGAGAATTGCGTATGATCCATTCTCTTGTTTCGTGAATATTTTTTCCAGTGGATAAATCCATGATGGTATCAGCACCCCAGCGACAAGCCCACACTGCTTTTTCTACTTCCTCTTCAATACTTGAAGTCACAGCAGAGTTACCGATATTCGCGTTAATTTTCACCAAAAAATTTCTTCCGATAATCATCGGCTCCGATTCAGGGTGATTGATATTATTGGGGATAATCGCTCTACCTGCAGCAATCTCAGAACGAACAAATTCGGCAGTGATTTTTCCAACCGGAGTGTTCGCGCCGAATGACTGTCCGGGATGCGCCACACCAATATTTTTCACCTTTTCAATGCGTTGATTTTCACGAATAGCAATGTATTCCATTTCAGGAGTAATGATTCCTTTTTTCGCATAATACATTTGTGAAACATTGGCGCCTTTTTTAGCACGCAAAGGTTTTTCAATTTTTTCAAAACGGAGGTAATCCAGACTCTTATTGTTCATTCTTTCATTACCATATAAAGAAGACATACCGTCCATTTGCTCCACATCTCCTCTATCCAAAATCCATTGCTCACGAATTTTTGGAATCCCATTTTTCACGTCTATACTTAAATCGGGATCAGTAAATGGTCCGCTGGTATCATACACCGTCACCGCTTCATTGGGAATATTTTTTCCGTTGAACTTGGTGTCTGTTAGCGTTATTTCACGCATCGCCACTTTTATGTCGTGGATTTCTCCTTGCACATACACCTTTTTGGAAGCCGGGAACGGCAAAGTGGTGATGGTGCCTTCGTTTGGTAATTTTTCTACTTTATTTTTCATATTTCTTTTTTTCTGAATTCAACTTTGAACCTTAAACTTGAAACTTTGAACTTATTTTTATCCTCCTTGCGTGGCCTGTATAATTAAAGCGCTATCATTTTCTTTGAGTGTTGTTTTATCCCACTGAACGCGAGGAACAACTGTATTGTTAATTGCTATGGCAATACCATTAACATTGCTTCCTTTGATTTGTTGAACCAAATTCAATACACTGAAAGGAGGTTTAATTTCCAAAAATTCGTTATTGACTTTTATCTGCATATCAAACACTTATATATGCAACCGATAGGGGGATTTTTAAATAAGACATAGTCTTACCATACTTATTCCCTTCGCCGGCATTATCCGGATCAAGTTATGAGGGTTTTTTCTCAGCTTATGTAAAAGCACCCCTATAAGTCGCAGAACAAATATGCGGCTTTTTTTTGAGAAAATTTAAAAAAAGATATTAACGGATTTTCGCAATCTCCTTGATCAACTGAGGATTGCTTTCAATAGCATTACCAATAACAACAATGTCAGCACCAGCGTCAAAAACAGCTTTTGCTTTTTCAGCGCTTTTGATTCCGCCTCCTATTATAAGGGGAATGTCTATTGATTTTTTTACTGCAGCCACCATTTTTTCATTCACCGGATTTTCAGCACCACTGCCGGCATCCATGAATATGAGTTTTAAACCAAGCATCTCCCCCGCCATAGCAGTGCAAACTGCAATGTCCTTTTTGTTAGAAGGAATTGGTGTGGTATTGCTCATATAACTCACCGAAGTTGGTCGGCCGCCATCAATTAATATATAGCCTGTTGCCAATATTTCCAGATTGGATTGTTTAAGCATCGGGGCAGAAACCACATGTTTACCAATTAACAAATCGGGGTTTCTCCCGCTGATCAATGATAAAAACAAAATACCATCGGCTTTATGATTGATTTGTAATACACTGCCTGGAAAAAGCACTACAGGGATTTCGGAATTTTCTTTTAATGTTGTGATACAGGCGTCCAAACAGTCTTGCGTTAGCAGACTTCCGCCAACAAAAAAGTAATCTACTTTACTGTCGTTGGCCAATGAACATAAAGCAAGCAGAGTGCTTTCTGTTTCCTTATCGGGATCAATCAAAATGGCAAATTGCTTTTTACCTTGAACCGACTTATTTATGATCTGTTGATAAATGTTCATATTTCGATTGCGAAAATAGTGAATTTAAAATTGTATGTGGAAACAACATTTTGTAAGTTTGCACAAATTAAAATTTAACATGGAAAAAATGACTGAACAAAAGCTAGCTTACAAGGTAAAAGATATGTCTTTGGCCGAGTGGGGAAGAAAAGAAATCCGTTTAGCTGAAGCGGAAATGCCGGGGTTAATGTCACTTCGCGAAGAATTTAAAAAATCTCAACCTTTAAAAGGTGCAAGAATCGCTGGATGTTTACACATGACTATACAGACTGCGGTTTTAATAGAAACATTGAAAGAATTAGGTGCTGAAGTGACCTGGTCATCTTGCAACATTTTCTCTACTCAAGACCACGCTGCTGCTGCTATCGCTGCTGCAGGAATTCCTGTTTATGCATGGAAAGGCTTGAACGAAGAAGAGTTCGACTGGTGTATTGAGCAAACATTGTTCGCGTTTGAAGGTGGAAAACCTTTGAACATGATTTTAGATGACGGTGGTGACTTAACCAACATGGTTTTGGATCGCTTCCCTGAATTGGTGAAAGACATCAGAGGTATTTCTGAAGAAACAACTACTGGCGTTCACCGCTTGCACGAAAGACATGCAAAAGGAACTTTAACTCTTCCTGCAATCAATATCAATGACTCTGTTACTAAATCAAAATTCGACAACAAGTACGGTTGTCGTGAATCATTAGTTGACGGTATCCGTCGTGCCACCGATATCATGATGGCAGGTAAAGTTGCTGTTGTTGCTGGTTTTGGTGATGTAGGTAAAGGTTCTGCCGACTCATTAAGAGGTGCTGGAGCTCGTGTTATTGTTACTGAAATTGACCCAATCTGCGCATTACAAGCTGCAATGGAAGGATTTGAAGTTAAATCAATGGACAAAGCGGTATTAGAAGCTGACATCATTGTAACTACAACTGGTAACAAAAACATCGTGGTTGGAAAACACTTCGAAGCAATGAAAGACAAAGCTATCGTTTGTAACATCGGTCACTTCGACAACGAAATCGATATGGCTTGGTTGAACAAAACTTACGGAAGCACTAAAGAAAACATCAAACCACAAGTTGACAAATACACAGTGAAATCTGGTAACGATGTTATCATTTTGGCTGAAGGTCGTTTGGTTAACTTGGGTTGTGCTACTGGTCACCCATCATTTGTAATGTCAAGTTCATTTACCAACCAAACTTTGGCTCAATTAGAGTTGTGGTTGAATCCTGGTAAATACAAAAATGAAGTTTACGTTCTTCCAAAGTCTTTGGACGAAAAAGTAGCTCGTTTGCACTTGGCTAAAATTGGTGTTGAACTAGAAGTTTTAACTAAAGATCAAGCTGATTATATCGGTGTTAAAGTGGAAGGTCCTTACAAATCTGACGCTTACAGATACTAGAATATATTTCATTTAGAAAAGGGGCGTACACTAAATACGCCCCTTTTTTTTATACCATATAGTATGTCACACGAAGAAAAACATTTACGCAACTCCGATTTTATTACAGACGTTGTGATAGGCATGTCGGATGGCTTAACCGTTCCCTTCGCTTTAGCTGCAGGTGTTAGCAGTGCCGTGAGCGATAACGACATTGTAATTACCGCAGGTATTGCCGAAATGATTGCCGGCTCAATCGCCATGGGACTTGGCGGCTACTTGGCAGGAAAAACAGAAGTTGAACACTACCAATCAGAATTAAAACGCGAATGGGAAGAAGTGGAAAGAGTTCCCGAACGAGAAAAAGAAGAAGTAAAAGAAATATCTAAAGAATACGGTTTTAGTGAAGATGCGCAAACTATGTTGGTAGAGGAACTCGTGAAAGACAAAAACAAATGGGTAGATTTTATGATGAAGTTTGAATTGGGATTGGAAAAACCGCATGAAAAAAGAGCTTCCAGAAGTGCTTTAACCATTGGTATTTCATATTTGATTGGCGGAATCATTCCTCTGGTCCCATATTTCTTCACCGATACACCAATAGAAGGATTAAAAATTTCGGCTATCATCACTTTGTGCTGCCTTTTCACTTTTGGGTACTTTAAAAGCAAAGCCACCGGACAACCAGTATTTAGCGGAGCACTTAAGGTTACTTTAATTGGCGCAGCTGCAGCATCAGCTGCGTTTTTAGTGGCTAAATTATTTGAAGTCTAAGTTCTCTACATTTAAAAGAAAAGTATGATCGCAATCTTGTCGCCAGCAAAAACATTGGATTTTGAATCTCCTTTGCCAACGAAAAAATATACCGTTGCGCAAAACATCGACAAAGCATTACCACTTATTGCAGGACTAAAAAAAATGTCGCCAAAAAAAATTGGTGAATTAATGGAGCTTAGCGACAATCTGAGTCAGCTTAACCATCAGCGCTACCAAAGCTTTACAGAAAATCACGATACTAAAAATGCTCGTCCCGCTGTATTTACCTTTAGCGGCGAAGTGGCCAACGGATTAGATGCCGGAAATTTTTCAGCAAAAGAAATCGATTACGCTCAAAAGCATTTGCGTATTCTTTCAGGATTGTACGGACTCTTAAAACCCTTGGATCTTATTCAGCCTTACAGATTGGAAATGGGCACTTCCTGGGGACCAGCAAAAAACAAAAATTTGTATGCCTATTGGGGCAACACCATCAGCGAGCAGCTGAATGACGATTTAGGAAAAAGCAAAACATTGATCAATCTCGCTTCCAATGAATACTTCAAAGCAGTAAATCCTAAAATTTTAAATGCCGAAATCATCAGCTGCAACTTCAAGGAAAAAAAAGGCAGCGACTATAAAATAGTGATGGTTTTTGCCAAAAAAGCCCGCGGCATGATGGGAAACTACATTGTTAAAAATCAAATTGATAAAAGCGAGGATTTAAAAAACTTCGATTTGGAAGGTTATGCTTTTAACAAAAAACTGTCGGAAAATAACAATTGGGTTTTTACCAGAGGGTAATTATTTTTCCCACAGATTTCACAGATTTACACAGAATCCAAATCTGTGATGATCTGTGAAATCTGTGGGAGAAAACTAAAGTATTCTTTTAAATATCTCCAAATTCCCAACGTGCATACCTTCGTGGTAATTGCTATATATAAAAGCTTCTCCAACGTTATTCAATACTATTCCCGATGAAGTTTTATAAACCTTATATTCTTTAAATAAGCCATTTTCCAAATCAGCTTTCAGTTGATCAACCGTTGAAATTAAAGAAGCCCTAACCTCCTCAATATTCGGAGTGCTTGTCCACTCTTTAGGAGAACTGCCAATTTTAAAATTGCGGAAATATCCTTCCGACACATTCATCTGCAAGTCACTTAAAGTATACATTAGTCTTTGCTGAGAAACCACACAGTGACCAATCTGCCATAACATGTTATTGTTGCATCCTGCAGGAATTGCCAATAATTTTTCCAATGGAGTGTTGTCCAAATAATCCATTAATTTTTTTCGGATAACATACAGATGTTCGATGTGGAAAGAATAGTTCATGATGTGATTTTAAATGAAGTTCTACGTTTTCTCAAATATAGACATTTGACATTTTACTCAATTCTATTTTACATTTTAAATATCGGCCGGTATCGTACCCGACATTTACCGGACTTCATTAAAAAACTATTTTAACCCCCTTAAAAATCAGTGATTTACGCTGTACCTTAAACAAACCATAAACCTCAACTAAAAACAATTTTATATGAAAAAACGATACTACACACTCGCACTTCTTCTCTTATTATCCGGTTCTATACTCGAAGCCCAAGCAGTAAAAGTAGTCGCCTATTTGCCAACATGGGCAGGATTCCCCAATAGCATTAATAATGTTCAGCTCACAAAAGTGACTCATATTAATGTAGCCTTTGCCAATCCCAATACCTCAGGAGCAATAATCCTTGCCGACAGCAGAACAACCACTCACCTTGCAACAGTAGTCACCAAAGCACATGCTTCGGGGGTAAAGGTGTTTTTGTCGATTGGAGGAGCTGGTGCGCCTGCAGCCACCTATAAAACTCTTTTAAGCGACAATACTAAAATGAACAGTTTTGTTACCAGCCTCGTGACTTATTGCACCACTAATAACTTGGATGGAATTGATGTAGATATTGAAGGTGATGTTCTCGATGGAACCAATGTTACTAAAACACAATATCAAACTTTTGTTACTGCTCTTGCTACAGCTCTGCACAACAAAAGCTACCAAATGACAGCCGCACTCGCCACATGGTTTGCTACTTATGTTAGCAATGCCGCTGCAGCACAATTCGACTGGATCAATCTTATGTCTTACGACAGCGCGCTGCCTTCATACCCAGCTGCTCAGCATTCTCCATTTTCCCAAACCACCAGTGATTTCACTTATTGGAATACTACCAAAGGAGTCCCTGGATCAAAATTAGTAATAGGTGTTCCTTTTTATGGCTATGGCTGGGGCACTTACGCTACTTCTGGTGAACTTTCCTATGCTAACATTGTAGCTACTTATTCAGGTGCAGAAAACAACGACAAGGTAGGTTCAGGTAGCAATGTTATTTATTACAACGGCATCACTACCATCAAACAGAAAACAACTTATGCTTGCTCTAACGCAGCAGGAGTAATGATTTGGCAAATTACAGAAGATGCCACCGGAGCAAAGTCTTTGCTCACTGCCATTAATGACGTCATCGCATTATGCTCAGTGGGAATTGAAGAAAGCAACGTTAAAAACAGTTCCTTATCGCTTTCTATCTACCCAAATCCCAGCAACGCAAGCAGCAATATTCAACTCAATCTTCCCACTGCAGCAAATACCACTTTAACTATTTACGACAATCTTGGACAAGTAGTGGAAGTGATTAACAATGCTGCCCTTGGCGAAGGCACTCACCTGTATAATTTGAACGCTAGCTCCTATCCGGCAGGAATCTATTTCTGCAAATTAAATTCAGGACAAGAAAGCATATGCTCGATTTTTATTAAGAATTAAACGATTTTGATGTATACCCCAATACATCATTTGCAAGAACCTGTGAAATGATAACCTCATTCGTTTCACAGGTTTTTTGCTGATGAAAATGAATCATTGAATTATTTGAAACTTGCGCACAATCAATGAAATGATTTATCATAGCTTAGTTTTCTAATTATTTCAGGGGGGCCTAAAAAAGCTCAATGACTAATTCGTCCGGATTTTGTCCGGTAGTGATCCTTTAGCAATCTGGGATATTCATATACATTTGATTCACTAATTGCTACTACTATGAAACAGCTTCTGTTCGCCCTATTTTGTCTTTTTACTTTCGTCGATGTGCATGCGCAAGAAGAAAAAAAATGGACTGCCCTTCATGTCATTAACTATACCTCTGATCAGGATCTTGAAATTTTAATTCACCAACTTCCTCAACTGTCGCAAATGGGCATCAACATGTTGATGTTGGAAGTGAACTACAATTTTGAATTTGCTACTCATCCTGAACTGATAGAAGGCAACAATCCCATTACAAAAGCTGGCGCAAAAAGATTTGCCGGCGAATGCAAAAAAAATGGCATCCGCCTCATTCCCGAATTTCAATCTATTGGCCATCAATCATGGAAAGATAAAACCACCGCCCTATTGAGAAAATATCCAGAACTGGATTTAACACCAAATGCCTTTCCCAACAATGATAGTATCTATTGTAGGGAATGGGACATCACCAATCCTAAAGTAAACGAAATCATCTTCCCCATGATTGATGAAATTATAGAAGCTTTTGAGGCTGATGGCATTCATGTTGGCATGGATGAAATATTCCTAATCGGCAATAAAAATTCGGCCGCTACTTTTGGAAAAAATCCGGCCAAACTTTTCGCTTTGGCCATCAACGAGTTTCATGACCATGTTGTCAAAGAAAAGAAATTGCAAATGTTTATTTGGGGAGACCGATTAATTGAAGCAAAGCAATTCAATTATGGAATCTGGGAAGCCTCAGCAACAGGAACAGCAACAGCTATAGATATGATTCCGAAGGACATTATTATTTGCGACTGGCACTATAACTCACGACCATCGTATCCATCCGTTGATCTCTTCATCAACAAAGGTTTTCAGGTGCTGCCTTGCAGCCATAAAGAAGTAGACGCAGCTCAGGATTTTATTAAATATACTTTCGCAATGCAAAACCCAAGTATGGTTGGTCATTGCTTTACCACCTGGGGTGCAGTAAAAAAAGATGAATTAATATCCTTCCCTGCTATGATTGAAGGACTAAGCACCATTAAAAAACAAAAATATTTTGATGTTTCAGTTTCTTACTTACCAGCGGAAAAACCTGGCGAAATTTTAACGCAGCTTAAAACAGCAAAAAAAGAACTTAGTATTTATTACACGCTGGATGGAAGCGAACCTGATCCACACAAAACAAAATACATTGCACCTGTAGTTATTACCAACAATTGCACATTGAGGGCAAAGGCTTTTAACCAGATAGAAGCTGCAGGAGATGAATTTTCGGAAGTCTATTATCTGCACAAATCCGTAGGGAAAGAAATTAAATTAACCAATGCACCCAGTGCAAAATACAGCACAAAAAGAGGTGCAGCCACACTACTGAATGGAATAAGCGGTTCAGCATCTTTTTCTGATGGAGAATGGCTTGGCTTTGAAGGACAAGACTTGGAAGCCATAATCACAATAAATCATTCTGTTGACATCAGCTCCGTAACGATCAACTTCCACAATCAAGTGAATTCGTGGATACATCACCCTGAGAAATTTGAAATTTACAGTTCAGAAGACGGCAAAGTTTTCACTTTAATTGCGAGCAAAACGCAAAATAAAATTGGCAAGCAAACAGTTGGCGTAAAAATCGATTTCCCAATTTTAAGCACACAATACTTGAAAGTAGTGGCAAAAAAAACTATCATTCCTGAAGGATTCCCCGGTGAAGGACAACCAGCATGGATCTTTGCAGATGAAATAATTATTGAGTAATTATTGAATAATGGGAGATGCATGACTTTCGTCACAACAGAAGCAAGAAAATCAATGTATCACAATGTACTTCAGACTGTTGAGCAAGTTATCCCGAATTTATTAAATCCTCCCCACGGTTTGATTATTTTATTAACTTTGCTCGCCGGATTTTAAATCTTTAGAATGAAGACTTTTGAAAAGAAAAAAATGAAATATGAGTCGAAGGACACCTCGGATCATATTTTTAAGCAGATAAGAGAAAGGTCGGAAAAATATTTCGCGTCCCAAAAAGACGGAAAAAATGCCAATTCTTTGTTGTGGTTTAAATTCATTTCCATGATGGTAGTAGCTGCTGTTGCTTACTATGGAATCCTTCATTCATCCTCATTCTTGCTTTTAACATTGTGTTACATTGTTACTGCCACCGCCCTACTTATTGTAGGAATCAATATCGGTCATGATGCCGCTCACCACTGTGTTACAGGAAATAAAAAAGTTGATGATTTCATCTTTGAAATGGTATTCGGAATCAATGGAATGAGCGGATATTTTTGGCAAATGCGCCACAACCATTCACACCACATTTTCCCAAATGTTTTCAATTACGATTCCGACCTTGAAATCACCAACCTATTGTTACTTCACCCTGAACAAAAAAAATACAAAATCCATAAATACCAACACATTTATGCTTCAGTGCTGTACATGTTCTCATCACTGATCTGGATTTTGTTTGTGGATTTCACTTTCTTTTACCGTAAGGATCACGCTAATCTTAAATTCAAACATGTTCCCTTTTATGAATTATTGAAAGTGATTTTGCTCAAAATAGTGTATTTCATCAATTTCATTATAATTCCATTTTACCTTACAGATTTCGGCATATTTGAAATAGTAGGAGCATTCATTATTATGCATCTCTTGGTTTCTTTAGCGCTTACTTACACTTTCTTTATTTCTCACCATGTTACGGAAGTTCCTTACGTTCATGCTGACGAGACTAACAAAGTGGTTCATGATACTTGGACTCGTCATCAGGTAATCACTACAATCGACTTTCATCCGGATAGCCCAACAGCAAATTTCATTTTCGGTGGATTTAATTTGCACATTGCTCATCATCTTTTCCCTGAAGTGTGTCACACACATTATCCAGAACTGACGTTGATAATTAAAGATGTTTTAGAAAAAAACAATGCTGCCGACTGGTACAAATCTTTCACTTTTATGGAAGGTGTTGTTTCGCATATAAAACATTTGAAAATTACTGCCGATGATATTCTGGCTGAAAAGGAAGCTCAACTTTCAGGTTCTATTTAATTTCAAAACTACTGCTAACTAATATATCTATTTCAGGGGATGGTATCTATTGTAATTTGCACGCTTAATGAAGAAAACTATCTGCCAAAATTATTGGATAGCATTCGAATCCAAAAAGGATATAAATACGAAATAGTGATTTCGGATGCTGGCTCTGAGGATAAAACCGCTGAAGTAGCAGAGCGCTATAAAACTGAGTTCGGACTTCCGATTACGTTTATTGCCCTAGACAACCTGAGAAACATTTCTCTCCAGCGAAATATCGGTGCCGACAATGCTAAATATGAACATCTCTTATTTTTAGATGCCGATGTGGTTTTGCCCAATGAAGATTTTCTTAAAACTGCCATGGACGAAGTGGTGAAAAAAGGAATCAAAGTTGGAGGATGCAAAATTTACGCAGCCGAAAAAAAACGATATTACCGCTTATTGTACTGGGCATATTCCAACATATATTTAACCGTTTTGCGCTGGTTCAAACCTGCAGTGCATGGTTGCTGTATTTTTTCTACCAAAGAAATACACAATAAAATTGGTGGATTCAACAACGGAATTATTTTTGAAGATTATAAATATGGCGTTGATGCCGCTAAATACTATCGATCTAAGCTCCTTAAAAGCACTTATGTAAAAACATCGGCCCGCCGATTTTACAATGCTACTTTCAGAAGCGCGACTGAACTTTTTCTGGCTGGAATTTATTCTTTGTTCCGCGCAGGAATCAAAGGGAAATACATGAAAGGGTATTTCAAACTTACCGGAAAACACTCCAAACCTCAATATTGATTCAGTTTCCCCTGAAACTATCTGGGGTTTTTCTTACTTTAGCGCCCCTTGCAATGGTTTGACCAAAAAAGGGAAGTTCTATAAATGAAATTTTATTTAAAATATATTACATACGCCTCCAAAAGGCCATGGCTGTTAATTCTCTTAACAGTTATAGTATTGGCTGCTGGTTTACCAATCAGCAAAATTAAAATTGCCAACCGTCCGGAAGACTGGTATCCTGAAGATTCCCGTCAATTGCCTGATAAAAATGAATTTGAAGGTTACTTCGGAAATGACGAAGTAATGGTACTTTACCTCACCTTTCCGAAAGATTCTTCCGACGATTATAAACTGGATCAACTATACAGCGCGAGTGAAAACATTCGCAAAATTCATGGTTTCGATCAGGTTTTTTCTCGATTAAACCTTGCTTCTCTCACCGACTTGATGGGCGAAGAATATGTAAAAAAAATGGAGGACATTTACTTTAAGTCGGCCAATCCAAATGGAGAAGCCATGTTCTTAAGGGTGCGCATCAATAAAGATCCTGACTTAAATCGACCTCTACTTTTGGATTCTCTAAAAACACTGGTTTATCCAAAAATTCCTGCCATCATTAAAAAAGATCTTACTGGAGCCGGCGTCATTTTTACTGAAATTAATGAGTTAAGTACAAAGGATTCTAAATGGCTATTTAGCGCTTGTTACGGCCTCATATTTCTGCTTCTTTGGTGGCGATTAAGAAAAGCAAAGTACTTACTCATTTGCTCTGTAATAGTGCTGCTAGCGCTTTGGCCCTCAATGTCACTCTTCGGATGGTTCAACATTCCAGTGAACATGATCACCCTGATTGTTCCGCTGTTGTTTATCATCAATTTCTTTTCATTCGCTATGCATTTGGTGACAAAGCAAAGTGCCGACGTTAACAAATATCTAAGTAAAAAAATACCTCCAATTATTACTTCTGCATTAACCAATATTATTGGCTTTGGCTCACTAATGCTGAGCAACATTAAAGTAATTTACCAATTCGGCCTCCTCACTTCCTTGGGAATTATCATTGGCTTAGTGGTGATCTTCTTAATTGGTACACCATGGGTAATCCGAACAATCGAAGTAAACAGAAATGTGGAGAAACTCGACTGGATGAATAAAATGCTGGATGGTTTCTATGCCAAATTAAACAAGCGTCTTGCATGGGTGGTAATGGGCATTATGCTATTGTGGATGGGTGCAGGGATTTTCATTTTCCCTCACATCACGGTAGATACAGATACAGTTGGATTTATTAAACCCGACAATAAAACTCGAATATCCAAAGACTATATTGAGCAAAATTACGGATCGGTAAACATCATTGATTTTATGGTTGACAAAGAAGATGGAAAACCATTTACCAAGGACGACTGGAAAACCATTGCACGCGTCCGCAAACAATTGTACACGCTCCCTTATATCAAAAGCGCTGTAGCTTACGATGTTTGGAAACCCTTATTAGATGAGCTGAAATATAGCAGTCCGAAAGACGCTGAAAACATTTCTGCCGGCTTCTTATCTAAAGACAAACTTCACTCAAGAATTACCATTCAAATTCCTTCCGGCTCAGTAAAAGAGATGGAGAAAATGATCAACACCGCACAAGAAAAAATAACGGAGGCACTCGGAACTGATAAAACAACAGGTAAAATCACCATCACGGCCCGCTCAGTGGGATATTTGCCTGCATACATTGAACAAATGAATGTGATCGTTGATGAAATGCTGGAAAGCTTATTTGTTGCGGTGATACTAATATTACTGGTAATGTCGGTTTTTGTGCGCGATCTCAAATTGGGACTATTAGCTACTTTTGCCACCATATTCCCTTTATGTGCTGTTGCCTTATTGATGAAATTCATGGACATCCCTTTTGATATTGCCACTTCTGTAATTTTCTCAGTGGTAGTTGGAATGATTGCAGATGACGTACTCCACGTGATCTGGAGCTTTAAAAACAATCTTCATCTCCGAAAAAACTATTCCATTAATGTTTTATTTGCCGATTCAGTGCGAGTGATTATTCATCCTTGTACCGCCACAACCATCATGTTCGCCATTGGATTCGCAGTGCTGTTGAGCAGTGATATTGTATTCATTATTGATTTCGGGATATTGTCCACCTCAGCCATCATCTTTGCTTGGGTGAGCGACTTCATCTTCTTTCCCGCGCTACTCCGACTTTTTTACTCTGATAAACAGAAGAAGTAAATTAATTCAGAAAAATCTTTCATAATATTTGTGCAAAATAAAATATAACCTATATTTGCAACCCGTTCAACAAAAATCTTAGAAACTCAGCTCAGTTAATTCAGAGCATTCCGCTTTAAAACGGAAGGGTCAAATAAGTAATCTTGGGAGCTTAGCTCAGCTGGTTCAGAGCATCTGCCTTACAAGCAGAGGGTCATAGGTTCGAATCCTATAGCTCCCACAAAAACCCTCAACTAACTTGAGGGTTTTTTTATTTTATGGATGTTTTTCATTTATACATTTTATACTCCTCTTTGCGAGACAAATACTACATTGGCCATACCGGTGATGACTTAAACGAACGACTACGAAAACACAATTCTAATCATACAGGATTTACTGGGAAAACCAATGATTGGAAAATAGTATACACCGAAGAATTTCAAACAAAATCAGAAGCCTACCAACGTGAACTGCAAATTAAAAAATGGAAGTCATCTAAACGCATAGCTCAGCTGGTTCAGAGAATTCCGTCTTGAAACGG
>JAPLEZ010000103.1 GCA_026390935.1 Bacteroidota bacterium
TGGCATACGCGATAGGTAGGATTGGTTGTCAGGTGTCGGGAGATGGAGACTGGGGAGTGCCCAATTTGGAGCCAAAGCCTGAATGGATGGGCTTTTTACCGGATTGGATGTGGGCTTACGACTTTCCTCATAATGTGAATAGTCAGGGTGTTGCCATGGCTGATTGTGTTGGTTGGGAACCATATTGCGCAGTATTAAAAGAACCTGTTTACCCAACAGCTTTCTACGAAACACTAATGGGATTGGCAATTTTCGGCTTCCTTTGGTCGATCAGAAAAAAAATATCTATTCCAGGAATAATGTTCAGTATTTATTTGGTTTTAAATGGTGCTGAACGCTTTACCATTGAGTTGATCAGGGTAAATAACGAAGGTGAATTTTTAGGAATGAAAATCACTCAGGCTCAGTTTATCTCCAGTTTATTAATTCTTATCGGAATAACTGGTGTGGCCTATTTTTATAAAAAGGGAAAGAAAGTCTAATATGAACTATCAGCAACTGTGCGAAGAAGTAATTGTTCTTTCAAAAAAAGTAGGACAATTCTTAAAGGAAGAAAATAAAAAAATTCGCGCTTCTGATGTGGAATCCAAAGAACATGGAAATAGCTTGGTGACTTATGTTGACAAGGCGGCGGAGAAATTAATCATTGAAAAGTTATCGCAGCTCATTCCTGAATCTGGATTTATTGCCGAGGAAGGAACTTCTGATAAAATTGGGAAGACCTACAATTGGATCATAGATCCCTTGGATGGCACCACTAATTTTATTCATGGCTTACCCATTTATGCAGTATCCATTGCTTTGCAGGAGGGAGAAGAAATTGTGTTGGGCGTAGTTTATGAAGTCAATTTGGAAGAATGTTTTTATGCATGGAAAGAAAGTAAAGCCTATTTAAACGGAAAAGAAATTCATGTTTCCACAGCAGCTAAAATGGAAGATTCATTGATTGCAACAGGATTTCCTTACTGGGATTTTGGAAAGATGGATGCTTATCTGGAAATTCTTAAAGACTTCACTGCCCGCACACGTGGCATCAGGAGATTGGGATCAGCAGCAACCGATTTGGCTTATGTTGCCGCCGGACGATTTGAAGCATTTTATGAATACAGTTTAAAACCCTGGGATGTTGCCGCTGGTGCCTTTATTGTTGAAAGAGCAGGAGGGAAGGTCACTGATTTTTCGGGCAACAGAGATTTGATTTCAGGGAAGGAAATGCTGGCAAGCAATGGCGTAATTCACGACATCCTTCAGGAAAAGATAGCAGATAAATTTTTGTAGGGGCGAAAGTTTTTCGCCCCTGTGAATTACTTCGTCAACAATTCCTTCACCAAAGCAGAAATCACTTTTCCATCAGCTTTTCCGGCCAATGCTTTAGTAGCAGCTCCCATCACTTTTCCCATATCTGCAGGAGAAGAAGCTCCAGTTTCACCAATGATTTTTGAAACGGCCGCTTTTATTTCATCAGCACTCATTTGCTGAGGTAAATAAGCTTCCATTACGCCGGCTTGGAAAGTTTCTACTTCAGCCAATTCCGGACGGTTTTGACCGATGTAAATTTCTGCAGTTTCTTTTCTTTGCTTTACCATTTTTTGAACCGCTTTGATTTCGCTTTCAGGTGTTAAGCCTTCTGGTGAAGTTTTCAATAATAGTATGGCAGATTTTACAGCGCGCAAAGCTTCTAGTTTTTTAGAGTCTTTAGCAAGCATTGCAGTTTTTATATCGGTGTTGATTTTTTCTTCGAGTGTCATCTTATTTGTTTTTAGAGCCCCAAAATTAATAAAATAAAGAACTATTTTTATCGAATGTTAAATGCAGTGCACCATATCGCGATCATTGTCTCTGATTACGAAAGATCGAAGTCCTTTTATGTAAATGACTTAGGATTGGAAATCATCAGGGAAATAAATCGAGAAGAGCGAAAGTCGATGAAACTAGATTTAGCGCTCAATGGAAAATTTGTAGTGGAGTTGTTTTCATTTGTCAATCCGCCTGAACGGCCTTCTAATCCTGAATCAACGGGTTTGCGACACCTTGCTTTTGCAGTGAGCGATTTGGATGCAGCGGTGACCTTTTTGAATTCTAAAAATGTTGCTTCTGAAGCAATAAGAGTGGATCAATTCACCGGAAAACGTTTTACTTTTATTGCCGACCCCGATAATTTACCAATAGAACTTTATGAAGAATAGCATGGAATTTAAACTGGAAGGGCAGGAGTATATTGAGTTGAATGCCTTGCTGAAAATATTAGGATTAGTGGAGAGTGGCGGCCACGCCAAAGTAGTGATTGACAATGGAGAAGTGAAAGTTGACGGTCAAACAGAGACCAGAAAGAGAAAGAAGCTCCGCAATGGCGAAAAAGTGGAGTATTCAGGAAACATCATTCATATTAAGCTTTGATTATCAATAACTTATTAACACGTTAATTCTTTGTGAAATCAGAGCTTTTCACATGAACAAATGATTAATTGTTAATAAAGCAATTGCTTTTGCCGCAGTTATTCCTTAACTTATTACCTGAGAAGGGCAACTAAACTTAAATTTTAATTTATGCCACAGGGTAACAGGATGATTGTTCGTTCAATGATCGCAGAGGGATCAAAAAGAAAGAAGTCTATTCTTGTGTTGCAAAGGTATTTGAGGATGAAGTATAAAATCTTTATCAGTTCAACTGTCCTGCAAAGAAGAATGAATTTGGAGACAGATCTTGGCGCGGCTGCATAGCTGCTTGAGGTCTCTCAAAAAAATTAAAAAGCCCTTTCTGTTTTATGCAGAAAGGGCTTTTAGTTTAAAATTGATCAGCTTAGTGTTTTGCTAAGTAATTAGCAATTCCTTCTGCGTTTGCTTTTAAAGCTTCGTCGCCTTTTTTCCAGTTGGCCGGACAAACCTCACCGTTTTCTTCGTTAAAGATTAAAGCATCTACAATTCTTAAAGCTTCGTCAATGCTTCTTCCAAGTGGGAAATCATTAACTACCTGGTGTCTTACCACGCCATTTTTGTCGATAAGAAATAAACCTCTGTATGCTTGTGGCGCATTGCCAGTAAAAATAGTTTCACCTTGTTCATTGATCTCGTACTCACCAGCCAAAACATCGTAGTTTTCAGAGATGGTTTTAGATAAATCGGAAACCAATGGATAATTAACACCTTGAATACCACCTTTGTCTTTAGGAGTATTCAACCAAGCCCAATGAGAATATTTAGAATCAACTGAACAACCGATTACCGCTGTGTTTTTGCTTTCAAATTCAGCTAGTTTTTCCTGGAAAGCGTGCAATTCAGTAGGACAAACAAAAGTAAAGTCGAGTGGGTAAAAGAAAAATACCACATTCTTTTTTCCGATATATTGATCTAAAGAGAAGTTTGAAACAAATTCACCTCCGTTAACCACTGCATCCGCTTTAAACAAGGGAGCTTTTTTTCCTACAAGTACTGCCATTTTTTTAATTTTTTAGTTATGATTCAAAATTATGATTTATACTTAATTTACTATTGCTGATCGCATAGATTTTGCTGATGACGCAATAATCTATATTAATAAAGCGCATCCCAAACCAACAAGAATAACCAGCATCTTAATCAGGTTGAACTTGTGTGAATCAGCGGCTTCAAATAAAATAGTGGTAGAAATGTGTAGCAGGATTCCGGCCACGATAGCTAATGGAATAGCCAGCATTTCGGGGGTAAAAAACCACAAGTTCGCACAAATTGCGCCTAAAGGAGTTAATAATGAAAAACAAAAGAGAAAAATAAATATTGTGCTGTTTTTGAGTCCTGAATGTTTGAGCATATTCGTCAAAACTATAGTAATAGGAACATTATGCACTAAGATACCTGTTACCAAAGCGTGATGTAATTCTTCGTTTTGCAAATGAGTGTGGGCATTAAGCGGCCAACCTTCAATAAAAGCATGTGTACCCAGGCTAATTAGCACTCCATATGGAATCTCGTGCTTGTGCGGATGGGCGTGTCCATGCTCAATGCCGCCGGAGAACACACCGAGAATCAACTGGGTTAAAAATCCGACAATTACAAAAATTCCGGCATAGCTGTGATTAAGTTCATAGCTTTCGGGCAATATGTCGGTAAAGCAAATGCCTATTAAAAAGGCTGCGCTAAAAGCATTGAGTAATTTTGTTGCGCTTGCAGGAAGTACTTTTGAATAAAGGAAAATTGATCCGATGAGGATGACGGCTCCTATTAAAACTATGTATTCTAATGTGTTCATGCTAATTTCTCGGCCAAGATAATTAATCTGTCGGATTCTTCAGTAAATGCATCTAAATTGTATGAGCCAAAAGTTTCTTTGATTTTAAATCCGCTTAGGTTTAAAATCCTTTGAAAGTCTGCTAAAGATAGAAGCTGCACCTTTTCCTCATAGATATGATCTTTGCCTTGGTCGCTGAATGAAATTTCTTTAATTATTCTATTGTTTTCAATACGCTTATGTATATGGAAGTAGATATTGGCAGCCGATTTCAATTCTTGTGGCTTCATGTTTTTTATCACCTTTGTAGCGTTGAGGAAGTCGATGACCAGAAGTCCATTCATTTTTAATCCGGCATGAACTGATTTAAGTGTTTTGATGTTTCCTCTTTCATTTTCAAAGTATCCAAAACTGGTAAAGAGGTTGAACGCATAATCAAAATAGTTGGTGAAAAGCAGGTTGCGCATGTCGTGCACATAAAACGAAAGGTGCTCGTTTTCAAGCTTTTTGGCTTCTTTTATGCTTTCAACGGAAAGGTCGAATCCGACCACATCAAAGCCCATTTGATTAATTATTTTGGAATGCCGACCCTTGCCACAGCCGATATCCAAGATTTTTGAATTTTTAGGAATTTCGAGGTGTGGGATGAGTTTGTGTAGAAAAACACTGGCCTCGTCTACGTTTCTGCACGAATACAAGGCATGATAATAAGGCGTATTAAACCACGATTCAAACCATTCCATAGATCAAAGTTTCTGCTAAAATACAATTCCATAATCTTTTGGCGTTGTATAATTTTTAAAATACCGTAATTTCATTAGATTTGTTTGAGATGAAACTCAAATTCGTTTGATGCGTTCAATGTTTAAAATGTAGCTTGGTGGACAATATTTCTGATAAGCCCCGTATGAAGTTTGATATTTATAGTTTCTATAAAAAGATGGAGCATAATGATATTATGCTTTCCTTCAAGGGTGATATCACGTCTGAATTGCTCACATCCATGCTTCAAATTATGGAGACGAAGCTGGAAAACATGGATGAACAGCCAAAAACCCGTAAAAAAGTATATAATGTTTTGGTGGAGTGTTTGCAAAACCTCTACCATCACAGGGATGAAATGGAATCTGCAGCTGCTAACGACGAAACTAAGAAGCAGGCGATTTTCATGATCAGCAAAAATACAGTGGAGTACATCATCATGACTGGAAATTTTGTAAAAAATGAGAAAGTATCGATGTTGAAAGGCCGAATCGACAAGATAAATGGCATGAATAAAGACGAGTTGAAGCAATACTATCAGGATGTGTTGAGTTTGGAAGGTTTCTCTGAAAAAGGTGGTGGTGGACTTGGATTTATTGATATTGCCCGCAAAAGCGGACAAAATTTATCTTATGATTTCTTGAAAATTGACGAAGAATATTCATTCTTCAGTTTATATATTAAAATCGCTCAATAATTTTTTGCTATGGACAAAATTACAATAGAAGGAACGTCGAAAACGCCAACAATTATTTTTGATTCAGAAACTGGGTTGCTGGAATTAAAAGGAAGATCAATTCCAGAGAATTCCATTGAATTTTATAAGCCAGTAGTTGAATCTTTGGACAAATATGCTCATGAACCTAAGGATAAGACCAGTGTTAATATTCAGTTGGAATATTTCAATACCAGTTCATCTAAATGTATTTTGGATTTGTTCAAAAAGCTTGAGGCAATTCACAAAACTGGAAAGGAAGTAGTGATCAACTGGTACTATGAGGAGGATGATGAGGATATGTTGGAAGCCGGTGAAGACTATCAAGCGATTATCAAAGTGCCATTTAAAATGATAGAAGTAGGAGATTGATTCTCTAGAAATTAATAAATAAAACGCCCTTGAGATATTTCTTAAGGGCGTTTTTTTATTTCATCATACCAGACAATGATGGAATGTAGATGAGATTTTTATTTATGCTGCCACTTCCATCAAACGATTCACTTTATGCACACCATTGATCTGTTTTAATTTTTCAATTAAGCTTTTCAATTGTTCCGTATCGGTAACATATAACATGATTTTTCCTTCAAAGAAACTGTCTTCAGAGTTAAAGAAGATGGATTTGATATTGACCCCGGCTTCTTTGGAAATGACGGAAGTGATTTTATTAACCAACCCAACGTCATCAATTCCCACAAACTCAACGCCGGTTAAGAACGCAACGTTGTTGGTGTTGGTCCATTGCGCCTTGATAGATTTTCCGGCAAAATTGGAGAGTAAATGCATTGCATTCGGACAATTGGTTTTGTGAATCAATATGCCTTGGTCATCAGTTTGGAAACCAAAAACCTCATCGCCTGGAATTGGATTGCAACACGTTGCGATGGTGTATTTGATATTGCCTTCGCTTCCAATATTGAGCATTCCAATTTTATCGGTTTTGGATTTATGTCGTTTTAATTTCTCAAGATTTTTCTTGTCTTCTTTTTGACGGAAGAAATTGTTGAATTCCTCAAGTGTTATTTCTTTTAGCGCAATTTTTAAATAGAAATCGAAGGTGCTTTTTAAATCAAAATGTTTTACCATAACACCTAAAATATTAGTGTTGATGGGCTCATTAATGACTTGCATCCATTCTTTAAAAATTTCTTTCCCGTCGAAAGCGGTTTTTTTATGTTCTTCCTTGAGCGCGTCTTTAATGGCCGATTTCGCTTTGGCGGTCACCACGAAGTTGAGCCATTCCTCTTTTGGAGTTTGTTTTTTGGAGGTGATAATTTCTATTTGTTCTCCACTTTGCAGTTCCTGACTGAGGGGAACCAATTTGTGGTTTACTTTTGCGCCTATGCACTGATCACCAACGCGTGAGTGGATTTCGTACGCGAAATCCAGAGTAGTAGCGCCTTTTGGCAATGTTTTTATATCTCCAGCCGGTGTGAAAACATGAATTTCGTCGGCAAAGAAATTGAGTTTAAAATCATCAATAAATTCCAGAGCATCATTTTCGGGCGCTTCCAGCATTTTGGTGATTTTCGATATCCAGGTGTCGAGATGCGTCTCTTGTTCGGCAGTCATCGATTTATATTTCCAATGTGCAGCCAAGCCTTTTTCGGCAATGGAATCCATTCGTGCAGTTCGAATTTGAACTTCCACCCACTTTCCATCGAGTCCCATTACCGTAGTGTGCAAGGATTCATAGCCATTTCCTTTAGGTGTGGAAATCCAATCACGAAGTCTGTCGGGACGAGGAGTGTATAAATCAGTCACGTTAGAATAAACCTTCCAGCAATCTGTTTTTTCGTCTTCTGGTTTAGAGTTCAATATAATTCGGATGGCGAAAATGTCATATACTTCATCAAAGTTGACTTCCTTTTTCTTCATTTTCTGGGCGATGGAGAAAATGCTTTTTGTTCGTCCTTTGATGTCGAAATTGAAACCCTTATCTGTTAAAACATTAATAATTGGCAAGCTGAATTTATTGATGTAGCGCGTTCTTTTTTTCTGAGTAGAAGCTAAGTTTTCTTCTATTGAAAGATAGAGTTCCGGTTCGGTGTAGCGAAGGCCGAGGTCTTCCAATTCGGTTTTAATGGCGTACAATCCAAGGCGATGAGCCAAGGGAGCGTATATGTTTAATGTTTCGTAAGCAATTTTTAATTGTTTGTGGCGCGGCATGAATTCCATGGTGCGCATGTTGTGCAGTCGATCGGCGAGTTTTATGAGGATTACTCTGATGTCATCGGAAAGAGTAAGTAGAATCCTTCTAAAATTTTCGGCCTGCAGGGAATATTTAGAATCATCTGGATCAGCAATTGAGGAAATTTTGGTTAGTCCATCTACAATTTTCATCACCTTGTCGCCAAACATACGGTTGATATCATCGAGAGTGATGTAGGTGTCTTCAACGGTATCGTGCAGCAAAGCACAAACAACGGAGGTGGTTCCCAAACCAATTTCATCGGCTACAATTCTTGCCACCTCAATCGGATGGTATATGTATGGTTCGCCCGATTTGCGGCGCATTTCTTTATGAGCATTGATGGCAACTGTAAGTGCTTTACGAATCAGTTTTTTATCATGATCATCTCGGGTTCTTTTGCATGCGCGAAGTAGTCCGCGGTAGCGCTTAAGGATTTCCTGTTTTTCTTTTTCAACGTCGATTACTACTTCCATTAGGGGTCAATTTTCTGAATATAAAAATAGCGCATTTCTGCGATTGTTCTACAGTTTATGGGCTTTAAATGTTGCAAGGTGTTAAACGAAAAAAGGGGCGATATAACTCGCCCCCCTTTCCTAGGTATATAAAATGCGTATTATTTCACAACAGAGAAAGATCTGTTAACAGACTGTCCGTCAACTGATACTTTCAATAAGTATGTGCCTGCGTTTAAAGTATTAATAGAGATCACAGAAGTGTTTTTTCCTGCAATCAATATTGAGTTTGTGCTGTATACCGATCTACCAGCAAGATCATATACTTCTATGGAAGCTGATCCTCCTTGTACTACTTCAACGCTAACATTGATGTTGTCGGTAGAAGGATTTGGATAAACTGACACCTCTGTTGCAGAAAGCACTTCAGTTACGCCCACTCCTGAAGTAACAGTAAAGTTTACTGTTTTTGTAGTTGTGCTTGGAGTGCCATCAGTACCCATTACTTTTAATGTGTATTGTTTAGAAGAATACCATGTTGTTGGGGTCCAAGTAGCTGAGTAAACAGAACCATTAGCTGTAGGAGTTATTGTAGCTAATTTGGAAGCGCCATCCCAAATTTCAAATGAAACCGAGCTTACACTTGTTTCGTCGACAACAGTAGCAGTTAAAGTAATTGCAGTGTTATCGAATGCGAAATTCTGGTTTGCTGTAGGAGCTGTAATCGTTACAGTTGGAGGTCCGCAAGTCACAACGGTAGCTGTTGCTGGTGTTCTTCCGCAAGAAGCATTTGCCCCTGTTTCAATTACCCATTTCAGGAAGGGACCGTAGTGTACATAGCTGGTTTTGTCATTTTCCTCAGCTTCAAGGAAAGTGTATAAATTGTTGTAGTTTCTATACATTCCTTTTTTCACTGTGTAAACACCTGCTTGGGTGTTTTCATTAGTGTAATTAGGAAGATGAGCGATTTTACCTGAAGTTACTTCAGGATAAATGAAGTAGGAACCAACTGGTAGAAGGAAATTAACTGTTGCGTCATAGTAAGTTTGCTGCCAGCTTTGAGCACTGCCTTGCGCTGCAATTGTAAATGGTCCTGCTTCAGTAACAACGCTGTTGTTGGCTGAGTTGGTTACTTTGATTTTAAAAGTTGCGCCAGTAAGGGTGTTAACCATAAGACGAAGAGATTTCACAGTTAAATCGCTTGAAACAATAATTCGCTGTGCCGCATTCTGAGTTAGCCACCAGTAAGTATTGGCAGTTGGAAGTGTTACCGAAGCATCTTCTGGAATCGTAGAGTAACTAACAACTCCGGCAGCTTTTTCTTCTACATATAATGTAGTAGTAGCATTAAATACTTGAGAATAAGTGGTTCCAGATCCTTTTTTAGTTCCACCACTTGCCGCATCATACCAGTCGTAAGTTTTTCCTACCGTAGGATTGGTAACTGATAATTGCAAAGAAGTTCCAGAACATCCATTTGCACCAGCAGTGGTAAAAGGTGATCCAGCAACGATAACGATCTCGTCTTCTTTATAGCATCCGCTTTGGTCAATTTTAACTTTATAAGTTCCAGCGGCTGATGCGGAAAGTGTGATGCCTGATTGAGCGTTCATCAACACATTGTCTTGGTACCATGTGAAAACACGGCCTGAAACAGCTGGAATACCAGGGTCTAAAGTAATTGAGTTAGGTGCGCAAACACCTTTGTCGGGACCAAGATTTGGTTTTGGTACTGGACATAATGTAGAAAGATAAGTGTCAATTCCACCTAATAAAGAGTATTGGTCACTTGGAGCGAAATCTTGTCCTAAATCCCAAATCAAAATACCCATAGCTTGTTTTGTTGTAACAACTAAATCAATTTTTGATTTCAGAGTATTGATTCCATTATAATAGTATCCGTTAGTCAAGTCACTAGTGTAAGTTGTATTTCCTTTTGGAGTTAAATCTCTGTATGAAGGTTTGTTGCTACTTCTGTTAGCATCAACGCCGTAAAAAGGAACGCCTAAAACCATTTTGCTGTAAGGAACTCCTTTTGCGTTCCAACCTTCCATCGACGTTTTCGAGTCGGCCACTGTTGAATGACTGGCATTGTATGATTGTGGGAAATCATATGCCATGATATGCCATTCGCTAACTAATGCAGCATTGGATGAAAATAAAGTGGAGCTTAAATATTGAGTATGATTTATTGTTCCAGAAGTTTCTCCACCAACTGCAATAGCAACTTTTAAGTTTTTATTTGAAGAGGTAGCAATTTTTGTAGATAAAGCTTGCAATAAAGCCAAGTGACCATTTTGAGCTGTTACATCTTTTGGAAATTCCCAGTCGATAGAAATACCATAGCAGCCATAAGTTGTAGCAAAATTAACTAAGGCAGTTGCAAGGGTGTTTAAGTATGTAGAATTATTACATACTGAACTTAAGCGTGCAGCTCTCTGGTCGTATGCGTCGGCTCCGCCTAAAGCAATCCAAAGATTGGTTCCTTTTGTAGAAGCCGCATCTTTCACGATGGTGAATTTGTTTAAATCGAAGCCCCATAAATCGTCGTTGGCATTGCCTGTTTCTAATGATCCGTCTGTTTTTGGGTTGATAAATGAAAAGATAATGTCAGTCATTTTCGCACACTGAGCAGAAACATCAGTTGTAGCGCGATAAGATGGGAAATAACCGATAACTCGGGTGTTACCAGCATAAGCACCTACCGAAATAAAAAACAGCAGGCACAAGGCCAAATAGTAATTGATTTTTTTCATAGTTAGTTAATAAAGTTGTTAATAGTAATAGTTTGCCCTCTTGTAGTAGCAAAAGGGACAACAAGATGGTAAAAAGGATCTTAATATCAAAATTAATTTTTACACAAAAAGATGCTTTTTTAAGTAAATTTACTTGCATGTATACACTCAAAACATTTTGAAAGTATGGTGAATTCAATACAAAAGGTAGGGTTGGTGGCTCACGATAATATGAAGCCGTTAATTGTGGAATGGATTAAAAAACATTTGGACAAATTTAAAAAACATGATCTTATAGCCACCGGAACCACAGGGAAAAGGATAGAAGATGCTACCGGATTAAAGGTGAAAAAGTTGAAAAGCGGACCATTGGGCGGTGATCAGCAGCTGGGGGCGATGATCGCCGAACAGCAATTGGATATGTTGATTTTCTTTTGGGATCCAATGGAGCCCATGCCACATGATCCTGATGTGAAGGCGTTGTTGCGCTTGTGCAGTGTATATAATATACCTGTAGCGTGTAATCAAGCTACAGCCGATTTTATAGTAGAAGGTTTAAAGTAAGTCATGCGTAATATAGAGTATACCTCAAAACAAATTCTGGCTCTTGCAGCAGCAATTCAGGGAGATAGCGAAGCTTCTGATTGGTTGGAGTCGCAGCGCCCTGAATTATATTATGTGCACAAGGTGGTGACCAACCACAGTTATGGTGCCTGTGATCAGTTGAAAGAAAAGGGCTGTGATATTGAATACATGTTTGCTGTTGCATTTTTGGAAGATTTTCAAACCAGCATTGATTATTTCTTGAAAAAAGAAGAGTTGGTTTGGGCGGCAGTACTAGATACTTGTCGAGACAATGAAACAGCGTTAATATGGTTGGAAAAAAAACATCCTCCTTATAAAGTATTGGCAGATGCTATTCTTGATCACTATAGGTATCGAAGAAATTTACATGGGCACGTTTGGTAATGATTACTTAAATCCGTCTTTAATATAATCGGCGAAAGTTTTTTGATTGTATATGTCTTTATGGAAATAGCTAAGCAAAGCAGCAAGGTGTTTTCCGGTAAGATATTGTTTGATGGGGGCAAGGACCAGTTGTTGTTCATTAATAATGACAACACTAGGAAAAGCTACTTGATTTTGCAATAAGCCAAAAGCAATTTGGTGAATGTTTTTTCCGGGAGCAGGATTGATGTAGGTGTTATTTTGAAAATGAATAGTATCGCCCGACAACACATCAATTTCAACACAGTAAAAATTATTGAGTTCCTTAATCACATCAGCGTCTTCTAGTGCGGATCCGCTCATCACGCGATCGCTTACATAAGTGCTGTTTTTAAGGTGAACAAATATTTTTTTCGGACTATTTTTTTGAAGTGCAACAGCTTCTTCCATGCTGATCCAGTTGATGTGCGTGGAGTCGTTGTGTTCATCAGAAAAAGCCTTTTTAAAATCTTTGTCGAAATCGTCAATGCTGGCATTTAAATTTAATTTTTCAGCATAAAAAACAAGATAAGGCAATGTTTGGTTAACATCAAGATATCCAGGAATAATCAATGTTGGCTGAGTTTCAGCGTTGAGATAAATAATGGTGGGATAAGATAATTTTTGTCCCATTAAAGTAGTGGCTAGTTCATGGGTGGATTTGCTGGTTGCCGGACCGCGATTGATATATTTTCTTCCTTGAAATATTATAGAATCGTGGGTTTCGGCGTTGAATTTAATTGCGTAAAAATTGTGGTTGACATAAGAAATGATATTCGGATCGGCATACGTGGTTTTGTCGAGTAGTTTGCAATATCCGCACCAGTCGGTGTAAACATCAATGAGTACTGGTCGTTTTTCTTTTTTTTGCAAGTTCTCCATTTGCTCAAAAGAGATCCAGTTTATTTTTGATTGGCTCATTAGTGTGTTTGAAAGCACCAATGAAAATAGAATGGTATAAAAAAACTTCTTTGTCATAATTTATTTCGGAAAGCTGTAGTAATCGAAAGTGCATTCTGTTTTTGCTCCGTCGGTTGCTGTGACCCACAAAACGAGTTGTCCTTTGTCGTTCATTTTTCCCTGATAGGTAAAAAATTGATTGATCTCAGGTTGTTCTTTTTTGTTGATGGAATTGTTGGAGCGGTACACGATGTTACCAGCATGAATAATGTATGGTCCTGCAAAGTCGGCTTCGTTTTTATTTTTTAAATCGGCGTACGCCTTTTTGATGTCGATATTTAATTGTTGGTAGGTGCATGCGTTGCCATCGGCCTGAAAGCTGATGAGTTGAAAAACATCAATGCCATTTACTCGCACTTTACCAACGTAAAACCCATCATTTTTTACAACAACGCTGTCGTCACTTGTAAATGAAAGCAAGAAGATACTGCTCAATAGAATAAGAAATTTCATAGCTGCGATTTAAAATTAAATGTACGAAAAAGGGACGTAAAATTAAATGCAATTATTGTTCCAATATTATTCGAAATATTTATTTTAAGTATTTAAACTTAAAGTTTAGACTAGCAAAAATAATTTATTCAAAAATATTTGATCCTTATTTAAATATTTCTAAATTTGATTATATGGAATTCTAACATTTTTAAATTAACCCCTATGATTCAAAGAGAAATGGTAAACGGATTATTGATCGTTATTTTTTTGAATTGATGTTTGAAAAGTCCGATCGTAAAGAATTTTAAAACAAATGCGTAGTTGTATTTTATTATGAAAAAAATCAAGATAGTTGTTATTGGAAATGGAATGGTTGGTTATAAGTTTTGCGAAAAACTTATGTCGAAAGCTAAAGCGGATCAATTTGAAGTAGTTGTGTTTGGGGAGGAGATCCGCCCGGCTTACGATAGAGTTCATCTCAGTGCTTTTTTTGATGGAAAAACAGCTGAAGACCTTTCTATGGCTGGTGTTGATTGGTATTTGAACAATGGAATCAAATTGCATTTAGGGGATCCGGTACAGCAAATTGACCGCACAAAAAAAACAATTCATTCTTACAGAGGTATTACCGAATCATATGATTATATAGTATTGGCAACTGGTTCCGCTGCTTTTGTTCCCTCTATTCCGGGTGTAGAAAAAGACGGAGTTTTTGTTTACAGAACCATCGAAGACTTGGAAATGATAAGAGCTTATGCGCCAAAAGCCAGAAAGGGAGCGGTGATTGGTGGAGGATTGCTGGGATTGGAAGCAGCTAAAGCAATGTTGGATTTAGGAATTACAGATACGCATGTGATTGAATTTGCGCCGCGATTGATGCCGCGACAAATTGATGAAGCAGGATCAAAATTATTGCAAGGTAAACTAGAAGCCTTAGGCTTAACTATATTAACCAATACCAATACTTTAGAGATTGCTGGTGATAAGGCGATTACTAAAATGAAATTCGCTAACGATACCAGTATTGACGTAGATATGCTGGTTATTTCTGCTGGGATTAAACCACGTGATGAAGTAGCAAAATTGTGCGGATTGGAAGTTGGTCAGCGTGGTGGAATTGTGGTTAACGAACAAATGCAAACTAACGATCCTTTTGTTTTTGCGATTGGAGAATGTGCTTTGTACAAAGGAATGATATACGGACTCATTGCCCCGGGATATGAAATGGCAGAGGTGGTTGCTGCAAATTTAACCGGTGGCAAAAAAGAGTTCCTTGGTTTTGATATGAGTACCAAACTCAAGTTGATTGGTGTGGATGTGGCAAGTTTTGGTGATCCATTTGTTCCTGCAAATGAAGCAAGAGTGATTGTTTATGAAGACACCAACAAAGGCATTTACAAACGAGTTAATATTTCCAAAGACGGAAAAGAATTGCTGGGTGGAATTTTAATTGGTGATGCCGAGCAATACAATATGTTGCTGCAAACGTGCAAAAATAAAATTGTGCTTCCAGCCAATCCCGAAGATTTGATTTTAGGATCGCGTGGTGGTGAAAGCGACGGTGGTGCGGGAGTTACAGGTTTACCTGATGATGCAATGATTTGCAGTTGCGAAAGTATTTCTAAGGGAGATATCTGCCAAGCGGTGATGGATGGTGCTGAAACCGTTGATAAAATAAAATCATGCACAAAGGCGGGAACTGGCTGTGGAGGTTGCGTTCCAATGGTGAAAGATTTAATGGTGCATACCATGAAAGCCAACGGAAAATTGGTTCGCAATGTAGTGTGTGAGCATTTCGCTTATAGTCGACAAGAACTCTACGACTTAACAAAAATAGGTAAGTTACATTCTTATGATGAAGTATTGACTGCACACGGAAAAGGCGATGGCTGCGAAGTTTGTAAACCTGTTGTGGCTTCTATCATTGCTAGTTTGTGGAACGATATGATTCTGAAAAAAGGGAATGATACTGCGCAAGATTCTAATGACAGATACTTAGCCAACATTCAAAAAGGAGGAACCTATTCTGTGGTGCCACGCATACCAGGTGGTGAAATTACTCCCGATAAATTAATTGTACTCGGACAAATTGCAAAGCAATATAATTTGTACACAAAAATAACCGGCGGACAACGCATCGATTTGTTTGGTGCTCATGTTGGTGATTTGCCTGCCATCTGGAAATTATTGGTTGATGCCGGATTTGAAAGCGGTCACGCTTATGGAAAAGCTTTGCGTACAGTGAAAAGCTGTGTGGGTTCTACTTGGTGTCGTTTTGGATTACACGACAGTGTGAGCTTTGCTATTGAGATTGAAGAAAGATACCGTGGTTTGCGTTCACCGCATAAATTGAAATCTGCTGTTTCGGGTTGTATTCGCGAGTGCGCAGAAGCGCAGTCAAAAGATTTTGGAATCATCGCCACTGAAAAAGGATGGAATTTATATGTGTGCGGAAATGGTGGATCAAAACCACAGCACGCTCATTTGATTGCTACTGATTTAGACAGTGCGACTTTAATTAAATATCTCGATCGCTTCTTGATGTTTTACATCAAAACCGCAGATCCATTGACTCGTACCGCTACTTGGTTGAATAAGATGGAAGGTGGAATTGATTATTTGAAAAACGTAGTAATTAATGACAGTTTGGGAATTGCTGATGAATTAGAAAAAGAAATGCAGTTGTTGGTTGATGCTTACAAATGTGAGTGGAAAGAAGTGGTGGATAGTCCTGAATTACAAAAACGCTTCAGTCATTTTGTAAATGTTCCAACCGAAAAAGATCCTACTATTAAATTTGAGTCGATGCGCGATCAGAAAAAAGTAGTCGACTGGAAGTAGAAGAAACACTTTTCTTAATTTCTATCCATAAAAAATGCCCACCAACTTTGTTGATGGGCTTTTTTGTTTTTGCAATATACATTCTGTGAGTATTGTTTTTGTTGGGTATTGTGTATTTCGAATTATATATTTAGACAGATCTAAACTTTATTTATTATATTTTTTGGTTTTGTGTTTAAATATTTCTAAATTTAAATTATGCAAATGACGATTTACAAGTTAGAAACTGCTAAACTTTGAGTCGTAAACTGCGAAAACGCAGTTTTTAGGGAAAACAACTTAACGAAAAGAGTGAAATATGTCTGAATTAAAATCTACAAAAGTGAATTGGTTTTATGCCTGTGAGGCGAGTGATGTTCCTGAAAACGGCGGTGTGTGCGTGAAGCATGGTGATGATCAAATTGCCTTGTTTAATTTTACACGCAGAGGAGAATGGTATGCAACACAAAACATGTGTCCGCATCGTCAGCAAATGGCGATAAGCAGAGGGATGATAGGAAGTCAGGAAGACGAACCTAAAGTTGCTTGTCCTTTTCATAAAAAAACTTTTTCACTTAAATCGGGAGCGTGCATGAGTGGCGATGATTATCAGCTGAAAACCTATCCGGTGAAAATAGAAGATGGTAAAATATTCATTGATGTGAAGTAAAAAAGTATGAGCGAATCTTTTAAAACAACGTGTTGTTATTGTGGCGTGGGATGTGGAATTGTTGTGCATAAAGACCGACAAGGAAAAATTTCTATTGAAGGCGATAAAGATCATCCCGTCAACAAAGGTATGCTTTGTTCGAAAGGGATGAATCTTCATTACACCGTAATGGATGCCACTGATAGGTTGCTATATCCCGAAATGCGTTACAGTAAAGCTCTCCCCCGTCAAAGTGTTTCGTGGGATCAGGCTTTGGAGCGAACAGCTGCTGTGTTTAAAACGATGATCGATAAATATGGTCCCGATTCGGTGGCATTTTACGCATCAGGACAGTGTTTGACGGAAGAATATTATGTGATCAACAAAATCATAAAAGGATATATAGGAAGTAATAATCTTGATACAAATTCAAGATTGTGTATGAGCAGTGCGGTAGTTGGATACAAATTGTCATTGGGGGAAGATAGTGTTCCTGTCACTTACGACGATTTGGAACTTGCAGATTGTATTTTTGTTGCCGGAGCAAATCCTGCTTGGTGTCATCCTATCATTTGGAGAAGAGTGGAGATGGCTCGTGAGAAAAATCCGAACTTAAAAATTATAGTAAGTGATCCGCGAAAAACGCAAACTTGTGCTTATGCTGATGTGCACTTGCAAGTGAATCCCGGAACGGATGTTACTTTGCATCATGCCATTGGAAGATGTTTGATTGAGGCGGGAAAAATTGATGAGAATTTCATAGTTGATCACGCCGAAGGATTTGATAAATACAAGGCAGCGGTGATGGAGCGCAGCATTGATGAAGCTGCAAAAATTTGCGGAGTACCTGCCCAAAATATCCGTTTAGCAGCTTCCTATATTGGAGATGCCAAAGGATTTATCACCATGTGGACGATGGGCTTGAACCAAAGCGTAATCGGCGTAAATAAAAATTTGAGTTTAATTAATCTGAATTTAATTACCGGACATATCGGTAAACCTGGTTCCGGACCGTTTTCATTAACCGGTCAGCCCAACGCAATGGGTGGACGTGAAGTAGGTGGAATGGCTAATTTGTTATCTGCTCATCGTAATTTATTAGATCCTGCGCATCGCGCTGAAGTGGCTGCGTTTTGGGGTGTTCCAAGTGTTCCGGAAAAACCGGGATTAACTGCAACAGAAATGTTTCAGGCTTTGAACGATGGAAAATTAAAAGCCATTTGGATCATTTGCACGAATCCTTTGATCAGTATTCCAGATGTGCGCATAGCTGAAGAAGGATTGAAAAAAGCGAAGTTCGTGGTAGTGCAAGACATCACTAATAAACTGGAGACTTTAAAATATGCCGACGTTGTTTTGCCCGCTGCTGCTTGGACAGAGAAGGAAGGAACAATGACGAATGCTGAACGCAGGATTGGACATTTAGCAAAAATGACCGATGCTCCTGGAGAAGCATTGCCTGATTCAGAAATCATTTGTCGCTTCGCAAAAAAAATGAATTTTGCTGGTTTCGATTTCCAAAGTGCATCAGAAATTTATGATGAACATTGCGCGTCAACTGCTGGAACCAATATTGATATTTCGGGATTGAGTTATGATATTCTGAAAGAAAAAAGAAGTGTGCAATGGCCTTATCCTAAAGGATCAAAAGGCTTTGGAACGCCTCGTTTATTTACCGATCATCAGTTTTTTACTGCATCAAAAAGAGCGATGATCCATAGTTTTCCTGATGCAAATGAATCGGAAAAATTGAGTGGAGATTTTCCTTTGGTGCTGACTACCGGTCGCATCCGCGATCAATGGCACACGATGAGCAAGACCGGAAAAGTAAATAAACTCAAACAACATATTTCTGAATCTTATGTTGAAATTAACCCTGAAGACGCTGCGCTTAGAGGGATTGAGGAAAATACTTTGGTGGAAGTTTTTACTGCGAGAGGCAATGTTAGGGTAAAAGCAAAATTGACTTCCGATATAAAAAAAGGAGTGGTGTTTTTGCCAATGCATTGGGGAAAAGTGTTGAACAGCGATTTGAATCGCGCCAATAATCTCACCAATAATTTAGTGGATTCACGATCCAAAGAACCCGATTTTAAATTCTCTGCAGCGCAAGTTGTAGTTTATAAAAAACACAAACAAAAAGTTATTGTAATTGGCGCTGGTGCAGGATCATACGGATTTGTGAAATCGTACAGAGAATTAAATAAAGAAGATGAAATAGTTGTTTTCAGCAAGGAGAATTTCCCTTTTTACAATCGCGTGATGTTGCCTGATTACATCAGCGGTGTTCAAAAATGGGAGCAGTTGGTGAAAATGAATGATGCTGAAGAAAAAGCACAAAACATTACTTTACACAGAGGCGTTGGTGTTGAAAGCATCAACCGTCAAATGAAAACGGTAACAGATAGCAAAGGTGCAATTCATCATTATGATGTGTTGCTGATGGCTACCGGAAGTCGCGCTGCCTTATTGAAAGACATTCCTCCAATGAAAGGAATTTTTACGATGCGCAGCAGAGTGGATGCCGATAATTTTAAAAATCATATAAATCCCGCGAACGGAAAAGTGGTGATAGTGGGTGGTGGATTGTTGGGTATTGAATTAGCCGCTTCACTGCGTGAAGTGCATGTTGAGGTTACGGTGATTCAACGTATTTCACGTTTGATGGACCGCCAGCTGGATGCCCTAGGCAGTCAGTTGTTGTACGAAGAATTACGCGACAAAGGAATTGATTTTTATTTCAATGATGAGATAAGTAGATTTTTAGGAAAAGAAACAGTTGAAGGTATCGATTTAAAGAGTGGTTTGACTATCCCCTGCCAGGCTATTGTAATTGCTATTGGTACTGTTCCTAATGTTGAAGTTGCGAGAGCTTGCGGCATGGATGTGAAACGTGGAGTGGTGGTGGATGAATATCTGCAGACTTCAGATCCTAATATTTTCGCTATTGGTGAAATAGCTGAATTTAAAGGGTTTTTGTATGGCATCACTGCCGCAGCCGAACAACAAGCAGAAATAGTTGCACGATATTTAAGTGGCGATATTTCTAAATATTACAGCGGATCATTGCTTATGAATATTTTGAAAATGCATGGCACCGATTTGTGTTCGTTGGGTGAGGTGGAATGTCCCGATGATCCCGCCTATGAAGAGGTGGTGTTTATTGATAAATCGAAACGTTATTATAAAAAATGTATCATTCACAACGACAGATTGATTGGCGCAATTTTGATTGGCGATAAGTCGGAGTTTTTAGAATTCCGTGAACTCATCCAAAACAAAATGGAGTTGTCGGAAAAACGCTTGAGTTTATTGCGTTCAGGAAAAAAAGCCGAACCTGTAATTGGTAAATTGGTGTGCAGTTGTGGAAGTGTGGGTGAAGGAAATTTGGAAAATAAAATCAAAGAAGGTTGTCATGATTTTAAAAAATTGTGTCAGTTGGCAGGAGCTGGAATGGGCTGTGGAAGCTGTAAGCCAGAGGTGCAAGGTATATTTGATAAAGTGATGGAAGAAATAACGGTTCCTGTAGCGGTTTAAAAACATGGTAAAAAGAGGATTTATAAAAGTAAATTTCATCGGAGGAATTATTTCTCCGGGAGCGCTTAAAAGAATTTTGCTCGCAGCGAAAAAAGCAGCAATTACTCAAGTGAGTTTCGGCTTGCGTCAGCAATTGATATTGGAAACCGGGACCGAAAATTATTTCGATTTGCGGGAGACTTTATACGATTTAAATCTGCCATTTGAAGAAAATGTAGTGAACCTCCCCAACATCGTAAGTTCCTATCCGGCAGTGGAAGCTTTCATCAATAAAACGTGGTTGAGTGAAGGTATCTATAAAGATATTTTCGATTTGGTGGATTACACGCCTAAGTTGAAAATTAATATCTCTGATAGCAATCAGAGTTTTACTCCGCTATACACTGGAAACATCAACTGGGTGGCTTCATCCAGCACTCATTTTTGGCACGTATTCGTTCGTTTTCCAAAAACAAATTCCATTTATGAATGGAAAGAAACGGTGTATACCAACGATGTAGTTGCGGTGTCCAAAAAAATAGAAGAGATCATTTTTAATAACCCTTCTTTGTTTATTCGCAACGAAGAAGCCAATGGTGATTTGCTTTTTAAAATGATGCTGGAAACGGGGCATTACAATACAAAGCCGTCGGAAACTTTGGTTCAGCCAATGGATTTCAGATTGCCGTATTATGAAGGATTCAATCGTTACAACAGCAACTTTTTCTGGTTAGGAATTTACCGTCGGGATGAACTTTTTGATGTGGATTTTCTATTGGAAATTTGCGATTTGTGTTTGCAAACGAAGGTGGGTCAGTTGTGCTCCACGCCTTGGAAATCGCTGATGGTAAAAGGCATTGAAGACAAAGTCAGATATTTGTGGGATGTGATTTTAGCTAAATATTTAATCAATGTTCGTCACGCTGCCAATGAGTTAAATTTTCAAGTAGAGGATTTTAGCAAGTCGGCCTTAAATCTTAAGCAATACATTGTAAAGCATTTTAGCAAAGATGACATTAGAACTTTTGCCATTTGCTTTGGAATTAAAACACGAACAAAGAGCGAAATATTTTCAAGCATTCTGATAAAAAGAAGGGCTTTGCTAACGTTTGGTGAGCGAGAGTTTTTCTTTGTGTATGATATTTTGTGCGCTCAGGATTTTAATCCGAACGAAAGAACGGGTTATGTTTTTCGTAAAAACATTTTGAAATATTTTCTTCCTAAGGAATTAAAAAACGCAGCGAAGGAATTTTATCAATTTAAAACTAAAAGTGCCGATGAAGTGGTATTTGCTCCAAAGAAAGAGAAGGAAGTTGAAGAGTCAATTGCATCTCATGTATATCAATGTCCGAATTGTTTCACGGTATACGATCCAGCATTTGGAGATGTTGATAACGGCATTGTTGCCGGAACTCAATTTCACGATTTACCGTCGGGCTACTGCTGTTCTTTATGTGAAACAGCAAAAAAAGATTTCAACGAAATAGCAAAATCAAGTCTGGGAGTGCAAATTAGTTGAAAATGAAGCTTAAATTTAAAATAAAAAAAGTACCCGAATGCTGATAGACAACCATCATAGAGTTCACAATTATTTGCGAGTTTCTCTCACAAACAACTGTAACTTGCGATGTTTCTACTGCATGCCTAATGAAGAATTACCTTATACAGCACCGGCCTCATTGATGCAGGTGGATGAAATCGACCAAATTGCTGCAACATTTGTAAAAGAAGGAGTTACCAAAATTCGACTTACCGGTGGTGAGCCTCTTGTGCGAAAAGACGCAGCCGAAATTATTGAGCGCTTATCCAAATATCCGGTTGAATTAACAATCACTACCAACGCAGTGCGCTTGCACGATTTTTTCGACGTGTTTAAAAAAGCTGGTCTGCGATCATTGAACATCAGTTTAGATACTTTAAAAGCTGAGCGCTTTAAAGAAATCACCCGAAGGGATCAGTTCCAAATTGTATATGATAATTTATTGAAAGCGGTGGAGTTGGGATTCAGCGTGAAGGTGAATGTAGTGGCCATGAAGGGCATTAACGATGATGAGATTTTAGATTTTGTAGCGCTCACCAAAAATCTTCCATTGCACATTCGTTTCATTGAGTTTATGCCCTTTAGCGGCAATCAATGGAAAGATGAAAAAGTGATTGGTTGGAAAGAGATTTTGAAAATGGTGGGCGATGAATACGATATGGTTCCGCTGGTGCGCAACAATCATGATACAGCTAAAAAATACAAAGTCGTTGGTCACGAAGGAACTTTCGCGGTGATCAGCACCATGACTTCCCCATTTTGTGGCGATTGTAATCGCATGCGTTTAACCGCTGACGGGAAAATGAAAAACTGTTTGTTCTCCAAAGGAGAAAATGATTTATTGTCGGCATTGCGTCGCGGTGAAAACATTCAGCCTTTGATTTTACAAAACATAAAGAGCAAAGCTGCGGAACGTGGCGGACAGATTACAAAAGATTTCAAAACTATAGATGCTTCTGCCATGGAAAACAGAAGCATGATTAACATAGGAGGATAGATGATTAGTGTAGAAACAGCGCGAAAAATAATTCAACAACACACGGTAGCTTTGCCGATGCAATGCATTGCTTTGAAATCTGCTTTGGGTTTTGTTCTTGCTGAAAACCTTTCGTCGCCTATAAATACTCCTCCCTTTAATCAATCAGCCATGGATGGATATGCTTTTTCTTTTGCGGATTGGAAAGGAGGAAAGGAATTAAGTATAAGCGGAATTGTTGCTGCAGGCGATAGCGGCGAGAATATTTTACCAGCAGGAAGCGCATGCAGAATTTTCACGGGAGCACCTCTTCCTCCTGGCGCCGATACTGTGGTAATGCAGGAGAAGGTGAAATTAACGGATCAGGGAATTCTGATTTTAGATGACGCTTTGCATCAAGGTATTAATGTTCGTCCCCAAGGTTCCGAAACAAAAAAAGGTGATGAAGCAATGGCGGCGGGCACCTGTTTAACGCCCGGAGCGATTGGGTATTTAGCCAATTTAGGAATAACAGAAGTCGCTGTTTATTCAGCTCCTAAAGTAAGTGTTGTCATCACTGGAAAAGAATTAACACAGCCTGGAAATCCTTTAACAGGTGGTAAAGTTTACGATAGTAATTCACATAGCTTGTCAGCTTTATTGCAACAAAATAACATTTCTGCAGTGAAAATATTTTGGGTGGATGATGATAAAGAAGCTACTAAAAAAATTATACAGCAAGCGCTATCACAAAGCGATTTGTTGCTATTGACCGGTGGAATTTCTGTAGGTGATTACGATTATGTGAATGAAGCATTGACTGAATGTGGAGTAGAAGAGCTCTTTCATAAAATAAAACAAAAGCCAGGGAAGCCTTTGTATTTCGGTAAAAAGGGAAGTCTTCCTGTTTTCGCTTTGCCCGGAAATCCTGCAGCGGTGCTCACTTGTTTTTATAAATATGTATTGCCTTGCATCAAATTAATGCAAGGTGAAAAACAAAATGTTTTGACTTTTAAATTGCCGTTGATTAAAGCATACAACAAGAAAAAAGGATTGACACATTTTTTAAAAGGAAGAGTGGAAGGTAAGGGTGTGATGCCGTTGTTCGGACAAGAATCGTATAAATTAAATTCTTTTTCTGTTGCCAATTGCATTGTAGAATTGGAAGAAGAAAAAGAAATTTTTGAAGAAGGTGAACTCGTTAAAGTGCAGTTAATATGAACGCAACCATACAAATAATGGCTTTTGGGAAAGTTGCTGAAATTATCGGTTCGGTAAATTTTACGATGCAGCACATTGCATCTACCAATTTATTGAAAGAATATTTGCTGCAGCTTTTTCCGGAATTGTCTAAAGTAAAATTTGCGATGGCGGTAAATAAAAAATTAATCACAACAGATACAGCAATTGATGTGTCTGCTAACATTGCTTTGTTGCCTCCATTTTCAGGAGGATAGTTATTATGGAAAAAAAGAAAGTAAAAAATATTTTTGTGGAGGGTCCGATAGCGGCTTCGTTTATTGCCGATGATATCGCCAAGCACAGCACTAAAAAAAATATAGGAGCGCACAGCATTTTTCTCGGTCAGGTGCGCAACGATAGCATTAACGGTCAGGAGGTGAAAGCTATTGAATATACTACCTATGTCGACATGGCTCTGGAAAAAATGACGGAAATTCGCGAGGAAATTTTCGCAAAATATCCACTTACCTGTATGCATATCTATCACAGTTTGGGTAGCATCAAAGCAGGAGAAATTTGTTTATTTGTATTTACTTCTTCAGAGCGAAGACGCGCCGCTACCGATGCTTGCAACGAGGTAGTGGAAAGAATTAAAAATGAATTGCCGGTGTGGGGAAAAGAAATTTTTACCGATAACACACACCAGTGGAAAGAAAATACAATATGAACGATATTACATTTAAAATAAGTAGTTTACGAAAAGCCATTGCTACCGCAACAGTAAAGGTTTCTAAACAAGAAACCATTGACGCGGTGCAAAACAAAAAAGTGCCGAAAGGTGATGTTTTTGAATTTTCACGCGCTGCGGGATTGCTGGGAATAAAAAAGACCAGTGATTTAATTCCCGACTGTCATCCACTGCCAATTGAGTATGCAAATATTCAATACAGTGTTGAGGGATTGAACATCAATATTAGTGTTGAGGTGCATACTATTTACAAAACAGGTGTTGAAGTAGAAGCCATGCACGGTGCATCAATTGTAGCGCTTACAATGTATGATATGCTCAAGCCTATCGACAAAGGTGTTGAAATCAACAACATCAAACTGCAAAATAAAAAAGGAGGAAAATCGGATTTCGCCGATCGACCAATGAAGACTTTAAAAACGGCGGTCATTGTTTGTTCCGATAGTATTTCATCAGGCAGCAAGCAGGATTTCGCTGGAAAAGCTGTAATCGAAAGATTGCAAAAAAACAAAATCAATGGAGTGACTTATGAAATCATTCCTGATGAAACAACAGAAATTCAAGCTAAGGTAAAACAGTTGTGTGCAGCAAATTTCGACTTGATTTTGTTTTGTGGTGGAACAGGTTTGTCGCCACGCGACGTTACACCTGAAGCTATAAAACCATTGATAGAACGGGAGGTTCCGGGGATTATGGAAGCCGCCAGATCATACGGTCAGGATCGTACGCCTTATGCAATGCTATCAAGAGGTGTTGCCGGATTTATTGGAACATCTTTAATCATCACTTTACCTGGTTCAACCAAAGGCGCAGCAGAAACAATGGATGCATTATTTCCTGCTGTATTACACATATTTAAAGTAGCTGAAGGAGCAAGACATGATCAATAAAAATAATATAGTGGGATTGGTGTTGTGCGGCGGACAAAGCACGCGTATGGGCAGCGACAAAGGGATGCTGAAAAAAGGTGAATTAACCTGGGCCCAAATTGCGCGTGAAAAATTATTGGCATTGAATATTCCTGCAGTAGTTTCAGTGAATAATGATCAGGTGGAAGAATACGAGCATATATTTTCTATTTCCGAATTGGTAATTGATGATGAGTTTGAAGTGGGCGGACCATTATTGGGTTTGCTGAGTGCGCATCACATGTTTCCGGGGAAAGATATTTTTATTTTGGCCTGCGATATGGTAGAAATGCAAGTGGAGGTTCTAGAAAATTTAATTGCCAATTATTCGGCACCAGCTACGGTTTTTAAAAATGAATATTTTGCCGAACCACTTTGCGGAATATATTCCAACGAAGCTTTGGAGAAAATTTTTGTTGCTTATAAAGATCATGAATTGCGCAGTCACAGCATGATGACTATTTTAAATCTAATCTCTGCAAACACTATAGAAATCAATAAAAGCTGGCAACAGTTTTTTAACAATATCAATACACCAGTTGAAGCAAAAGGAATAAGGAATTAAATTTTTAGTTATGAAAAAAGAAGAAGTTGGAAATTGTGTTACCTGTGAGAATCATTCTTGCTTGATGAAAAAGAATTATGCTGCAAATCAATACGAAACAGCTATTGCCAACAGAATGGTGATTGAGTGCAAAAAATCGCAATCATTTATTATTGAAGGAGCGCCCATTCACGGCATGTATTTCGTTTATTCGGGAAAAGCAAAAATCACAAAATCGGGATACAACGGTAAAGAACAAATTTTGCGTTTAACAGGTGACGGTGATATTATTGGTATTCGTGGCTACTCTAATCGCAAGGTCTATCCTATTGCTGCAACCGCATTGGAACCAACAACTTTGTGTTATTTTCCAAATAAGTTTTTCACGAATGAGTTACAGGTAAATAGTGCTTTGACCTATGATCTCATGGTGTTTTATGCTGAGGAATTAGACAAGACAGAAGAACGCGTAAAAAAATTCGCGCAAATGACAGTGAGAGAAAAAGTCGTGGATTCCTTATTGAGTATATATGATCGCTTTGGTCAAAATAGTGAAGGACTGAATTTGGTTTTGTCGAGAACTGACATTGCCAATTTAGCTGGAACCAATAGTGAACAAGTGATCAGAGTTTTAATGACATTGAAAAATGAAAAAGTAATCAATTGTGAAGGCAAAAACATTTTGCTAACGAAAATTGATGCTTTGCGAAAAGAAATTCAGGAGTATCATTATTAGTCATTCTGGGTTTTCCGGGTATGCTCCGTGAAGTTTAGCGATAGCGTAACTTCACGGAATTTTTTCTTGAGGCTTTCAGCCTCTTTTTTTTTATCAAATGTTTTTGAATCTGAAGAAGCTAAAAGCTTCAAGAAAAGATTCCGATAAGTTGAAAACTTATCGGAGCGTGAGAAGTGCACTCTCATCCACACTCATATTATTTAAGAAAGGTTTTTAGGGAATGGGCTTCTCCCTTTGAAAAAGCAGGACTGATTCATTCTTTGATCACAAGGTTGATTAATTGCTTTATGTCATTTCCGATAAATCAAATGGTTTTAGATATTCCACCTATGTTGGCCTTAGCTAGTAGATTGATGGCGCAGTTTCTTATGACGCTCATATTTTCAGGAGCATTTCCGGATTTTATTTTGGAGCTATCCTCTTTAA